>NZ_JBDJMY010000017.1:0-76862 GCF_039674165.1 Stenotrophomonas terrae
GTGCAACAGGGATGTTCGCCAGCCGGATGTCCTATCGGCTTCGCGGGTGCCGCCGCGCCCGCAAACAAAAGCCGCAGCGGATGTGCTGGGAACGCCCCAGCCGAGCATGGCTCGGCTCTACCTGCGTAGCGCTATCCACACAGGCTGTGTCTTGCTGTATCCACAAGTTGTGGATAAGCCTTTGCAGCCCTTGCGCTGCATGGCTTTGCGGGCGCTGGTGATTTTTTGACCAGAGCCCGCCTGGCCCGGTCAGGCAGGCGCCAAGGTGGCGACGTTACAATGGCCCACCTTTTCAAGACTGGAGTTGTCCATGTCCCGCCAGATCATCAACACCGCCAACGCCCCGGCCGCCATCGGCCCGTACTCGCAGGCCGTGCGTGCCGGCAACACCGTGTATTTCTCCGGCCAGATCCCGCTGGACCCTGCTACCGGCGAGATCGTCGCCGGTGACGTGACCGCACAGGCTCGCCGCGCCTTCGACAACCTCAAGGCCGTGGCCGAGGAAGCCGGTGGTTCGCTCGACAAGATGGTCCGCCTGGGCCTGTACCTGACCGACCTGGGTGAGTTCGCCAAGGTCAACGCCGTGATGCAGGAATACTTCCAGGCCCCGTTCCCGGCCCGTTCCACCATCGAAGTGTCGGGCCTGCCGAAGGGCGCCGCGTTCGAAGTCGATGCGATCATGATCATCGACTGATCCTTACATCGGATCCGGTTGTTGCCGCAGATGCCCGGGAAACCGGGCATCTGCATTTCAGGACGGCGGCAGCCGGGTGCCGCTTGGGGTTTGCCCGGTCCAGCGCTTGAAGGCGCGGCGGAACTCGCGGGCATCATTGAAGCCGAGCTGGTTGCCGATTGCTGCAACCGCAAGCTCCGGGTCCTGCAGCAGTTCCAGCGCACGTTCGGTGCGCACCCGGTCATGTACCTCGGTGAAACTGGTCTCCTCGTCGGCCAACTGCCTGCGCAGGGTGCGCTCGCTCAGGTGCAGGGCCAGCGCGATTTCACTCATCTGCGGGTTGTCACGCAGTCGTGGCCGCAGCTGGCGCTCGACGGCGGCAGTGGTTTCGCCGCGGCCAGCCAAGGTGGCCAACTGCGCATGGCATAGGGACAACGCCTGTTGCGAGGTGACCGGGTTGTAGCTGGCAAATGGCAGCTGCATCCAGCGCTGGTCCAGGACGAGCGCATGGCGTGGCTGGTTGAAGCGCAGTTCGCAGCGGAACAAGGCCTGGTAGTGATCGATGCAGCTCGGTGGCGGGTAGCCCAGTTCCAGCCGCAGCGGGCTGAACTCATTGCCGGCAAGCTCGCGGCCGAGCATCACGATGCTGGAAAACATTTCCTCGCATAGGAAGGGCAGCAGGTCATTGGCCTCGTCCGGCGCCGTGGCGACGATGGCCAAGCTGGTGCTGTTGTTGTCCTCCAGGCTCAGGCTCATCAAAGGGCCAAGATTGCGCTGGTAATCCAGCCCGATCCGCACTGCATCGCCGAACGTGCGCGCGGTCTTCATCGCCAGGCCAAGCAGGCCGAAGTTGCCGCCGTTCTGGTTGCCGCCCATGGCCAGCCCGACCCCGGTGATGGGAAACGTGGGCAGGGCGCGGCGTATCACTTCTATCGCCTGCCGATAGGAAATGCGGGTGCTGGGGTCATTGAGTTGCGTGGCACTCAATTGCAGCCCGTTGAGCCAGTTGTCGCTGTTGAGGCCGAGCTGTTCGGCCAGCAGCAACAGCCCACAGAGCATGTTGGTTGGAACGTTGGCGATGCTCAGGCGGTCGCCGCCGCCACTCCTGCGATGCATGCAAGCCCCTCCAGCTTGTCCGCTTTGCCCCCCCAAGTATGCCGTTCTTGCCCTTCGCGTGAACACTTCCTGAAGGCCAGACTGCGCCCAACATCTGCCGGCGTATGGGAGAAAAAGATAATGCAGCGCAGCATCAGCTGGGTAATCGCCACCGGAGTGGCACTTTTGGCCGGCTGTCAGCAGCAGGCATCCGCGCCGGCCGTGGCCGCCGCCGATGCGGCATTTGCGGCCACCCTGCAGGAGCGCCTGCTCGATGCCAAGCCGGGCGACGTGATCGATATCCCGGCCGGCCGGCATCAGTTCGAGCGCAGCCTGAGCCTGCGCGCTGACGGGGTGACCATCCGTGGCGCCGGCATGGACCAGACCGTGCTCAGCTTCAAAGGGCAGAAGGCCGGTGCCGAGGGGCTGCTGGTGAATGGCGACAACTTCACCATCGAGAACCTCACCATCGAGGACTCCAAGGGCGACGGGCTGAAGATCAGCGAGTCGGAGAACATCACCATCCGTGGCGTCAAGGTGCAGTGGACCGGCGGCCCCAGCACCAAGAATGGCGCCTATGGCATCTACCCGGTGCTGACCAAGAACGTGCTGATCGAGAACACCATTTCCATCGGCGCCTCCGATGCCGGCATCTACGTCGGCCAGTCCGATGGCGTGATCGTGCGCAATAGTCGCGCCGAGCAGAACGTGGCCGGCATCGAGGTCGAGAACACCCGCAACGCAGACGTCTACGACAATGTGGCTACCGGCAATACCGGCGGCATCCTGGTGTTCAACATGCCGGGCCTGTCGCAGCAGGGTGGCAACATCCGCGTGTTCAACAACAAGGTCATCGCCAACAACCACGAAAACTTCGGCGCCAAGGGCACGCCGGTGGCCAGCGTGCCGGCCGGTTCGGGCATCGTCATCAACTCCAACGATGACATCGAGGTGTTCGACAATGAAGTGCGCGACAACGCCACCACCAACATCATCGTTTCCAGCGTCTATTCCACCGGCTACAAGGACAGCAGCGCCTCGGCCAATTTCGATCCCTACCCGGAGCGCATCTACATCCACAACAACACCTTGTCCGGCGGCGGTGACTCGCCCGATGGGCTGGATCTGAAGGCGCTGAAAGTGGCGTTGTATGGCTTGACCGGGAACTTCCCCGATGTGCTGTGGGATGGCTATTACAACAAGGAGCGGATGGTGGACGGGGTCAAGGTTGGCCCGCAGATCTGCCTGCGCAATGTCAGTGGCGTGGTCAACGCCGATGGCCCGGGCGGTTACAAGAACCCGAGCAAGGACGGCAAGCCATTCGAATGCGATCTGCCGCGCTTGCCGGCCATCGACCTGAAGCGTGGTTGAGGCCTGGGCATGCGCAAGCTGATTGTGCGGGGAATGGTGTTGGTCGGTGCCTTGCTGGTGCTGGCCGGGTGCGGCAAGCCGGAAGCGGTGCACTTCTTCGAGCAGGGCCAGCCCGCTACGCTGGATGAGTGGCATGTGCTGCGTGTTCGCGATGGCAGGCTGTCACTCAATGATGGCGTGGTGCCGTATGACCTGAACACGCCGTTGTTCAGTGATTACGCGCACAAGCTGCGCACGGTGTGGATGCCAAAGGGCCAGGCGGCGGGTTACCAGCCCGAGCACGCGCTTGATTTCCCGGTCGGCACCATTCTCAGCAAAACCTTCTACTACCCATTGCCCGCTACTGGCGCGGCCGACGGCAAATCGGTGGCGCGCACGCCACCGGCGCAGTCGTCGCTGCAGGGCGAAACCCTGGACCTGTCGAAGGTACGCCTGATCGAGACGCGGCTGCTGGTCCACCGCAAGGAAGGCTGGGTGGCCTTGCCCTATGTCTGGAACAAGGCGCAGACAGAAGCCCGCTTGCAACGCACCGGCGCCAGCGTCGATCTGGAGCTGGTCGCCGCCGATGGTGCGCGCGAGGCGTTTTCCTATCAGGTGCCTGACCAGAACCAATGCGGCGGCTGCCATATCACCGACAACCGCTCGCGCAAACTGCAGCCGATCGGCCCCAAGGCGCGCCATCTCAATCGCGATTTCGACTATGCCGGCGGCCGCGACAACCAGCTCGCGCATTTGTCGAAACTTGGCTATCTGAAAGACCTGCCGGCGGCGGACCAGTTGCCGCGCATGGCCGATGCCAGCGACCCGGCGGCGCCGCTGGAGGCACGCGCACGCGCCTATCTGGACGTGAACTGTGGGCACTGCCACAGCCGTACCGGGCCGGCCATCACCTCCGGGCTGTGGTTGGACGCGCCCACCCAGGATCACTTGAAACTGGGCATGTGCAAGCAGCCGATCGCTGCCGGCAAGGGCACCGGCAACCGCCGTTACGACATCCAGCCCGGCGATGCCGACGCGTCGATCATCGCCTACCGCATGGACAGCGATGACCCGGCGGTGATGATGCCGGAGGTGGGGCGCGCGGTGGTGCACAAGGAGGGCGTGGCGCTTATCCGGCAATGGATCAATGCGCTGAAGACAAACTGCGATTCGGCGGGCGAAGGCCAGCCGGGCAATACGGGCCCGCCGGCGGTCTGACGCCGGCATACCTCACTGCGTGGGAGAGAACGCGATGCGAGTGAAGCAACGGAATCTGGTAGTTGGTTTGCAGCGGGCCATGGCCGGGCTGATGGTGTTGGGGGCGGCTGCCCCGGCAATGGCACAGTCGGCGACGGAGGATGCTGCCACCACGCTTGATCGCATCACCGTCACCGCGCAGAGCCGGCAACAGGAAATACAGGATGTGCCGATCGCCCTGCAGGTGGTCGACCAGAGCCTGCTCAATGACGTGGCGGCGGAGAACCTGGGCGACATCGACAGCCTGGTGCCCGGCCTGGTGATCAGCGCAGTACAGCCGACCCAGCCCTCGTTCAAGCTGCGCGGTGTTGAAACCGATGACTTCGGCATTGGTACCGATCCGGCGGTGGGCATCTTCGTCGATGGCGTTTACGGCGGGCGCGGTGGTGGCGTGCTGCTGCCGTTCGTCGATGTGGAGCGCATCGAAGTATTGAAGGGCCCGCAGGGCACCTTGTTCGGCCGCAATACCGCCGCCGGTGCGATCTCGCTGATCACCCGCCGGCCGCAAGCCGAAACCGAGGCGCGTGCCACGGTGCGCGTGGGCAACTACGGCAAGAAGTACGCCGACGCGATGTGGAACATCCCGACCGGCGACAACTCCGCGCTGCGCTTCAATGCCTTGATCAACACCAGCGATGGTTGGTTCCAGGACGGTGCCACCGGCAAGGACCTGGGCGGCGAGAACGTCTGGGCCACGCGCGCGGCCTGGCAGACGCGAATCGGCGACAACACCACCGCCTACGTCACCTGGGACCATGAAAGCCTGGACCAGAACGGCCGCGTCACCACCGGCATCGTGCCGTTGCCGGCGTACCCGCAGCGGCCGCCGGTACCGGTGGACCCGGACGACTATCTCGACCCGCGCAAGATCAAGACCTACAGCGATGCCGACAACGCCGAATGGCGCACCTTCGACGGCGTCAGCCTGATCGTCGATCACGCCTTGTCGTGGGGCAACTTCACCTCCACCAGCTCCTGGCGCCAGTACGACTCCACCAACCACACCGAGGAAGACGGTACCAACCGCTTCGACCTGTACGTGGACTCGAAGAACACCGAGAGCAACGAAACCTTCTACCAGGAGTTCAAGTTCTCCGGCAGCAACGAGCGCTTCGACTGGGTGGCCGGCGCCAGCTACTTCAACGAGGACGCGCGCCAGACCAGCGAGGTCAATACCAACACCGAGGCGGTGGACAACATCATCCGCAACATGGGTGTGGCGTATCAGTTGGGCATCCCCGATGGCAGCCTGTTCAACTTCACCTCGATGCTGGCGCAGATGAACGGCATTCCGATCTCGCTGGTCGGCGAAAAGTGGAACGAGCGCTTCAACAACACGCTGGAGACCACTTCATACGCTGCCTTCGGCGATGTCATCTGGAAAGCCACCGACCGCCTGAACCTGACCTTCGGCCTGCGCTACACCCGCGACGAGAAGGACTTCAGCTGGCTCAATACGCCGCGCAATGCGCCGGGGCTGGAGGCCAAGCTGGGCACGCTGGAGGCGGTGGGCTTCTTCCAGGCGCTGGCGCAGATGGGTATCCCGATCACCCGCGAACTGCTGACCTTCGACATGGCCTTCATTGATCCACCGGCCATGGCCAACAAGGGCAAGCTGGTGCGTGACAAGAAGAGCTGGAGTGACTGGAGCCCACGCTTCGTCGTCGACTACCACCTCAACGACGACACCATGGTGTTCGGCTCGCTGGCCAAGGGCTACAAGGCCGGTGGCTTCAACGCGCTGCAGATCGGCCCAGCGTTCGAGAACGAGGACGTGTGGAATCTGGAAATCGGCCTGAAGCAGAGCTTCGATCGCCTCTCCTACAACGTGTCCGTCTTCCATTACCAGTACGACAACCGCCAGGCGATCCGCTTGATCGACCCGGATCCGAACAATCCGGTCGATATCCCCGTCTATGTGTTCGACACCAGCGATCTGGAGGCCACTGGCGTGGACTTCGACATGCGCTGGAAGGTCACCGACGCCCTCACCCTGGATGCGGCGGCGGAATGGATAGATTCCAAGTACAAGAACTACGTGACGCCGGAAGGTGTTGATCTGGACGGGGCACCGACCGGAGAACCGCGTTTCAGCGCATCGGCCGGCGCGGTATATCTGGCTGACCTGGGGGGCAACGGCCAGCTGCGCTTCTCACTGCGTCACGCCTACCGCGGCGCTCAGCGCTGCAACGAAGGCTCCGACCTGCAGGGTGATTGCGGCATCAGCAAGCTGCTCAACATCGGTGAATCCCAGCAGCGTACCGACGTACGCGTGGGCTGGACCTCACCGCTGAAGCATTGGAACTGGGCGGTGTACGCCAACAACGTATTCGACAAGCAATACGTGCGCGGCCTGAACACCTATGGCCACGACCCGCTGGGCGTAGTCGGCGCAACCATCACCGACCCGCGCACCTACGGCCTGGAGATGACAGTGAAGTTCTAACGGCTAAAGCCCCTCTCCCTGTGGGAGAGGGGTTGGGGTGAGGGCCGGCAACACCGCACCAAGGCGCCAATCGACAAAGCAGTAAATCAGCACTTGGGGAGTAGGGAACCCCGGCGTCCAACCACGCCGGGGTTTCTGTTTGCGGCGCATGACGGCATCCTTATGCAATGTCTGCACGCCGTGACCTCGCCACCCTCGATCTATCCACCGAACCACTGAGCCATCTGGCCGGGGTTGGGCCACGGGTGGCAGCCAAGCTGGAAGCCCGTGGCCTGAGCACCTTGCAGGACCTGTGGCTGCATCTGCCGCTGCGTTACGAAGACCGCACCACGCTGCTGCCGATCCGCGCGCTGAAGGCGGGCATGGCTGCGCAGGTGGAGGGTAGGGTGGAAGCGGTGGAGCGTGGCTTCCGCTACCGGCCGGTGCTGCGGGTGGCAATCAGCGACGATTCCGGCGCCAGCCTGGTGCTGCGCTTCTTCCATTTCCGCGCCGCGCAGGTGGCGCAGTTCGCCGTCGGCCGGCGTCTGCGCGCCTATGGCACGCCGCGCGCGGGCCAGCATGGGCTGGAGATCGTGCATCCCAGCTACCACATGCTCGGTGATGGCGAAGATGCGCTGCTGGGCGAACTGCTGGACCCGGTGTACCCGGCGGTGGAGGGAATTGGCCCGGCCAGCCTGCGCAAGCTGATCGGGCAGGCATTGGACCGCTTGCCCGCTGCCGCCGCGCTGGAGTTGTTGCCGCCGGCTTTTCTCGCCGGCATGGGCCTGCCATCGCTGCGTGATGCCTTGCTGACCATGCACCGGCCACCGGCCGATGCGGATATCGCTGCCTTGGGTGCGGGCACACACCCGGCGCAACGGCGGCTGGCGATGGAAGAGCTGCTGGCCCATCACCTGAGCCTGCGCCGGCAACGCATCGCGTTGCAGCAGCACCGCGCGCCTGCGCTGCGCGGCCGCGATGGGCTGGTCAAGGCCTTGCGTGAGTCGCTGCCGTTCAAGCTGACCGGTGCGCAGCAGCGCGTATTCGATGAGATCCGCAAGGACCTGGCGCGCGCGCATCCCATGCTGCGCCTGGTGCAGGGCGACGTGGGCTCGGGCAAGACCGTGGTGGCTGCGTTGGCAGCGATGCTGGCGGTGGAGCGCGGCAAGCAGGTGGCCCTGGCTGCGCCAACCGAACTGCTGGCCGAGCAGCATCTGAACAATCTGCGCAGCTGGCTGGAGCCATTGGACGTACGCGTGGCATGGCTGGCCGGCAAAGTCACCGGCAAGGCCCGCGCCAAGGTGCTTGAAGACGTAGCCAGCGGCCATGCGCAGGTGGTGGTCGGCACGCATGCGCTGATGCAGGACAGCGTGGTGTTCAGCGATCTGGCCCTGGCCATCGTCGATGAACAGCACCGCTTCGGCGTGCACCAGCGCTTGGCATTGCGTGACAAGGGCGCAACGGCCGGGGTGGTGCCGCATCAGCTGGTGATGACCGCCACGCCTATCCCACGCACCTTGGCGATGGCGGCGTATTCGGATCTGGATGTGTCGGCCATCGACGAACTGCCGCCCGGGCGCACGCCGGTACAGACCATCGCCATCAGTGCCGAACGGCGCCCGGAACTGGTTGAACGCATCCGCGTGGCCTGTCAGCAGGGCCGGCAGGTGTACTGGGTATGCACCTTGATCGAGGAGAGTGAGGAAGATGCCGGGCCGGGCAATGCGCGCATGGACGCGCAGGCCGCGCAGACCACGTTTGAAACATTGTCGGCGCAGTTGCCGGAGCTGCGCATCGGGTTGGTGCATGGGCGCATGAAAGCTGCGGAAAAGCAGGCGGCAATGCGCGCATTCAAGCAGGCCGAAACCGATCTGCTGGTCGCTACCACGGTGATTGAAGTCGGCGTCGACGTGCCCAACGCTTCGTTGATGATCATCGAGAACGCCGAGCGCCTGGGGCTGGCCCAGCTGCATCAGCTGCGTGGCCGTGTTGGCCGTGGTGCCACTGCCTCCAGCTGCGTGTTGATGTACCAGGCGCCGCTGTCGGCGATGGCGCGTGAACGCCTGGAGACCATGCGGCTCACCAACGACGGCTTCCTGATCGCGGAAAAAGACCTGGAACTGCGCGGTCCCGGTGAGTTGCTGGGCACCCGCCAGACCGGTCTGGCGGCATTCCGCGTGGCCGATCTGGCACGTGATGCGGGCTTGCTGCCAACCGTGCACGATCTGGCCGAACGTCTGCTCAGCGATGCGCCGGATCTGGCTGACCGGATCGTGCGCCGCTGGATCGGCGGCGCGGTGCGCTACGCATCGGCCTGATTGCATGCTTCCACTGTCATGGAGGAGGTGACAGACTCCATGACCAACCAGAAGTGAAGCAGAAGATGAGCAAGAAGATACCGTTGCTGATTGATACTGACCCGGGCGTGGACGACGCACTCGCACTGCTGATGGCCTTTGCCGATGAGCAACACGAAGTGGTCGCGTTGACCGTGGCAGCGGGTAACGTCGGCCTGGAATACACCGTGCGCAATGCGCTGAAGCTGTGCGAAGTGGCTGGCCGCGAAGACGTGCCTGTGTTCGCCGGTACTGCCGATCCGCTGGTGTACCCGGCTGAAGATGCTGCGCACGTGCATGGCCGCGACGGCTTCGGCGACGTGGACCTGCCGCTGACCGCACGCAAGGTGGAAGCCGAGCACGCAGCGTTGGCGATCCTGCGGCTGTCACATCAATACGCAGGCGAGTTGTTGCTGGTTGCACTTGGCCCGCTGACCAATATCGCGCTGGCGCTGAAGCTCGATCCCAGCCTGCCGCAACGCGTGAAGCGCTTTGTGGTGATGGGCGGCGCGATCACCGGCCACGGCAACATCACGCCTGCTGCCGAATTCAATATCGCCTTCGATCCGGAAGCGGCGCATATCGTGTTCAGCACCTTCCCGTTTATCGAAGTGGCGGATTGGGAGGCGACCATCGCCCATGGTTTGATGCACCGCGATGTCGAGCAGTGGTTGGCTGCCGATACCGCCAAGGCGCGCTTCTATGAGTTGATCTCGCGCAAGACCCGGCTGTGGTCGGAGGACAGTCGTGGTGAGCGTTGGTACGCCGCCGATGCATTGGCGATGGCCTGGGCGTTGCAGCCGGAAGGTGGCAAGGTGGTCGAGCAGCGGCCGCTGTCGATCGAACTGACCGGTAGCCGCAGCCGTGGTGCCACCATCGTCGACTGGAACCGCCAGACCGGCGCGCCGGACAATACCGCGCTGCTGATCGGCTACGATCAGGCCCGCTTCGAAGCCCAGGTGCACCGGGCGCTGGGCGAGTAACGGCCCGCTGAAGAAGGGGATTGGAGGCTGGCTTGCCAATTGCGGCAAGCCGGGCCTATAATGGCGGTCTTGACCACCAGCCTATACGGTGTGAGCCCCATGAAGGCCGATATCCATCCCGATTACCACAACGTCGTTTTCCACGACGTGACCTCCGATTTCAAGTTCTTGACCCGTTCGACCATGTCCTCCAAGGATACGGTCAAGTGGGAAGACGGCGAAGAGTATCCGCTCGTCAAGGTTGAAATTTCCTCGGCTTCGCACCCGTTCTACACGGGCAAGCACAAGGTTATCGATACCAGCGGCCGCATCGACAAGTTCCAGAAGCGCTACGCGCGCTAATAGAACTGTTGTTGCTGCACAGACAACGGCCGCGCCCTGCGCGGCCGTTGTTTTGTCTTGCCTGTCGCACGGCTGAACCATTGCAGAATCTGGCGGTAGTGCCAGTGTGACGCTGTGTCGCGCTGAATCCCCGGCTATAAGACTTTTGTCTTCGCAATCTGCAAATGCTGCTGTGCGATAATCGTCGGAACCGCAGTGCAAAACTGCGGAATTCCTTCACGCGCCTGCCCGCACCCCATTCGTCAGGACAGGCGCCTTCCACTTGAGGAGCGCACACTGTGTCCGATCTTGATCAGGTCACGCTCAACGCCGGCGAAAAGTCGGTCGTTCTGCCTGTCGTCAAACCCGTCCTGGGCAATAACTGTGTCGATATCTCGAAGCTGACCAAGGAAACCGGTCTCTTCACCTACGACTCTGGCTACACCGCTACCGCCAGCTGCAAGTCCGCCATCACCTATATCGATGGTGACCAGGGCGTGCTGCTGTATCGCGGCTATCCGATCGAGCAGCTGGCTGCCAAGTCCAGCTTCGTCGAAGTGGCTTACCTGCTGATCAATGGCGATCGCCCGAGCGCCGACCAGCTGAAGGCTTTCGAAGCCGAACTGACCGCCGAAGCCGGCGTCGATGATTCCATCAACACGCTGATCGGCAGCTTTGCCAAGGACGCGCATCCGATGGCGATCCTGGCTGCCTCGATCGCGCAGCTGTCGGCCAAGTACCACGCTGCACTGGATCTGGACGACGCCGAACAGCGCCGCCAGGCTGCCGTGCGCCTGATTGCCAAGGTGCCGACCCTGTCGGCCCTGATCTACCGTCACGGTGCAGGCCTGCCGGCCAACAAGCCGGACACCTCGCTGGACTACGTCAGCCGCTTCCTGAAGCAGACCTTCGAGTCGGCTGATGGCAAGTACGATCTGAACAAGGACGTGGTCAAGGCACTGGATCTGCTGTTCATCCTGCATGCCGACCACGAGCAGAACGCCTCGACCTCGACCGTGCGTCTGGTCGGTTCCACCGGCGCCAACCCGTACGCTTCGGTCGCCGCTGGCGTGACCGCGCTGTGGGGCCCGGCACACGGCGGCGCCAACGAAGCCGTGCTGAAGATGCTGGAAGAGATCGGTTCGGCCGACAACGTCGAGTCCGCCGTGGTCAAGGCCAAGGACAAGACCTCGGGCTTCCGCCTGATGGGCTTCGGCCACCGCGTCTACAAGAACTTCGACCCGCGCGCCAAGGTGATCGGTGAGATGACAAAGCAGGTGCTCGGCCAGCTCGGCGTGCAGGATCCGCTGCTCGACGTGGCGATCAAGCTGGAACAGGCTGCGTTGCAGGACGAGTATTTCGTCGCCCGCAAGCTGTACCCGAACGTCGATTTCTACAGCGGCATCATCTACAAGGCACTGAACATCCCGACCGAGATGTTCACCGTCATGTTCGCGCTGGGCCGCACCGCGGGTTGGGTGTCGCATTGGCTGGAGCAGCAGGTTGATCCGGAGATGAAGATCGGCCGTCCGCGCCAGGTCTACACCGGCCACGACGTGCGCGACTACAAGTAATGGCCGTGGCGCAGTGATGCGCCGCTACCATTACCGCAAAAGGCCCCGCTTCGGCGGGGCTTTTTGTTTGTGTTTCTCTCCCGCAAGCGCAGATTGGTAGCTCTGTGGTGCCGAGCCATGCTCGGCAGGAGCTTTGCCGGTAAGGCCTCTGCCGAGCATGGCTCGGCACTACCGTGCTCTTACGCTTCCTGCGCCAGCAGCTGCTTGAGCTGCGCCACTGTCGCGCGTGGCAGGGGCTTGCCGTCATCCGGCGATACCGGAGGCTGCCGCAGGCCATCTTCGGGCAACACCACCAGTTCGAAGGCGATGCCATCGGCGGCGAACTCACAGCCCGGGTAAAGCTGTCTTGAGGAATGCCCGGCCAGGCGCAAAGACCAGGTGCGTGGTTCGGCAGGAATGCGCTGATCGTGCAGGAAACGCTGTACCGCGTCGGGGTCATCGCAGTGCAGATGCAGGATGACCGGGCTGCTGCCGGCAGCAAGCCCACTCAATACTGCGCCTGCCAGACGTGGCTGGAAGGCCTGCAGGAACTGCATGGCCTGCAGTGCAGACTCGCGATGCAGGCGCAGCGCGCCGGGTTGGCTGGCAGAAGCAAACAGCAGCTGGTGTTCGCGCAGCGCCTGCTCGATCTCACTCAGCCGTGGCCACAGGGCTTCGCTGTTGATGCCCAGCTTGCTGGCGGCCTTGCGGCGTGCGTGTTCAAGATCATGGATGCCACTTTCGGCGATCAGGCGAGCGGCTTCCTGCGCAATCAGCTGCCGTTCGCGGGCGTTGCGTGGGAGGGAGTGCGGTGACGATGACGGCATCGGGCTCTACCTGGTGGCTGCTGGCCCGATTGTAGGCAGGTGGCGGGGCTTGCGCCCGCCACCTGCCGGCTCGATCAGAAAATGTCGAAGGCTGCGTCGTCGGTGGCGTGGTCCTGCTGGCCGAAGTCGAAGTCCTGTACGCGGTCCAGGTCTTCGGTCTTGACCCATTCGGTAGCGCCGTTGAGCGTCGCCTGGACCATGCCCGAGGGCGGATCGTTCTTGGCGATGGGGGCGTCCTTCAATGCCACGCGCATGTAGTCGATCCAGATCGGCAGTGCTGCCTTGCCGCCATATTCGCGGTAGCCCAGCGAGCGGAAATCGTCGCGGCCAACCCAGACCGTGGTTGCCAGCGGGCCGCCGAAGCCGGAGAACCAGGCATCGCGGTGGTCGTTGGTGGAGCCGGTCTTGCCGCCCACGTCTTCGCGGCCCAGAACCTTGGCGGCGGTGCCGGTGCCGCGCTGGACCACATCACGCATCATCGACACCAGCTGGTAGGCGGTGCGTTCATCGATGGCGCGCGGCGCGGTACGGGCGTTCGGGTTCACCGGCTTGGTTGCTTCGATCGCCTCGGGCTTGGCTTCGGCCGGCTTGGCGGCAACCGGCGCCGGTGCTGCCTCGGCGCCGAAATTGAAGCCGTCCACGACCTGGCTGACCGGTGCCGCACCGGCGGTCGAGGTGCCGCCGCAGCCGCGGCAGGCCATGGCCGGGTTTTCCTTGAAGATCACGTTGCCGTCGCGGTCCTTGATCTCGTCGATGATCCAGGTGTCCACGCGCGAGCCGCCATTGGCGAACACGGCGTAGCCGCGCGCCACCGACAACGGGGTCAGCGAAGCGGTGCCCAGCGACATCGACAGGTTCGGCGGCAGTTCGGCTTCCTGGAAGCCGAATTCGCTGATGTATTTGCGCGCATAGTCCACGCCCATGCTGTCGAGCAGGCGCACCGAGACCAGGTTGCGTGACTGCACCAGGGCCTCACGCAGGCGCATCGGGCCGCGGAAGCCGCCGCCATCGTTCTGCGGCTGCCAGGTCTTGCCGCGGCGGTCGCGGAACACCACCGGTGCATCCAGCACGATCGAGGCCGGGTTGAAGCCCTTGTCGAATGCGGCAGCGTAGATGAAGGGCTTGAAGCTGGAGCCGGGCTGGCGCCGGGCCTGGGTAGCGCGGTTGAACTTGTTGCCGGCAAAGCTGAAGCCGCCGACCAGGGCACGCAGTGCGCCGCTTTCAGCGTCTACCGATACCAGTGCGCTCTGGCCGCGCGGAATCTGGTCGATCAGCCATTCGCCTTCCTTGCTGCCGGCGCGCACGCGGATCATGTCACCGCGGGTGACCAGCTTGGCGGGGCTGCGGTTGGTCCAGCGGCTTGCGGCCACCGGCAGTACCAGCTCGCTGCGGTCGGCCAGTACCACGGTGATGCCGCCATCGGCATGAGTGGCCGAAACCACCGCCGGCTGCAGGCCCGACTGCGCCGGGATGCCGGCGATATGCCGGGCCAGCGCGGTGTTGTCGGCATCGGCAGCCACGTCGAAATGCTGCTCCACGCCGTGCCAGCCGTGGCGGTGGTCGTAGGTGATGAGGCCGTCGCGCACTGCGGTGTTGGCGGCATCCTGCAACTGGCCATTGATGGTGGTGGTGACGTGATAGCCCTTGTTGAGCACGTCGCCGCCGTACTTGGCGATCATTTCCTGGCGCACCAGTTCGGCCACATACGGCGCGTAGACCTGCACCGGTGGCTCGTGCGGGCTGGCATGCATGGCCACGGCCTTGGCGGCGTCCGCCTCGGCCTGGCTCACGTAGCCCAGATCGGCCATGCGCTGCAGCACGTAGTTGTCACGGCGCTGGCGGGCACGCTCCGGGTTGCTCAGCGGGTTGCCGCTGGACGGGAACTTGGGGATGCCGGCCAGCGAGGCCATTTCATCCAGGTCCAGCTCGGCCAGCTTCTTGCCGTAGTAGTACTCGGCGGCGGCGCCAATGCCGTAGGCACGGTTGCCGAAAAAGCTTTTATTGAGATACAGCTCAAAGATCTCGTCTTTGCTCAGCTCGCTCTCGATTTTGCGCGCAAGCAGGATTTCGGCGAACTTGCGGGTGTAGCTGACCTCGCTGCTGAGGAAGAATTGCCGCGCAACCTGCTGGGTGATGGTCGATCCGCCGGGTACGCCGTCCTTGGAGCCGGTGCGGGCGATCAGCCACACAGCGCGTGCAATACCTTTGTAATCGATGCCGTCGTGCTGGTAGAAACGGGCGTCTTCAGTGGCCAGGAAAGCCTGCTTCAGGCGCTCCGGGACGTCCTTCATCTGCACCGGGTAACGGCGGGTCTCGCCGAATACCGCCATCAATTTCCCTTCGTTATCATAGACATACATTGGCTCCTGCAATTCAACATTGCGCAGCGCCTGCACGTCCGGCAGCTTGGAAGAGACAACGTAATAGAGCGAGCCAAGGGCGATGGCGCCGACCAGGGAGAAGGCGACAAAGAGGGCCAGCAGCCAGCGCAGCCAGCGACGAAAACGTGGCATCCAGAAGTCCCGATTGCGGTTTTTGTAGCCGCAGAGTATAGATTACGCAGGGGAGCGGCTGGGGCCGCGTCCTGGGGAGAGCAAATGAGATACAGCTGGGCGGCGTGATGCAGATCGCGTCTCGCATTCCGGGTGGTTGCCATTTGCTGAAAAAACGTTATTAATGCGCCGGCGCAACACTTGCGTCCAAGTGCCCGTCGGCAGGGGAGAATCCGTGGGGCTTATCCCAAAGAGTCAGACGCCCATCATTGGCGTCGACATCAGTTCGACTGCGGTAAAGCTGTTGCAGCTTTCCCGCAGCGGTAACCGTTTCCGCGTGGAACATTACGCCGTGGAACCTCTTCCGCCGAATGCGGTGGTGGAGAAAAACATTGTCGAAGTTGAAGCAGTCGGCGAAGCGATTCGTCGGGCTGTTGCGCGTTCAGGCAGCAAGGCCAAGGGGGCGGCCGCCGCTGTTGCTGGTTCTGCGGTGATCACCAAGGTGATCCCGATGCCGGCGGATCTGGACGAAAACGACCTGGAAGCACAGGTCGAGCTGGAGGCGGTGAATTACATCCCGTACCCCATCGACGAAGTAAACCTCGATTTCGAAGTGCTGGGTCCAGTGCCGAACAATCCAGAAATGGTGCAGGTACTGCTGGCCGCTTCGCGCTCGGAGAACGTGGAGCTGCGCCAGTCCGCGCTGGAGCTGGGTGGGCTGACCGCCAAGGTGATGGATGTGGAGGCGTTCGCGATTGAGAACGCATTTGCATTGGTTGCCAGCGAACTGGCTGTACCCAGTGATGGCGTGGTGGCGCTGGTCGATATCGGCGCAACCATGACCACGCTCAACGTCCTGCGCGGCGGTCGCAGCCTGTACAGCCGCGAACAGGTGTTCGGCGGCAAGCAGCTCACCGACGAAGTAATGCGCCGTTACGGGCTGAGCTACGAGGAAGCCGGACTGGCCAAGCGCCAGGGGGGCTTGCCGGAGAGCTATGAGGTTGAAGTGCTGGAGCCGTTCAAGGAGGCGACAGTGCAGCAGATCAGCCGCCTGTTGCAGTTCTTCTATGCCGGCAGCGAGTTCAACCGTGTCGACCACATCGTGCTGGCGGGCGGTTGCGCTGCCTTGTCCGGTTTGCCGACCATGGTTGAAGAGCAGCTGGGCGTGGCCACATCGGTAGCCAATCCCTTGGCACAGATGACGCTGGGACCGAAGGTCCAGGCGCATGCACTGAACCAGGATGCACCGGCGCTGATGATCGCGACGGGTCTGGCCATGAGGGGGTTTGACTGATGGCACGGATAAACCTATTGCCGTGGCGCGAGGAGCGCCGCAAACAGCGTCAACGTGAGTTCTACGGGATGCTGGGCTTTGCCGCGCTCAGTGGCGTGGTGCTGTCGGGCTTGCTGTGGGTTTTCTTCAGCCAGCAGATCAGCGGGCAGAACGAGCGCAATGCCTACCTTGATGCGGAAATCGCCAAGGTGAAGGAGCAGAACAAGGAAATCGACCGCCTGGACGTGCAGAAAAAGCGTCTGCTCGACCGCAAGAAGGTGATCGAGGAACTGCAGGGCAAGCGTTCGCAGATGGTGCACCTGTTCGATTCGCTGGTGCGCACCATTCCCGATGGCGTGGTGCTGACCGCGTTGCAGCAGGAAGGCGATACGCTGACCCTGGAAGGCCGCACGCAGTCCAACGCCCGCGTCAGCGCCTATATGCGCAACCTCGAGACCTCCGGCTGGATGACCAGCCCGGAGCTGACCATCATCGAGGCGCGCGCCCAGGAAAAGACCGGCAGCGTTGTCGATATCAAGTCCTTGCCGTATGTGTTCACCCTCAAGGTGAAGTTGCCTACGCCGGGTGAAGGTCAGTCCGAGGACGGCGGTGTTGTCGTTGTCGACGCAGCTTCTACTCCGGCCCCGGCTGCCGCAGCGGTTGCTCCGGGTACAACGGCACCTGTCGTTCCTGCAGGCACGGCACCGGCCGCTCCTGTGGCCCCTGCTGCAGGGGCTGAGCAGCCCAAGGGCGAGACAGCACCGGCAGCGCCGGCGCAGAAGGAGGCGCGTTCGTGAGCAAGAAATTCAACGCCAAAGAGCTGGATTTCAACAATATCGGCGCCTGGCCACGCAACGCGAAGATCGTGTTCTGCGTGCTGCTGTCGCTGCTGATCATCGGCTTGTCGTACCTGCTGGTCGTCAGTGGCCAGCGCGAAGAGTTGGAGGGCCTGGTAAGCAAAGAGGCCACACTGCGCGATGAGTTCGAAAAAGAGCAGAAACGCGCAGCCAACCTGGAGCCGCTGAAGCTGCAGCTGGCGCAGATGGAGCAGGTGCTGCAGCAGATGCTGCGGCAGCTGCCCAGCAAGACCGAGATGCCGGACCTGATCATCGACGTTTCTCAGACCGCGTTGTCCAGCGGCTTGAACAACGAACTGTTCAAGCCCGGCGATGAGACCCTGAAGGAGTTCTACGCCGAGAAGCCGATCGCCCTGCGTCTGGTAGGCAGCTACCACCAGTTCGGTGCCTTCGTCAGCGGTGTGGCCTCGTTGCCGCGTGTGGTCATCCTGACCATGCACGACATCAACCTCAAGCCCAAGGGCGGGCAGGGCGTGATCACCCCCGGTGGTGCGCTGGAGTTGTCCGGCACGGTCAAGACCTATCGTTATCTGGATGACACCGAATTGGCTGAGCAGGAAAAGACGGCTGCCGCCGACGCCAAGAAAAAGGGAGGTAAGTGATCATGCGTAGAACTTCCTCCTTGGCGCTGGGCATGGTGTGTGTGTTGCTGATGGGCGGTTGCGCCCGTGGCATCACCAGCACACCGGGCGACGCGCCGAATCTTGAGAAATGGACTGCCGATGTACGCGCTCGTCCGGCCGAACCACTGCCGCCCTTGCCGGTGATGCAGCAGTTCGAAACATTTGAGTATTCGGCCCAAGGCTTGCGCGACCCATTCAGCGATGCCTGGGTATCCGATGACGGCAACAGCCAGTTGCGGCCAGATCCGAACCGTCGCAAGGAACCGCTCGAAGCGTTCCCGCTGGACAGCTTGGACATGGTTGGCACGATCGGTAACGGCGCTGCTGCCGTTGCACTGGTGATGGGGCCGGACAAGGTCACTTACCGTGTACGTCCAGGGGTGTACATGGGCCAGAGCGATGGTCGTGTCACCGGCGTACGCGAAGATGGGATCGAGTTGATTGAACTAGTGCCGGACGGTGCAGGTGGCTGGCTGGAACGCCCAGCCTCGCTTGCACTGGACGATCGTTGATTGATTAGGGGATAGCACGATGACTTTTACCAAAGCCCTGAGCCTGCGTCCCATCCGGCGCCATGCACTGGTCCGCGTCTGCGCCCTGGGAGTGGCGTTGGCAGCGGTGTGCGGCTCTTCCTTCGCAGCACAACCTGTTGCGGGTGTCGGCGGCGCTGCCGCAGCCACCCAGCAGGCAGTGAAGGCGGTTTCCGTTACCAAGATCGACTTCAAACGCGGCGATGACGGTACGGGACGGCTGATCATGCAGTTCGATGGCCAGGGTGCAAGCCCGGACCTGCGCAACCAGGGCAACAACGTCGTGATCGACGTTGGCAATGCCGTGTTGCCGGCTGAACTGCAGCGGCCGCTCAATGTGGTTGATTTTGCTACGCCGGTACAGCGCATTGACGCCAAGCCGTCCGGGCAGGGTTCGCAGCTGGTGCTCAGCACCAACGGCGCATTCGACTCGCTGGCCTACCAGACCGGCAATGAGTATGTGGTCGAGATCACTCCGCGCAAGGCCGACGTGGCTACCGGTGCGGTGACCTCCAAGACTGTCGCCCAGGCTGCTGCTACCGTGGCGGCGCGTGGTTACAGCGGGCGTCCGGTGACCTTCAACTTCCAGGACGTGCCGGTGCGCACCGTGCTGCAGTTGATTGCCGAGGAGTCCAATCTCAACGTGGTCGCCTCTGACACGGTGCAGGGCAATGTGACCCTGCGTCTGGTCAATGTGCCGTGGGACCAGGCACTGGACATCGTGCTGCGTGCCAAAGGCCTGGACAAGCGTCGTGATGGTGGCGTGGTCTGGGTTGCACCGCAGCCGGAGCTGGCCAAGTTCGAGCAGGACAAGGAAGATGCGCGCATCGCGATCGAGAACCGCTCGGATCTGATCACCGATTACGTGCAGATCAACTACCACAGCGCTACCACTATTTTCAAAGCACTGACCGAAGCCAAGGGCATCGGCGGCGGCGGTGGTGAGGGTGGTGGTGGCCAGAATGAGAATGGCTTCCTGTCGCCGCGTGGTCGCCTGGTTGCCGATGAGCGCACCAATACCTTGATGATCAGTGATATCCCGAAGAAGGTCGCGCAGATGCGTGAACTGATCGGTGTGATTGATCGTCCGGTGGATCAGGTGTTGATCGAAGGCCGCATCGTGATTGCCAACGACACCTTCGCCCGCGATCTGGGTGCGAAGTTCGGTATCGGCGGCAAGCGCACCTACAACGAAGGTGACAACGAGGCGACGATAGGCAGCACCACCAATGGGGTGGGTAACGCCAATCGTGGGCTCAACGTCAATCTGCCTGCGGGTAGCTTTACCACGGCCAATGGTTTGGGGCCGAGCCTTGCCTACACCTTGCTGGGTGCGAACTTCAATCTGGATCTGGAGTTGTCGGCATTGCAGGAGGAGGGGCGTGGTGAAGTCATTTCCAACCCGCGTATCGTCACCGCCAACCAGCGCGAGGGCGTGATCAAGCAGGGTAAGGAAATCGGTTATGTCACCATCACTGGCGGTTCCGGTGGTGTTGCAGCTACGCCGAACGTCCAGTTCAAGGAAGTGCTGCTGGAACTGAAGGTCACTCCGACCATCACCCAGGACAACCGTGTCTTCCTTAACATGAACGTGAAGAAGGACGAGGTCGATCGCTACCTGCCTGTCGCCAACTTCGGCGTGGTTCCGATCATCAATCGCCGTGAAATCAATACCGCGGTTCTGGTGGATGACGGTCAGACTGTGGTGATCGGTGGTGTATATGAGTTCACCGATCAGGAAAGCGTCAGCAAGGTCCCGTTCCTCGGCGATATCCCGTTCCTTGGCAATCTGTTCAAGAAGCGTGGTCGCAGCAAGGACAAGGCCGAACTGCTGGTCTTCGTGACCCCGAAGATCCTGCGCGTGGCCAAGGCCGCCCAGTAAGCACCTGTTACAGTTAAGGAAAAGGGCCGCGTATCGCGGCCCTTTTTTTTTTACTGGCCGGCGTTTGGAACCATTTCATCGTAGATCAGTCAAACTGCGCCTATGAACCTGCCTCCCCAACTGCCCAACCACGCTGATGCCCCGGTCCGCGACAGCGGCCTGCACCAGGAATTCACTGCATTGCGCGGCGCCTTGGCCGGCGAAATCGTTGGCCAGTCGTTGCTGGTCGACCGGTTGCTGACCGCCTTGCTGGCCGATGGCCACCTGTTGGTGGAAGGCGCGCCCGGGCTGGCCAAGACCACCGCCATCCGGGCGTTGGCCTCGCGGATCGATGCCAGCTTCGCGCGCATCCAGTTCACTCCGGACCTGCTGCCCGCCGACCTCACAGGTACCGATATCTGGCGCTCGCAGGAGGGCCGTTTCGAGTTCCAGGCCGGGCCCATCTTCCATCCGATCCTGCTGGCCGACGAAATCAATCGCGCCCCGGCCAAGGTACAGTCGGCCCTTCTCGAAGCGATGGGCGAGCGCCAGGTGACGGTTGGGCGCAACACCTATCCGTTGCCGGATGTGTTCCTGGTGATGGCAACGCAGAACCCGATCGAACAGGAGGGCACGTTCCCTCTGCCCGAGGCGCAGTTGGATCGCTTCCTGATGCATGTGCGCATCGGTTACCCGGACGCCAGCGCCGAAACCGAAATTCTGCGGCTGGCGCGTGAGCGCGCCCTGCGCGCAATGCGCCCGCAGCCCTCGACGACCGAGAAGATATCGCTGCAGAAGATCGAACAGGCGCGCCGTGAAGTGCTGGAGCTGCATATGGCGCCGCAGCTGGAGCGCTATCTGGTTGCGCTGGTTCTGGCATCGCGTGACGCCAGCGCCTATGACGCCAAGCTCGCCAAGCGCATCGCCTGGGGTGCAAGCCCGCGTGGCTCGATTGCGCTGGAGCGCTGTGCCCGTGCCCGTGCCTGGTTGGCCAACCGCGATTATGTAACCCCGGACGATATCCGCGGCGTCGCCGCGGATGTGCTGCGCCATCGCGTGCTGCCCAGTTACGAAGCCGCGGCCGAAGGTTGGGATGGTGAGCGCCTGGTGGCAGCCCTGCTTGAATGCGTGCCCCTGCCTTGAGGCCGGGTGTGCCAATGTTCGCCACAATTGAAATGACACGTGGTTTGCGCCCGCAGGCGGGCCTGCGATGACAGCGCCCGTGGCTAAACCTGCAGCGACGGCGACTGCAGCAGCCGAAGATGGCATCCGCCCGCAACTGGCCGAGCTGATCGCATTGCGCGGCGCGGCCAATGGCGGCAGAAAAGCTCGTCGCGGGCATTACGCGGTAAGCGGCCGCGCGGCATCCATGCTGCGTGGTCGCGGGATGGAATATGCCGAGTCGCGCGAATACGTGGCCGGCGATGATGCGCGGCATATCGACTGGAAACTCACCGCGCGTACCGATGCCACACACACCAAGACCTTCCAGACCGAGCGCGAGCGGGTCACCTTGTTGATCGCTGATACCGCGCCGGCTCTGTACTTCGGCACACGGGTCCGCTTCAAGTCGGTGCAGGCAGCGCGTGCAGGGGCGGTGGCTGCGTGGTCGGCATTGCGCGATGGTGATCGTATCGCGGCCCTGCGCGGTTCTCCGCAGCAGGCCTTGGTGCCGCCAGCAGGTGGCACCCGTGGGGTATTGCGGGCCCTGGATGCGCTGGTGCGTTGGTATGGCGAACGCCCAGCCGATGATGGCGGCTTGCAGCTGGCATTGGAGCAGGCTGCGCGAGTGCTGCATCCGGGCGCGCGTGCGGTGGTATTGGCCGATCCGATCAGCGCGCAGGCGGTGCCGGCCGTAACATGGTCGGCGCTGGCAATGCATGTGGAAGTGGAGTTGGTGTTGTTGCTCGATCCGCTGGAAGTTTCGCCACCGCACTGCGTGCTGCCACTGGCAACGCCGTCTGGCCGTGTGCAGCTGGACCTGACCGCGTCCAGTGTGCGCCAGGCCTGGCACGAAGCCTTGATTGGGCCGGTGGAGGACTTGTGCCGGCAGTTGCCCGGTCGTCGCATCCGCGTCAGCACGCTGCTTACCGATGATGCCAGTGATGCCTGGTTGGGCATGGCGCCGAACAGGAGCGTGGGCTGATGGCCGCACAATTGCCGTTGCGTGACGTGCACCTGCCGGCTGCGCCGGGGTGGTGGCCGCTGGCGCCAGGCTGGTGGCTGGTGATTGGCGCCGTGCTGCTGGTGGTACTGGTCGTGCTGGCGATCTATTTTTTCCGCCGGCGCAGAATGCAGCGTTGGATGGCCTTGTTTGATCGGCAGCTGCAGGCTGCAGCACAAGGCCCGGCGCAGCTGGCGGCGGCCTCGGAGTTGCTGCGGCGCGCGGCGCGACAGCTTGATCCGCAGGCGGTACAGCTGCAGGGCGAGGCATGGCTGCGTTTTCTCGACGGAGGCAATCGCAAGGATTTCAGCAGCGGCGCAGGCCGGCTGTTGCTGGACGGCGGTTTCCGCCCGCAGCTTGAAGGCGAGCAGATTGAACACGCCTGTCAGTTGGCGCGTGCCCGCTTTCTGGAATTGATGGCTGGGCGGCGCTGATGCAGGACATTCTCGCAAGCGGATTGAGCCTGTTGCCGAACTTCGCCTGGCCGTGGGCGTGGCTGGCTCTGCCATTGCCGTTGTTGATGCTGTTGTGGCCGCTGCGCGAAGAGAACGGCGCCGCCCTGCGCGTGCCCTACGAGCCGGCGCGTCTGCAACTGCAGGCCTCCTCGCGCACTGCGGCGATGCTGCAGATGCTGCTGCTGTGGTTGGCTTGGCTTTGCCTGTGCGCAGCGCTGGCGCGGCCGCAGCATCTGGGCGAACCGATCGAACCGCCCCGGCAGGCGCGGCAGATGATGCTGGCGGTGGACTTGTCCGGCAGCATGAGCGAGCCGGACATGCAGCTCGGCGGCCAGGTCGTGGACCGGCTTACCGCCGCCAAGGCGGTGCTGGCGGATTTCCTCGAACGCCGCGAAGGCGATCGTATTGGGCTGCTGGTGTTCGGCCAGCGCGCCTATGCCTTGACGCCCCTCACGGCCGACCGCGCCACCGTGCGTGATCAGCTGCGCGACAGTGTGGTGGGGTTGGCTGGGCGCGAGACCGCATTGGGCGATGCGATTGCGTTGTCGGTAAAGCGCCTGCGCGAGCAGCCGCAGGGCCAGCGCGTGGTGATCGTGCTCACCGATGGCGTCAATACCGCAGGTGTACTGGAGCCGTTGAAGGCTGCCGAACTGGCCAAGGCCGAAGGCGTGCGGGTCTACACCATCGCCTTTGGTGGCAGCGGCGGTATGTCCCTGTTCGGCGTGCAGCTGCCCGGTGCCGACGACCAGGTCGACGAAGCCACCTTGACCAAGGTTGCCAGCGAAACCGGCGGGCGTTTCTTCCGTGCCCGCGATACCGAAGAGCTGGTCAAGATCTATGCCGAGCTGGATCGGCTGGAACCGGTGAAGGATGCCGGGCCAGCGGTTCGTCCGCGCATTGAACGCTATCCCTGGCCCTTGGCATTGGCCTTGATACTGGGTGTGCTGGGACTGGCGTGGCGGGGGTTGCGGTCATGATCAACTGGCAGGATCTGCATTTTCTGCGGCCGGAATGGTTGTGGGCCTTGTTGCTGGTGCCGGCCGCCGTGCTGGGCGGTTGGTGGCGGCGTCATCGCAGCGCACGTTGGCATGAGGCGGTGGATCCGCATTTGCTCGCGCACTTGGTCAGCGATGGCCGCAAGCGCGGACGCTGGGGCAGCGTTGCGATTGCGCTTGGCTTGACCCTGGCGGCACTGGCGCTGGCGGGGCCGAGTTGGTGGCAACTGGAACAACCGCTGTGGGAGTCGAAGACACCGCTGGTGATCGTGCTGGATCTGTCCAGCAGCATCCGCGCCACCGATCTGCCGCCATCACGGCTGCTGCAGGCACGGGCCAAGCTGGCCAGCCTGCTGCGCGAGCGGAAAGGCGGCGAAGTGGCGCTGGTCGCATTTGCCTGGGAGCCGTTTACCGTGGCGCCGTTGACCGACGATGCGGCCAATGTCGCCTTGTTCCTCGATGCACTGGCGCCTGAAGTGATGCCGGTCGATGGACAGCGCCCGGACAAGGCACTGCAGTGGGCCGGTGATCTGCTGAAACAATCCGGCGCGCGCAATGGCGAGATCCTGCTGTTGACTGATCATGCCGACGCAGCGGCCCTGGCCGAGGCTGCCAGGCTGCGGGTGGCGGGCTACAGGGTTTCGGCGATTGGTCTGGGCAGCCTGCAAGGTGCGTCTTACCGCGATCCGCGCGGTGCGATCGAGCAGGCGCATCTGGATGAAACTTCGCTGCGGGCGCTGGCTACGGCCGGTGGCGGCGGCTATCAGCGTATTTCCAATACCTCGGCGGATCTGCAGGCCTTGGGTGTGCTGGAACCGCAGGCCGGCGCGCAGGATCGCGAGCTGCAGGCCAGCAGTGGCAAGCAATGGCAGGACGAAGGCTATTGGCTGTTGCCACCGTTGCTGTTGTTGGCACTGTTCGCATTCCGCCGCCCGCGCCGGGTAATGCCGGTGCTGGCCTTGTGCCTGTTGTTGCCGATACTGCAGCCGGCACACGCGGCCGAGCCTGGCGGTTGGTGGCAACGCGCCGATCAGCGCCAGCACCAGCGCCTGGGCGAAGGCGTTGATGCCTATCGAGTCGGCGATTTCGCCACCGCGCAGAAGAAGTTCGAAGGTATCGACAGCGACCAGGGCTGGTACAACCTGGGCAATGCGCTTGCTCGCCAAGGCAAGTACGACGAAGCCATTCAGGCCTACGACCGCGCCTTGAAGGCGCATCCTGGCATGCAGGATGCGCTGGCCAACCGTGCGGCGGTGGATGCCGCGCGCAAGCGCAAGTCGCAGCAGGGCCACCAGGGCCAGCAGGGCAACCAGTCCAATCCTTCCAAGCCGCAGCAGGGCAAGGATCAGCCCGGGCAACAGGGCCAGCAGCAGAACCCCTCGCAGCAGAACCAGCAGGGTCAGCAGGGTCAGCAACCCGGGCAGCAGGGTCAGCCGCAGAATGGGCAAACGGGCCAGCCGTCGACCCCGGCGCAACAAGGCCAGCGGCCCGCCGAGCAGAATCCGTCGCGGGACGGCAGCCGGTCGCCGGACAAGAGCGATCAGGCGCCGCAGAGCGAAGATGCCGGCAGGCAGCAGCAGGCCGACCAGGCCCAGCGCCAGCGCATGGCCGAGGCGATGCGCCAGCAGCAGGCGGGCGAGGGTGAGCAGCAGGACGGCGCCGTGGCTGCGGCGATGACGCCGGCCCAGCGCGAGCAGCAACAGGCCGTCGAGGCCTGGATGCAGCGGGTGCCGGACGAACCCGGTGATTTGTTGAAAGCAAAGTTCCAGCTCGAGTACGAGCGACGGATGCGGGAAAAACGATGACAAGCAAGCACCCATCCCTCTCTCTGCAGCGATGGCTGTTGCTGAGCCTGCTGGTCTTCAGCGGCCTGCTGCAGGCACAGACCCGTGCCTGGCTGGATCGCGACAGCATCACCCAGGCCGAGAGCATCACCCTCACCATCGAGACCGACCAGTCCGGCACGCCGGATTACACGCCATTGCAGGCGGATTTCACCCTGAGCGCGCAGAGCAGCAGCCGCCAACTGCAGATGGGCGGCGGTGCTACCCGCAACAGCGCGCAGTACGCGGTGACGCTGACGCCACGGCGCACCGGCATGCTGGATATACCCGCCCTGCGGGTTGGCAACGCCAGCACGACACCCTTGCTGGTGAAGGTGGAAGCGGCGCTGATGGCCAGCCGCGACAGCAATGCTCTGGCCTTCATCGAAACCGAGGTCGATGACAAACAGCCTTACGTGCAGCAGAGCGTGGGGGTGGTGGTGCGGCTGTACTTCGCCACCCAGCTGGCGTCCGGCGAATTGGTACTGGATACACCGGCAGCGGCCTCGCTGCAGCGCGTTGGTGATGACCGCACCTCCGTACGCGAAGTCAACGGACGCCGCTACAACGTGGTGGAGCGACGCTTTTTGTTGATTCCCGAACGCAGCGGGCCATTGCAGCTGGCGGGCGCACGCTTCAGCGGGCAAGGCGCGGGTGGGTTCTTCGATGACTTCTTTGGCCGCGACAACGGCCAGCTCAGCGCCCGCGGCGCGGACCAGACCCTGCAGATACGGGCCACGCCTGCCGATGCGCCGCAACCCTGGCTGCCATTGAAGAACCTGCAGCTGCGCTATACCGCTGCGCCCAACAGTGGGCGAACAGGCGAGGCCATCGCCATCGAAGTGGAGGCCATCGCCAGCGGGGCGACCAAGGCGCAGTTCCCGGAACTGCCGGTCCCTTCGCTGGGTGACAGCGCACAGGTGTTCGCCGAACCGCCGCAATACGATGAAACCTTCGAAGGCGCCAGCCCGCAGTTGAAGCTGACCCGGCGCTATTCGATCGTGCCGCAACAGACCGGCGCATTGAGCGTGCCGGGTATCCAGATGGCGTGGTGGGATGTGGCTGCCGGGCAGGCGCGCACCACGTCGCTACCGGCGCTGAATCTGCAGATTGCCCAAGGCAGCAACAGCGGCATGGTGCCACCGCCATTGGCACAGCCGGCGGCGGCCGGTTCGCCGGCCCTGTCGGGCACGGCGCTGCCTGCCGCAGGCGACCCTGGCAACACCTGGCTGTGGCCGGCACTGGCAGCCGGTTTTGCCCTGTTGTGGCTGGCAACCCTGATCTGGGGACTGTCGCGCCGGCGCACGCCGGTGGTCGCCCATGGCACGCGCGCCGCCAATGCCACTGCGCCGGTTTCGGCTTACGGCATCGCCGATCTGCGGCGTGCGCTGGATGCGGGCAGCCTCGACGAGGTGGCGCATATCCTTGCAGCGATGGCCGGAGTGGATGGCCTGGATGCGGTGTTGGACAGATTGGATGACCCGGCCCAGCGCGAGGCCCTGCACCGCATGCAGCGCGCACGTTGGGGCGGCGAGGGTGATGTGACTGCCGCCCGCGCCCGTCTGCGCGAGGTGTTCAAGGCGGGCCCACGTTGGCGGCAAACCGCCGTGGTTGAGAAACCGCTGTTGGACCCTCTTTATCCGGGACAAAGCTGAAAAGGGTGGCTGTACACCGTCTGTTAAGCTGATTCATTCTCCGAGGAAGCCCACCTATGGCCAATGCAGCAAAGACCACAGCCAAGATGCCGTTCCACTGGAAGATAGGGATCGGCTTCGGCGTCGGCCTGCTGCTGGGTCTGGTGGTGCACCTGGTCAGTCCGGATGCGGCCTGGGTACATACGGTAACCACCTATCTGACCACGCCGGTTTCCGGGCTGTTCCTGAGCCTGATTTTCATGCTCATCGTGCCCCTGATCTTCTCGGCGCTGGTGATGGGCGTGTCGGAGATGGGCGACATCCGCGCGCTGGGGCGCATCGGCTGGAAATCGCTGGCTTACACCATCGTGCTGTCGGGTGTGGCGGTATTGATTGGCCTGGTGCTGGTCAATCTGTTTCAGCCAGGGGCGGGCGTTGATCCGGCGGTGGCGGCCAAGCTGCTGGCCGAGAACGCCGAACGCAGCAAGGCGATTGTGGCCGGTGCCGGCACCGCGCCCAAGGGCCTGGACATGCTGCTGTCGATCGTGCCGAACAACGTCATCGATGCGGCTTCGGACAACGGCAAGATCCTTTCGCTGATGTTCTTTGCATTGATGCTCGGTATCGGCATGGTGCTGTCGCCGGCCGAGAAAGTGGCCACGCTGCGCAAAACGATCGAAGGCCTGTTCGAGATCTCGATGACCCTGATCAATCTGGTCATCCGCCTGGCGCCGTATGCGGTGGCCTGCTTCATGTTCAATCTGGCCGCTATCTTCGGCTTTGACCTGCTGATCAAGCTCGGCGCCTATGTAGGCGTGGTGGTGCTGGCGCTGGCCACCCATATGTTTGTCAGCTACGGCATCGCGGTGAAGCTGGCCGGGCGCTCGCCGATCCAGTTCTTCCGGCAGACGCAGGAAGCCACGGTGATGGCGTTCTCCACCGCCTCGTCCAATGCCACCTTGCCGACCGCGTTGCGGGTGGCAGACCAGATGGGTTTCCCGCACAAGGTTTCGCGCTTCGTGCTGACGGTGGGTGCCACCGCCAACCAGAACGGCACGGCCTTGTTTGAAGGTGTGACGGTGATCTTCCTGGCACAGTTCTTCGGCGTGGACCTGAGCATCGGCCAGCAGTTCATGGTGATGGTGGTCTGCATCCTCGGCGGCATCGGTACCGCTGGTGTGCCCTCCGGCTCGCTGCCGGTGGTGGCGCTGATCTGCGCCATGGTCGGGGTCAACCCGGCCGGTATCGGCCTGATCCTGGGCGTGAACCACTTCCTGGACATGTGCCGTACCGCGCTGAACGTGACCGGCGACCTGGCCCTGACCACCCTGGTGGCGCGCGGCGAGAGCGACGAAAGCGTCGGCCGGCATCATCCGCAGGATTGAGCTTGTTTGCCGCGTTCCAGTGAGAGACGGCCACCCTGAACAGGGTGGCCGTTTTGCTTGGGGCGTATTTCTCTCAGGCGAAACGAATACAAACTACCGTCAGCTTTTACGGACTGATCCCGGCGGTAGCTTGTGGGACAATAGGCCGCCCGCAGTTCCGCGGGAGCCTCCTGATTCTGACGACCCATGACGCAGCCCACCCGCCGCCAGTTGGCGAACGCCATCCGTTTCCTTGCCGCTGATGCGGTAGAAGCCGCCAAGTCCGGTCATCCCGGCATGCCGATGGGCATGGCCGATATCGCCGAAGTGCTCTGGAACGACTATCTCCGTCACAACCCGAACAACCCGAAGTGGTTCAACCGCGACCGTTTCGTGCTGTCCAACGGTCACGGCTCGATGCTGCACTACGCGCTGCTGCACCTGAGTGGCTACGACCTGCCGATCGAAGAACTGAAGGCCTTCCGCCAGCTGGGCAGCAAGACTGCCGGCCACCCGGAGCGTCATGAAACCCCGGGTATTGAAACCACCACCGGCCCGTTGGGTCAGGGCCTGGCCAATGCTGTCGGTTTCGCGCTGGCGGAAAAGCTGCTGTCGCAGCGCTACAACCGCCCCGAGTTCGAAGTCGTCGATCACCGCACCTGGGTGTTCATGGGCGATGGTTGCCTGATGGAAGGCATCTCCCACGAAGCCGCCTCGCTGGCCGGCACCTGGGGCCTGAGCAAGCTGGTCTGCTTCTGGGACGACAACAACATCTCCATCGACGGTGAAGTGGAAGGCTGGTTCACCGACAACACCCCGGCACGTTTTGAAGCCTATGGCTGGAACGTGGTGCGCGACGTTGACGGCCACGACCCGGAAAGCATCAAGGCCGGCATCGAGCAGGCGCTGTCGCAGTTCGACAAGCCGACCCTGATCTGCTGCAAGACCACCATTGGTTTTGGCTCGCCGAACAAGGCCGGCCAGGAATCCAGCCACGGCGCACCGCTGGGCAAGGACGAACTGGAAGCCACCCGCAAGGCGCTGAACTGGCAGTACGGCCCGTTCGAGATCCCGGAAGAGATCTATGGCGGCTGGCGCGCTGGCGGTACCGGCACCCTGCGTCAGGCCGAATGGGAGCAGCTGTTCGACAAATACGCTGCACAGTTCCCGGCCGATGCCGACGAACTGACCCGTCGTTCGCACGGCGAACTGCCGGCCGACTTCATTGCCCAGGCCGATGCCTACATCGCCCAGGTGCAGGCCGAAGCGCCGAACATCGCCTCGCGCAAGGCCTCGCAGAACGCCATCCAGGCCTTCGCACCGCTGCTGCCGGAAATCATCGGCGGCTCGGCTGACCTGGCCGGTTCCAACCTGACCCTGTGGAAGGGTGCGCAGACCGTGGTCGGTGAAGACCCGCATGCCAACTACGTGCACTACGGCGTGCGTGAGTTCGGCATGAGCGCCATTGCCAATGGCCTGGCCCTGCACGGCGGCTTCCTGCCGTTCGACGCCACCTTCCTGGTGTTCAGCGACTACGCCCGCAACGCGCTGCGCATGAGCGCGCTGATCCCGGCGCACGTCATCCACGTGTTCACCCACGACTCGATCGGTCTGGGCGAAGACGGCCCGACCCACCAGCCGGTGGAGCACGTGTCCTCGCTGCGTTATATCCCCAACAACGATGTGTGGCGTCCCTGCGATGCGGCCGAATCGGCGGTCAGCTGGAAGGCTGCCATCGTCCGCAAGGATGGCCCGAGCTGCCTGATCTTCAGCCGCCAGAACCTGGCCCCGCAGCCGCGTACGGCCGAGCAGGTGCAGCAGATCGAACGCGGTGGTTACGTGCTGGCTGATGCCGCCGGTACCCCGGACGTGATCCTGATCGGCACCGGTTCGGAAATTGGTCTGGCCGTGGCCGCCAAGGCCGAGCTGGACGCTGCCGGCATCAAGACCCGCGTGGTGTCGATGCCGTGCACCGACGTGTTCGATCGCCAGGACGCGGCTTACCGCGAATCCGTGCTGCCGAACGCCGTGCGCAAGCGCGTTGCGGTCGAAGCCGGCGTCACCGGTTTCTGGCGCCAGTATGTGGGCCTGGACGGTGCGGTTATCGGTCTGGACACCTTCGGCGCATCGGCCCCGGCCGACAAGCTGTACAAGCACTTCGGCATCACCACCGAAGCGGTTGTGGCAGCGGCCAAGGCGCTGACCGCGAACTGATCGCATTGCATCGCAAGTATTGAAAAAAGGCCGGGGAAACCCGGCCTTTTTTTTCACCCCTGTAGTGCCGAGCCATGCTCGGCAGAGGTTTTACCAGCCAAAGCTGCCCTCACCCCAACCCCTCTCCCGCAAGCGGGAGAGGGGCCAAAGCGGTAGTGCCGAGCCATGCTCGGCAGGGCCTTCCCGGTATTCCAACCCATTGCAGGAGCGGCGTAAGCCGCGAAGCTCAGAGCCCCTGGCTATCGATGGCCTTGCCGATTGTCAGCTTCGCGGCTTACGCCGCTCCCACAAAATCAGCCTTCTCAGCACCCGATCAGGTGGCGATGCACACCATCAAGCTTTCGCCGCACTCCGTGCCAGACCAACCCGCAGCAGCCCAGCATTGAGTCTTTCGCCAAAACTGCGCGGACGCTCCAGTCCCATCCGTTGCATATACATCGCATCGTTCTCGGCAGGTGGCTGGCGCATTGCTGCGACTACGGTACGTAGCTTGCCCATGGGTGTGGCAGTCGCCGATTTCAGCCAGCCCAGTGCCCGCACCAGGTCCTGTTCGACAGCATCGAAGTCACTACCGAGGGGATAGTCGGGCAGGCTGCCATCCGTACGGAACGGAGCCAATGCCGCGCGCAGCACCTCGGCACGATTCTGTTGCCAGTGTGCTGGCGCACTGAAATTGGCTGCGAGCTTCTTCGAGGCCTTGGCTTGTTCCAACAGCGCCGGCTGGAAGGCCGCATCGGTGATGCTGCTCATCGCGACGACGCAGTCTTCGTCGGTCATGTTGCGCAGGTCGGCAATGCCGTACTCGTTGACGAAGACGTCGCGCAGATGGCGGGGGATGGTGGTGTGGCCGTAGTTCCAGCGCACGTTGGATTGCGCCTTTCCGCCGTCTTCGCGCACCGCGCGGAACATCAAAATGCTGCGTGCGTCGGGCAGGGCATGTGCCATCGCCACGAAGTTGTACTGGCCGCCGACGCCGGACACCACGCGGCCGTCTTCCAGTGCATCGGACGCGGCTGCACCGAGCGCGCTGGCAATCATGCAGGAGTTGAAGAAGCGCGCATCGCGGCGCTGCAGCCGCTCCAGCGCTTCGTTGCCGCCGTACAACTGGTTGATCTCACTGATGCGGCGCATGCCGATGGCGTTGCGTTCGGCCTCGGGCAGCTTGCGTAGCCAGTCGTAGAATTCGGACGAACCCAGGTAGAAGGCGCCGTGCAGGTATTCGCCTTCGCGTGCTAGGCGGCCGCGGTCGCCGTTGCTGGCGGTGCCGTCGGCCAGCCGTTGCATCAGCTCGATGTCGTCGTGCACCTTGCGCCAGATCACGCCGGTCTGCACCAGCTTGCGGAAGCCTTCGTTGAGCATTTCGCTGCAGCCGTACAGGCCGATTTCAAACGGCCCCAGCCCGCCGGCTTCGCGCACCAGCGGATGTTCGGCGAGCTGTGGATCCAGCGCATGCAGAATCTGCCGATAGCGCGCGTTGTCGGTATGGCGCAATACAAGCGCGTGGCTGAGTGCATCGGCCAGGGTGCCGATGCCGATCTGCAAGGTGCCGCCATCGCGGACCAAGGTGCTGGCATACAGGCCGATGGCGTAGTCGGCATCGCTGACTGGTTGCCGAGGCAGACCGAACAGCTGCGGATAGGGGCCGGGCGGGGTGATGACCAGATCGAAGAAATCCGGATCGACCGCAGCGGTTCCACCCAGCCATGGTAATTGCGGATCAATCTCGGCGATCAACAGCGGCTTGGGCAGCCCGCGTGCGGCGATGGCATCCAGCGTGTCCTGGGTGATGTCGTTGTTGCACGACAGCGATAGCTGATTGCTGCCTTCGCGCCAGGCGACTTTCTGCACGATGGCATTGGGCGCGCGTTGCGCCACGGCATCGGCGGCATGCGTGTAGTTCAGGCTGGTGTAGTAGCGCTGCGCCTGCGTCGAGCGCAACAGCGCGCCCGATTGCATATAGAACTCTTCCACCTGTACATGCGCGGGCAGGGCGTCGCGCATGATTGCGTCCGAGTAGGCCAGGCGCGGGAAGTCCTTGCCGAAGTGACGCTCCACGAACGGGCGCATGAAGCGCGCTTCCAGGCCATCGCCCTTTGCTTGTGGCGGATTCAGCGACAGTGCGGTGTACAGCTGCAGCGGCCGCGCCGGGTCGTGTTCTATGCGCGCGTACAGGGCATTGAGCAAACGATGGGGCTTGCCGAGCGCCAGCGGTGCGCCGATGCGCAGGGGGCCTTGGATGTTGCTCAGCAGCCAGTCCACGGCGGCATCGAGGTCGGTCACGTGATGGGGCATGGTGTCCGGTATGTGCGGGGGTGCGGGCATTACAGCATGACCGTGCTGAATCACTTGGTGAGGGCTTGACAGGCTTTTCGTTTACTCGTGTAATCGACAAAAATTACAGGCGTAAACGATGATCCGGATCAGTGAGGCCGAAGCCGTGGTGATGGAGGTGCTGTGGGGTCAACACCCACTCTCTGCCGACGAGGTTATCGCGCGCCTGCCGGCAGGGAATGAATGGGCTGAAGCAACCGTCAAGACCCTGCTCAACCGCCTGCTCAAGAAGGCCGCCATCAGTGCCAGCAAGGAGGGCCGGCGCTTTCTATACGCGCCGCTGGTGCAGCGCGATGCCTGGGTACTGGAAGAAAGCAGCAGCCTGCTTGAGCGGCTGTTCGATGGCCGGGTGGCGCCCTTGGTAGCGCATTTCAGCCAGAACCAGAGGCTCAGCCGCGACGACGTGGCCGAGCTGCGCAAATTGCTGGAGGAGCTCGATGATGAGCAGCGCTGAGATGCTGGCGGTTCTCACCGAAACCACCTTGGCCAGCAGCGCGGCGATCGTGTTGGTGCTGTTATTGAGGCGCCCGGTGCGGCGTTGCTTGGGCGCCAGCGCGGCCTACCTGCTGTGGCTGGTGTTGCCTGCCGCGTTGCTTGCGGTGCTGCTGCCAGGGCCGCAGCTCACGGCAGTGCCGATGCGCGTGGTGGGTGCGACGGCGCAGGTGGGCGAGGTGGTCGCGGCGACCGTTGGCTTCAGCTCGGCGTGGCCACAGTGGTTGTTGAGCGCGTGGTTGGCAGGTGCCGTACTGATGGCCGCGCGGTTGGTGCGACAGCAATACGATTTCCGGCGTGAGTTGGGCGTGCTTGTGCAGCGTGCGGACGGGTTGTGGCAGGCACAGAGCACGGCAGGTTTGCCGGCGGCGATGGGTTTACTGCAGCCCAGGATCGTGTTGCCAGCGGGTTTCGAACAGCGTTACTCCAGCCTGGAACAGCAGCTGGTGCTGTTGCATGAGCGCGTGCATCTGCGCCGTGGCGATATCGGGGTGAACGCACTGCTTGCCTTGTTGCAGTGTGTGTATTGGTTCAACCCGCTGCTGCTGTTGGCCCAGCGCCGCTGCCGCGAGGATCAGGAGTTGTCCTGTGACGAACGGGTCATCGCACAGATGGCCGGCGCGCGTCGCAGTTACGGCGACGCCATGCTCAAGACCGGGCTGGCGCAGTCTTCGTTGCCGGTGGGGTGCCACTGGCAGAGCCATCATCCATTGAAGGAGCGTATTGCGATGTTGAAGCGACCGGTACCGGGGAAGAAGCAGTGGGCGGCAATGCTGTTGTTGTCGGTTGGGCTGTCGTCGGGGTTTGCTTACGCGGCGTGGGCGGCAAAGCCGGCGCGCGCTGTCGCCTCGGCAGTACAAGGCACGGTCTATGCCACCTTTGTCGAGGCCGAGCTTGATGGCACGACACAGCGTTTTGAACTGCGCCAGCCTGCAGGCATGCCGTTCTCCTTCAGCGCCAGCTCGGGCAGGGGCGTGCAGTGGGCAGCGGAATTCACCCTGACGCCCGCTGCGGATGGCCTGCTGAAGCTGCAGGGCACGATGAAAGCCGATGGTGTAGTGGTGTCTTCGCCCACGCTGTTGACCAAGGCCAACGAAGTCGCGGGCATCGAGGTCTCGACCGCGGACGGACGCTCGCTATGGAAGCTGCAGTTGCGCTCGCTGCCGCAGGTCGCCGTGCCGGTCGCGGCAGACAGGATCTCGTTGGAGCCTGAAGCTATCGCCGGGGCGGCAGTGGTCGATCGGATGCCGCCTCCGCGTTATCCGAAGGACGCGGTGGACAACCGCATCGAAGGCAAGGTCATGTTGCGTATCGAGGTTGGTGCGGATGGACGGCCTACTGATGTGAAGGTCACCGAGTCGCAGCCGCAGGGCGTGTTTGATGCAGCGGCAGTGGAGTCTGCATGGAAATGGACCTTCGTCCCGGCGCAGAAGGATGGCAAGGCGGTAGCCAGTGCATTGAAGGTGCCGGTGCAGTTCGCGATGGATGAAGAAGAGCTCACCTATACCGAACAAGGCAGCTGAGCATGCGCATGCGTGCAACCGTAGTGGTATTGCTGGCCTTGGCCGGTTGCGCAACGCGGCCGGCAACGGACGCGTCGTTGGCGCACTTCGACGTCAATCAGCAGCGGCAGCTGCTGCAGCCCGAAGCCAGCGCGGGAGCGCCCGGTGAGGTGCAGCCCTATCAACTGGCGGCGAGCGAACGTTTCCGCATGCCGGTCGCACTGCATGCGCCGGACCCGGCGTTGCCGGAAGATCACGCCCGGCAGTCATTGGCGCCAACCACGGTGTGCCTGCGCGTCATCATCGACGCGCAGGGCCAGGTGCAGCGTTCGGAGCCTTTGCTCGCGCATTCGCGCTGTGCCGGCGGTGCCGAGGCGGGGAACGCATCGTTGTTGCAGTCAGCCTTGTCGGCTACTGCGGATTGGGTGTTCCAGCCGGCAGCGCTCTGCCACTTTGTTGCCGGCAGCGCACCTGCTGGAGATGGCTGCGAAGGTGCTGCGCGGCTGGAAAATGTACCGGTGACGCTGTCCTATGCCTTCACCTTCGAAGTGGTGGAGGGCAGGGCGTCGGTGCGGCAAGGAGGCCTGCGCTGATCTGCTGCCCTGCGCGCGGCACCTTGCGTGCAGCGCGCAGGCAGAAACTCAGGGCGTATCCAGCAGCTGGTTCAACAAGGCCGCCAGCTGTTCGCCGCCCAGGCGAAGCTGGGCCTCGGCAACCGGTTCCCACACTGCGGTGTAACGCTCATCGATCTTGTGACCGCTCGGGTACAGGCCTTTGCGGGTGGCGATGCGGCAGGTCTGCTCGGCCCACAATGCCGGGTCGCGCTGCAGGTCCGGCGCACGGGTGCTGGCGGGTGCTGGCAGTGCCTGCAGCCGTTGCAGGAACTGGTCGTCGTTCAACTGCAACGTGTAGAACATGCCGCTGTCCCAGACCGAATGCAGGTTGGTGCCGCGGCCATTGAACTGCAGCTGGTAGCTGTTGCCGCCGCGGTCGTGGCCATAGCCGGCATGCAGCGGCTGGTGCAGGTCACCGACCAGATGCACGACGAACTTGAGCGCCTGCAGACGTTCGACGTCGCTGAGCTGGCGGTTGGCCAGCAGTGCGCTTTGCGCCTGCAGCGCGCCAACCACGCAGTTGCCGTTGGGGCAGTGCTTGGGCGGGGAGAAGGCGCAGTCGTCCTCGGCCATGTTGACGTAGTGCCAGCTGGCCGAACGCTTGCCCAGATCGGGATCGTTGCCGCGCAGCTGGTCGGCCCAGGGCGCGATGCTGCTGAGGCTGGCGCCGGGTTCGGCGGCCAACAGGCGCTCAACTTCCGCCCTGGTGGCGGGGTGAAGGTTGGGTTCGGCAATGCGCGCGACCAGCCGGTGGCCTTGTGCGCCCCATGCCAGGGCCTGGCCGGGGATCAATGCGGAAACTGCGAGGGTGATGCCGACAGCCGGCAACAGGAGACGGTGGAGCTTGTTCATGCCGCCATTCTAACGGCTGCGCTGGGCTCAGCTGCGTGCGCCAGCTGGCGAAACACGCCCCCGGCGGTGGCCGGGGACGTGCTGGTTGCTGCCTGCTTGCCTTGCAACCGCGGCAAGGCTCAGAACTTGAAGACGTACGCCACGCCGTACACCAGCGGATCGATCTTGGCGGTGCCCAGCGAATTGCCGTTGACCTTCACCTTGGTGTCGATATCGGCCCAGCGCATGTCAACACGCAGTGCACCCTTGTCGCTGACGGCGAAATCCAGGCCGGCGTGCGCTGCCAGGCCCCAGGAGTCTTCCAGCTTCAGCTTGGTGCCGGCCAGCGCGCCCTTGCTGTCGGTGCTGAAGAACTTGGTGTAGTTCACGCCCAGACCGACGAACGGGGTGACCTTGCTGCTGTTGGTGAAGTGGTACTGCAGCGAGACCACCGGCGGCAGCTGCTTGGTTTCGCCGACCTTGCCGACGCCGTTGATGCTGACGTCGTGCTTGAACGGCAACGCTGCCAGTACTTCGATACCGATGTTGTCGGCGACGAAGTATTCAAAGGTGACGGTCGGCTTGACGTCGCTGTCGACCTTGGTGGACAGCTTGCCCAGGCCCAGCGCGGCGCCATTCAGATCGCCGGCATCGGACTTCGGGTCAACGGCGTGGACGCCGACGCCCAGGGTCCAGTCGCCCTTGGACTGGGCCATGGCGGGGGCGGTGGCAGCCAGGGCCACGGCGGCAGCCAGGCCGGAGAGCAGCAGGGCGGAGGTCTTGCGCATGTGTAAATCCATTGCTTGGTGGAGGTGGCACCAGTGTCGGGACAGGGCTGGGAGAGCGCTTTGATCCTGATCAAACAGGGGTTTGTACTCAGCTGGCGCTCAGCTGCGGCCACGCCCGGGCTGGCCACGGGGCGGGCAGCTGTCCTGTTAGAATGGCGGCCCCTTTCCACCCCCGCCGCAATGGCTTTGCGGCTGCAGGAGCTTGTGAACATGGCAATCAAGGTCGGCATCAACGGTTTCGGTCGCATCGGGCGCAATGTGTTGCGTTCGGCAGTGTTGAACTTCGGCAATGACATCGAGATCGTGGCCATCAACGATCTGCTGGAGCCGGACTATCTGGCGTACATGCTCAAGTACGACTCGGTGCACGGCCGTTTCAAGGCTGATGTGGAAGTGTCGGGCAGCGACCTGCTGGTCAACGGCAAGAAGATCCGCCTGACCCAGGAACGCGACCCGGCCAACCTGAAGTGGGACGAAGTGGGCGTGGACGTAGTCATCGAATCCACCGGCCTGTTCCTCACCAAGGAAACCGCGCAGAAGCATCTTGATGCCGGCGCCAAGAAGGTGATCCTGTCGGCCCCGTCCAAGGACGACACGCCGATGTTCGTGTTCGGCGTGAACCACAAGACCTACGCCGGCCAGAGCATCGTCTCCAACGCTTCGTGCACCACCAACTGCCTGGCCCCGCTGGCCAAGGTCATCAACGACAAGTGGGGCATCAAGCGCGGCCTGATGACCACCGTGCACGCTGCCACCGCCACCCAGAAGACCGTTGACGGCCCGTCCAACAAGGATTGGCGCGGCGGTCGTGGCATCCTGGAAAACATCATTCCGTCCTCCACCGGTGCTGCCAAGGCCGTGGGCGTGGTGATCCCGGAATTGAACAAGAAGCTGACCGGCATGAGCTTCCGCGTGCCGACCTCGGACGTGTCGGTGGTCGACCTGACCGTCGAGCTGGAGAAGGAAGCCACCTACGCTGAAATTTGCGCCGAAGTGAAGGCACAGAGCGAAGGCGCGCTGAAGGGCATCCTCGGTTACACCGAAGACAAGGTGGTTGCCACCGACTTCCGTGGCGAGACCCACACCTCCGTGTTCGACGCCGAAGCCGGCATCGCCCTGGACAGCACCTTCGTCAAGCTGGTCAGCTGGTACGACAACGAGTGGGGCTATTCCAACAAGTGCCTGGAAATGGTGCGCGTCGTCGCCGCCTGATCCACGCGTTGAGTAGTAAACAGAAAGGGCGCCTTGCGGCGCCCTTTCTGCGTTTCAAAGCCCCTCCTCTCGCCGCAGGCGAAGGGGGTGAAGAAGGCCGCTTGCACGCCACTGGCGTGCGGTCTGCTGAACGACCGAAGGCTGCGCCTGAGGGCCGGACGGGTTGGGAGGGATGCTTTCAGCAGTTGCCCCCGACCCCTTTATTGCCTTGGCGGCTCCTCGATCACCTCACTGCCCGGGTGCCTGGCAAACCGTCCCTGTCCGGCTGGATGCACCGGCCCATGGCCGGACCAGGGCCAGCCACCAAACTGGGTACGGCCGTAATCGCGCCGGGTCTGTTCGATCTCCTCGGCGCTGTTCATCACGAACGGTCCATAGGCCACAACCGGTTCGGCAATCGGTACGCCCTGCAGCAGCAGGATCTGCACCACCTCACTGCCGCCGTTGTGCAGGGGCAGGGCACTGCCGGCGGCTACTTCCAACAGGCGCGGTTCGGCGACGGAGCTGCCGTCCACCTGCAAATGCCTGCCATCGTGGAAATACAGCGTGCGCCGCGTACCCGGCCGGCTGGCCGGCGGCAGGGTCAAGGAAGCGCCCGGCTGCAGGGTGATCTGCCATACCGCCAGATCGGCGTCCGGGTTGGCTGCCCATGAGTTGCGGCCCGGCGCCAGCGCAACTACCTCGGCCTGCGCGGCTTCCTGCGGCTGGTAGCGGCCGGCAATCACGTTCACCTCGGCGCCGCCGCTGCGGTACTTGGGAATATTCTCGCCCCACAGCATCACGAACTCCGGATCGGCCATCTTGCTGCGGGCTGGCAGGTTCAACCAGATCTGGTACAGCTCCAGCGGATTGCCCTGCTCGCGCGAACGCAGCGGGAACATCTCCGAATGCTGAATGCCGCTGCCGGCGGTCAGCCACTGTACGTCACCATCCCCGTAGCGGGCGGTGGCACCCAGCGAATCGGCGTGATCGACCACGCCCTTGGGCACGATGGTGATGGTTTCAAAGCCGCGGTGCGGATGCGCCGGGAAGCCGGGCACGTTCACCCCGTGGTACATGCTGAAGCCGTCCTTGCCGCTGAAATCATGGCCCAGCTCGCGGCCGCCGAGCAGGCGCATGTCCACGGCCTGGTCGGCGGTGGCCGGCGGGAACTGGTCCAGGTGGTAGGCACAGAACAGGAACGGATCGGTGCCCGGCCACGGGTGGCCCAGCGGTTCGTTGCGGAGGATCAGGTTGGACATCGGTGACTCCTTGGCCTGGGTGGTGTGGCGCGCCAGCGGGCTGGCGCCCAGCTGCGTGGACATGCTCTATTGATGGGTGCGCGGTTCTACGCCACAAGGAGGCACGCCGATGGCAGCAACTCACACCGGTGATACTGGGCTTGGCGAAGGTGAAGATGCCGCGTATTGCAGGCAGGTGCGCTTGTTGCTGGACCGTGTAGGCGAAAAATGGAGCCTGCTGGCGGTGCTTGCGCTGCGTGGCCAACCCCGCCGTTTCAACCAGCTGCGGCGCGAGCTGAGCGGGGTCTCGCCGCGCATGCTGGCGCGTTCGCTGCGTGGCCTGGAACGTGATGGGCTGGTCAGCCGGCAGGTCTACCCGACCGTGCCGCCGCAGGTCGACTATGCCTTGACGAGCTTGGGGCAATCGCTGCTGCAACCGGTGGACGCCCTGCTGCAATGGGCCTGGGCGCACCAGCCGCAGATGGACCAGGCGCGTTCCGACTTCGATGCACACCAGCAGCAGGACGCGGACGGAACACCGCTGTAGGGCGTGCAGCGGAGCTGACTGTGCCTGACCTTGCGTTTTCAGGTGACCCCGATAAGGTGATGCAGCACGTTCAGGTGCACAAGGATGATCAATGGACGAGGGTTGGGTGTTGTTGATAGTGCTGCTGGTACTGGCCGCGCTGGCAGTACCGGTGTTGTTGGTTACCGCCCTGGTATCGGTGTCCTCGCTCAAGCGCCGCGTGGCTGTGCTGGAAGCGCGTCTGGACGCTGGCGACACTGAGGCCGCACCGCGACAGCCGCGCAGCGAGGCCGCCCAGCCTTACGCTTGGCGGGAGCCGGAAGCCAATCCAGACGATTCCGTTGCGGTGCCGGAGACGGCTGTGCCGGTCGCCGCGCCCGCACCGGTTGTTTCGTCCGAGCCTGCGCCGGTCACCGCTACGCCACTGCCGCCACCATTGCCGCCCAGGCCCGATCCGCTCGATCCACTGGCAAGCGCGCCGCGCCGCCCGCTTCCGGCACGGCAACCGGCCCCGGAGCAGACCTGGACGCCGGCCGCACCGGCACCACCGGCCGAACCCAACGTCATCGAGCGCGCGCTTGCCTATGCCAAGCAATGGCTGACCAGTGGCAATGTGCCGGTCAAGGTCGGCATGCTGGTGTTGCTGGCCGGCGTTGCCGCCCTGCTCAAGTACGCCAGCGACCAGGGCTGGTTCGTGGTGCCGCCGAGCCTGCGCCTGGCAGGCATCAGCGCCGCCGCACTGGCCGGCCTGGTATTTGCCTGGCGCAAACGCGAGAGCCACCGGAGTTTTGCCCTGGCGATGCAGGGCGGCATGATCGGCATCCTTTTGCTGGTGGTGTTTTCGGCCTGCAAGAACTACGGAATGATCGGCGTCGCGCCGGCGTTCGCGTTGAGTGTGGTGTTGATTGCCGGCCTGTCGGTGATGGCCGTGCTGCAGGAAAGCCGGACTCTGGCCATCCTCGGTGTGCTGGCCGGTTTCATGGCGCCGATCTGGTTGTCGGACGGCAGCGGCAACCATGTTGCCCTGTTCTCGTATTACGCCTTGCTCAACCTTGGCATCTTCGCCATTGCCTGGGTGCGGCCGTGGCGCATCCTCAACCTGCTGGGCTTCGTCTTTACCTGGGGCATCGGTACGGCTTGGGGTGTGCTGGACTACGAACCGGCCAAGTTCAACAGCGTCGAGCCCTTCCTGGTGCTGTTCTTCGGGTTCTATCTGTTGCTGCCCTTGTTGTACGCGCGCAAGGCCAGCACCGCCGGCAATGCGCGCATCGATGGCTGCCTGTTGTTTGGTACGCCGCTTATCGCCTTCTCATTGCAGGCCGCGTTGCTGCAGGGCGATCGCATGCCGTTGGCATTCTGTGCATTGGGTGTGGCTGCGCTGTATGCGGTGCTGGCACGCGCGCTGATCAACAACGAGCGCATGAATGTGCTGGCACGCGGCTACGCCATTCTCGCAGTCGGATTCGCCACCTTGGCGGTGCCTTTGGCCCTGTCTGCCAAGGCCACGGCATCGGTGTTCGCGCTGGAAGGGGCGGGTCTTGTATGGCTGGGCCTGACCCAGGATCGTCGCCTCGCCCGCTGGACCGGTATTGGCCTGCAACTGGCGGCTGCTGCCGCCTTGGTCATTGGTGTGTCGGCTAGCCATCCAGGCGCAACAACCGCCATTGCCAACGCCGCCTTCATGGGCGCTTTGCTGATCGCCGTTGCCGGCTTCGCCACGGCGTGGTGGTACCGCGCTGCGGGCAATCAGCAGGTCGCGACCGTGGCTTACCTGTGGGCGCTGGTCTGGTGGCTGGGCAATGTGATCATGGAAATCGGTGATTTCGTCGAGGTCGGCAGCCGCCTGCATGCAGTGTTGCTGCTGCTGGGCGTAACCGCGTGGGTGGCAGCCGAAGTGCAGCGACGTGCACCGGCCCTGGCGCTGTCGCTGACCACGCTGGGTGGCTTTGTCATGGCCTTCCCGGTCGCGTTCCTGCAGCTGTCCGAGTATGGCCAACCGTTCGCCGGCTATGGGGCGATTGCGTGGCCGGTATTTGCTGCCTTGGGCGTACGCAGCCTGATGTGCCTGCGTGCCGGCAGTGGTGCGGTGGCTGGGCTGGCGCAGTTGGCCTGGTGGCTGTTGTGGCCGACCGTATTGTCGTTGCTGGCCTGGCATATAGGCGCGCGTTTCGCACTGGCCGAAGGCTGGGTGGGCATGTTGCTGGCGCTGCCGTGGCTGTTGTTGGCGATGTTGTCGATGTACCGCTGGGCGTGGCTGTCGCAGCCGCTGGGTGCCGCGTTCGAGCGCTATCGCGCGGCCTTGCAGTTGGCGGTGTTCGCGGTATTGGGCTTGTGGTGGCTGACTTCGTTGGCCAGTGCGGGTTCGGCGGCGCCGCTGCCGTGGATTGTGGTGTTCAACCCGCTGGAACTGGCGGAGATCGCGGTGCTTGCGCTGTTGGCGATGCGCCTGCGCCAGAACGGCAGCGCAGCGGTGCTGCCGATGCAGTTGGTGGGTACGGCCTTGGCCGCCTTGGTGCTGGTGACGGTGATGACCTTGCGCGCCGTCCATCACTGGGGCGATGTGTCGTGGAACGACAGTCTGCTCGGCAGCAAGTTGGCGCAGACCAGCCTGACCGTGGTGTGGAGCCTGCTTGGTGTGATCGGCTGGATCTCCGGCTCGCGTCGCGGCCAGTGGGGGCTGTGGCTGGCCGGTGCCATTCTGATGAGCGTGGTGTTGGCAAAGCTGCTGCTGATCGATCGTGGCAATCTGGGCGACCTGCTTGGTATCGGCGCTTTCATCGCCTATGGCCTGCTGTGCACGCTGGTGGGTTGGTTGGCGCCGGCACCGCCGCGCCGTGCAAATGCTGCAACAGACAATGAGGACGTTTCCGCATGATCAAGCGCCTGCTGGTAGCGGCCTTGCTGCCTTTCAGTGCACTCGCCGCCGATGACTTCGCCCGGCAATGGCCGCTGCAGTTGTCACAGCCTGATGCCGGCGCTTACCGGGTGCCGCTGGATGCAGACGTCTATGCCGCTGCGCATTGGCGTGACCTGCGTGATGTACGGGTGATCGATGCCGATGGCAAGCCGGTGGCGAGCGCGGTGTATGCCGCAGCTACGCCGCTGGGCGGCGCGGTGCGTACCGCGCCGCTGCGTTGGTTTGCGTTGCCGGCGGCCAGCGTGGGCGGCGATGACGACCTGAGCGTGGTGGTCGAGCGCGATACTGCGGGCAAGGTGGTGTCGATCCGCAACCTGGTGGGCACGGCGCCCGCGGCAGCCGCTGCCGATCCGGTATGGCTGATCGATCTGGGTGATGAGGCCGGCAAGCTGCACAAGCTGCTGGTTGACTGGAGCGACACCGCGGCGACGCTGGATCTGGGTTATCGACTGGAAGGCAGCGATGACCTGCGCGGCTGGCAGGTATTGGACCCACAGGTGCGGCTGGTGCAGTTGCGCAACCAGGGCAACGCGCTGCGCAACAACAGCATCCGGGTTGAATCAGGCCTGCGCTACCTGCGCCTGGTGCCTTTGCAGCGCAGCGGCGCACCTCCGCTGCAGGGATTGCGTGGCGAGTTCGCCGACGCGGTCGAAGCAGGCGATTGGCAGTGGCAGGAACTGCAGGCGGCTGCAGGCGGCAATGGCAAGGACGGTTACCTGTACCGATTGCAGGGGCGGTTCCCCGTGCAGCGGCTGGATGTGCTGATGCCGGCCAACAGCGCGGTGAGCTGGACGGTATCCAGCCGCGATGAGGATCGCGCCAAGGGCGCCGACGGCGAACCTGTCTGGCAGACCCTGACGACCGGCTGGAACGCATGGAACCTCACGCAGGGCGGCCGGCAACAGCGTTCTGCACCACTGGAAACCTCGGGCATCATCGATGACCGGCAATGGCGCCTGCAGGCCGAGCCGGGTGCGGAACCTGCCGCTGCGCCAGCGTTGCGGCTGGGCTATCGACCGGGCAGCGTGGTGTTTCTTGCGCAGGGGCGGGCGCCGTACCTGCTGGTTGCCGGCAGCGCGGACGAAGGCAAGGCGCAGGCCGCGCTGGATCCGATGCTGGCAGCATTGCGTGCACACAACGGTGCGCAGTGGCAGCCGGCCGCAGCGACGCTGGGCGCGGGTACGCAGCGTGCCGGCGATGCGGCCTATCAGCAGGTTGAAGCACCGCGCGATTGGAAGAACATCGTGTTGTGGCTGGTGCTGGTGTTGGGCGCAGCAGCGGTGGCGGGCTTTGCTTTCAGCCTGATTCGCAGCAGCCGCGCAGAAAAAAGCGAACGATGAGGTGGTGCCGAGCCATGCTCGGCAGGGGCATTCCCGGTAGTGCGTCCGGTCTTCTGCTAGTGCCCCCAGCCGAGCATGACTCGGCTCTACAGTTGCTTGGCCGCGTGTTCTGTCTGCAATCCAAGGTGTCGATTGGCATATGCGTTTTAAATCATTTGCGGTTGCACTTCTGCTTGGCTTTTCAACTGTCGCCGCTGCCAGGCAAGCTTCGGCCGATGTCCATGCTCAACAGGTCTTCGAACTATGGCTTGCTGCATACAACAGCGGTGAGCGCGATGCGCTGCAGACCTTCCTGGCCGACTACAAGGTTGGGCAGGACGCGCAACGCTTTCTGGATATCCGTCAATCGCTGGGTACGTTCAAATTGGTGGGCGTCAAATCCAGTACAGAGGACAGCGCGCAGCTGATGCTGCTGTCGGAGATGACCGATCGTGGGGTGTTGGCGACGTTGGATCTGGATCCTGCGGATCGGTTTGATGTCACCAAGCTGCAGCTGGAAGGAATGGACCTGCCGGATGAGTTCAAGCCTCAGCGGATGCGCCTGGCGCAAGTGCTGGCTGCAGGAGAAGCCCGGCTCGATGCCGCGCGCGCTGCCGATACGCTGTCCGGTGCATTGGCCGTCGCCAAGGATGGCAAGTTGCTGATGAGCTGGCACGGCGGCGCTGCTGATCGCGAGCACGCCATTGGTGTGGATGAAACAACGCGCTTCCGCTTGGCCTCGTTGAACAAGATGTTCACTGCGGTGGCGATCCTGCAGTTGCAGGAGGCCGGCAAGCTGTCGCTGGATGACAAGATTGCGCTGCATCTGAAGAATTATCCGAACCAACAGATAGCCGAGGCGGTCAGCATCCGTCAGCTGCTCAACCACACCAGCGGCCTGGGGGATGTGTTCGGAGAAGAATTCGAAAAGCGTTCGCAGTCGTTGCGCACGCTCAACGACTACTGGAGCCTGGCCAGCGCCACGCCGCTGGGCTCGACGCCTGGCAGCGAGGATGGCTATTCCAACTATGGCTACATCCTGCTCGGCTCGATCATCGAAGCGGTGAGCGGGCAGTCGTATTACGACTACGTGGATCAGCATATCTATCGCGTCGCGGGAATGAGCGCGACCGGTTCGGAGCCGGAATCGACAGCTGTACCCGGGCGCGCGGTTGCCTATACCAAGGTTGACGGCAAGTGGGCGCAGGAAACCAAGACGCTGCCGTGGCGTGGCACATCGGCCGGTGGTGGCTACAGTACGGTTGGCGATATGCTGAAATTTGCCGAAGCGCTGCGTGCGGGTCGGCTGATATCGCCCACCTCGCTGGGGCTGGCCACAGCACCGCAGAACAACAAAGGCTGGTATGGCTATGGCTTCATGGTCAGCGGGCAGGGCGCGCAGCGGCAATATGGCCACGAAGGTGGCGCGCCCGGTGCAAATGCATCATTGGTCGTGCTTCCCGCGCAGGGTTACGTGGTTGTCGGCTTGAGCAATGTGGACCCGGGCGCGATGGAGAATGTGGTCAACTTCATCGTGAATCGTCTGCCGCTGTGATCGGTAGTGCCGAGCCATGCTCGGCAGGGGCTTGCCCGGCAATTCGCATGTAGGAGCGGCGTAAGCCGCGAAGCTGATGCAAAGCAAACTGGCAAGATAGCTGCAACTGCGATTGGCTCAGGCAGCTGTTGCACTGTCGGCTTCGCGGCTTACGCCGCTCCTACAAGTGGTATTGCGGGTGCTGGTAAGGCCTCAGCCGAGCATGGCTCGGCACTACGGTTTGAAGTCCTTGCTCAGCAGGCCATACATGGCGCTGTCGCAGATTTCGTCGTTTACGTTCCAGCGTTCGCGGAACAGGCCTTCCTGGATGAAACCCTGTCTTTCCACCAGACGACAGGAGGGGTGGTTGCGTGGGTCGATGTCGGCTTCGATGCGGCGCAGCCCCAGCTGGTTGAACGCGTAAGCCAGGATCAGCCGCAGGGCTTCGCTGGCCAGGCCGCGACCCTGCCAATCGGGATGCAGGCTGTAACCAATTTCCGCGCGGCCTTGGCTGAGGTCGATGGCGAACAACGCAGAAGTGCCGATCAGCAGATCGGTCCGGGCATCGGCGAGGGCCCAGATCAGGATGTCCAGCTCGCGGCGTTGGCGCTGGATATCGGCAATCTTCTGCTCAGCCTGCTGCACTTCGGTCCAGGCCGGGTAGCTCCAGTAGCGCATTACCTGCGGGTGGCTGTGGATGGCAAACAGCGCGGGGGCGTCGGTTGTGCGGACTTCGCGCAGGTGCAGGCGCAGGCTGGACAGCTCGGGTTGTGGCAGGCGTGGCGACATCCATTTCACCTTGGGTTTGCCCCGCTAGGCAGGGCGGGCGAGAATTGCGGTTTCCCCATACTCGCGGAGCTGATCCTGCCATGTCCATCGTTCGCATGACCGACCTCGACCTTTCCGGCAAGCGCGTACTGATCCGCCAGGATCTGAACGTGCCGATCGATGAGAGCGGCAAGATCACCTCCGAGCAGCGCATCACCGCGTCGCTGCCGACCCTGAAGCTGGCGCTGGAGGCAGGTGCTGCCGTGCTGGTGACCTCGCACCTGGGCCGCCCCAAGGAAGGTGTGTGGACCGAGGCTGATTCGCTGGCGCCGGTGGCCAAGCGCCTGTCCGAGCTGCTGGGCGTGGACGTGCCGCTGGTCAAGGACTGGGTGGACGGCGTGAACGTCGCCCCGGGCCAGATCGTGCTGCTGGAAAACTGCCGCATGAACGTGGGCGAGGGCAAGGACGACGAGGCGCTGTCGCAGAAGTACGCCGCGCTATGCGACGTGTTCGTGATGGATGCCTTCGGCACCGCGCACCGCGCCCAGGCCTCCACCCATGGCGTGATCCGCTTTGCCCCGGTCGCGGCCGGTGGCCCGTTGCTGATGGCTGAGCTGGACGCGCTGGACAAGGCGCTGGCCAACCCGGCCCGGCCGTTGCTGGCCATTGTGGCCGGCTCCAAGGTCTCCACCAAACTGGAGCTGCTGTCCAGCCTGGTCAGCAAGGTGGACCAGTTGATCGTTGGTGGCGGCATCGCCAATACCTTCATCGCTGCCGAAGGCCATGGCGTGGGCAAGTCGCTGGTCGAGAACGACCTGCTCGATACCGCCCGCAAGATTGATGCCGATGCCAAGGCACGTGGCGCTGAAATTCCGCTGCCGACCGATGTCGTCGTGGCGTCGGCCTTTGCTGCCGATGCGCCGGCCACGGTCAAGGCGGTGGACGCGGTTACTGCGGACGACATGATCCTCGACATCGGCCCGCAGACCGCTGCGCAGTACGCCGAACTGATTGCCAAGGCCGGCACCGTGGTCTGGAACGGCCCGGTTGGCGTGTTCGAGTTCGATGCCTTCGGCAAGGGCACCGAAGCAATGGCCAAGGCCATCGCCAGCTCCAATGCGTTCTCGATTGCGGGCGGTGGCGACACCCTGGCCGCGGTCGACAAGTACGGCATCGCCAAGCAGGTGAGCTATATCTCCACCGGCGGCGGCGCGTTCCTGGAGTTCCTGGAAGGCAAGACCTTGCCGGCGGTGGCAGCCCTGGAGGCGCGCGGCAAGTGAGAACGCCCTCACGAACCTGTTGCGCTCGATCTGTGCCCCGCGTGCGGTGCTCGCAATGCTCACGTATTCAACATACGTTGCGCTTGCTCCGCTCCACCACGGGGCACAGCTCATCGCTCACGACGGATCGTGAGGACGTTCCATGAGCCGCGATGTCTTCTTCTTCGATCTCGACGGCACGCTGATTGATTCGGCCGTCGGCATCACTCGCTGCGTGGCTTATGCACTGGAACAGATGGATCATCCGGTGCCGGGCGATGCCGAGCTGCGCAAGTGGATCGGCCCGGCGCTGCGTACCAGCTTCCAGCCTTTGTTTGGTGACGCCCTGCGCGTGGAGCGTGCGGTGGAGTTGTACCGCGAGCGCTTCGATGTGCACGGTTGGAAGGAGCACGCCATCTACGCCGGTATCGGCGATGTCGTGCAGGGTCTGCGTGCGGCTGGTCATCGGCTGGCCGTGGTCACTGCCAAGAACGAGCCGCATGCGCGGCGCATCGTCGAGCACCTGCCGTTTGGTGGCTGCTTCGAAGACATCATCGGCGCAACCGAAGATGGTTCGCGTAGCCACAAGCCGGAGCTGATCGCCGAGGCCTTGCAGCGTTTGTCGCTGCAGCCCTCGCAGTGCTGGATGATCGGCGACCGCCGCATGGACATCGAAGGTGCGCGCCACCACTGCATGCGCAATGTTGGCGTGCTGTGGGGTTTTGGTGGCCGCGAAGAGTTGCAGGCCGCCGGGGCCGGTGCATTGGCGGCTACGCCGGAAGAGTTGGCGGCGGTGTTGCGGGGTTGATTGATGGCTTTGGGTTTGTGTTGCCCCGACGTCCGGAACCTTGATCCAACCAAGCCGAAAAAGTGACGCGACATTCCCGCGCACGCGGGAATGACGGTCTTAGAGCATCGGCGAAATCCACCGGCATGCGCTGCCCGCTGGCACCACTTGTCACCCGATGTCCTCGGCATGTCTCCATTGCCAGCTTTCTTGCTGCGAAGCAGCAAAAGTTTTCCCTGGGCCAACACGCAACAGCAACTTTCGCGTGCTGAACTGTCTGCCTTGCTGATGGACCCGCGCAAAGCAACCGCAGGTCCCGCGTTGTCATACCGTACGGTATGTCCAGACGGCCTGTCTGGCCTGTCTTTGGGACAGTGCAGAAAGTGTCGTATGAAATCGTATGCGACATCGTTGTCATGCAATGGATGTGCTACTTTCGGCGGTCTATCAGGGAGACCACGCACAATGATTGAACGTCAGCGCCGCACCAAGATCCTCGCCACCCTCGGGCCGGCAACTGACGCGCCGGGCGTGCTGGACGATCTGTTCCGCGCAGGCGTCAACGTTGTGCGTTTGAACTTCTCCCACGGCGATCCGTCCGGTCAGGCCAAGCGTGCTGCCGACGTGCGCGCCGCTGCGCAGCGCGTTGGCGTGGAAGTCGGCATCCTCGCCGATCTGCCCGGCCCGAAGATCCGCATCGAGCGTTTTGCCGAAGGCAAGATCAAGCTCAAGGCCGGCGACCGTTTCGACCTGATCGCCAGCACCTCCGCTCCGGCCGGTGACACCAACCAGGTGGGCGTGAGCTACCTCGGCCTGCCGCAGGACGTGGCGCCGGGCGATGTGCTGCTGCTCGACGACGGCCTGATGCAGCTGCAGGTGGTGGAAGTGCAGGGCGAGCGCATCATCAACACCGTGCTCAACGACGGCGTGTTGTCCGACCGCAAGGGCTTGAACAAGCAGGGCGGCGGTCTGTCGCTGGGCGCGTTGACCGAGCGCGACAAAGAACTGATCGGCATCGTTGCCAAGATCGGCGTCGACTTCATCGCCGTCTCGTTCTGCCGCAATGCGCAGGACATGAACGACGCGCGTGAAATCGCCGAATCGCACGGTTGCTACGCCGCGCTGGTGTCCAAGATCGAGCGCACCGAGGCCATCGAAAATCTGGAAGAGATCGTCGACGCCAGCGATGTGGTGATGGTGGCGCGTGGTGACCTGGGCGTGGAAATCGGCGACGCCGAACTGCCGGGTCTGCAGAAGAAAATCATCAAGGCCTCGCTGGCGCAGAACAAAGTGGTGATCACCGCCACGCAGATGCTGCAGTCCATGGTCGAAAGCCCGATCCCGACCCGCGCCGAAGTGCTGGACGTGGCCAACTCGGTCATCGACGGTACCGATGCGGTGATGCTGTCGGCGGAAACCGCTGCCGGCATGTATCCGGTCAAGGCGGTGGAGGCGATGGCCCGCATCTGCCTGGGTGCCGAGCGTCAGTTCCAGACCGAGACCGATTTCAACGCCTCGCCGCGTAATCTGGAGCGTGCTGACCAGGCTATCGCCATGGCCACCATGTTCCTGGCCCAGCACGTGGGCGTGCGCGCGATCGTGGCGATGACCGAATCCGGTGGTACCGCGCGTTACCTGTCGCGCTTCCGTGCCAAGTCGCCGATCTACGCGGTCACCCGCCATGACGGCGCGCGCCGGCAGATGGCGCTGATGCGCGATGTGTTCCCGATCAACTTCGACAGCCGTGGCTTCACTCCGCGTGAAGCGGCGCGCGGCAGCATCCGCCTGCTGGTCGAGTCCAATCTGCTGGAAGCCGGTGATCGCGTGGTGTTCACCAGCGGTGAGCACATGGAAACCCATGGCGCCACCAATACCCTGCGTCTGCTGGAAGTAGGTAACGACGGCCGCGCCAGCGGTCTGGGCGACCTGTAAGCAACGCCAGCGGCAAGCCACCGCTCCGGTCATGAACTGAACGGAGCGGACAGGCTTTGTCCTGACATGACAGCCTGAAACCGGTTCCAGACCTTGCGGGCAGCCAGCCGGTGAGCGTGCCGGGCTATAATCCGGGTTTTCCCGCACGCTGTCACAGGAACCTCATGAGCATCGAACTGCTGGCTGAAACCGCCCAGGCCATGGTCGCCCCGGGTAAGGGCATCATCGCCATTGACGAATCCACCGGTACGATCGCCAAGCGCTTCGCAAGCGTCGGCATCGAGAACACGGAAGAAAACCGTCGTGCCTACCGCGAACTGCTGCTGACCACGCCCAAGCTCAACGAGCACATCTCCGGCGCGATCCTGTACGACGAAACCATCCGCCAGTCGACCAAGGACGGCGTGCCGTTCGCCAAGTACATGGCCGACAACGGCATGATCCCGGGCATCAAGGTCGACAAGGGTGCGCACCCGCTGGCCGGCTGCCCCGGTGAGCTGGTGACCGAAGGCCTGGACGGCCTGCGCGAGCGCCTGCAGGAGTACTACAAGCTGGGCGCGCGTTTCGCCAAGTGGCGTGCGGTGATCAACATCGGCGAGAACATGCCGTCGGGTACCTGCATCGAGTCCAACGCCCATGCGCTGGCCCGCTATGCCGCGCTGTGCCAGGAATGCGGCCTGGTGCCGATGGTCGAGCCGGAAGTGATCATGGACGGCGACCACGACATCGAGACCTGCTACGAAGTCACCGAAGCCACCCTGCGTTCGCTGTTCGATGCGCTGTACCAGCAGAACGTGGTGCTGGAAGGCACCATTCTGAAGGCCTCGATGGTCATCCCGGGCAAGACCTGCGACGAGCAGGTGGATGTCGAAGAAGTGGCCGAGTCCACCGTGATGTGCCTGAAGTCGACCGTTCCGGCCATCATGCCGGGCGTGGTGTTCCTGTCCGGTGGCCAGAGCGATGAGCAGTCCACCGCGCACCTCAACGCCATGAACCAGATGGGCAACCTGCCGTGGCCGCTGAGCTTCTCCTACGGCCGCGCCATGCAGCAGGCCGCACTGAAGCTGTGGGCCAAGGACATGAAGGGCAACTACGCCGCCGCACAGAAGACCGTGTTCGAGCGTGCCAAGGAAAACGGCCAGGCTGCACAGGGCAAGTGGGAAGGCTGATAAGCCACCCCGCGTGAGTTGAACAGAACGCCGGCCAACAGCCGGCGTTTTGTTTTTTGATTTTGTTTTTTTTTGGGAGCGGCGTAAGCCGCGAAGCTGGTGGTAAACAAACCGCCAGCATGGCTGCAACTGCACAGCTGCTGGCGGCTGCTGCATTGCCAGCTTCGCGGCTGATGCCGCTCCCACAACAACCAACCCCGGCACTCGCCCCTACAATCGGCCTTTGTGTCTGGAGGTGAACGCATGCATCGCAGGATCACGCTGGGGCTGTTTGCATCGACGATGGCGGTGTCCGCTCTCGCTGCCGAACCACGCGGCTTTGATGTGCAGCACTACGCAACCACGCTTGATCTGGATATCGCAGCCACTCAGCTGCGCGGCGAAACCCTGGTGCGCTTCAATGCAACCGCGCCGCTGAGCCAGCTGGTTCTGGACAGCGGTGAGCTGGTCATTGACTCGGCCACGCACGCGGGTGAGGCGCTGCGCTTTCAACAGGCCGATGGAAAACTGACCGTCAACCTCGCGCAGCCTTTGGCCGCAGGTGAGCAGGCCAGCGTGCAGCTGCGCTACCACGGCAAGCCGCGTTTTGGCCTGGAGTTCGCCCCGGCGCGCAACGAGGCGTACACCGTCTTTTCCACCGAGCAGTGGATGCCATCGATCAATGCGCCGGACGAGCGCGCCACCTTGCTGCTGGCGCTGCGCCTGCCCAAGGGGCTGCGGACAGCGGCCGTCGGTGATGCATTGCCGTCACGACAGTTGCCCGACGGTCGTATCGAACACCGCTGGCAGCTGCGCGCCCCGATGCCCGGCTATGTCTATGGCTTCGCAGCGGCACCTTACCGTCATGTGCAGCAGGCGCATGGTGCCGGCAGGCTGCATTACTACGCACTTGATCGCTCCGAGGCGGAGCTGAGCCAGCTGTTTGCTGCCACCGGCGAGATGCTCGACTTCTTCGCCGAGCGGGCGGGGCTGGCCTATCAAGGTGACTATCGCCAGGCGTTGGTGGAACGCACCATCGGCCAGGAGATGGCGGGGCTGTCCTTGATGTCGGAGGCTTACGGAAAACAGGTGCTTGCCGATGCCAGCCAGACCGGGTTGATCGCGCACGAGGCTGCACACCAATGGTGGGGTAACCGCGTTACCTGCGCCGGTTGGGAACACTTCTGGCTGAATGAAGGCTTCGCCAATTTCATGACCGCTGCATGGCTGCAGCACAGCCAGGGCGAGGTGGCGTATCAGGCGATGGTGCAGGGCTGGGAACAGCGGGTGCTGGCACTGCGCGCAAAGGGTGCTGATAGAGCGTTGGTGTATCCAAACTGGGACAAGCCTACGTCCGATGATCGCGCGGTGGTCTACCGGAAGGGCGCCTATGTGCTGCACCGCTTGCGCTTGGAGCTTGGCGAGGAGGTGTTCTGGCGCGGGTTGCGTGCGTACACGCAGGCAAATGACGGGAAGTCGGTGGTGACGGCGGACTTCCAGACGGCGATGGAAGCGGCGGCTGGGCGCTCGCTGCAGGGGTTCTTTGATGCCTGGGTTTATGGCGTGGGTGGTGAGGTGGGGTGATTGATTTGCTGCGAAATGCTACCCCTCCCCAACCCTCCCCTTCGCTGCGCGAAAGGGAGGGGGCTGTTGGTGCGGGTCGGCGGGAGGCAAGCGCTTCCACCCCCTCCCTTTGCCGTAGGCAAGGGGAGGGTTGGGGAGGGGGAGGTTTTGATTCTGCTTTTGCTTGGCCTTAGACCCGCCAAGCCCCTCACTCTCAATGCGCAGCCGCAAACCCGCCCGCAAACGACGCCAGCACAGACCCCGCCTGCTCCTGCGCCGGTCCAGCGCTGGCCAAGGCCTGCTGATAGATCTTGAACGCCGCAGCGTTGTAAGCCACCAGCACAATCCGCGAAGGCCGCGCATGGCTCTTCTGCCAGGTCATGGTCTCGGTGGCGGCAATCACCGCCGCCTGATGCAGCGGGTAGCCGTACACGCCGCAACTGATCGCCGGGAAGGCAATTGATTCCAGGCCCATCTGCTCGGCCAGGCGCAGCGACTGCCAATAGCAGTTGGCCAGGAGCGCGGCTTCATCGTGGCGGCCATCGCGCCAGACCGGGCCAACGGTGTGGAAGACATGCCGGGCCGGCAGATCATGCCCGCCGGTGGCACGCACTTCGCCAGTGGGGCAGCGTACGCCGGGACGCAGCTCCGGTAGCTGCTCGCATTCGCGCAATAGGCCGGGGCCCGCTGCGCGGTGGATGGCGCCGTCCACACCGCCGCCGCCGAGCAGGGTTTCATTGGCTGCGTTGACGATGACGTCAACAGCCAGTTCGGTGATGTCGCCCTGCCAAACTTCAATGTTCATGGACGTGATCTTCCGTTGCGATAGATGAGAAAAATGTGACGGCTACCGCCGCGCCGGGCACAACTGCAGTCTGCGCTCATGCCGTCTCACCTGGCGCGATTCACTGCCGCAGAAAAGCACAAAGGCCGCATGGGCGGCCTTCGCGTAGCTGACGGGTTAAGTAACGAAGGTTACGGAAGACCGGCCAACCAGTCGTCGTCGGAGCCATCGTTGACGTCGGCGAACAGCGGCGTGGAGAAGTAGCGCTCGCCGGTGTCGGGCAGCATCGCCAGGATCACCGAACCCGCCTCGGCGTTGGCGGCCACATCCAGCGCGCTGGCGACGGTGGCGCCAGAGGAGATGCCGACGAAGATGCCTTCCTCGGCAGCCAGGCGGCGCGAGGTTTCAATCGCTCGTTCGTCCTGGATCGACAGCAGCTGGTCGTAGACGTTGCGGTTGAGCACTTCCGGAATGAAGTCCGGGGTCCAGCCCTGGATCTTGTGCGGGGCGAAATCCTTGCCGGCCAGCAGCGCGGCGCCGGCTGGCTCGGTGGCGATGATGCGGGTTTCCGGGCGGGCCAGCTTCAGCACTTCGCCGACGCCGGTCAGCGTGCCCCCCGTACCCCAACCGCTGACAAAGTAGTCAAGGCGCTTGCCGGCGAAGTCGCGCAGGATCTCGGCGGCGGTGGTCTGGCGGTGATAGGCCGGGTTGGCCGGGTTGGCGAACTGGCTGGCAAGGAACCAGCCGTGCTGCTGGGCCAGTTCCTTGGCCTTGCGCACCATGCCGGTGCCGCGCTCGGCGGCCGGGGTCAGGATCACTTTGGCGCCGTAGGCACGCATCAGCTTGCGGCGCTCGATGGAGAAGGTTTCCACCATGGTCGCGACGAACTTGTAGCCACGCGCGGCGGCCACCATCGCCAGGGCCACGCCGGTGTTGCCGGAGGTGGCTTCCACGATGGTATCGCCGGGCTTGAGCAGGCCCTTTTTCTCGGCGTCCAGGATGATGGCCAGGGCCAGCCGATCCTTGACCGAGCCGGCCGGGTTGAAGGACTCGACCTTGACGTAAATGTCCACGCCGGCCGGTGCCAGACGGTTGAGCTTGACCACCGGGGTATTGCCGATGGTGTCCAGGATGCTGTTGTACAGGGCCATTGAAATCTCCGGGAAGGTGGTCAGGCGGCGTCGGCCAGTGTGGGCGGTGCCGTCTTTGCGGAAAGTGAGGAAACAGTAGGCGTTGCGTGCAGCGGCGCGGCGCCGAACCAGTGCAGTTCGTCGGCCAGTGCCGCCACGTCGCCGAGGATCAGCAGCGCCGGCGACTGCACCTGGTGCTGTGTGGCGGCATCGGGCAGTTGCCGCAGTTGCCCGCTGACAACGCGCTGGTTGGCGCGCGAACCGTTTTCGATCAGTGCGAAGGGCGTGCTGGCGGCCAGCCCGGCGCCAAGCAGGTGGCCGCGTATCTGCGCCAGCGCGGCCACCCCCATGTAAAACACCAGGGTTTGCCGCGGCTGTGCCAGCGCCGGCCAATCCAGCGTGTCCAATGAATCCCTGCAGTGCGCAGTGACCAGGCGCAGCTGCTGGGCGTGATCGCGGTGGGTCAGCGGAATGCCGGCGTAGGCAGCGCAGGCCAGCGCTGCGGTGATGCCGGGCACCACTTCAAAAGCGATGCTGTGGGCGCGCAGGAACTGCAGTTCCTCGCCGCCGCGGCCGAATACGAAGGCATCGCCGCCCTTGAGCCGCACCACGCGCTTGCCCGCGCGTGCGTGTTCAAGCATCAGCGCATGGATATGTTCCTGCGCGGTGCTGTGGCCCTGCGCGGACTTGCCGACTTCGATGAAGTCCGCATCGCGGCGCGCAAGCTGCAATACCTCGGCGCTGACCAGGCGGTCATGCAGGATCACGTCGGCCTGGTTGAGTGCGCGCAAGGCGTTGAGCGTGAGCAGGCCCGGGTCGCCGGAGCCGGCACCCACCAACACCACTGAACCGGCGTGCGTCGGTGCTTCGGCTGCCATGTCCAGCAGCAGCTGGGTTTCGGCTGCGATCGATTGGCGCGCGCGCAGCAGGCCGAGCAGCGGGCCTTCGATCAGGCGGTCGAAGAAACGGCGGCGTGCCGCCAGGTCGGGGAAACGCTCGCGTATCAGCCCGCGCTTGCGGCTGACCAGCTGCGCCAGTTGGCCCCAGGCCTGGTCGAACAGTTCTTCAATCTGTCGGCGCACATGGCGGGCCACCATCGGCGCACCGCCGCCACTGGAAATGGCGATCTGCAGCGGGCCACGTTCAACCACCGCCGGCACATGGAAGCCGGACAGCGCCGCATCATCCACAACGTTGACGAACAGGCGCCTTGCCTCGGCGGCCTCGGCAACACTGCGGTTGATGGCGTTGTCGTCGGTGGCGGCGATCACCAGCCAGACTGCCTGGTCCAGCCACGCCGGATCGAACTGGCCGTTGAGCCATTGGATATGGCCGGCCTCGGCCAGCTGCTGCAGGCCAGGGCTCAAGGCGGGCGCGCCAACCCGGGGCACGGCACCGGCACGCAGCAGCGCCTCGGTTTTGCGTTCGGCCACCGCGCCCCCACCGACGACCAGCACGGCCCGACCTTTGAGGTCGGCAAACAGGGGGAACAAGGGGCTGTCCAAGGCGATGGCGGAGGCTGTCGGAGTAAGGACGATGACCGTAGCGCCGGGCCTGCGGGCCCGGAAATGAAAAGCGGCCCATGTCAGATAACTTTAGGTTATAAGTAACGGGAGCGTTTTGGCCTACATTCTTCACAGTTCCTTACTGAAGATCTCTGCTTACCACTGCGATGACACTTACCCAACTGCGTTACCTCGTTGCTATTGCCGATGCCGAGCTGAACATCACGCTCGCCGCGACACGGGTGCATGCCACCCAGCCGGGGTTGTCGAAACAGCTCAAACAGCTTGAAGACGAGTTGGGTTTTCTGTTGTTCGTGCGAAAAGGGCGCAGCCTGGAATCGGTGACGCCGGCAGGTGAGGAAGTCATCAGCCGCGCGCGTTCGGTATTGGCCGAGGCCAACAACATCCGCACCTACGCAGCCAACCAGCGCCGCGAAAGTCATGGCCAGTTGATCCTGACCACCACCCACACGCAGGCGCGCTTCGTGCTGCCGCCCGCAGTGGCGCGGATCAAACTGGCCTATCCGCAGGTCAGCGTGCATCTGCAACAAGCCGCTGAAAGTGATGCGCTGGATCTGTTGAGCCAGGGTGATGCGGACATCGCCATCATCAGTACCGCCGGTGGCGAGCCCAGCACCGGTATTGCGGTGCCGCTGTACCGCTGGCGCCGGCTGGTGCTGGTGCCCAAGGGGCATCCGCTGGATCGCGCCAATGTGGCGCCGGACATGGCCGCATTGGCCAGCCATCCACTGATCAGTTACGAATCCTCCACCCGCACCAGTTCCTCGCTGCGGCGCGCGTTTGCCGCACTGGATCTGGAGCCGGACCTGACCTTGACCGCATTGGATGCGGACCTGATCAAGACCTATGTGCGCACGGGCCTGGGTGTTGGCCTGTTGGCGGAAATGGCGGTGAGCGCCAACGACACCGACCTGCGCGCCTGGCCGGCGCCGGCATCCATCCCCGAGTGCATTGCCTGGGCGGTGCTGCCGCGTGATCGCGTACTGCGTGATTACGCCCTGGAACTGGTACACGTGCTTGCCCCGCAGATCGACAAACGCGACCTGCGCCGGGTGCTGGACGGCAACCAGCAAGCCGATTGGCCAGTGCCGCCGACCTGGGAATCGTTGACGCAGACCATCACCGTATAGACGCGGCAGATCACTGGTAGAGCCGAGCCATGCTCGGCTGAAGCTTTACCCGTAGACGATGACAATTCTTGTGGGAGCGGCGTAAGCCGCGAAGCTGATGGTCCATCGGAGCGCACGAATTTTTGCAGCTTCATTGATGCCGGCTTCGCGGCTTATGCCGCTCCCACAATCCGTTGGTGCTGATGTGATGTCGGTACGACCCCTGCCGAGCATGGCTCGGCACTACAGGGTCTTGAGTTCGCGTCTATCTGATCGTTGCTGGAGCATGGCTGTGCTCCACGGGGCGTTGCTGATTAGTGCTGACTGATTTTGTAGGAGCGGCGTAAGCCGCGAAGCTGATGGTCCATCGGCGCACAGGAATTTTTGTAGTTTCATTGATGCCGGCTTCGCGGCTTATGCCGCTCCTACGACAGCCTTGGGTTGATGGATTGCGGGGAAAGCCTCTGCCGAGCATGGCTCGGCACTACCGCCTGCTTGGTGTGAATGGGGCGTGCGGCAAACGGTCGCAGTTTGTGTGGCGGTCTCATCGCATGCCATGCCGATAAAATGTACGGGTCATGCGTTCGCTTCGCTTCCAATCCTTCGTACTTCTGCTGGCTTTTGCTGCTGCCCTGTTGATGGCGGTGGCGCCGGTGGTCAGCCGCTGGCTGCAATCGCAGCAGCTGCCGATCCAGGGTATGGATCACGCGGTGCACGAAATCGCGATGCAGATGCCTGCGGATGAGCATTCGGGCCATCACGACATGCAACACATGGCGCACACCGGGCATGAGGCAGTAGCGGCAGGCGAGAAGCCAGCGCCCACACCAGCCGATCCGCACGCCGCCCATGGCGAAGCCTGCGACTACTGCACCATGGCTTCGCGCCTGCTGCCGTGGCTGGCGGTGATCCTGATACTGGCCCCGTTGCTGTATCGGCTGGCGCCACAATCTCCCCACAAAACGCTTCGCCTCGCCAGCCTGCGCTGGCCGGCGCATCCGCCGCGCGGGCCGCCGGCTCTCTCCAGATAACGCCACCTTTCCTGTTTGCCGCGCGCAGCCCTCGGGCAGCGCGTGGTCGTGTCGTATTGGAGAACTGCATGAAATCCCTTTCCCGTATGCCGGGTGCACCGGCATGCCTGTCTGTCTGTGTCTGTATCGCCTTGTTTCCGCAGCTGGCGCATGCCGCCGAGCGTGATCTGACCAGAACCCTGGATACCCTCGTAGTCACCGCCGCAGCGCCGTCCTCGCCGCTGCAATGGGTGACCGATCCGCGCCTGCCGCGACAACCGGTGCCGGCCAGTGATGGCGCCGATTACCTGAAGACCGTGCCCGGCTTCTCGGCCATCCGCAACGGCGGCACCAATGGTGATCCGGTGCTGCGCGGCCTGTCCGGCTCACGGCTGAACATTCTCAGCAATGACGGCAATCTGATCGGTGCCTGCCCGTCGCGGATGGACAATCCGCTGTCCTATATCGCACCGGAAACCTATGACCGTTTGACCGTCATCAAGGGCCCGCAGAGCGTGCGTTGGGGGCCGGGCGCGTCTGCCGGTACGGTACGTTTCGAGCGCGAGACACCGCGTTTCGACAGCCCCGGCATGGAGCTGAAAGCCAGCGCACTGGGCGGCTCCAACAACCGCAACGACCAGATGCTGGACGCCAGCTTTGGCAGCACGCCGGGCTATGTGCGGGTCAACGGCAACCGCTCCGAGTCCGACGACTACCGCGATGGCAATGGCGATGTGGTGCCCTCGCGTTGGCGTAAGTGGAATACCGATGCCGCCATCGGCTGGACGCCGGACGCCGATACGGTGGTGGAGCTCAGCGCCGGCCGCGGCGACGCCATCGCCCGCTATGCCGGCCGTGGCATGGATGGTGCCGCGTTCAAGCGTGACAGTTACGGGCTGCGATTTGAACGCGACAACCTGCCCGGTGCGTGGGACAAGCTGCAGGCCAATCTGTATTACAACAACGCCGATCACCTGATGGACAACTACACGCTGCGCACGCCAAATCCGGCCAGCAGCATGCCGATGCCGATGGCGTCGAACGTGGAGCGGCGAACCACCGGCGGCCGCGTCAGCAGTGAGTGGCGTTGGCAGGATGTGGCCATCGTTGCCGGCGTGGATGCGCAGGACAGCCGCCACCGCAGCCGCAATGGCATGGGTCGCGGTACATGGCGGCAATCGCCCTGGAAGCGGGATGCCGACTTCAGCAGCCAGGGGCTTTTCAGCGAGCTGACCCTGGGGGAAGGCACCGCGCAGCGCTGGATCGGCGGCCTGCGTGTGGACAAGGCGCAGGCCAAGGACCGGCGCGCGACCACCGGCATGATGAACATGCCCAATCCCACCGCCGGGCAAAAACGCAAGGAGAATCTTGGCAGTGGCTTCCTGCGCTACGAGCGGGATCATGGCCAGGCGTGGACCTGGTATGTCGGTGTCGGTCACAGCGAACGCATGCCCGATTACTGGGAGCTGTTCTCAGCCAATGCGGGCCCGGCGGGCAGCGTCAACGCCTTCACCGGGGTGAAGCCGGAGAAAACCACCCAGCTCGATCTGGGCTTGCAGTTCCGCAGCGAAAAACTCGACGCCTGGGTATCGGCCTATGCCGGGCGGCTGCAGGACTACATCCTGTTCCAGTACCGCAGCGGCGGCATGATGGGCAGCAGCACCCAGGCGCGCAATGTGGATGCCCGCATTGCCGGTGCCGAAGCAGGTCTGGAATGGCGTCCGGCGCAGGCGTGGAAGCTTGGCAGCACCCTGGCTTATGCGTGGGGCGAGAACCGCAGCGAACACCGCCCGCTGCCGCAGATCCCGCCGTTGGAAGGGCGCTTCTCCGCGGCCTATGAGCAGGCCCGCTGGTCTGCCGGCGCTTTGCTGCGCGTGGCCAGCCGGCAGAGCCGGGTGGCGCAGGACGAAGGCAATGTGGTGGCGCGTGATCTGGGCCCGAGTGCGGGCTTTGCCACCTTGTCACTCAATGGCGCGTATCGGATCAATGATGGGCTGCGTGCCAGCGTGGGCGTGGACAATCTGTTTGATCGCGCCTATGCCGAACATCTGAATCTGGCCGGCAGTGCGGATTTTGGTTTTCCTGCCGATCCGGTGCGTATCAACGAGCCGGGGCGCTCGTTCTGGTTGAAGCTGGATTACCGGTACTGAGACAACGACGCCCGCCTCGGTGAGGCGGGCGTCGAGATTGCCGCAGTGCTGTTGTGGGAGCGGCGTAAGCCGCGAAGCTGGTCATCTAGATTGCATTGCACGCATGACCTGATGCAGCAATAGCTTCGCGGCTCACGCCGCTCCCACACAAGCCTGCGCAGACTCAGATCTCTTCGTGCAGGCCGCACTCGCGCTTCAGGCCGAAGAAGCGGGTGTCTTCCTCGCGCATGCCCGGTTCCCAGCGGCGGGTGGTGTGGAAGTCACCGATCGATACGTAACCCTGCTCCCATAGCGGGTGATAGGGCAGCTGGTGCTGCTGCAGGTAATTCCACACGTCGCGGTCGTTCCAGTCGGCAATCGGGTTGACCTTGTAGCGCTCGCCGCGCCGCTGCAGCACCGGTGTGCTGGCGCGGCTGGCGGACTGGCTGCGGCGCAGGCCGGTGAACCAGGTGCCCACCTGCAGGTCGTCCAGGGCACGCTTCATCGGTTCAACCTTGCGCAGGTTGTTGTACTGCTCGATGCCGACCACGCCCTGTTCCCACAGGCGGCCATGGCGGGCCTCCATCCATGCGCGGCTGACCTGCGGTCGGTACACCTTGAGGTTGAGCTTGAGCCGGTCGGTCAGTTCGTCGGCGAAGCGGTAGGTTTCCGGGAACAGATAGCCGGTATCGACCAGGATCACCGGAATGTCCGGGCGCTGGCTGCTGAGCAGGTGCAAAGTCACCGCCGACTGCGCGCCAAAGCTCGACGACAGCACATGCGCGCCGGGTGCGTTTTCCAGCGCCCATGCCACACGCTGCTGCGCATCCATGGCGTCGAGCAGCGTATTGAGCTGGCCCAGATCCTCCGGCAGGCTTGCCGGGGCGGGGTTCGATGTCTTGGGCAGGGCGCTCATGCTTGCAGTTCCACGGAAATCTGGCGGTGGGTGGGGTAGGGCGGCAGGGCTACGATGCCGCTGCGGTACAGGAAGTCACCGAAGCCTTCCTCGGCATCGCGCTCGCCGGCATAGCGGGCGAACAGCGGTTCCAGTGCGGCCAGGATGTCCGGTTCGCTGATGTTTTCGCGGTACAGCGTGTTCAAGCGCTGGCCGCGATGGTCCGCGCCAAGCATCAGGTTGTAACGGCCCGGTGCCTTGCCGACCAGGGCGATCTCGCCCAGATACGGACGCGAGCAGCCATTGGGGCAGCCGGAGATGCGCAGCAGGATCGGCGCTTCGGCCAGGCCGTGCTGCTCCAGCAAGGGCTGCAGCTTGGCGCTGAACTCCGGCAGGTAGCGTTCGGCCTCGGCCATGGCCAGGCCGCAGGTGGGCAATGCCACGCAGGCCATGGCGGCACGGGCCAATGCGGTCGGCGCGCGGTTGCCCGCATCCAGGCCGGCGCTGTGCACGATGGCGTCGATCTGCGCGCGTTGTGCGGCCGCCACGCCGGCGATCACCAGGTTCTGGTTGCCGGTCATGCGGAACTCGCCTTCAAGGATGCGGGCGATCTCGCGCAGGGCGGTGAGGTGCGGTGCGCCGGGCAGGTCGGCGATGCGGCCGGCCTGCAGCGACAGGGTCAGGTGCCAACGGCCATCGTCGCCTTCGACCCAGCCGTAGCGGTCGCCGTTGTGGGCGAAGGCGGCCGCGCGCGAAGGCGCGAAGCGGGTGCCAGCGCGGCGTTCGATTTCGGCAACCACGGTGTCCAGACCGTGGTCATCGATGGTGTATTTGAAGCGGGCGCGCTTGCGCAGCTCGCGGTTGCCCAGATCGCGCTGGGTGGTAACCACCGCGGTGGCGACATCAAGCAGCGCATCGCGTGCAATGAAACCGACGCTGTTGGCAATGCGCGGGTAGGTCTCGGCATCGCCGTGGGTGGCGCCCATGCCGCCGCCGATCGTCACGTCATAGCCGAGCAGTTCGCCGGCATCATCGAGTACGCCGATGAAACCCAGGTCATTGGCGTAGACGTCCACGTCATTGAGCGGCGGCAATGCAAAGCCGATCTTGAACTTGCGCGGCAGGTAGCGTGCGCCGTAGATCGGCTCTTCTTCGGCACCGCTGCTGGCCACGCGCTCTTCGTCCAGCCAGATTTCGTAGTAGGCGCGGGTATTGGGCAGCAGGTGCTCGGAAGTGCGTGCGGCATCGGCGTACAGCGTGGCATGCGCGCTGGACAGCAACGGGTTGGCGGCGACCAGCACGTTGCGGTTGACGTCGCCGCAGGCGGCCAGGGTGTCAATCAGCGCGGCATTGATGGCCTGCATCGTCGCCTTCAGCTCGCGCTTGATCACGCCGTGGAACTGGAAGGCCTGGCGGGTGGTGATGCGCAGCGAATGGTTGCCGAAGCGGGTGGCGATGGCATCGAGCTTGAGCCACTGCTGCGGGCTGATCACGCCGCCGGGGGTGCGGGTGCGGATCATGAACTGGTAGGCCGGTTCCAGCTTCTGCCGGCGGCGCTCGTCGCGCACGTCGCGGTCATCCTGTTGGTAGCTGCCGTGGTACTTGATCAGGGTCTGGTCGTCTTCGCGCAGGGCGCCGGTGACGGGGTCGGCCAGGCTTTCCAGCAGGGAGCCGCGCAGGCGGTTGCTGTCGGCCTTTATGTTTTCAACGGAGTGGGTGCTCATTGCGTTCGCTATCTGGAGTGTGTGGGTGCACTGGTTTGTGGGAGCGGCGTCAGCCGCTAAGCCGTTGCTGCATCAGGCCGCAGCAGCGGGCCAACAACACTCAATACACATCCCGTCCATAGCGCCCCTCCGTGTGCAGTCGCGTCAGATAGTCGCGGGCATCGTCTTCATCCAGCCCCCCGTGTTCGCGCAGTACATCCAGCAGCGCTGCATGCACGTCCTTGCCCATCGCAATGGCGCCGCACACATAAAGATGCGCACCGTTCTGCAGCCAGTCGTAGAGATCACGGCCGCGCGTACGCAGGCGCTGCTGCACATAGATCTTGTCGTTACGCGAGTCCCTCGCAACAGCCCGCACATCCGTGTGCGGGGGTTCAACTTGATCGCGGGAGAAGGCCAGATCCAGGCGATGCAGTTCCTTGCGCCGCAGCGCGTCCTGCCATTCGCTCTGATAGAGAAAATCGGTGTTGAAATGGCGTGCGCCGAAGAACAGCCAGTTGCGGCCGCTGGCGCCGATCTCGGCGCGTTCCTGCACGAAACCCCGGAACGGGGCGACGCCGGTGCCTGGCCCGATCATGATGATGTCGCGGCTGCTGTCGGCAGGCACCCGGAAGCGCTCGTTGGCTTCCACATACACCGGCAGCTGCGCGCCTTCTTCCAGGGCGGTGAGGAAGCCGCTGGCCGCGCCGATGTGCTCGCTGCCATGGGCGTGGTAGCGCAGTTCATCGACGGTGAGGTGCACTTCCTCGCCTACGCGCTTGCGGCTGGAGGCGATCGAGTACAGGCGCTGGGTGGCAGGACGCAACGTACCGAGCAGGTCCTGGGCATTCCATTCGGCCGGCCAGCGGCGCAGCACATCGACCAGTTGGTGGTTTTCGAACACAGCGGCCAGGTCGCTCTTCTGCGCCGGATCCAGCAGCCGTGCGAGCTCCGGATGCGCGCTGCGCTCAGCCACGGCGGCCAGCAGCGGGCGCGAGATGCGGGTCAGCTCACGGTGTTCGCCCAGCCACTGGCTCAAGGAGCGCTGGTGGCCGTCGTGTTCAATCTGCAGCGCGCCATCAAGCCCGGTGACGTCGAGTACCGCTTCGACCAGTTCGGCCGGGTTGCGGTGCACAATACCCAACGCATCGCCAGGTTCGTAGTGCAGGCCGCTGCCTTCCAGCGACAGCTCAAGGTGTTGCACGGACTTGGCGGCGATGCCGTAGCGGGCATACGCCGGCCCCTTGAAGTCGCGGCCGCTGATGACCTGCCGCGACAGCAGCTCGGCGGTGAACGGATGCTGGGCGGTCCAGGCGCCGGCATGGCGCAGCGGCGTGACATTGCTGGGCAGGGCGGTGATGTTTTCGCCGATCACCGTGCGGGCGTTGCTCAGCGCCTGGGCGCGCCACGGCGTGACCACGCTGTCGATGTCCAGATCGGCCTCGCCGACCGCCTGCAGGCGGGTAGCGCCCAACTCGGCCAGGCGGGTGTCCAGCTTGCGGGCGATGCCGCAGAACTCCACATAGCTGGAGTCGCCCAGGCCGAGCACGGCGTACTTCAGCTCCGGCAGCTTGGGGGCGCGCTTGCCGGCGATGAATTCGACCAGGCCGATGGCGTCGTCCGGGGGATCGCCCTCGCCCTGGGTGCTGATCACGATATAGAGCAGGCGCTCGTTGACCAGCTCGCGGGTGGCGTAGGCATCGGCGCGGACTACCCGCACCGGCAGGCCGGCGGCTTCGGCCTCGGCAGCCAGTTGCTCGGCGGCGCGCCGGGCGTTGCCGGTCTGGCTGCCATAAACCACGGTCAAACGGGCCTGCGCTGGCTGCGCGGCTTGGCCGCCGGAGATGACGGTAAGAGCAGTGGGAGAGGTACCCTGCGCCAACCCGGCGGCAAACCCGGACAGCCACCACAGGCTGTTGCCATCCAGACCGGCTACCAGTTGCGACAGCAGGACCCTGCGGTCTTCGGGCAAGGGGCTGGGTGGCACGGTGGCGGCGGCGGTCATTTCCATTCCGGTCTGGGTAGGGATGACCGATGCTAGGTACAGCCTGCCATCAGGGGAAAGGAGCAGCGGTTATCGCTTCATGCCTTGCGTTTATTTCAATCGGCGCGGTGACCCCTCCACACTCGGCGAACAGTCCGGAGCCTCGCCCGGCTTCGCTGCTACCCTTGCCCTCGGGCCCCGCCTCCTTGATTCGGCACGCAATGACCGTCACTGCATCCCTGTCACACCTCGACCGCCTGGAAGCGGAGAGCATCCATATCCTGCGTGAAGTCGCCGCCGCCTTTGACAACCCGGTGCTGATGTACTCGGTGGGCAAGGACAGCTCGGTGCTGCTGCACCTGTTGCTGAAGGCGTTCGCGCCGGGCGTGCCGCCGATTCCGTTGCTGCATGTGGACACGCGCTGGAAGTTCGGCGAGATGATCGCCTTCCGTGACCGCCGCGTCGCCGAAACCGGCACCGAGCTGCGGGTGCATATCAACCCGGACGGCGTTGCCCGCGACATTGGCCCGATCAGCCACGGCCCCAGCGTGCATACCGATGTGATGAAGACCCAGGGCCTGAAACAGGCGCTGGACAAGTGGAAGTTCGATGCGGCCATTGGCGGTGCACGCCGCGATGAAGAAAAATCACGCGCCAAGGAGCGGGTGTTCTCGTTCCGCAACGACCGCCACCGCTGGGACCCGAAGAACCAGCGGCCCGAATTGTGGAACCTGTACAACGCGCGCATCCATCAGGGTGAGAGCGTGCGCGTATTCCCGCTGTCCAATTGGACCGAGCTGGATATCTGGCTCTATATCTATCGCGAGAAAATCCCGGTGGTGCCGCTATACCTCGCCGCTGAGCGACCCGTCGTCGAGCGCGATGGCAGCCTGATCATGGTTGACGATGACCGCCTGCCGCTGCATCCGGGCGAGGTACCGCAGCTGCGCAAGGTGCGTTTCCGCACCTTGGGGTGCTATCCGCTGACCGGTGCGATTGAATCCGAAGCAGATACGCTGGAGAAGATCATCGCCGAGATGCTGGTGTCCACCAGTTCCGAGCGGCAGGGCCGGCTGATTGATCACGACCAGTCCGCCTCGATGGAGAAGAAGAAGTTGGAGGGGTATTTCTGATGAGCGCCGTGACCACTTCTTCCGACATCGCTGCCTACCTCAAGACCCACGAAACCAAGCCGCTGCTGCGTTTCATCACCTGCGGCAGCGTCGATGATGGCAAGAGCACCCTGATCGGGCGCCTGCTGTATGAAAGCAAGCGTCTGTTCGACGACCAGTTGTCCGCGCTGGAGGCAGACAGCCGCCGCCACGGCACCCAGGGCGAGCGCATCGATTACGCGCTGCTGCTGGACGGGCTGGCTGCCGAGCGCGAGCAGGGCATCACCATCGATGTGGCCTACCGTTACTTCGATACCGACCGTCGCAAATACATCGTTGCCGACTGCCCGGGGCATGAGCAGTACACCCGCAACATGGCCACCGGCGCTTCGACCGCCGATCTGGCGGTGGTGCTGGTGGATGCGCGCAAAGGCCTGCTGACGCAGACCCATAGGCACAGCTACATCATTTCGCTGCTCGGCATCGGCCAGGTGGTGCTGGCGGTGAACAAGATGGATCTGGTCGATTACGACCAGTCCGTATTCGAGCGCATCGTCGCCGACTACCTGGCGCTTGCGGCACAGCTGGGTATTGCCAACGTGCAGGCGATTCCGTTGTCGGCGCTGGAAGGACAGAACCTGTCCACGCGCTCGGCGGCGATGCCCTGGTATGCCGGCCCCAGCCTTATCGAGCACCTGGATACGGTCGAGCTGAGTGCGCACGACGTCGCCAGCGGGCTGCGGCTGCCGGTGCAGTGGGTCAATCGGCCGAACCAGGATTTCCGCGGTTTTGCCGGCACCATTGCTGCTGGTCAGGTCCGCGTGGGTGACGAAGTAGTCGTGCTGCCGTCGGCGCGTCGCTCCACGGTCAAGCAGGTGCTGGGCCCGGATGGTCCGCTGGCCATTGCTTCGACCGGGCAGGCAGTGACGCTGACCCTGGACGATGAAGTGGATGTCAGCCGTGGTGACGTGATCGCCGCAGCCGGCGACCCGCCGGAAGTGGCCGATCAGTTCGCCGCTCATGTGCTTTGGATGGACGATGCCGCGCTGCTGCCGGGCCGGCCGTATTGGCTGCAGATTGGCAGCCGCACCGTGGCCGCCAACATCAGCGAGATCAAGCACCGCGTCGATGTGAATACGCAGGAGCGGCTGGCGGCCAAACGCCTCGAACTCAACGAGGTGGGTTACTGCAACCTGTCGCTGGATGAACCGGTGGCCTTTGCCCCTTATGCGCAGAACCGCGCGCTGGGCGGCTTCATCCTGATCGACCGGCAGAGCAATGCCACGGTCGGCGCCGGCACCCTGGATTTCGCCCTGCGCCGTGCCGGCAACGTGCATTGGCAGCATCTGGACGTGGACAAGGCCGCACGGGCGCGGATCAAGGGCCAGCAGCCCAAGGTGCTGTGGTTTACCGGCCTGTCGGGCGCGGGCAAGTCCACCGTCGCCAACCAGGTCGAGAAGCGTCTGCATGCGCAGGGTGTGCATACCTTCCTGCTGGATGGCGACAACGTCCGCCACGGTTTGAACCGCGACCTGGGCTTCACCGACGAGGACCGTGTGGAAAACATCCGCCGTGTGGCCGAAGTGGCACGGCTGATGGCCGATGCCGGGCTGGTGGTGCTGGTCAGCTTCATCTCGCCGTTCCGCGCCGAGCGGCAGATGGCACGTGAGCGCTTCGACGACGGTGAATTCATCGAAGTCTTCGTCGATGTGCCGCTGCAAGTGGCTGAAGCACGCGATGTGAAGGGCCTGTACCGCAAGGCCCGTGCCGGGCAGATTCCCAACTTCACCGGTATTGATTCGCCCTACGAAGCCCCGGAAACCCCGGAGCTGCACCTGCGCGCCGACACGGACAGCGTGCCGGAGATGGTGGAGCAGGTGTTGCAGGCGCTGCGCTGAGATTTGTCGCGGGGTTTGGTTGCGAGGTTGTAGGAGCGGCGTAAGCCGCGAAGCCACAACACCATAAGCCCCGGATTCATCTGCAATTGCAGCTTCAACCCCCTCCCTTGCGCCGAAGGCGGAGGGGAGGGTTGGGGAGGGGTAAGCTTTGCGGCCTTTCGGGCGTTATGAGCTTCGCGGCTGACGCCGCTCCTACAACAAGCCAGCAATCCCACAAAACGCACAGTACCCCCCTAACGGCACATCCGGCCGTCATCTGGCATCGCTAGACTGCTTGATCGTGTATCAGATGGGACTGTGTATGTTCGCGCGATTTGCCGTCACCGTTGTCGGTGGCACTGTCTTGGCGCTGGCGCTGGCCGGATGCAACCGCAAGAACGCCGAGGCGCCCCGGCAAGCTGCCGGCGCGGTGCTGGTCACCACCCAGATCGTCGAAGCCGCGCCCTGGAGCGATTCGCTGCAGGCCAACGGCACCGCCAAGGCGCGTGAATCGATCATCGTCACTGCCAAGGTCAGCGAGATCATCGACAAGGTGCACTTCGAAAGCGGCCAGCAGGTCGCCACCGGTGCGCCGCTGGTGACCCTGCGCGGCCAGGCCCAGCAGGCCGCGCTGGCCCAGGCCCAGGCCACCTTCTCCGAGGCTGACCGCCTGTACAAGCGCCAGCGTGAACTGGCTGCGCAGCAGCTGGTTGCGCATTCCACCCTGGATACCCAGCAGTCGATCCGTGATGCCGCCGAAGCCCGCGTGCAGCAGATGCGCGTAGATATCACCGACCGCCAGGTGCGCGCGCCATTCGCTGGCGTACTGGGGATCCGCCAGGTCAGCCCGGGCTCGCTGGTCACCCCGACCACCGCCATCGCCACCCTGGATGACATCTCGCGCATGCATGTCGATTTCCAGGTGCCGGAGGCGCAGCTGTCCTCGCTGCAGAATGGCGACAAGGTCAGCGGCAGCAGCATCGCCTACCCGGGGCGCAGTTTCGAAGGCGAGGTGAGCACCATCGATGCCCGCGTCGATCCGGGCAGCCGCGCCATCACCGTGCGCGCCGATTTCGACAATGCCGACCACGCGCTGCGCCCGGGCATGTTGCTGGATGTGCGTCTGTATCGCCCCGAGCGCAGCGCGCTGGTGATACCGGAGATCGCCGTGGTCCAGGTGGGCCGCGATTCCTACGTATTCCGAGTCAAGGCCGACGACAGCGTCGAGCGCGCCGATGTCAAAACCGGCACCCGGCGTGCCGGCGTGGTGGAAATCATCGAAGGCCTGAAGGCCGGTGAGCGCATCGTGGTTGACGGTACCGGCAAGCTGCGCCCGGGTATCCGCATCCAGGATGACGCTGCGGCCAAGGCCGCCACGCCGGCAACGCCTGCCGCAGAGCCTGCGGCAACCAAGACGGCGAGCGCCGGATGAAGCTGTCCGACCTTTCGATCAAGCGGCCCGTGCTGGCCGTGGTGATGAGCCTGCTGCTGCTGGTGCTGGGCGTGATGTCGTTCAACCGCCTGACCCTACGCGAGCTGCCGGCGATTGATCCGCCCATCGTCTCGGTATCGGTGGATTACACCGGCGCCTCGGCGGCGGTAATCGAAAGCCGCGTCACCCAGGTACTGGAAGATGCGCTGGCCGGTATCGAAGGCATCGATACCATCAACGCCCGCAGCACCAATGGGCGGGCCTCGGTCAGCATCGAGTTCAACGCCAATCGCGATATCGAAGCGGCCGCCAATGACGTGCGCGATGCGGTCAGCCGCGTTGCCGACCGCATGCCCGAGGAGGCACGGCCGCCGGAAATCGCCAAGGTCGAGAGCGATGCCGACCCGATCATCTGGTTCAACATGACCTCCTCGACGATGGACACGCTGGAGCTCAGCGACTACGCCGATCGTTATGTGGTGGACCGTTTCTCCAGCATCGACGGCGTGGCCCAGGTGCGCATCGGTGGCCGCCAGCGCTATGCCATGCGGGTGTGGCTGGACCGTGACCAGCTGGCCGCGCGCGGCCTGACCGTCACCGAGGTGGAAACCGCGCTGCGCAACGAGAACGTGGAACTGCCGGCCGGCCGCATCGAATCGACCGACCGCGATTTCACCCTGCGCGTGGAGCGCAGTTATGTGGCGCCGGCGGATTTCGCCAGCATCCCGCTGGGCAAGGGCGCCGATGGTTATGTGGTGCGGCTGGGCGATGTGGCCAAGGTTGAACTGGCCTCGTCCGAGCGCCGCGCCTATTACCGCAGCAATGGCGAGCCGGGCATCGGCCTGGGCATCGTCAAGACCTCCACCGCCAACGCGCTGGACGTGGCACGCGACACCCGCGCCGAGGCCGAGCGGGTTGCGCAGACCCTGCCCAAGGGCACGCAGATATTCGTCGCCTTCGACAACACCACCTTCATCGAGGCGGCAGTGGAACGCGTTTACGCCACGCTGGTTGAAGCGATGCTGCTGGTGCTGGTGGTGATCTGGCTGTTCCTGGGCAGCCTGCGCGCGGCGCTGATTCCGGCGGTGACCGTGCCGGTGTGCCTGGTTGCCGCGTTCATCGCGCTGTTTGCGTTCGGCTTCTCGATCAACCTGTTCACCCTGTTGGCGCTGGTGCTGTGTATCGGCCTGGTGGTGGATGACGCCATTGTCGTGGTCGAAAACGTGCAACGCCGCATCGATCTGGGCGAACCCCCATTGGTGGCGGCGCGCCGCGGTACCGCACAGGTGGCGTTCGCGGTGATCGCGACAACCGCGGTGCTGGTGGCGGTGTTCCTGCCGGTAGGTTTTCTGGAAGGCAATACCGGCCGTCTGTTCCGCGAACTGGCGGTGGCGTTGGCGGCGGCGGTGGCCTTGTCGGCCTTCGTCGCGTTGACGCTGACGCCGATGATGGCCTCCAAGCTGCTCAAGCCGCATAGCGAGCAGAAGGTGAGCCGGCTGCATGGGTTCATCAATCGTCAGCTGGAACGGTTGTCGGCCGCCTACGGGCGGGTGCTGGACCGCCACGTGCAACGCAGCTGGGTGTTCGGGCTGGTGATGCTGGGCGCGCTCGGTGCCAGCTGGGGCTTGTTCAAGCTGATTCCCTCCGAGCTGGCCCCGGCCGAGGACCGCGGCTCGTTCCAGGTCATGATCGACGGCCCGGAAGGCGCCGGCTTCGACTACACCGTGGAACAGGTGCAGCAGGTCGAGAAGATCGTCTCGCGCTTCGTCGGTGCAGACGAACCCATCGTCCGCGCCAACCCGCGTGTGCCCGGTGGCTGGGGCAACAGCGAGGAAATGCATACCGGCCGTATCAGTGTGTTCCTGCAGCCGTGGCGTGACCGCAGCGAGGCCACCAGCGATGTCGCCAACGAACTGCAGAAAGAGTTGAACGACCTCAGCGGCGTGCGCGTGCGCACGATGGTCGGCGGCGGCCTGGTGCGCAGCATGGGGCAACCGTTCCAGATCGTGCTTGGTGGCCCGGAATATGCCGAGATCGCGCAGTGGCGTGACCGTCTGCTGCAGCGCATGGAGGCCTATCCCGGCCTGGTCGGCGCGGACTCGGATTACAAGGAAACCCGGCCGCAGATGCGGGTCAACATCGACCGCCAGCGTGCGGCCGACCTTGGCATCTCGGTCACCGACATCGGCCGTGCGCTGGAAACCATGATGGGCTCGCGCCGCGTCACCACCTTCGTCGACAACGGCGAGGAATATGACGTGCTGGTGCAGGCCGGTCGCGAAGGACGTGCCTCGCCGGCCGACCTGTCGGCCATCCAGGTGCGGGCGCGTTCGGGCGAACTGGTGCCGCTGTCCAACCTGGTCACGCTCAGCGAAGTGGCCGAGGCCGGCAGCCTCAATCGCTTCAACCGCCTGCGCTCGATCACCATCAGTGCCAATGTCGCACCCGGCCATACGTTGGGTGAGGCCATTGCCTGGGCCAAGCAGGTGGCGGCCGAGGAACTGCCCGAGTACGCGCAGATTGAATGGAAGGGCGAATCGCGCGAATACCAGAGCGCGGGTAGCGCGGTGCTGCTGACCTTCGCCATGGCCTTGCTGGTGGTCTACCTGGTATTGGCCGCGCAGTTTGAAAGCTTCATCCATCCGCTGGTGATCATGCTGACCGTGCCGTTGGGTGTGCTGGGCGCGTTTGTCGGCCTGTACCTCAGCGGCGGCACGCTCAACCTGTTCAGCCAGATCGGCATCGTCATGCTGGTCGGCCTGGCGGCCAAGAACGGCATCCTGATCGTCGAATTCGCCAACCAGCTGCGCGACGAAGGGCGCAGTGTGCACCAGGCCATCGTCGAGTCGTCGATGGTGCGCCTGCGGCCGATCCTGATGACCTCGATCGCCACCGTGGTCGGCGCGATTCCGCTGGTCGTGGCCGGCGGCCCCGGTTCATCCAGCCGCGCCACCATCGGCATCGTGGTTATTTTCGGTGTCAGCGTGTCCACCTTCCTGTCGCTGTTCGTGGTGCCTGCGTTCTATGCGCTGCTGGCGCCGTACACGCAGTCGCCGGAAACCGTGGCCAATGAATTGAACCGGCTGGAAGCCGATACACCATCGGTGGGCGGCCATGCGTGAGCCACTGCTCGGCGGTCGCGTCCAGCTGCGCCCATGGCAGGCCGGGGACCTGGATGCGTTGCTGGAGCATGCCAACGACGCGGCGGTCTCGCGCGGGCTGAGCACGCGCTTTCCCTATCCCTACACCCGCGCCGATGGCGAGGCATTTCTTGATGGCCAGGTGCTGGACCTGCGGGGGCAGGTGTTTGCGCTGGTCATTGATGGCCAGGCCTGCGGTGGTATCGGGGTTACCCAAGGCTCTGGCGAGCGCCGGCATTCGGCGTCGTTGGGGTATTGGCTGGGCCAGCGCCATTGGGGGCAGGGCATCATGACCACGGTGGTCGGGGCTTACGTGCCGTGGGTGATGGACACGCTGGAGCTAGCGCGGCTGTCCGCACAGGTGATGGCCGGCAACCCGGCCTCGGCGCGGGTGCTGCTGAAGAATGGATTCGCTGAAGAGGGCACCGAGCGCCAATCGGTGTTCAAGGACGGGCAGCTGCACGACATGCGCTGCTTCGCCCGTATCAGGACTTGGCTGCAATCCGCGTAGTGGCCCTGCACATCCGGGGCTAATCGTGGAAAAATCGGCCAGCCCCGGGATTCCGGGCTTTGGCTACCTTTCAGCTTTCCGGGGAATTACGTGGAATCCATCGTCGAATCGATCAACGGCATCATCTGGAGTAACGCGCTCATCTTCATGTGTCTGGGCGCGGGTCTGTGGTTCAGTGTGCGCACCCGCTTCATGCAGATCCGGGGTTTCGCCGAGATGTGCCGGCTCACCGTGCGTGGCGAGAAGTCCGATGCGGGCGTGTCCTCGTTCCAGGCGCTGGCCATGTCGATGGCTGGGCGCATGGGTATCGGCAACATCGCTGGCGTGGCCACGGCCATTGCCTATGGCGGCCCGGGCGCGATCTTCTGGATGTGGGTGATGGGCTTCCTCGGTGCTGCCACCTCGTACGTGGAATCGACCCTGGCGCAGATCTACAAGACCAAGGACGCCGAAGGCCGTTACCGCGGTGGCCCGGCGTACTACATCGAAAAAGCCATGGGCGTGAAGTGGTACGCGGTTGCTTTTGCCGTGGCCACGGTGATCGCCGCCGGTTTCCTGCTGCCGGGCGTGCAGGCCAATGCCATCGCCGACAGCGCGGTCAACGTGCTGTGCACCGGTGCTGATGCCTGCGCATCGGTGGGCGGTGCAGCCAGCATGAAATTGTGGATCGGCCTGACCGTGGCGGTGCTGCTGGGCATCATCATCTTCGGCGGCGTCAAGCGCATTGCCAGTTTCGCCGAGGTGATCGTGCCGTTCATGGCGCTGGGCTTCATCCTGATGGCGATCGTGGTGATGATGCTCAACGCCAGCAAGGTGCCGACGATGTTCGCGGACATCTTCTCCAGTGCCTTTGGCGCGCATGCGGCCTTTGGCGGCATCATCGGCCAGGCCATTGCCTGGGGCGTCAAGCGCGGCATCTACGCCAACGAAGCCGGCCAGGGCACCGGCCCGCACGCCGCCGCTGCCGCCGAGGTCTCGCACCCGGCCAAGCAGGGTTATGTGCAGGCTTTCGCGATCTATTTCGACACCATGCTGGTGTGCACCTCGACCGCGTTCCTGGTGCTGTCCACCGGCATGTACAACGTGTTCCGTGAAGTAACTGTGGACGGAGTGACCAAACTGGAGGCCATCGTCACCGGCGTGCCGGGCGTGCAACCTTCCGAGGGTGCCCTGTTCACCCAGGCCGCAGTGGAGTCGGTGATGCCAGGCTGGGGTGCGGGTTTCGTGGCGCTGGCGCTGTTCTTCTTCGCCTTCACCACGATCATGGCCTATTACTACATGGCCGAAACCAACCTGACCTACCTGGCCGGCAGCAACCGCACCCACCCGGCAGCGATGCTGGTGCTGCGTCTGGGCATCATGGCGATGGTGGTGTTTGGCGCCTACCACAATGCGAAAATGGCCTGGGCGCTGGGTGATATCGGCGTGGGCTTGATGGCTTGGCTGAACGTGGTCGCCATCCTGATCCTGCAAAAGCCTGCCATGCTTGCACTGACCGACTATGAGCGGCAGAAGAAGCAGGGCCTGGACCCGGTCTTCGATCCCGATGCGCTGGGCATCAAAAATGCCGATTTCTGGCGTAGAAACAAGTAATTCAAAGGAACCGCTGTGAGTAATCCCTGGAACAACCGTCGCCCTTCTTCGCGGCCACCCCGCGCAACCCCGGCTGCGCCGACAGCCGCACGTGAGGGCGATGGTGTACCGGTACGCGGCGGTGATGAAATGCGTCTGTACGGCGTCAACGCCGTACAGGCGATGTTTGCCAAGCGCCCGCAGGCGCTGCGCAAGCTGTACCTGACCGAAGAGATGATCCCGCGCCTGCAGCCGGTGCTGAAGTGGTGCGTGGCCAACCGCGTGGGTTACCGCGTGGTTGGCGATGGCGACCTCAACAAGCTGGCCGCCACCACCCACCACGAAGGCCTGGTGGCTGACGTGCAGAAGCAGGAGCCGCTGCCGCTGGCGACCTGGCTGGCCTCGCTGCAGGACGGTCCGGCGCTGGCGTTGTGGCTGGACGGTGTAGGCAACCCGCACAATTTCGGCGCGATCCTGCGCTCGGCAGCGCACTTCGGTGTTGCTGCGATCCTGCTGCCGGCCGACTCGACGCTGGCTTTGTCTGGCGCTGCCGCACGCGTTGCCGAAGGCGGCGCCGAGTCGGTCCCGCTGGTTCGCTTGCCGGCCTTGCCGCAGGCTGTTGCCCAGCTGCGTGATGCCGGTTTTGGGCTGGCGGCGACGCTGGTTGCCGATGGCCAGAATGTATTCACCGCCGAGCTGCCTGATCGCATGGTCTACGTGATGGGTGCCGAAAGCGCAGGCATGGACCGTGACTTCGCGCAGAGCTGCGACCTGCGCCTGTCGATTCCCGGCAGTGGCGCGGTGGAAAGCTTGAATGTGGCCTCGGCAACAGCCGTATTCCTGGCCAGCTGGAGCAGCCGCAAGTAAAGCCATGTAGTGCCGAGCCATGCTCGGCAGAAGCTCTACCGGCAAAACCAAAGCCGCAAGGTAGTGCCGAGCCATGCTCGGCAGAGGCCTTACAGGTGAAGCCCCTGCCGAGCATGGCTCGACACTACAGGAATCAAAATCAACAAAGGCGCCTTGCGGCGCCTTTGTTGCCACCTGCGGGGGAATCACTCCCGCGGCGGCACCACATCCTTGGCTTCGCTGCCGAAGCTGCC
>NZ_JBDJMY010000018.1:0-76243 GCF_039674165.1 Stenotrophomonas terrae
GGGCAAGGCTTGGCTCCCTCCCTTGCGCGCAGCGCAGGGGAGGGCCGGGGAGGGGTAAGCTTTTAAGCCTGAACCCGAGCAGCCTCCGCCGGCGCCTCCAGCAAGCCCGCCGGCAACTGTTTGAACAGTTGTGCGAACTGTTCCAGGAAGGCACCCATGGCCGAGCTGCGGCGCCAGATCATGCCGATCCGCCGGTTCGGCTGCGGGTTGCCCGAAAACGGGATCAATCTGACGTTCTCCGAGCGCGCCACCGGCGGCTTGACCGCCAGCATCGGCAGCAGGGTGACGCCGACGTTGGCCGCCACCATCTGCCGCAGGGTCTCCAGGCTGGTGGCCTGGAACTCGGATTTCTCCAGTGCACCGGCCATATGACAGACATCCAGCGCCTGGTCGCGCAGGCAATGGCCGTCCTGCAACAGCAGCAGGCGCTGGTCGGACAGGTCGTCCAGGGTCAGGGAGGCGTGCGCGGTCAGCGGGTGGCCTTCCGGCGCGGCCAGTACGAAAGGCTCTTCGAACAGGAACTCGGTATGCAGCTGATCGTCGGCCACCGGCAAGGCCAGTACCACCGCGTCGAGCTGGCCATTGCGCAGCTGCGCCAGCAGCACGTCGCTCTTTTCCTCGACCAGCAGCATTTCCAGTTGCGGGAAGCGCTGGCGGATGGCCGGCACCACATGTGGCAGCAGATACGGGCCCAGCGTGGGGAAAATGCCCAGACGCACGGTGCCGGCTTCCGGATCGCGCGCACGGCGCGCAGCTTCCTTCATCTGTTCCACTTCGGCCACGATGTTGCGCGCGCGCGCGGCGGCTTCGCGCCCGGCCGGGGTCAGCATCACCTTGCGCGGCGCCCGCTCAACCAGCGGTACACCCAGTTCTTCTTCCAGCTTCTTGATCTGGGTGGACAGTGTGGGCTGGCTGACGAAGCTCGCCGCCGCCGCCCGGCCGAAGTGCTTGTGCTCGGCCAACGCCACCAGGTATTTCAGGTCACGAAGATTCATGTCGGGCTCCCGGGTGTTTCCTTCTCCTATCGGGAGAAGGTGCCCCGAAGGGGCGGATGAGGGTTGGGCCAGGCCCAGGTTTTCCAAGATTGCAGAAGGTCTTACCCTCACCCCAACCCCTCTCCCGCAGGAGAGGGGCTTCAAGCATCAGGCGATTTCAGCCTCTACCGCTGCCGGCTGCAGCACCGGCGAGCGGATCAGGTGATCGAAGGCACTGAGTGCGGCGGTCGAACCGGCGCCCATGGCGATGATGATCTGCTTGTACGGCACCGTGGTGCAGTCACCGGCAGCAAACACGCCCGGCACATTGGTCTGGCCGCGGTCATCGATGATGATCTCGCCGCGATCGCTGAGCTCCACCGTGCCACGCAGCCACTCGGTGTTCGGCAGCAGGCCGATCTGCACGAAGATGCCTTCCAGCTCGACCCGGTGCGAATCGCCACCGGCGCGGTCGGTATAGACCAGCCCATTGACCTTCTGGCCGTCGCCCAGCACTTCGGTGGTCTGTGCGTTGAGCACCACCTTCACGTTGGGCAGGCTGTTGAGCTTGGCCTGCAGCACCTGGTCGGCGCGCAGCTTGCTGTCGAACTCGAACACGGTGACGTGGCTGACGATGCCGGCCAGGTCGATGGCCGCTTCCACGCCGGAGTTGCCGCCGCCGATCACCGCCACGCGCTTGCCCTTGAACAGCGGGCCGTCGCAATGCGGGCAATAGGCCACGCCCTTGTTGCGGTACTCGTTCTCGCCCGGCACGTTCATTTGCCGCCAACGGGCGCCGGTGGACAGGATCACCGTCTTGGACTTCAGCGAGGCGCCGTTCTCCAGCTGCACTTCGACCAGACCATCGGCACCGGCCGGCACCAGCTTGGTAGCGCGCTGCAGGTTCATGATGTCGACCTCGTACTCACGTACGTGGGCTTCCAGTGCGGCAGCCAGCTTCGGGCCTTCGGTGTGCTGCACCGAGATGAAGTTCTCGATCGCCATGGTGTCCAGCACCTGGCCGCCGAAACGCTCGGCAGCAACAGCGGTGCGGATGCCCTTGCGTGCGGCATAGATCGCCGCCGCGGCACCGGCCGGGCCACCGCCCACCACCAGCACGTCGAATGCATCCTTGGCCTTGATCTTCTCCGCGTCGCGGGCAGCGGCGCCGGTGTCCAGCTTGGCCACGATCTGCTCCAGGCTCATGCGGCCCTGGTCGAACACTTCGCCGTTGAGGTAGACGGTCGGCACCGACATCACCTGGCGCTGCTCGACCTCGTCCTGGAACAGGGCGCCGTCGATGGCGACGTGGGTGATGTTGGGGTTCAGCACCGCTGCCAGGTTCAGCGCCTGCACCACGTCCGGGCAGTTCTGGCAGGACAGCGAGAAATAGGTTTCAAAGCGGTACTCGCCCTTCAGGTCGCGGATCTGCTCCAGCAGCTCGGCCGATTCCTTGGACGGATGGCCGCCGACCTGCAGCAGGGCCAGCACGAAGGAAGTGAACTCGTGGCCCATTGGCAGGCCGGCGAAGGTCAGGCCGATGTTCTGGCCCGGGCTGTCCAGATCGAAGGAAGGCACGCGGCCCTGGCCGTCACGGCGCACGTCCAGCGTGATCTTGTCCGACAGGGTGACCAGCGTGTTGAGCAGCTCCATCATCTCCTGCGACTTTTCGCCGTCATCGGCGTGCGCGGTGATGTGGATCGGTCGGGTAACCCGTTCCAGGTAGGTCTTGAGCTGGGTCTGCAGGTTGGCATCCAACATGGACAATCTCCTATCGAGGCAAAACGTCGAGGCAATACTGGGGAGTGACGTCACTGCGTGGGGGCAGGTCGCCTTGGAAAGTAGGGGTGAACCGCAGCCTGCTTGCTCGGCTGGCTGGCGCCGTGCTGGCTGGCGTCAAACAGTCTGCGGTTCACCCCCACACCCGCCGTGAAGCGGGGTGGGAGTGCGGTACGGCTTTAGATCTTGCCGACCAGGTCCAGCGACGGAGCCAGGGTCTTCTCGCCTTCCTTCCACTTGGCCGGGCAAACCTGGTTCGGGTTGGCGGCGGTGAACTGGGCAGCCTTCAGCTTGCGCAGGGTCTCGGAGACGTCACGGGCGATCTCGTTGGAATGCACTTCCATGGTCTTGATCACGCCTTCCGGGTTGATCACGAAGGTGCCACGCAGGGCCAGGCCTTCTTCCGGGATGTGCACGCCGAATGCGTTGGTCAGCTGGTGGGTCGGGTCGCCGATCAGCGGGAACTTGGCCTTGCCCACGGCCGGCGAGGTTTCGTGCCACACCTTGTGCGAGAAATGGGTATCGGTGGTCACGATGTAGACCTCGGTACCGGCCTTCTGGAACTCGGCATAGTTCTCGGCGGCGTCTTCAATCTCGGTCGGGCAGTTGAAGGTGAACGCGGCCGGCATGAAGATCAGGACCGACCACTTGCCCTTCAGCGACTCTTCGGTGACTTCAATGAACTTGCCGTTGTGGAAAGCATTGACCTTGAACGGCTGGACCTGGGTGTTGATAAGGGACATGAAGTTTCCTCTTGGTGGTAGGGCTGGGTGAATCGATGGAGCAAGACTAATAGGCAGAAACTAATAAGACAAATGAATTGGATGCATCGTATCAATAGGTAAAAGCTATCAATCGACGCCGTATGTCTGCCTCAAGGCCTGATATCGGGTGCTTTGCCGGCTTTCCAAGCCATCGGACGCCTGCCTGAACGGCCCGACATAGATGGGATTAATCCTTGGGCAAAGATCATGGCGGTAGGCAGGGGCGGGCGCGCTGACTATCCTCGCCGTCCAGAAACTTGCTGCGAAGAGGTAATGAAGTGTCCACGTTGAAGGTTGCCGAGCTGTTGCGGGAGGCCGCTGCGCGCCTGCCGGGCCAAGATGCCCGCCATGAGGCCGAGCAGTTGCTGATCCACGTGCTGGGTGTGGAACGGGCCTGGTTGTTCGCCCATGCCACCGACGACGTGGACGCCGACGCCCGGCAACGCTTCGAGGTACTGCTGACGCGGCGTGCCGAGGGACACCCGCTGGCTTACCTGACCGGCCGTCGCGGCTTCTGGACCCTGGACCTGCAGGTCAATACCGCCACCCTGATCCCGCGCCCGGAGACGGAGCTGCTGGTCGAGCAGGCGCTGGCCCGGCTGCCAGCCGACGACATGGTGCGCGTAGCCGATATGGGCACCGGCAGCGGTGCGATTGCCCTGTCCATCGCCAGCGAGCGCCCGTTGGCCACGGTGATGGCGACCGATGTGCTGGGCCCGACGCTGGCGGTGGCGGTGAAGAACGCACAGGCGCATGGCCTGGAGAATGTCTGGTTCCGGCGCGGGCACTGGTATACGGCGCTGGGTGCGGACCGCTTCGACATGATCGTCAGCAACCCGCCGTACATCGCCGCGGGTGACCCGCATCTGGTGCAGGGCGACCTGCGCTTCGAGCCGCCACCGGCACTGGCCTCGGGCGCTGATGGGCTGGATGCGATCCGCGAGATTGTCGCCGGCGCACACGAACACCTGGTGCCGGGCGGCTGGTTGCTGCTGGAGCACGGCTGGGACCAGGGCGAGGCGATCCGCGCGCTGTTGGAGCAGGCCGGGTTTGTGGAAGCGCAGACGGTGCAGGATCTGGAACAGCGCGATCGGGTGACGCTGGGGCGTTGGCCTAGTTGAGGTTGAGTTTTCTGCTTTGGCGCTCGCCGTTGCTATCGCTGTCGGCTCTCGCTTCTGCTTCAGCTCGTCAGTCCCGCAAAAGCGGGAATGACGGCATCAAGCCAATAAGCCAAAGGCCAAAGCAGCGCCATAAAGTGTCATTCCAGTGCGTCATTCAGGCCATTTTCTGTCCGTATGACGCACCCCTGAACCTCCGTAGCATCGCCGTTTCCAAACCGGGGATGCCGATGATCCGTACCGCGCTCACTGCTGCACTACTGGCCACATCACTGGCCTGCACCCCAACGTCGGCTGCCAGCAGACAAGCCCCCGTCCATCCAGTGCGAGCCAGCACGCCAACCCAGGACGACTATGCCGATCTGGCACCGTTGGGTGAGGCCATCGGCGACAAACGCATCGTCATGCTCGACGAACTCACGCATGGCGAAGGCAATATCTACGAAAGCAAGGTGCACACCGTGCGCTACCTGCACGAGCGCAAAGGCTTCGACCTGCTGGTGCTGGAAAGCGGGCTGTTCGATGTCACCCGTCTTTGGCAATCAAGGCTGCCGTTGCGTGCCAACGCAGCGGGCAACATCTTCTACATGTATGCCAACAGCGCCGAGGTGTGGCCGCTGTACGACTATCTGGACGCGCAACGCGATGCGCCGGGTGCGATGCAGCTGGCTGGCTTCGATGGCCGCTTGAGCGGGACGTTCTCGCGTCGGCAACTGGTAACGCAGTTGCGTGAGCGATTACTGCTTCGGCCGCTGGACGAGGCGCAGAAGCAACGTCTGCAACACCACCTCCAACAAGTGCAGCGATTGCTGGATGGCCAGTTGGCAACGGCTGATGCCGGCGCGCGCCAGGTATTCCTCGATGATTCGCAATGGTTGCTGCAGCTGCTGCCAGCCCCGGATGCCGAGCATGGCGGCGATGTTTTCAACAGCGATGGCTTCTGGCGCCGCATCAACGCCAGCCTGCAACGCATGGCGGAAGTGGCTTGGCAGCTGCGTGCGTTCGATGAACACGATCCGGTCATGGCCGGCAACCTGCAATGGCTGCTGGAGCAGGCCTACCCGGGGCGCAAAGCGGTCGTCTGGGGGCACTACGCCCACCTGAACAAACTCGGCGGCTACCGTGATGGTCATCCGCGTGGTTTTCCGCCGGTGGACAACGTAACCCGCGCCTTGCCAGGGGCGCTGCAGGCTCAGGCCTATGTGCTGCATTACGCCGGCGCGCAGGGGAGCTACCTCGACTACATCGATCAGCAGGTTCGCAAGGTCCAAGCACGGCCGTCGCAACTGGAGTCGCGCTTGACCGCAACTGCCGCAGCCGCTGCGGTGTTCATCGATCTGCATGCAGGCCGCTTGCCCGGCGAGGACGATCCGGCCAGCCGGCTCTGGGGCATGGACTACGCCGATGAGCTGAGCCTGCCCGAAGCGCGGCAACGCTTCGACGGCATCTGGTTGCTGGATGGCATCACCCCCGCGACCTACGAAACGCCCTGAAGTGGCATTGCAGCGCAGACAAGACAGCAACAACGCTGCGCTAAACTAACCGTCCTGTTCCCTGCGAGGCTGCCATGCGCACGCTCTATCCCGCCATCGAGCCCTACGATACCGGCACGCTCAAGGTCGACGATCGCCACACGCTGTACTTCGAACAATGCGGCAACCCGGACGGCAAGCCGGTGGTGATGCTGCACGGCGGCCCCGGTGGCGGTTGCAGCGACAAGATGCGTCAGTTCCACGACCCGGCCAAGTACCGCATCATCCTGTTCGATCAGCGCGGCTCGGGCCGTTCCACCCCGCATGCCGATCTGGTGGACAACACCACCTGGGATCTGGTCGCCGACATTGAAAAGCTGCGCGAAAAGCTCGGCGTCGACAAATGGCAGGTGTTCGGCGGCAGCTGGGGTTCCACCCTTGCGTTGGCCTATGCCGAAACCCACCCGCAGCGCGTCACCGAACTGGTGCTGCGCGGCATCTTCATGCTGCGCCGCTGGGAGCTGGAGTGGTTCTACCAGGAAGGCGCCAACCGCCTGTTCCCGGATGCCTGGGAGCATTACCTCAAGCCGATCCCGCAGGTTGAACGCCACGACCTGATCTCGGCCTTCCATCGCCGCCTGACCAGCGAAGACGAGGCCACCCGGCTGGCGGCCGCCAAAGCGTGGAGCGTATGGGAAGGTGCCACCAGCTTCCTGCACGTGGATGACGACTTCATCAACAGCCACGAAGACCCGCAGTTCGCGCTGGCCTTTGCCCGCATCGAGAACCATTACTTCGTCAACGGCGGCTTCTTCGAAGAGGAAAACCAGCTGCTGCGCGACGCGCACAAGATCGCCGACATCCCCGGCGTGATCGTGCACGGTCGCTACGACGTGGTGTGCCCGCTGGCCAATGCCTGGGAACTGCACAAGGCTTGGCCGAAGGCGCAGCTGCAGATCAGCCCGGCCTCGGGCCACTCGGCATTCGAAGCCGAGAACGTGGACGCACTGGTACGCGCCACCGACGGCTTCGCCGGTTGATAAGCACGCCCCTGTAGTGCGAGCCATGCTCGGCAGGGGCGTTACCGCTGAGCCCTCAGATTGTGGGAGCGGCATCAGCCGCGAAGCTGGTAGACGATCAGATGGCAGAAATGCGCGCCTGACTTTGTCGCCAGCGTCGCGGCGGATTGTTTGAGGCCACCCGGTGCGGTTCCCGCAGTTGTTGGTTTGCTGATAAAGCCCCTGCCGAGCATGGCTCGGCACTACAGGGGCTCTGCTTGATCAAAAAATGACCAGTGGCTGCAAAGGTCCGTCGCACAAAGGTTGCGCAACCTTATCCACAGCTTGTGTAACCCTCAGGGCACAGCCTATGTGGACAACGCAACGCTTCCGGTAGTGCCGAGCCATGCTCGGCAGGCGCCCTACAAGCGCTCCATCGGGCCGTCCACCAGCTTCGCGGCTTACGCCGCTCCTACAAAAAGAGCGGCAGCTGTAGTGCCGAGCCATGCTCGGCAGGGGCCCTACAAACGCTGTGTCCGACCGGCCACCAGCTTCGCGGCTTACGCCGCTCCCACAAAAGAGCGGCAGCTGTAGTGCCGAGCCATGCTCGGCAGGGGCCCTGCAAACGCTGTGTCCGACCGGCCACCAGCTTCGCGGCTTACGCCGCTCCCACAAGGCTGCTCAAGGTTCCTGCAGGGCGAGCAGCCTCGGCTGCAGGCTGCGGAACACGCGCTCCAACCGCTCCGCCCAGGCCTGCTGGCCTGCGGCATCGGCAATCAGGTCCTGGCGGATTTCCAGTTCCACATGTACCAATCCACGGCCTTCGCCATGCACTGGCACCGCATAGTCGCTGCTGCTGTTTACCGAATACGGCTGGTTGTCGCCAACCACCAGATCGCCTTCCTCGCGCAATGCCTGCAGCAGCGCATCGGCGAAGCGGGTGTCCTGGTGGTAGAGCACACCGGCGTGCCACGGCCGCTGCATACCGTTCATGGCCGGGGTAAAGCTGTGCATCATCACCAGCAGGGTCGGTACGCCGGCGTCGCGGCGTCGGTCCAGCTCGCTATCGATACGGGCGTGATAGGGCGCATGGATGGCGTCGATGCGCTGCTGCCGTTGCAGCTGGTCCAGGCCCAGATTGGCCGGCACCGGCGTGCCATCGCTGATTTCGGGAATCAGTGTTGGCGACACCAACGGCCGGTTGCAGTCGATCAGCAAGCGCGAATAGGTCTGCTCGATGGCCCAGGCATCCAAGCGCTGGGAAAGCGCGCGGGTAGTGCCGGCAATACCGATGTCCCAGCCGATATGGCGGTCCAGTTCGGCCTGCGGCAAGCCTAGCGCAGCCAGCGATTGCGGCACGCGCTGGCCGGCATGGTCGGCCAGCAGCAGGAACGGTGAAGTGCCTTGCGGGTTGTGCACAGTGAACACCGCCGGATCATCGGCGCCGAGCAGCGGGGTAATGCTGTGCAAGCCTGAATCAGCCACGCGGGCGCCCATCCAGATGGTGCTCGATCATCCACAGGCCGGCCCACAACTTGGCATCCAGTTCGTAGCCTTCGCCCATTTTTTCCACCAGCCAGGCGGCCGCGCGCTCACGGGGGATGGTGTGCACGGTGATGTCTTCGCTGGCATCGCCGCCGCCGGCACCGACCTTGCGCAGGCCGGTGGCCCGGACGAAGGCGATCTTCTCGTTGCTGGCGCCGGACGAGGTGGGGCCTATCATCAACACTTCGGCATGGTCGGCGGTCCAGCCGGTTTCTTCTTCCAGCTCGCGTATGGCCGAAACCTCGATGGATTCGCCGGCATCGACGTCACCGACCAGGCCGGCCGGCATTTCAATGGTGCGTGCCTGCAACGGCACACGGAACTGCTCGACGAACAGCACCTCGTCGTCCGGGGTGACCGCGATGATGATCGCGGCCAGGCCACCGGCATGGGTGCGCTCGCTGTATTCCCAGGTGCCGCGCACCAGCATGCGCTGGTATTTGCCTTCGTAGACGACGCGGGGTTCGGCGGTGTTGTGGCTCATGCGAACTCGTTGGCAGGAGTGGAAGGGGATTGCAGGCCGGCCGCTGTCATCAGCCGGCGCCGGGTCATCGGGCCCAGGCGCAGTGCCTCGCACAGCCCGCCGAGCATGTCGCCGTCGCCGCTGTTGCGCAGGAAGCCCCCGGCGGCATTGTGCAGCGGCGCGTTCAGGGCAACGGTAGTGAGCTGGCGGAACAACAGCGCCTTTTCGCGCTGCTCGCGCAGCCGTACCGCGATGGTGGCGGCGCCGCGCAGGCGCAGGAAGGGCACCTCGTCGATGCGTTCGAGCAGGGCATCCATGCTGCCGAAATGGGCCAGCAGCACCGCCGCCGACTTGGCGCCAATGCCGGAAACACCGGGAATGTTGTCCACCGCATCGCCGCTCAAGGCCAGATAGTCGGCAACCTGATGCGCGTGCACACCTTGGCGCGCCTTGACGCCGTCGGCGCCCCAGCGCTGGTTACGGGCGTAATCCCACTGCTCGTCATGTTCCAGCAGCAGTTGCGACAAATCCTTGTCGGCCGAGACGATGACGCCGCGCAGGCGGCCGCGGCTGGCATGCAGGGCGCTGCCGATCAGGTCGTCGGCCTCGTATTCGCGGTCGGCCAGCACTTCCAGGCCCAGCGCGGCGCACAGCGCCTTGCAGTGGGCGAACTGGCGCCGCAGCGCATCCGGGGCCGGGTCGCGGTTGGCCTTGTAGAGTGGGTAGATCGCGTGGCGGAAGCAGCTGTCCAGCGCTTCGTCGAAGGCCACGGCAATATGCTGCGGGCGTTCGCGTTCGAGCAGGTCCAGCAGGAAGCGGGCAAAACCGTGAACTGCGTTTACCGGCCAGCCCTGGGCATCCTGGAATTCATCCGGGATGGAATGCCAGGCGCGAAACACGTACAGGCTGGCATCAACCAGATACAGCGGTTGCAGCGGAGCACTCACGGCTGCCAGTCCTGCAGCAGGCTGGCCGGGTCGGGCCGGTCGCGGTCGGGGACGGCGATCTTCGGCGTGCCGATATGAATGAAGCCGACGATCCGCTCGTTGTCGGCCAGGCCCAGGTGACGGGCGACTTCCGGGTCGTTGGCCATCCAGGCAGTCAGCCATTGCGCACCGAAGCCACAGCCCTGGGCGGCCTGCAGCAGGGCAAAACAGACGCAGCCGGCGGTGAGCAGCTGTTCCTGGGCTGGCACTTTGGGGTTGTCCTGCAGCCGCGCGATCACCGTGATGATCAGCGGCGCATGGGAAAAGCGCTGGCGGTCCTTCTCAACTGCGGCTTCGGCCGCGTTGGGGTCGCGCTGGCGGCTGCGTTGGGCCAGGAACGCGCCCAGCGCGTGCCGTGCCTCACCCTGCAGGCGCAGAAAGCGGAACGGCACCATCTTGCCGTGGTCGGGCACGCGCACCGCCGATTGCAGCATGCGCAGCTGCGTTGCGGGGTCCGGCGCAGGCTCGCCCAGTTGCAGGGAGGGCACCGAATGGCGCTGATCCAGCGCTTGCAGGAAGCAGTTGTCGGACATGGTTCACAGGGGCTGAGGCGGCCACTGATTATAGACGCCGCCCATGTACCAGCCGTTTAGCGCGTACCGGGGTCGGTTTTGTGCGCTGCGTTGTGTGCCCTTAACAAGGTATGGGTCGCTAATAATCGCCGACACGCTTAGCATTGCTGCTATTGCGGGGAAGGGCTCATGAGGAAGGAAGTGCGGACTGCATCACTGACCCTGTTCATCTTCTCCGCCTACCATGCGCGTGCGGTTTCGGGGGCCGTGTCTGCATTTCCTAATTCGTTTAACAGAAGATCAGCGCCTGTGAGGGTGTGGAGCCTTTGCGCATGATGTCCAATCCGCATCCCGCCGGTCAGCCCGGTCGCAACCAGAAGCTGCTTGGCATGGCCCGCGAGGCCTCGTTGCCGCAGCTTTCGCAGGCCTTTGCCAAGGTATTGGCAGGGTTTGACGATGTTTTGTTCGACCGCGCCGAGACGGCCGGCTCCTCGCAGCTGGCCTTCCTGGATGGCATGCGCGAGCTGCGCCGCCGCCGCGAGGAGATCTCCCGCCGCTTTGACGCGCACCTGCAGCAGGCCTGGGCCGCATTGGATGCGGGTACCCCGCAGTCGGCTGAAGCAGTGTTGGCCGGCCAGAACGAGGGCGGCCTGAGCCTGGTGCCCGAGCACATTCTGGAATCGCGGCTGGCGGTGCGTAATTTCGCCACCGTGCTGCTGCGTGACTGGAAGCAGGTATTGCTGCGCATCGATCACCGTCTGGCCTGGGTGGCCGGGGTGGCGGCGCTGGATGCCGATAGCAACCCGATCGGCCCCGAGCACATCGGTGTTGCCGTGCACGAGGCGTTCTATACCTGTGACCTGACCGCTGAAGTGCGGCTGGTGCTGTTCAAATTGTGCGAGCGCGAGTTCGCCGCCGGTGTCGGCAAGCTGTACGAATCGGTGGACGAGCGCCTGGCCCAGGCCGGTGCCGCGCCCGAGATCGCCGCGCCGCGCCGTCCCACCCCGCAGCGCTCACCTGCCGAGCAGGCAGCGCTGGCCGCAGCGGAAGAGGAAGGCTTCGACCCAGGCCATGCGCCGATGTGGGCGCGGCGTTTCTCCGAGCGCTGGACACAGCGCCGCGGCAGCATTGCCGGCCACGAAGCGGCGCAGGCAGCTGCCGGTTTTGAAGCCGAACAGGCCTATGGCAATCCGCAGAACATGGTGCTCGAAGCGCTGCACGAGCTGCTGGCGCAAAGCCGGCAGACCCGTGAAGGTGCTTCTTCGGCGGACGCGTCGCCGGGCGGCGCAGCCGGCCAGCATCGTTCGTTGAACCAGCGCGAGATGATGTCGGTACTGTCGCTGCTGCAGGCCACGCCGAGCGCAACCCTGCGCGCGGCGGTGGGCGAGGATGGCGAGTCGCTGGCACAGCGCCTGAAGAGTGAAGTGCTGTCCGGTGCCACGCGGCTTGGGGTTGACCCCGAGCAGGCGCACCTGGACCCACAGGACGAAGATGCGATCGACCTGGTCGGCATGCTGTTTGACGTGATGCTCGACGAGCGCGATCTGGAAGGCCGCTCGCGTGAGCTGATCGGTCGTCTGGTGGTGCCCTTCGTCAAGGTCGCCATGCTCGACCGCCGCATGTTCGTGCAGAAGACCCATCCGGCGCGCAAGCTGCTCAACTCGCTGGCCGAGGCCTGCGAGGGCAATGCCGGCGAAAGCCAGGCCGAGCGCGCGCTGATGGGCAAGGTCGAGGAAATCATTGAAAGGTTGACCGCCGAGTTCAACGAGAACCTGGCGATCTTCCTCACGCTGGAGGAAGAGTTCCGCGACTTCCTGGCCCAGCATCGTCGCCGTATCGAAATCACCGAGCGCCGCGCCGCCGAAACCCAGCGCGGGCAGGAGAAGCTGGAAGTCGCCCGCAACCGCGCCAGCGCCGAGCTGGACAAGCGGGTTGCCGGGGTGGTCCTGCCCAAGGCCATTGAGGACTTCCTGCGCCAGCCGTGGAACCACCACCTCACGCTAACCCTGCTGCGCGAAGGCGACGAAGGTGAAGGCGTGACGGAGGCCCTGAAACTGGCCGACGACGTGCTGGAAGAGGTCGCCGAGGCGCGCCGCCATATCGTCGGCAAGCTGTGGCTGCAGTCCAGCCAGCCGGGCCTGCGCAAGGTATTTGCCAGCGTCGGCCTGCACGGCGAAGGCGGCACCACCGCCATCGACGCCCTGCACGACACCCTGCAGTCCATTGCCGAGCTGCGTCCAGAGCTTGAACGCGCACTGCCCGAGTTGCCGCAGATTGCCTTGCCGACAGCGCCGGCCCCGGAAACCCCGGCCATTGAGTTTGGCACCGCCACCAAGGCCGAGGATTTCGACGACGGTGATGCCGAGCGCTTCCGCCGGATGGAAATCGGCACCTGGCTGGACTTCATCGACAAGGACGGCAAGATGCAGGCCGGCAAGCTGTCCTGGGTGAGCCCGATTTCCTCGCGCCTGCTGTTCGTCAACCGTCGTGGCATCCGCTTCTGTGTGGCCTCGCCGGAGGAACTGGCGGTAATGGTGCGGCTGGAACGGCTGCGTCCGCATGTGGACGACGGTGCCTTCGACAGTGCCATGCAGGGCGTGATTGATCGCCTGGAGCCGCAGGGCGTACCCAACTGATTGCGGTTGGGCAGGCGATGGCCTGCCGCACAGGGCACCGGCTTTGCTACGATCCGGCGGTTGATCCGTTGCGCATCGAGGACTGGAATGGCCGTAGATGTCTGGGTATTGAAAGAAACTGCCGAGGGCGAGCGGCGCGTTGCCGCCACGCCGGAAACGGTGAAGAAGCTTGTTGCCGCCGGCGCGCAGGTACACCTGCAGGCTGGCGCGGGTACGGCCGCGGGCTTCCCCGATCAGGCCTATGTGGATGCAGGTGCACAGCTGGGTGATGCGTTGGAAAACGCGGACCTGCTGCTGTGCGTGCAGGCACCGTCGGTGACGACCATCGGCCGGCTCAAACCCGGCGCGGTACTGGTCGGCGGCGTGCAGCCCGAAGCCGATCCGGCGCGTGCGGCGGCCTTGCAGGCGCGGCAGCTGCAGACATTCCCGCTGGAACGGTTGCCGCGCACCACCCGTGCGCAGGCGATGGACGTGCTCAGCTCACAGGCGGGCATGGCCGGCTACAAGGCGACCCTGATCGCCGCACAGCTGGCACCGCGCTTCTTCCCGATGCTCACCACCGCTGCCGGCACCATTCGTCCGTCGAAGGTGTTGATTGTTGGTGCCGGTGTTGCCGGTCTGCAGTCAGTGGCTACCGCCAAGCGCCTGGGCGCGGCAGTGGAAGGCTTCGATGTGCGTCCGGAAACCCGCGAACAGATCGAGTCGCTGGGCGGCAAATTCCTGGATCTGGGCGTCAGCGCGGCGGGCGAGGGCGGTTATGCCCGGCAGCTGACCGAGGACGAGCGGGCCGAGCAGCAGCGCCGCCTTGCCGAGCATTTGAAGGGTGTGGATGTCGTCATCTGCACCGCCGCGGTACCTGGGCGGCCGGCGCCGAAGATCGTCAACGCCGCAATGGTGGCGGGCATGCGCCCGGGCAGCGTGATCGTCGACCTGGCTGCCGAAACCGGCGGCAACTGCGAATCGACCGTCCCAGGTCAAACCATCGAGGTGGGCGGCGTGACCGTTGCCGGCCCACTGAATCTGGCCAGCATGGGCGCAGTACACGCCAGTGAGATGTTCGCGCGCAATGTGTACAACTTCGTGGTCTTGTTCCTGAAGGATGGCAAGCTCTCGTTCGACTGGAACGACGAGTTGTTGGCCAAGACCGTGTGGCCGCAGCGTCCGGCCGGTGGTGAGATTCCACCGGTCTGACCGATCAGGCGAGAGCGGAGCCATGCTCCGCTGAAGCTTCCGGCTGGACCATATGGGAGCGACGTAAGCCGCGAAGCCGATGGTCCAGCGGGATGCGACCGTGTCTGCAATTTCTTTATGTCAGCTTCGCGGCTTACGCCGCTCCTACAAAGGCGCTGGCATTGCAGGGAAAGCCTCTGCCGAGCATGGCTCGGCACTACGCTGATAGTGGGCAGGGAAAGCCTCTGCCGAGCATGGCTCGGCACTACGCTGATGGTGCGCCGGGGAAGCCTCTACCGAGCATGGCTTGGCACTACGCCCCCTCCCTTGCGCCGAAGGCGTAGGGGAGGGTTGGGGAGGGGTTGGCTTTTAGGCCGTTCAAGCGTCGCCAGCTTCGCGGCTTACGCCGCTCCCACAGTGTTGAGGAGGCACGAGGAAAGCTTCTGCCGAGCATGGCTCGGCACTACGTTGATAGTGGCAGGGAAAGCCCCCGCCGAGCGTTGCTCGGCACTACGCTCCCTCCCTTGCGCCGAAGGCGTAGGGAAGGGTTGGGGAGGGGTTGGCTTTTAGGCTGTTCAAACATCGCCAGCTTCGCGGCTTACGCCGCTCCCACAGCGCTGAGGAGGCGCTGGGGAAGCCTCTGCCGAGCATGGCTCGGCACTACGGTTCAGCGCGGGGAGCGGGGTGCTGGTGGGTTGGCTTCCACCCATTGCCGGCGCTGTTCCGGGCTCATCTTGTTCCATTGTTCGCGTAGTTGCTGGCGCTGGTCCTTGTCCATGCCGCGCATCTTGTCGAACAAAGCCTGCGCGTCGCGGCGCTGGCCCGGCGACATGTTTTCGAACCGATGCATGCCGCGGCGTGCCTGCTCGCGTTGTTCCGGCGTCATCTGCTGCCAGCTGCGGGCGTGTTCATACGTGCGCTGGCGGCGCTCGGGCGAGGCATTCCAGCGATCGCGCATTGGCGCGATCAGGGTTTCGCGTTGGGCCGGGGTGAGCTGGTCCCACTCGGGCAACGGCTGTTGCGCCAGCGCCGGGGCGCTGGCGCAGATCAACAGCAGCGGCAACAACAGGCCGGAGAGTGTGGTCTTCATGATGTTCATTCCATCGCCAGGTTGTCAGAGCCCAACCACAGGTACAGCTCGGGGCTTTCGTCGAACAGCAGGGTGTCATCGCCCGCGTCACTGCCGTTGCTGGCAAGCACCGGCGCAGCGGGCGGCGTGCTGGTGTTGAACTGCAGCGCTATCGGCACGGCCAGCAGCAGCGAGCAGGCCGTGGCCAGCCACCAGCGATGGCGGCGCCATGTCGAAGGCGCACCTGCCATGCTGGCCTGCTGACGGGCCTGCCGCAACCGCGCCAAGGTGGCCGTGGACAAGGCCGCATCGGCCTGCTGCTGCAACTGCCTGGCGTGGCGATCGAAATCTTGGTGGGAATCGGGCATGCGGTTCACCGCGTGGCCTCCAGTTGTTTCTGCAATGCGTCGCGCGCGCGCGACAGGTGGGTTTTTACCGAGCCTTCCGAGCAGCCCATGGCCTTGGCGGTGGTGGCGACATCCAGTTCCTGCAGCACGCGCAGGCTGAACGCTTCGCGCTGGCGGGCCGGCAACTGGCGCAGCGCCTGTACCAGCCGCGCGTAATCGTGCTGCTGTTCATGTGTCTGCGCAGGGCCTGGGGTTTCATCGGCCCAGTCGATGGCGCTGTCCTGGTCATGATCTTCCTGCGGTGCCCAGAACTTCAGCCGGAAGCTGCGGCGCCGCTGCAGGTCGATGATGCGCCGGCGCAGGATGCTCCAGAACAGCGGCGTCCATTCCTCGGCAGGCCGCTCGCGGTAGCCCAGCATCCGCTCCATGGCGTCCTGGACCGCGTCCAGGGCGTCATCGCGCTGGCGCAGGCCAGCCTCGGCGAAGCGGAATGCGCGCGGGCCGATGCCAGCCAGAAAGGCGTCCAGCGAGGCAGGTACAGCAACAGGCGGCATCAGGGGTGGGCTGGTCACCAGCACAGGGTAGCGTCCCGGTCGTGGTCGTGTCTGGGAGTGATAACGCACGGGCGCCCAATCGGTTGACAACGCAGCGGTCGCGCCGGCTTCGGCCTCATGGTTATGATGCCGGACAGGCGCTTACAGCCTCGGAGAGACCAAGCAATGAGCGACGGGTTCGTAGCGTTGTATATCTTCATGCTGGCAGCGATTGCCGGCCACGTGATCATTTCGCGGGTGCCGGTGATCCTGCACACGCCCTTGATGTCCGGTTCCAACTTCATTCACGGCATCGTGCTGATCGGCGCGATGGTGGTGCTCGGCCATGCCGACACCACGCTGGAGAAGATCATCGGTTTCATCGCGGTGGCGCTGGGTGCGGGCAACGCGGCCGGTGGCTACGTGGTGACCGAGCGCATGCTGGACATGTTCAAAAGCTCGAAGAAACCTGAAGGGAAGGGCAAGTGAGTTCTCCTTCCGGTGTTGCCAGGGCACCCTCGATCAGCGCCCGGCAGGTCTTCCAGTGGCTCAGTTACCTGCAGTATCCGGCCTTGTTGGTGGCATTCGGCTATGCCGCGCGTCCGCTGTTCAATGGCATGGAGGGGGCGCTCGATGCCTATAACAGCGCCCTGTTGTATGCGGGCGTCGGCGTAGGCATGTCCTCGCTGCAGGATCCGGCCAAAACCCAGAACAAGATGTCGAAGAAGGTATGGCAAGACCCGCGCAAAGGCGGACTGATGCTGTGGTTGATCAGCGCACAGGCGCTGTTGCCTATCGTGCTGGGACTGGTGGGCACCGTGCTGGCCACGAACACCGCGCTGTCGCAGTTGGCACTGGGTCTGGTGGCATTCGGCCTGGGCATGATCGGCCTGTTGAAAACCGCCATCGAGATGCGCGAACACCATCGCCTCGACAAGCAGTCTCCTCGCCCCATCGACACGGCTCTGGAGGCCGGTGCATGAGCATATCGATCCTGGTCAATACGAGTTATCTGGTTGCCGCGACGCTGTTCCTGCTGGGCCTGCAGCGCATGGCCTCGCCCAAGACCGCACGCAGCGGTATCCAATGGGCCGGCGCGGGCATGTTGATTGCAACCGCAGCCACGTTCTTCCTGCCGGGGCTGCACAACCTCGCGCTGATCGCGGTGGCACTGGTGCTGGGTACTGGCCTGGCCTGGGTGTCGGCCAAGAAGGTGGCCATCACCGACATGCCGCAGATGGTGGCGCTGTACAACGGTATGGGCGGCGGTTCGGCGGCGGCGATTGGCGCGGTGGAGTTGTTGCGCTTCTCCGAGCTGGCCAACCGCGATACCAGCCATTGGAGCGCACAGGCCATTGCCGATCTGTCGGCACGCTTGCCGTCGAACACCGTGCTGGCTTTGGCCGTGATCGGCTCGGCGATCGGTGCGGTGTCGTTGTCCGGCTCGATCATCGCTTGGGCCAAGCTCGATGGGCGCCTGGACAAGCGCGTCACCTTCCCCGGGCAGCAGGTGTTCAACCTGCTGGTTGCCGTGGCGATGGTGGTGCTCGGCGCATGGGCGGCAATCAGCCTGCAGCCGCTGGCGATCATCAGCTTCTTCGTGGTGGCGCTGGCTCTGGGCGTATTGATGACACTGCCGATTGGTGGTGCCGACATGCCGGTGGTGATTTCGCTGTACAACGCGTTCACCGGTCTTGCAGTGGCATTTGAAGGTTATGTGCTCGGCAACGAGGCCTTGATCATCGCCGGCATGATGGTCGGTGCGGCCGGCATCCTGCTGACCCGCTTGATGGCCAAGGCGATGAACCGGCCGATCAGCGGCGTGCTGTTCTCCAACTTCGGCGGTGGCGGGCAAGGCGCGGAAATCAGCGGCACGCAGAAGCCGATCGAGGCCGCCGATGTCGCAGCGATGATGGCGTTCGCCGAGCGCGTGGTGATCGTGCCCGGCTACGGCATGGCGGTTGCCCAGGCCCAGCACAAGATCTGGGAGCTGGCGCAGCGTCTGATCGAGCGTGGGGTCAAGGTGAAATTCGCTATCCACCCGGTGGCCGGGCGCATGCCGGGCCATATGAACGTGCTGCTGGCCGAAGCGGGCGTGCCCTACGACCTGATCGCCGACATGGACGACATCAATCCCGAGTTCGCCACCACCGACGTATCACTGGTGATCGGCGCCAACGACGTGGTCAACCCGGTCGCCAAGACCGACCCGACCAGCCCGATCTACGGCATGCCGATTCTGGATGTGGTCAATTCCAGGAACACCATCGTCATCAAGCGCGGCAAGGGTACCGGCTTTGCCGGCATCGAGAACGCGCTGTTCTACGCCGACAACACGCGCATGTTGTACGGCGATGGCGCCGAAGCGGCCAGCGCCCTGGTCAGCGAACTCAAGGCGCTGGACGGCGGGCACTGAGTGCCATGGGCGGTGGTCAGGAGGCTACCGCCCATTCCATCGCAGCTGCGGCAACGAGCCGGGTGCTGCCGGCCGGGGCCGGGCAGGCGGCCAGCAACGCGCCGTGCTGTGTGTGCTGACCCCGGCGCGCTGCGGTGGTGGTGCAACCGAAGGCGTGCTTGAACGCGCGGCAGAATGCGCTTTCACTTTCAAAACCCAGCGATTCGGCGATCTCGCAGACCGACAGATCGGTGTTGCAGACCATGTCCAATGCGCGCTTGTTGCGCAGCCGCGCCGCGTATTCGCTGGGGGTTTCACCAAACACATCGCGATAGATGCGGATGAGATGGGTGGGCGAATAATTGGCCACTGCGGCCAGACTGACCAGATCCAGCCGGGTGTCGATGGTGCAGCGGATCAGGTGCTGCACGCGCAGCAGCCGCAACAGGGTCTGATGGCGGCGCAGCACGGTGCGGCCACTGCAGCGTTCAAGCTGCAGATGCTGGGCCTGCTGGCGTTCGATCAGGGCGTCACGCAGCAGCCCCAGCTTATAGGTGGGGTCGGGTGAATCGCTGCCCTGCTGGAACCAGCGGGGCCGGCAGAGGTGCACCAGTGCACGCGCCAGTTTGCTGTCACAGCCCTGCTCACGTGGGATCAGGCAGTTGATGATGGAGGCGGTGCTCTTCGGTGGCTTCTGCCAAAGCGCGGCAGGGGCGGCGATGCACAACCACCATGCCTGCTCGCGGCAGTTCAGGCGGACGCTGCCATCTACCCAGAGCTGCAGTTGGCGTGTGCCGAGCAACCACGGCAGATCGCCACTGCTCAACTCCAGGCTGCCCTCCAGCACCAGCGTGGTGCTGATCCAGCCAGCGGGAATCAACAGGCGGCCGCCTTTGCCGCGGCCGCTGATGGCGTGAATGCAGTCCGGCCGTTGCATGGTCAGGTCCAGCGACTGCGAACCTTGAATCGAATGATGTCTGATGCCCACTGCGTCTTCCCCCAAGTGCCTGCGTGAACGGGCGACGGGCGCCAAGCCGCACGCGGCGGCTGTACGCGCTGTAGCCGGGACCTTTCCCGGCCGTCGTGAGAGCTTTTTGTGAAGCTCTACTCAGTTCAGACGCAGGCAGCGGCCAAATACCTCACCTGTACGCATCACCAAGGTGCTCAAGTGGGCTGCAACCTTGCTGAATTGGGGATATGAAAATGAGTGTTGATGTACATCAGCGTTGAGGCGTATGCGAAAACGCCACGCGAGCCGGCGGCACCCGGCCAGGTTGAACGGGTCGCTATCCAGGCATCGGCTCACGCTGTGGCGGGCTGGCCTGCGGAAAGCCGGGTCCAGTCCGGATCGCTGCCCGACCAAACTGGCGCTGGTGCGACAGCCTTATGGGATTCCGTTCGGAAGGGCGGCCAGAGCGGCGCGGTGAACGGTGCGTGTCGCAGCCGGACCCGCATACGCAGCCGCAGCGGCAAGCAGACGGATCAGGCGCCTGCTTGCTTCAGTTGTGGTGGCTCACACCTGCACATGGTTTTTCATCGCGGCCCTGCAGGCGCTTGAGCAGCATCTCATTGGGTCGCAAGTTCAGCCCGCAGGTCATGCATTGGCGCTGACCGTGATGCCTCTGTTGCACCGGTGTTGGCTGCACCGCCGCGACGAGCTTGGCTGGCGGTACAGGCGAAGGATTGTTTAAAGGAGCGGCAGAACGCGCTTTCTGTTTCGAAGCCCAACGCGCCGGCTATCTCGCAGATGGAAAGATCCGTGGTGCGCACCAGCTCCCACGCGCGCTGCAGGCGCAGGCGGTTGGCATATTCGAACGGTGTTTCGTCGAAGACTTCGCGATAGATGCGGATGAGGTGCGGGGGCGAGTAATTGGCAATGGCCGCCAAGCGATTGAGATCCAATCGCCCATCACTGTTGCAGCGGATCAGGTGTTGCACACGCAGCAGCCGCAGCAGGGTCTGATGGCGCCGCAGCGCGGTGCGGCCACTGCAGCGGTTGAGTTGGCCATGCAAGGGTTGCTGCCGCTCCACCAGCGTGTCCCGCAGCAGCAACATCCCGTCCTGGACTGCGGTTGCATCGCTGTTATTGAAGCAGCGCTTGCGCGCCATGTGCAGCACGGCGCTTGCGAGCTCCCGGTCGCAGTTCACTTCCCGAGGGATGAGATGGTTGTTGTTTGGCGGTGAGCACGGCAGCCGTTCCCACAGCGCTGCAGGTGCGGTGATGCACAGCCACCAGGCAGGGCTGCGGCTGGTGAGGCGCAGTTCGCCTTCCAGCCATAGCTGCAGATGGTGGGCCATGAGTTGCCAGGGAGCATCGCCGCTGCTGACTTCCAACAGGCCGGTCAGCACCAGGGTGACGCTTATCCAGCCTGCGGGAACCAGTACGCGGGCGCCGCGCCCGGAGCAGCTTGTGGCGTGCACGCTTGCGGCGTGCTGACTGGACAGAACCAGTGCATGGGAACCATGGACGCAATGGTGTTGGATCTTCACTTCGTCTTCACCGTCCGATCGGTCGATCGAATTGAAAGGAAGGTCGAGAATTCAGTTGAACAGCTGTGCCCAAAACACGATGAAAACATCGCATGACAGTTGGAATCTGGCAACGAGAATGAAAATTTCAGAATGACCGTAGATGCGTTTCGCCGCGGCCAAAAAAAACCCGGCATCTGCCGGGTAGGTTCGGGGCCGACCATCGTGCCCACTGCGTTTGGGCTGAGTAGGTCTGACCTGTGCAGAGAGAAGAGTGACTTACCAAGTCCCCGAACACGTCCTATGCTGCGTGCTGCCGCAATGCCAATACATGCGAGCATTTGCGCTTGGATTACCCGAAATGAAGATTTCAGCGTGGTCTGGATGGATCTACTTGTAACCATCGGGGGCGTGGATGCAGGTTGAGCTTGAAAACGCTGTGAAGGATCTTCACCAGGGCAGGCCAGACGCGGCTGAAGCTGCGATGCGTCGTTTGCTCGAGCGGGCGCCAGATTTCGCGCCGGCAATGGAAGTGCTCGGCATGGCCTTGGCCGGGCAGGCAAGAGTGCAGGAAGCGCGTACCTGGTTTTGCAGGGCGGCCGCGCTGCAGCCTGATTCGCTGAGCACCTGGATGAACCTCGGCAATGCCTGCCTTGAAAGCGTGGATGCCGCCGCCGCCGGTGTCGCCTTTGAACGTGCCCATGCGCTGGGGGCCGACGATGTCGCCTGGCTGCTGGGCTATGGCTTGGCACTGCTGGGGCAGGCGCGGTTTGCAGATGCCAACCGGTACCTGGGCGCAGCGCTGTCGCGTGAGCCCGATGCGATCGACGTGCGCCTGGCCTACGCCCAAAGTCTGGCGGAACTGGAGCGCTTCGAGGAACTCGCGCTCTGTCTTGAGGCGGTGCACGCCGGTTCGTTGCGCCTTGACGAACGCCAGGCTCTGGCCTGGTTGTTGGCGCAGGCGGGCAACGATGACGGCGCGCAGCAGTTGTACCGACAGGTGATCGCCGAGTCACCGGAGTCCGCTGAGTCGCGGGTTCAATTCGCGCTGTTGCTGGAACGCCTGAACCGGGTGGAGGAAGCGGATCAGCAACTGCGGGCCGTGCCTGCGGAATACGCACGCAGCAGCGGCGGAATGTTCGAATTGGCGGCTGCGCGGGTACTGCGTAGACAGCACCAGCAGCCGCTGGCAATCCTGCGGCTGGGCGATGGATTGCAACGGGACCTTGCGCCGGCGATGCAGGCGCAGCTGCAGTTCGAGTTGGCACGCAACCATGATCAGTTGCGCCAGGCCGAGCCAGCGATGCTGGCATTGGCGGCTGCCCACGACGCAGCGGGCAGGGCGTTCCAACAACGCTTGTCCGGTGCTGCTGCGCCGCCGGTGCTGGACTGGTTGCAGCAGCGGCTGTTGCGGCCTGCACCGCAAGCCTGGGCACAGGCGCAGGCCGATCCTGCGCTGCCGCGCGATCCGATCTTCCTGGTGGGCTTTCCCCGTTCCGGAACGACGCTGCTGGAGCGGATACTGGATGCGCACACGGATCTGGATGTGCTGGACGAACGGCCTGCACTTGAAGTGGCAATAGCGCAGCTGCGGGCTTCGCCCGGGTGGCAGGACGATGATTTCGGTGCGGCGTTGGATGCACTCACGCCGGCCGCCAAGGCTGCGGCGAACCAGCGCTATTGGGATGAGGTTCGTCGTCACCTGCTGCCGCGCGGGCGCCTGGTCGACAAATATCCCCTGACGATGACGCGCTTGCCTTATGTGGCACGCCTGTTCCCGCAGGCGCAGTGGTTGTTGCTGCTGCGGCATCCCTGCGACTGCGTGCTCAGCTGCCATATGCAGGCATTCGGCAGCAATGGTGGGGCGATGGCTTTCACCTCGCTGGACGCCAGCGCACGTACCTACGTGGCCATCATGGAATGGTGGGAGCAGCAGCGCACATTGGTGCCGGCGCATGTACATGTGCTGCGCTATGAGGACATGGTTGCCGATCTGCCGGGGCAGCTGTCCGCATTGATGGCGTTCCTGTCGCAGCCGATGCAGGAGCAGCAACTAGCCTTCGCCGAGCACGCCAGCACCCGAAGCCGCCGCATCAACACCCCCAGTTACTCGCAGGTCGTGCAGCCGTTGAACGCCGGTGCCGTGGGCAGGTGGCGCAGCTACCGCGCGCATTTCAGCCCGCAGACGCTGGCCCTCCTTGCACCCTGGGTGCAGCGTTATGGCTACACGCTGGACTGACGCTGGGGGAATCTCAGGTAGGTGGAGAGGATGTACTTGTCCTGCTCCGGGCAGGCCTTCCCCTGGTGGGCATACATCCAGTACGGCGGAAACATGAGCAGCCTTCCGGTGCGCGGCGTCACCCCTGTCTGCAGGCCGGGGAACCAGGTTTCACCGCCGGTCTGCACGTCGTTGAGGTACCACAGGAACACCAGGTAGCGGTCGCAGACCTCGTTGATCGAATCGAAGTGGGTCTGGAACTTCTCATCGCTGCCGGCGCGGTAGCGCTTCATGATCAACGGGCTGAGCAGGGGGCTGTCGGGGATGGCCACCGGCAGGCCGACATCGGCGTTGTAACGCTGCAGCGCGGTGCTCACCAGCTGCCGGAAGAATGCGAGAAACCCGGCATCGGAGAGCCGGCTCAGGTCCATCTCGGTCCATGCACTCTCGTCCAGTCCCGGCCTTACTCCGCGCCCGTTGGGTTGCTGGAAGCGTGAGAGCGCGTTGAAGGACGCGATCAGTTTGCCGCACATTTCTGCCGGCAAACTGTGGTCATAGCTGCGTATGTAGTGGCGCAGATCATTGCCATGAACATCCGCCGCGGCACTGGCCGCGGCGGATGTGCCTGTTGCTGGTGCGGGCTCAGAAGCGGGCAGTCCAGCGCATCCAGTAGAAACGGCCGATTGCATCGTAGGTCCGCATGTCCGTCGAGGCGTTGAAGCCAGAATAGATCAACGGCGGCTGGCGGTCAGTAAGGTTGCGCACGCCGATCTGGATGGAACTGTTCTTCAGGTCCTCGAAGCGGTAACCGATCTGCAGATCGGTCTGGGTGTAGGACGGCACCCGCCGCTTGGCGACGTAACCCGGATCCTTCACGTCGGCCACATCCGGCGCTTCGTAGACATGGTGCACATAGCGCGTGGTCAGGCTGGCACTCAGGTTGCCGCGTGACCAGGTCAGATCGTTGAGCGCGCGCCAGCGGGCCATGTTGCCGAAGCCCGAGGAGGCGTTGTCGACGAAGGTGCCGGCCAGGCCGGTGCTGGTCGGGATACCCGGGAACGCGCCGACATCACTGGTCGGGTCGCCTGACACCAACTGCACGTCGTATTGCGCCAGATAGGTGGTGTCCAGGTTCCACACCAGCTTGCCCCATGCGCCTTCCGGCAGCTGATAGCGGAAGCCCAGGTCCATGCCGGAGGTCTTCATCGAGCCATAGTTGCCGATCAGGTTGGTCATCTGCGCAACGTCACCATTGGCGTCGCGGATGAAGGTGTCGCAGAAGCGGCCGAAGTTGAAGCATTGGTTGAGCAGCATGTTCTCCGGCAGGTTGACGATGAAATCGTTCAACTTCACTCGCCAGTAATCGGCAGTGACGCTGAAGCCCTCCAGCCAGCTGGGGCTGTAGACAAAACCGTAGGTCAGCACGTCGCCTTCTTCCGGCTGCAGGTTCGGGTCCGAGACCTGGAACGACGTCACCTGGTTGCCGCTCTGCTGGAAGGAGCCGTCGGCGGGTACGCCGGCGCAGGCCACCGGGTTGCCGCCTTCATAGCCATTGCACGGGTCGGCATAGGTGTTGGCGCTGGGCACCGTGGGTGAGTACAGGTCGCCGATGGTCGGGGCGCGGAAGACATCGGCATAGGTGGCACGGATCAGCAGGTCGGAGAACGGCTTCCACTCCACGCCGATCTTGGAGTTGGTGGTGCCGCCGAAGTTGGAGTAGTCCGAATAGCGGGTGCCCAGCGATACGTTGAGCTTCTCCGCGAACGGGGCGTCGGCCAACAGCGGGATCAGGGCCTCGGCATAGATTTCGTTGACGTCGAATTTGCCGTCGATGTCGCCGCCGGTACAGGCTTCCTGGGTGATGCGGCAAACCGTCTTGCCCGGCGGGATGATGGTCAGGAAGTCGGCGCTGGAACTGGCCGACTCGACGCGGCGCTCCACGCCGACAGCCAGCGAGACCGCGCCTGCGGGCATGGTGAACAGGTCGCCAGTGACGTTGGCGTTGAAGACCTTCAGGTCATTTTCGCTGGTGCTGTGGATGGTCGGGTTGATCAACTCCAATGCGGCCAGCTGTGCCTGCCCGGTCGGCGTGTTCGGGTCCGGCGCCGGCCCCATGAAATTGACCGGGATGCAATCGTTGATGGCAGTTGCCGCATTGCCGGGTGTGCGCACGCAGATCGGGTTGCCGGTAGCCGGGTCGATCATCGACGGGCCCAGCGCATCGTTCAGGCCCTGGCCGATCAGATAGCCGCGCACGGTGGAGGACTGCGGTGTACGGCCGTAACCATAGGACGCATCCCAGCTCCAGGTGCTGTCGCCGAACACGCCGCGCAGGCCAGCGGTGATCTGGTAGGTCTCGGTTTCGAAACGCGTGGTGCGGGTGGGGATGAAATCACGCAGGCGCAGGCGCGCATCGGTGATGTCCACGCCGAACGGGTTGTAGAGGCTGTCCTTGCTGATCATCACGTCATCGACATCGGCGCGGCCGTCGAACGGCAGCGGGGCGATGAAGAACGACGACTCGGTGCGCATCCACGAACCGAGCATGAAGGCTTCGATGTTGTCGGTGAGCTGGTAGTTGCCGCTCATGAACAACGATGTGCGTTCCTGCGGGGTCAGGTTGAGGTTGCCATCGGACTGGAAGTTGTAGGTGTCGGTATTGCCGTTGAAGCAGCGGAAGTTCGACGCCGAGGTACCCGGTTGCCCGTCGATGCGGGTCAACACGACGTTGGGGTTGGGGTTGGTAGCACTGGGTTGGGCGCAGTTCGCATCCAAGGTAGTGCCGCGGGCAATGGCGACATCACGCGGCACCACATAGCGGCCGGTCAGGATGCGGCTGGTACCGCCAATCCCCTTTTCACCGGCATACAACTGGTAAGGCTGGCTGGAATAGCTGCGGTCGGCAGCGCTGACCGAGTCTTCCTTGTCATAGCTGGCGCCCAGCATCAGGTGGCCCTTTTCACCGGCCAGGCCGAAGGTGGCATCGAAGCGCTGTGTATCGGCATCACCGCGCGAGGAAATGCCGTAGAACGCGCTGGCTTCCACGCCTTCGAAATCCTTGCGCAGGATGAAGTTGACCACGCCGCCGATCGCATCGGAGCCATAGATGGCCGAGGCGCCATCCTTCAGAACTTCCACGCGTTCAATCAGCGCCATCGGGATGGAGTTCACGTCCACCGCGCCATTGGCGTTGGAGATGGTGCCGATCCAGCGCTTGCCGTCCACCAGCACCAGCGAGCGGTTCACGCCCAGTCCGCGCAGGTCGACCGTCGCAGCGCCTGCGCCGCCACCGTTGTTGACCTGGGGATTGGTTGCGGCACCGGCGATGGCCGGGGTGCGCTGCAGGAATTCGCCCACCGTGGCTGCGCCGGAGCTTTCGATGCTTTGGCGGTCAATGGTGAATACAGGGCTGGAGGTTTCCAGGTCGGCGCGCTTGATGCGCGAGCCGGTGACCTGGATCCGGTCCAGGTTGGTGGCCTCTTCCTTCGGAGCAGTCTCCTGGGCGAGGGCGCTGCCCGTTGCTCCCAATGCAAGGGCCGCCGTCGAAATGGGTAGCAGGGCGCGGCGAACAGCTTGACTCAGTGGCTGGATACTCACGTATGACTCTCCGCAGAATGGTGCGAGGGAGTCACGAAATTACAAATTTTTAACCGTGAGTATTGTGCGGATCAGACTGCGCCCAATGTGCAAAAACGCACATTTTGTTTCACTTGCCCGCAAACTCGGGGCAAGGCTGTGCGCAACCGGGATTCAGCGCGCCGAGCGCCAGCCCACCAGCAGCGCGATGCCCAGCCAGATCAGCTCGCCCAGGCCGTTGGCCAGCGACAGCAGCGTCCAGGCGAAATGGGGCCCCATGCGCAGCGCCGATTCCCATGGGGTCAGGCCCATTGGTCCGCCCACGTAGGCCGCAGCGATGCCCCAGTTGGCCACCAGGGTGATCAGCAGGGTTGTGAAGATGGTCAGGGTGATGCGCGCCACGCCGGGGCGGAAAGTCCCCAGACGCAGCATCCAAGCGGCTTCCAGCGCAGCGAATATCGCCATCCAGCCGGCCTGGGTGCCGGTGCTCAAGGCGACCAGCAGCCAGGCGATGGTGAGGGTGATGCTTCCCAGCAACAATAAAATGGGCCAGAGCCAGTGGCGGGTGGGGCTGGCTGGCGTGGAAACTGGCGACATGGGTATTCCCGAACAGATTCCGCAGCATAGCGTTTCAGCGGCGAGTACGCCCAGTCGGATAAAATGGGGGCATTGCGGGTAGCCACCGCGTCCCCATATCGATCTACATGTATTCCCGTAGCAGCGAACCTGTCCATTTTGAGCGTGATTGCCCGGCCGTGATGGTGCCGCAGGGCGATAGCGTGACCCTACCGGCCGGCAGTTATGGCTATATCACCCAGGCGCTGGGTGGCAGCTATACGGTGTTTGTCGAAGGCAATCTCTTCCGTATCGCCGGCAAGGACGGCGATGCCATCGGTAAGGAGCCACCGCCGGGGCTGGAACTGCCCGACGACGCCGGCGACGAAGACGTCGAGAAGCTGGTGTGGGAGCAATTGCGCACTTGTTTCGACCCGGAAATTCCGTTCAACATCGTCGATCTTGGGCTTATCTACGAAGTGGATATCAAGCACCTGGACGACGGCCAGCGCGAAGTTGACGTCAAGATGACCTTGACCGCACCCGGCTGTGGCATGGGTGAGATCCTGGTCGATGACGTGCGCAGCAAGCTGGAAATGATTCCGACCGTGGCCCAGGCCGACGTCGATCTGGTGTTCGATCCGCCATGGGGGCGTCACATGATGTCCGAGGCGGCGCGCCTGGAAACTGGCATGCTGTAAGCCCGTGCCGGCGCTGCCGGTAACGGTTTGTGCTGCACCCCCTGCGCCGCTGTGGCCCCGGGGCTGTCCCATCCCGCAATCTGGAAGGAATTATCCGGTGTCCCAGTCTTCGTTGAGCTTCGATGTCACCCGTTCGGATCATCCGCGTAGCGCCGAGGAGCGCGCCAAAATCCTGGAAAAGCCGGGCTTTGGTCTGCACTTCACCGACCACATGGTGGCCGTACGCTGGGACAAGGACACCGGTTGGCACGACGCGGCGGTAACGCCGTATGGCCCGATTTCGCTGGATCCGGCTGCTGCCGTGCTGCATTACGGCCAGGAAATCTTCGAAGGCATCAAGGCCTACCGTCACGCCGATGGCTCGGTGTGGACCTTCCGTCCGCAAGCCAATGCGGCGCGTCTGCAGCGTTCGGCGCGGCGTCTGGTGCTGCCGGAACTGCCGGCTGACATCTTCGTCGAGTCGCTCAAGCAGCTGGTCGCGCTGGACAAGGACTGGGTGTCCGATGCCGATGAGGCCAGCCTGTACTTCCGTCCGTTCATGATTGGCGATGAAGCCTTCCTCGGCGTGCGCGGTGCGCACAAGGCTACTTACTACGTGATCGCCAGCCCGGCTGGCCCGTACTTCGCCAAGGGCGTGGCGCCGGTGGCGATCTGGTTGTCCACCGACTACGCGCGCGCTGCCAAGGGCGGCACCGGTGCGGCCAAGTGTGGTGGCAACTACGCCGCTTCGCTGTTGCCGCAGCAGCAGGCGCAGGCGCAGGGTTGTTCGCAGGTGCTGTTCCTTGACCCGGTCGAAGGCAAGTACCTGGAAGAACTGGGCGGCATGAACGTGTTCCTGGTCTACGGCAAGGAAAACAAGCTGGTTACCCCGGCGCTGTCGGGCAGCATCCTGGAAGGCATCACCCGCGAGTCGCTGCTGCAGCTGGCCCGCGACCGTGGCATGAACGTGGAAGAGCGCCAGGTCACCATCGATGAGTGGAAGCAGGGCGTGAGCTCGGGCGAAATCACCGAGGTGTTTGCCTGCGGTACCGCTGCGGTGATCACCCCGATCGGCCAGCTCAAGGGCGAAGATTTCTCGGTGGGCGACCTCAACGCGCCGGCCGGTGAAGTCACCATGTCGCTGCGCAAGGAACTGACCGACATCCAGTACGGCCGTCAGCCGGACCGTCACGGTTGGCTGGTGCGCCTGGACGCCTGAGCGGCCAGGTTCGGTTGCTGATCAAACCCGCTGCGGCGAATGTCGCAGCGGGTTTTTCTTTGTCCGGACGCCCGGCGCTGCAGCCAGTGGTACCAAGGGATTTGTAAATATTCTTTACGAATCAATCACGTACGTAAACGTGACGGAACAACGGTTTCTGTTGTAACCCTCTTGTCATCGGTTCAGCCGCCATTTACTGTCCGCCCACGGATCGGTAACAGGGGACTGGTTCGGGTAGTTCTACCCGGGCAACCAGCGCTATCGAAATCGCCACACGCCCGGGTGGGACGGCGCCGCGTTCGCGGCATCCTCCAATGCAGAAGGGTTCAACAATGTCATCCAGATCACACCGTGCGTTTGCTCGTGGGTTGGTAGTCGTTGGCACTGCTTCGCTGTCTTCCCTGCTTCTGTGTGCGCCGGCCTGGGCCGGTGATGTGCATCTGGCCGGGCTGGATTCCGCGCCGACGCATCAGCGCTTCATCGTCAAATACCGTCAGGACAGCCGCCAGGCCGCCGGCGATGCAGCCCTGCAGAAAACCCTGGCCTCGGCCGCTCGCGCGCTGCCGGCACGCGCCGGCAAGAGCATCGGCGTGCAGCATATGCGGCGGCTTGCGGTGGGCGCGGATGTGGTCCGCGCCGACGCCAGGCTCGACCGTGCCGATGCTGAAACGCTGATGCGCAAGCTGGCGGCCGACCCCAACGTCGAATACGTCGAGGTCGACCGCCTCAACACCATCAGCCTGACCCCCAACGACACCCGCTACGGCGAACAATGGGGTTATTCCGGCACCTATGGCATCAAGGCCAACCAGGCCTGGGATGTAACCAATGGCGCCGGCTCGGTGGTGGCGGTGCTGGACACCGGCATCACCAGCCACAGCGACCTGGCCGCCAACCTGCTGCCCGGCTATGACTTCATCAACGACACCACCGTGTCCAACGATGGCAATGGCCGCGACAACGACCCCAGTGACCCGGGTGACTGGATCACCGCCAACCAATGCGGCGGCATCCATGCCGCGCAGAACTCCAGCTGGCACGGCACGCATGTGGCCGGCACCATCGCCGCGGTCACCAACAATGCCAAGGGCGTTGCTGGCGTGGCGTACGGCGCCAAGATCGTGCCCGTGCGCGTGCTGGGTACCTGCGGTGGTTATGACTCGGATATCGCCGATGCCATTGTCTGGGCGTCCGGCGGCAGCGTCAGCGGCGTGCCGGCCAATGCCAATCCGGCCGAGGTGATCAATCTCAGTCTGGGCGGCTCCGGCGCCTGCGGCAGCACCACGCAGGCGGCGATCAATGGCGCGGTCAGCCGTGGCACCACGCTGGTCATTGCTGCCGGCAACGACAACACCAATGTCTCCAACGCCTCGCCGGCCAACTGCAACAATGTAATCGCGGTGGCATCGATCACCAGCACCGGCGCACGTTCGAGCTTCTCCAACTACGGTGCCCTGATCGATATCGCCGCGCCGGGTTCCAACATCCTGTCCACGCTCAACAGTGGCACCACCACGCCCGGTTCGGAGAGCTACGCCGCCTACAACGGCACCTCGATGGCGACCCCGCATGTGGCAGGCGTTGTGGCACTGCTGCAGGCGGTGGCAACCACGCCGAAGACACCGGCGCAGGTGGAAGCCTTGATCAAGGCCAATGTCACCGCCTTCCCGTCCACGCCTTCGCAAACCATCGGCCCCGGCATCCTCAATGCCAAGGCGGTGGTGGATGCGGCCAACGGCGGTGGCAACCCGAACCCGGGCGGCACGGTGTTGAACAACGGCGTGCCGATCACCGGACTTGCCGGCGCGGCCAGCAGCACCCAGTTCTTCACCGTGCAGGTGCCGGCCGGGGCCACCAATCTGGTGGTTGCCAGCTCTGGTGGCAGCGGTGATGCGGACATGTACGTGCGCGCCGGCAGCCAGCCGACCACCTCCACCTACGACTGCCGCCCCTACAAGACCGGCAACGCTGAGAGCTGCAGCTTCGCAACACCGGTGGCAGGCACCTACCACGTGATGTTGTCCGCGTACTCGGCGTTCTCCGGCCTCAGCCTGCAGGCCAGCTGGAGTACCGGCGGTGGCAGTGGTGGTGTGCAGACCTACAGCAATACAGGCGTGGTCAACATCCTCGACAACGCTACGGTGGAAAGCGCGATTGCGGTCTCCGGCCGCACTGGCAATGCAGCGGCGTCCACACCGGTGGCGGTGGATATCAGCCACACCTGGAAGGGCGACCTGAAGGTGGATCTGGTGGCGCCCGATGGCAGCGTCTATGTGCTGAGCAACTATGCCGGCGGCAGCGCCGATGACATCAAGCAGACCTTCAACGTGAACCTGTCCAGCGAAGCCCTCAACGGCAGCTGGAAATTGCGCGTCAACGACAAGGCCAGCGGCGACACCGGCCGCATCAACAGCTGGTCGGTCACCTTCTGATCGAGCAGAGGGAAGTTGCGTGGTGATGGGCATCAGGAAGATGCCATCGCTGCGCCGTGCAAGCTCAAGGCCCCGGCGATAGTGCCGGGGCCTTCTCATGTTCGCCGGTTTGGGGTGCGGCGTTGCAGCTGTGCGTACCGGCGGTGCCAGCCAATGGCGGGAAGAGCGTTCGGCGCGGACCTGCAGCGCGCCGCTAACTTGAGGACAAGGCGAACGCAGAATCATCCATGACTGATGGGTGCTTTCTCGCGGATGGCTGCCGCTTCGAGGCCGTCGGATACAGAGGTTTCAGGGTTACTCCGATGGGAGTGGCAACGGCGAATGCCTAGTGTCTGCGGACGGGCCAATGACAGCGGGCAGGCCCGCGCAGTTCCCTCCTGGCGAGCGTTGCTGTCCACACGGCGACGTCTGCCCGGCACAGATGCCGCATTGGCGGCGTCCTCCTCTGCAGAAGGGCCGAATCATGTCTTCGATATCGCAGTGTGTGCTTCGTCGTGGCGTTGCAGCGGTTGGCAGTGCGTTGTGGTCCTGCCTGTTTCTATGCCCGCCAGCGGTTGCCGGCGATGTGCAGCGGGCGGGTCTGTACGCAGCGCCGACGCACCAGCAATTCATCGTCAAGCTTCGTCAGGAAAGTACTCAAGCTGCTACAGCCGTGCTGCCGAACGTTCTGGATGCTGCCTCGCGTGCTTTGCCGCTGCGTGCTGGCAGGCCGGTAGCCCTGCAACACCTGCGCCGCTTGGCTGGCGGCGCGGAGCTGGTGCGTTCCGAAGTGCCGCTGGATCACGTCGAGAGCGAAGTGTTGATGCGCAGGCTGGCGGCAGATCGCAACGTCGAGTACGTCGAGATCGACCGTCGTCTCGGCATCAGCGCAGCCCCGGATGATCCGCGTTTCGCAGAGCAGTGGGGTCTTGCCGGTAGCTTTGGCATCAATCTGGTGCCGGCTTGGGAAGACGCCACCGGTGCAGGCGTGGTGGTGGCGGTATTGGACACCGGCATCGCCGAGCACAGCGACCTGCTTGCCAATGTCCTGCCGGGCTACGACTTCATCAGCGATGCGGCGATGGCCAACGATGGGGATGAGCGTGATGCGGATGCGCGCGATCCGGGTGATTGGGTGGAAGCCAAGCAGTGTGGCGGCAGCCACGATGCGTGGAGCTCCAGTTGGCACGGTACCCACGTGGCCGGCACGATTGCGGCGGTTGCCAACAATGGCAAGGGCGTTGCCGGTGTCGCACCGGCCGCCCGCATCGTGCCGGTACGCGTACTGGGCCGCTGCGGCGGCTATACGTCCGATATCGCCGATGCGATTGTCTGGGCGTCGGGCGGGGAGGTGGACGGCGTGCCCACCAATGCAAACCCGGCCGAGGTGATCAATCTGAGCCTGGGCGGCGGAGGCGCCTGTGGCACCACGTTCCAGACGGCGATCAACAGCGCGCTGGCCAACGGCGCAACCCTGGTCATCGCCGCCGGCAATGGCAACGTCAATGCGAGCAATTCGGCACCGGCCAACTGCGACAATGTGATCGCGGTGGGTGCCAGCGACAGCGACGGCAAACGCTCGATCTGGAGCAGCACCCAGCAATCCAATTTTGGCCCGTTGGTGGATGTGGCCGCGCCAGGCAGCACTATTGTTTCAACGTTCAACAGCGGCAGCACGGCGCCCTCGGTTGAAAGCTATGGTTACAGCGGTGGGACCTCGATGGCGGCACCGCATGTGGCCGGTGTGGTGGCGCTGGTGCAGCAGGTATCGGATCCTGCAAAGACACCGGCGCAACTTGAAGCCTTGATCAAGGCTACCGCCACGCCGTTTCCACGGACGCCGGACAGGCCGATTGGTGCCGGTATCGTCAATGCACAGGCCGCAGTGACAGCGGCAATGAGCGCTACGCTGCCGCCTGAGCCCGAACCTGAGCCAGATACTGCGCTGGACAATGGCGTTGCGGTGACCGGCGTCAGCGGCAGCAAGGGCAGCAACCGCTATTACACGGCGCAGCTTCCGTCAGGGGCGTCCAACCTGCTGATCAGCATCAGCGGCGGCGCGGGTGATGCTGACCTGTATGTCAGGGCCGGCAGCCGGCCGAACAGTTCGGTGTTCGATTGCCGCCCGTTCCGTGGCGGCAATGGTGAGAGCTGCAGTTTTCCCGCTCCGGTTGCAGGTACCTACCATGTGATGGTGAGTGGATACAGCAGGTATTCGGAGGTCAGCCTGAAGGCAAGCTGGGGCCTGGTTCCTGCCCAGACCTATCGCAGCAGTGAGCTCATGGACATCCTGGACAACGGCACGCTGGACAGTGCCATCACCGTCGCCGGCCGCAGTGCCAACGCACCAGCTGCCACAGCGGTGCAGGTGGATATCAACCACAGTTGGCGCGGCGATCTGAAAGTGGAGTTGATTGCACCGGACGGCAGCGCCTACCTGCTTAGCAACTATGAAGGTGGCAGTGCCGATGACATCAAGCAGACCTTCGAGGTCGATCTTTCCACTGAGCCATTGAATGGTACGTGGACGCTGCGTGTGCATGACAAGGCCAGTGGTGACAGCGGGCGTCTGAATGGCTGGTCGATCACGTTCTAGATCAAGCCGCCGGAGGCAAACCGGAGCGGAGCGGGTTGCTGCACGTGCGCTGGTGTTCGCGGCAGGGGCAGTGGCGGGGGCCGCTGCTCAGTCTTCGCAGATATCCGCACAGCGCGCCTGCAATACCTGCAAGGCGTCGGCTGGGGCGATATCCAACAGCAGGCCACGCTGGCCGGCATTGATGTACAGCGTTTGCTGCTGTTGGGCGCTGGCGGCGAACACCACCGTGGCCGGACGCTGCTGTGCGAACGGGCTGATGCCGCCTACCTTGTAACCGCTGCGCTTCTCGGCCTCGGGTACTTCCATCATCTGTGCGTGCTTGCCGCCACAATGGGCGGCAAGCTTTTTCAATGACAGGCGCTGGTCGGAGGGAATCACCGCGATCAGCGGCTGCTTGTCCACCCACGCCATCAGGGTCTTGAACATGCGCGCCGGGGCGATGCCCAGCGCCTGCGCTGCCGCCAGCCCCTTGCTGTCGACATCGGCCGAGTAGTCATAGGCATGCACGCCATGGGCGATGCCTGCCTTGTCCAACGCGGCGGTAGCGCGGGTGCTTTTGGCCACTTACAGCGATTCGAAGCGGTTGGCGTCCACGTTCTTGCGGACCTGCTCCGGGTTCCAGATGCGGCCGTTCATGGCGATGTAGACACCTTCCGGCAGCGACTGCACCGCGCCGATCGCGCAGCCGATGTTGAACTCGGCATCGGAACCACGGAAACGTGCCGGGCTAAGCGCGCCGGTCATCACGATGGTCTTGCCGGGGATGGTGGCCAGCACCTTGCCGGTGGCTACCATCGAATCGGTACCGTGGGTGACCAGCACGTGGCGGGTTGGCTGTGCGGCGATGGTGGCGCGGATCAGCTCGCGGTCGTCGTCGCTGATATGCAGCGAGTCCTTGCGCAGGATCGGGATCACGTTGAAACGGAAGGTAACCCCCAGCTCGCGCAGAATCATGCCGATCTGCGGGTCGCCGATCTGGTAGTCGGACTTGTCGTCGAAGTAGATCTTGTCGATCGTGCCACCGGTGGTGACGATCAGGAGTTCTTCCATCATTGCGGTAAATCCTTGCGGTGACTGCCAGCGGCACAGGCCGCGATGTTGCAGATGATAATGCGGTCGGCAGCGCCGGGCCATGTCATTGCCTGGCATCAAGCCGAGGCGTCATTGGTCATTGGTCATTGGTAGAGCCGAGCCATGCTCGGCTGGGGCCTCACCGCAGTTGGGCACTACCGCAGAGCCGTCTGTAGGAGCGGCGTAAGCCGCGAAGCCAGTACAGCCAAAGCCGAAGACTGGCCCGCAACCTGCAGGATCAGTGGCTTCGCCGCTGATGCCGCTCCCACAGAGGCTGGTGACACATCGCCGGGAAAGCCCCAGCCGAGCATGGCTCGGCTCTACACGGGAGGTTTGCCGGGAAAGCTCCAGCCGAGCGTGGCTCGGCTCTACATGGGAGGGTTGCTCGGCAAGCCTCAGCCGAACATGGCTCGGCTCTACAGGGGAGGGGGGCCGAGAAAGCTCCAGCCGAGCATGGCTCGGCCCTACAGTGGGTTTAGCCGGCCTTTTTGGCGGCAAAGCGGGCGCGCATGCCGGGTACGCTGACCAGGGCCACGATCAGCAGTGCCAGGGCGATTTCGATCCAGGCGTAGAGGGCGGTGTCGCGGTGGCTCCAGGCACTCATCACGCCATGGCTGAACCAGAACAGGGCGAATACCCCGGCCCAGAAACGCGCGGCCGCGCGCTGTGCCAATACCCCCAGCAACAGCAGTGCCGGCGGCGCCACGAACACCAGCGCCACCGCCAGCAGATGGCGGTCTGCGCGGAACCACCACGCATACAGCCCGGCCAGCAGTGCCAGTGAGGCGGCGAGGACCAGATCGCGCGTGCGCCGGTTCATCGGCCCAGCCGCCGGGCGATATCGGCTACCCGATGCCCCAGTGCTCTTGCCAGCTGGGCTTCGTCGTCGGTGAGCTGGGAGTCGGCCTGGGTGCCGGCCACGTGGCTGGCGCCATAAGGGGTGCCGCCACTGGTGGTATGGCTCAATGCCGGTTCGGTGAAGGGGATGCCGACGATCAGGCAACCGTGGTGCAGCAGCGGCAGGTGCATCGACAGCAGCGTCGATTCCTGGCCCCCGTGCATCGAGGCGGTGGAGGTGAATACCGCCGCCGGCTTGCCAGCTAAGGTGCCATTGACCCATTCCGCGCCCAGGCCATCGAGGAAATGCTTGACCGGCGCGGCCATGTTGCCGAAGCGGGTAGGGCTGCCCAGCACGATGCCATCGCATTCGGCCAGATCGGCTATTTCCACATAAGGGGCGCCGTCTTCGGGGACGGGCGGGGCAGTGGTCTGGGTGACTGCGGCCACTGGCGGCACGGTACGCAGGCGGGCGCTCATGCCCGGCACCTCGCCGATACCGCGGGCGATCTGCCGCGCCAGCCGCGCCACCGAGCCGCCACGGCTGTAGTAAAGCACCAGAATTTCCGCCATCGCACCGTTCACTCAATCTTGCAGGAGCCGGCAGTATCAACGATGCGGGCCGCGCTTTGCATCGGGTACCCTTGCCAGATGGAACCTTTGGATTCACTCAATCTATGGATGGAGCGCCTGCGTGACCGGGCGCGCAACGCCAGTTTCGGGCGCTTCCTGTGGAAGCGCTTCATCGATGACCGCCTGTTCCAGGCGGCCGGCTCGCTGGCCTACACCACGGTATTCGCGCTGGTGCCGCTGGCGATCGTGGTATTCGGTGTGCTGTCTGCGTTCCCGATGTTCGACCGCTGGAGCGAGGCGCTCAGCGACTACGTGTTCTCCAACTTCGTACCGTCGGCGGCGCGCGCGGCCGAGGGCTATCTGCGGCAGTTCTCGGCCAGTGCCGGGCAGCTGACCGCCGCCGGTTTCCTGGCCTTGGTGGTATCGCTGCTGATCACCCTCAACAGCGTGGAGCAGACCTTCAACCGAATCTGGCGGGTAGCCTCGGCGCGGCCGCAGCTGACCCGCTTCCTGGTTTATTGGACGGTGTTGACGCTGGGCGCCCTACTGGCCGCCGCGTCCCTGGCGGTATCGGCGAAGGTCCTGTCCTTGCCGCTATTCGGCACCACCGAAGGCCGCTGGCTGGCCGATCTGGGCCTGCGCCTGGCGCCGGTATTGATCGAGTTCTTCTGTGTGGTGCTGATCTACCGGGTGGTGCCGCACCACACGGTGAAATGGCGGCACGCCATTCCCGGCGCATTGCTGGCGGTGTTGATGCTGGAGCTGGTGAAGTGGGGCATGGGCCTGTACCTGGGCAGCTTCCAGTCCTATCAGAAGCTCTACGGCACGGTGGCGTTCGTGCCGATCCTGCTGCTGTGGATCTACCTGAGCTGGGTTTCGGTATTGCTGGGCGCATCGCTGGCCTCGTCAGTGGCCGCGTTCCGCTATCAACCGGCGGCGTTGCGGTTGCCGCAGGGATGTGAACTGTATGGGCTGCTGCGGCTGTTGGGGCGTTTCCGCGAGGCGCGGCAGCAGGGTCGGGGCCTGGATGAAGACCAGATTCTGCTGCAGGAACCCATGCTCACCGACTCCCTGTTGCAGCAGCTGCTGGAGCAGATGGAAAGCATCGGTGTGCTGCGCCGTGATGAACGCGGCGAATGGCTGCTGGCGCGCGACCTGGACAGCATCAGCCTGCATGACCTGTATGAAAGCTCGCAGCTGCGCATTCCGGTGGCCGAGGAATACCTGCCGATGCGCGAGGACAGCCTCGGGCAAGCGGCCTGCAGTGCCCTGGATCAACTACGTCTACCGTTGCGCGAACTGCTCAAGCGCCGTGTGGACGACATTTATGTAGAGCGTGGAGATAGCCGATGACCGCCAAATACCTTCCGTCCGTGCTGCTGGTACTGGCGCTGACAGCCTGCAAGCCGGACCCGGCGCCGGTTGCTGCGGCGCCGTCCGCGCCCGAGGCGCCTGCTGCGCCAGCCCCCGAGCAGCCCAGCGTGGTCCAGCAGACGGCTGAAATACCGCAGCTGCAGGTGCCGACGGTGGACGGCAAGACCTATGACCTGGCCAGTCACCGTGGGCAGTGGGTGGTGGTCAATTTCTGGGCCACCTGGTGCGCTCCCTGCCTGCAGGAAATGCCGGAGTTGTCGGCCTTGCACGCCATGCGCAGCAACGTCGAAGTGGTGGGGTTGGCGTATGAAGACATCGAGCTGGACGAGATGCAGGCCTTCCTGAAGGAGCATCCGGTGGCCTATCCAATCGCCATCATCGACACCTTCAGCCCGCCGAAGGATTTCGCCACCCCGCGTGGCTTGCCGATGACGTACCTGATCGGACCGGACGGCAAGGTCGCCAAGCAGTTCCTGGGGCCGGTGAATGCCCATGAGATCGAGCAGGCAATCGTGGCTGCCGGTGGCAAGGCGGTGTAAGTCAGCTGTTGCTGGGCAGCTATGGCTGCCTGCGCCGCCGCGTTCCATGTTCAAGCCACGTCCATAGGGTTGCCGCGAGGCCGCACAGCACAAGGAGTGCGGCTGCCAGCGACAGCCATTGCGGGACAGTGCCGAAGACCAGGATGCCGGGCTGGTAAGGCGGCGGGGCGACGCCAGCGGCGACATGGAAGGAATAAGCGAAGCGCCAGTCGCGATACAGCATGAACGCAATGGGAGCTGCAGCTACCGCTGTTGCGCAGATGAAAGCGAGAAATGTGCGGCGCAGGATGGTGTTGAGCATTGGCAGGGTGGCCTGGTGTGGCGACATTGCTTGCCAGAGCTTACCCCTCCCCAACCCTCCCCTTCGCTGCGCGAAAGGGAGGGGGTGAAAGCAGCTTTCGCTGCCGCCTGGAAGATCGTTGAGAGCAGCTCCCTCCCTTTGGCAGGTCGTTGAGGGCTGCTCTCTCCCTCTGGCAGATCGTCAAGAACAGCTCCCTCCCTCTGGCAGATCGCCGAGAACAGCTCCCTCCCTTTCGCGTAGCGAAGGGGAGGGTTGGGGAGGGGTGAGCCTTTGATCTTCCCGCGTTGCCAGCTTCCCGGCTGACGCTGCTTCCGCAGCGTTCACAGGATGGTCGGTAGTGCCCCTGCCGAGCATGGCTCGGCACTACCGCAGCGCTGCGGGATGATTTGTAGTGCTTCTGCCGAGCATGGCTCGGTATTACCGCAACTCCTACAAGGAACTTGAGGCGCGCTTTGGCTTGGCGATGTCCTCATCCTGCACGAATGCCGGGATCGGCTTCACCGCTCCGTACTTCTCTTTTTTCGGTTTGCCCGGCAACGGTGGCAGCTCGATCAGCGGCTCCTCGATGTGGGTGTCGGGCAGGCGATCGAGCAGGTCGCGAATCACTGTCAAACGGCCGCGCTTCTGGTCATTGAAATCCACCAGCGTCCACGGTGCATGCCCGTTGTGGGTGGCCTCCAGCATGGCCTCGCGGGCCTGGGTGTAGGCGGCATATTCCTGGCGTGATTTCAGGTCGATCGGCGACAGCTTCCAGCCCTTGAGCGGGTCGTCGCGGCGCTCGGCAAAACGCTTCTCCTGCTGTTCCTGGTCCACGCACAACCAGTACTTGAACAGCAGGATGCCATCGTCCACCAACAGTTTTTCAAATGCCGGGGTCTGCTTGAGGAAGGCCTTGTACTGCGCATCGGTGCAGTACCCCATCACTTTCTCCACGCCCGCGCGGTTGTACCAGCTGCGGTCCATCAACACGATTTCGCCTGCGGCAGGCAGGTGCGCGATATGCCGTTGGAAATACCATTGGCCGTCTTCGCGCTCGCTGGGCTTGGGCAGCGCCACTACCCGGCATTGACGCGGGTTCACATGCTTGGCGATGTCCTGGATGACGCCGCCCTTGCCGGCGGTGTCGCGCCCTTCGAACAGCACCAGTATCCGCTGCCCGCAATGCTGGGCCCAGCGCGCCATGTTGGCCAGTTCCAGTTGCATTGGTTCCAGCAACGCTTCGTACTCTTTGCGCTTGAGCTTGCCCATGGTCATTCCTTGTGGATGCGCCGAGCCTACCGCATGCAGATGTCAGCCCGCGTCTGCACCGCGCCAGCCATGCCGGCTGGCAAGCTGCTGCAGCAGCTGTGCAAGGTCGGCGGCAAAGCCGGCCATGTCGAACAGATTGGAATGCTGGCGCGCATGGGCCAGCCGCTGGCGTAGATTCTGCAGGGCGTCTGCGTCGTTCCCCAACGCAATTGCGCTGGCAACGAAGGCCTGGTCATCGGCGAGGTTCAACTCGTCCAGCCCGAGGTGATGATTGAGGCTGCCGGCTACCCGTGCGGCAAAGGTGCTGCCGGGCGCGGTCAGTACCGGGCAGCCTGCCCAGAGCGCGTCGGAGGCCGTGGTGTGCGCGTTGTAGGGGTGTGTATCCAGGAACAGGTCGGCGTGTTGGTAGCGGGCCAGATAATGCGGATGCGGCAGCTTGGCCATGAAGATCAGCCGCGCCGGATCCACGCCGCGCTGGCGCGCGACCTCGCGCAGGCGCTGGTCGGCCAAGCCCGGGCCGGACAACAGCCACAGCACGCTGCCGGGCACGCCGATAAGGATCTGCAGCAGCCGTTCCACGCTGCGCGGGTTGAGCTTGTAGCTGTTGTTGAAACAGCAGAACACCACGCCGCTGTCGGGCAGGCCGCAGTCACTGCGCGACGGCTCCGCTTGCAGCGTGCGGGTGTTGTCCGAGGGCTGGAAGGCACGGGGCAGACGCAGCACTTTTTCACTGAAGGCCGGCTCCAGCGCGGGCGGCAGCACGAACGCATCGGCCACGATGTAATCGATCCACGGTGCGCCGGAGGTGCCGGGGTAGGCCAACCAGTTCAGCTGCAGCGGGGCAGGGCGCATGGCGAGTACTTCCGGGGTGCCGCCGCCGCCCCAGCCGCGCAGATCGAACAGCACATCGATGCCTGCAGTGCGGATGCGCTGGGCGATGGCGGCGTGTGCTTGCCCGTTGAGATCGTGGAGCTGGTCTGCGGCAGCGTGCAGGCGTTGGCGGATGGCGCTGCCATCGTCGCTGTTGAGGGCGAATAGATGGATCTGCAGTTGCGGATGTGCGCGCAATTGCTCGAACAGCGCCACCGTCAACAGGCCGGTCGGGTGCGCGCCGAAACCATTGGAAAGAAAACCCACGCGCAGCGCACCGTGGGTACGCAGCTGGGCTGCCGGCAGGCGCGGAATCGACTGGGCCAGCACACTGGCGCGTTGCCGTGCACAGGCCAACTGTTCGGCGGCGCTGCCGTCTTCGCTGAGAAAGGCAAACGGCTCCACGGCCGGATTGCCCTGCGCGACAGCGCCGCGCACCTGCTGTGAGAGTGCATCAAGGTCTCGCCAGTCACACAGCCGGCGCTGCCAGTTCAGGCGCTGCGCGGCCATATAGGCTTCGTCGGGTGCCAGTGCATGGGCGCGACGATACGCCTCGGCCGCAGCTTCGGGTTGGTTGGCGTCTTCCAGCACGTGACCCAGCCACAAGGCCATGCCCGGATGCTGCGGAGCAAGTTGGCAGGCGCGCTGCAGCAGGGCAGCGGCGTCGTCGTGCCTGCCTTGCATCCAGCGGGCGCGGCCGAGGCGGGCAAGGGCTTCGGGGTGTTGCGGGCGCAGCTGCAGCGCTGTTGAGGCGGCGGCTTCCCCTGCAGCGACATCGCCGATGCCCAGCTCGGCATCGGCCAGCATCACCCAGGCGATGAAGTCACCGGGTTGGCGGCTGACGGCAAGGCGGAGTTGGTCGCGTTCGCTTGGGGCGTTGGTCATGGTCTGGTTCTGGCTCTGCTCCCTCCCTTGCGCGTAGCGCAGGGGAGGGTTGGGGAGGGGTTGCTGTTGATTTTGCTCTGTGCTGCAAGCAATGGCTAAATCTACGGGTAACAGCCAGATCCAAAGCTACCCCTCCCCAGCCCTCCCCTATGCTGCGCATAAGGGAGGGGGAAAAGCGCTTACGTCCCTTCAGCCAACCGCGCCAGCTCATCCACCTGATGTTCGTGCTGCAGGCGCGCGATCAGGTCGTCCAGCCCGCCTTCGATGATGTTCGGCAGGTCGTACAGGGTCAGGCCTTCAACGCGATGGTCGGTGATGCGGCCCTGCGGGAAGCTGTAGGTGCGGATGCGCTGGCTGCGGTCGCCACTGCCAACCTGCAGGCGCCGTGACTCGGCCTGCGCCGCGGCCTGTTTGCTGCGCTCGGCATCCAGCAGCTGTGCCTTCAAACGCTTCATCGCCTTGTCGCGGTTGGCGTGCTGGCTGCGCTCGGTCTGGCATTCCACCACCACGCCGCTGGGAATATGGGTGATGCGGATCGCCGATTCGGTCTTATTGACGTGCTGGCCACCGGCGCCGGAGGAACGGTAGGTGTCCACGCGCAGGTCGGCCGGGTTGATCACCACATCTTCAACATCATCGGCTTCGGGAATGATCGCCACCGTTGCCGCCGAGGTGTGGATACGGCCCTGTGATTCGGTGGCTGGCACGCGCTGCACGCGGTGGGTGCCGGATTCGAACTTCAGCTTGGAATAGGCGCCGCGGCCAACCACGCGCGCCACGATTTCCTTGTAGCCGCCGTGTTCGCCGGGATTGTCGGATTCGATTTCGACCTTCCAGCCCTGGCGCTCGGCGTAGCGGGCGTACATGCGGAACAGGTCGCCGGCAAAGATGGCCGCCTCGTCGCCGCCGGTACCGGCGCGCACTTCCAGGAACAGGTTGCCTTCATCGCGCGGGTCGCGCGGCACCAGCAGCAATGCCAGTTCTTCGTCCAGGGCCTGCAGGCGTGCCTGGGCGGCGCTGATTTCTTCCTCGGCCAGCTCGCGCAGTTCCGGGTCGGCGCGCATGGCTTCGGCCGAGGCCAGGTCTTCCAGCGCACGGGTTTCGTTCGCCAATGCGGTGGCGATGGGTTCCAGTTGCGAGAACTCGCGGGAAAAATTGCGGAAGCGCTCGTTGTCGGCGACCACATCCGGGTCGGAAAGCAGGCGTTCCAGTTCTTCACGGCGCTCGGCCAGTGCCAGCAGCTTACGGCGCAGGGTCGGCGTCATCATTCCTCGCTACGGGGTGTTGATACCCGGGCGTTGCCGGGAACAGGCGCTCGGCGGCGCGGGTAAGGTCGGTATCGCCTTCCAGCGCGGCTTGGCGCAGGGCGGCGGTAGGCGGATGCAGCAGGCGGTTGGTCAGGCCGTGCGCCAGCTGCTCAAGTACTTCGTCGGGCAGTTTGCCATGGGCCAGTTGCTGCCGGGCCTTGGCCAGCAGCTCGGCGCGGGTGGCCTCGCCGAATGCACGCAGCTGCCGGATCGGCGCCTGCAGGCGGGTGGCGCGCAGGTTTTCCAGATAGCGGGTGACCTGCAGGTCGATGATGGACTCGGCCTCGGCGGCGGCTTCACGGCGGCCACGGCGGTTTTCTTCCACCGCCCGTTCCATGTCGTCCACGGTGTACAGGTAGGCATCGGCCAGCTTGCCGACCTCGGCCTCGATATCGCGCGGCACCGCCAGGTCGAACAGCAGCATCGGCTTGTGCCGGCGCGAGCGCAGCGCGGTGGCGACCTGCCGGTGCAGGATCACCGGCTCGCGTGCGGCGGTGGCCGAGAACACCACATCGGCCTCGCCCAGGTGGCGTTCCAGCTCGCTCAGCGGCAATGCCACGCCACCGTGGCGGCTGGCCAGATCCTGCGCATTGGCTACGGTGCGGTTGGCGATCAGCAGCCGCTTCACCTTTGCATCGCTCAGGTGCTTGGCGACCAGTTCCATGGTTTCACCGGCGCCGACCAGCAGCACCGTGGATTCATCCATGCGCGCGAACGAGTCCTGCGCCAGCCGCACCGCGGTGGACGCCACGGAAATTGGATTTGCGCCGACGCGGGTGTCGGTACGGGCACGCTTGGCCACCGAGAAGGTCTGCTGGAACAACCGGTCCAATTGTTGCCCGATTGCGCCGCTGTCGTGGGCCAGCGCCCAGGCATCCTTGACCTGCCCCAGGATCTGCGGCTCGCCCAGCACCATCGAATCCAGCCCGGTGGCGACCCGGAACAGGTGGCGCACGGCCTCGCCATCGCTGTGCTGGTACAGATAGCCCTGCAGGCTGCCGGCGTGGTGCTCCAGCCAATGGCTCAGCGCCTTGCTGTCATCGGCAACGGCATACAGTTCGGTGCGGTTGCAGGTGGACAGCAATACGGCTTCAGCCAGCTGCGGCGTCTGCCGCAGGGAATCCATCGCGCGCGGCAGTGCGTCTCCGCCAAAGGCAGCGCGTTCGCGCAGTTCTACCGGCGCAGTCTGGTGATTCAGTCCGAGCACCCACAGGGTCATCTGTTCAGTTGCTTGCGATAAGCTGCTGGCTGTTGAAGGCCGCCATTTTACGGCCCGGTTGCGCCAGATGCCCGTATTCAATCGCATATGCACCGTTCTGTTGCTTTCCCTGCCGGTTTTTCCGGTGCTGGCGGCCCCGGCTGTGCCGGTCCAGGCGCCCCTGGCGGCTGAAGGCCTGCCGCTGACCCCGGTGCTGGCCGGCGAATTCTCGCTGCAGGCCGGCAAGCTGCCCGACGCCGCGCGCTGGTACCTGCAGGCCGCCCAGGAAGCCAAGGGCGACGTGGGGCTGGCCGAACGCGCCACCCGTATCGCCATGCTTGCCGATGACGCTGGCCGTGCCGAGCAGGCGCTGGCGTTGTGGGCACAGCGTGACCCCGGTTCGGTAGCGGTGCGCGGCACCCGTGGCGCGCTGGCCATGCGCAATGGCGATGCCAAGCTTGCCCGCAAGGAACTGCTGGCGGTGCTGCGTTCGCCCGAGCCACGCGCCTGGCGCTATGCGCTGCTGGCCTTGGCTACCGGCGGCCGTGACCCGGCGGTGCCGGCGCAGGTGCTGGGCCAGCTGGTCGATGCCAATGCGATACCCGATGACCTGGAGGCCTGGCAGGAGTTCGGCCGGCTGGCGTTGCGGATGGAGCGCCCGGAGCTGTCGCGGCGCATGGTGGCCGAAGTGGTCAAGCGCTTCCCGGACGAGCCGCGAGTGGCGCTGCTGCATGCCTCGCAGCTCAACCAGGCCGGCAAGAAGGACGAGGCGTTGGCCCTGCTCAAGGGCATCGAGCCGAAGGCCGAGAAAGATGATGAACTGCGCGCCGCACTGGCCATTGCCTATGACGTCTTGGGCGACACCACGGCTGCCGAACATGTGCTGTCGGTAGGCGAGCAGAACCTGCAGAGCTGGGGCATGCGTGCCTCGCTGCTGGCCAAGCAGAAGGATGATGTGGCGCTGCTGGCGCTTTACCAGGACATTTCGGCCAAGGCCAGCAAGCCGGACCCGGACCAGCGCCTGTTGCTGGGCAAGATCGCCGAATACCTGAAGCGCTATCAGGAAGCCGTGGACTGGTACCACGGCGTGCCCGGTGGCGAGCATCGCGGCGAGGCGCAGCTGCGCGCAGTCAATGCGTTGTATCTGATGGGCGACAAGGCCAAGGCCGAAAAGGAAGTGCAGGCCATCCAGGCCGATGCCTCTCTGGATGACGACGTGCGCCGCGATGCCTACCTGCTTCAGTCCGAATTGCAGCTGCGTGATGGCAATGCCCAGGCCGAGCTTGATGTGCTGGGCCGTGGCCTGGCGGCATTCCCGGACGACAGCGCGCTGCTTTATGCCCGCGCGCTGGCATGGGAGCGCAGTGATGACGTGCCGCGCGCCGAAGCCGACCTGCGCAAGGTGCTGGTTGCCGAGCCGGAGAACGTCGCCGCGCTTAATGCGCTGGGTTACACCCTGGCCGATCGCACCCATCGCTATCAGGAAGCCTTGGAGCTGATCGACCGCGCACGCGTCGCCGAGCCGGATAATGCCGCCATCGTCGACAGCTATGGCTGGGTGCTGTACCGGCTGGGCCGCAACGAGGAAGCGCTGGTGCACCTGCGCCGCGCCTGGACCTTGAACAAGGATCCGGAAATTGCCGCACACGTGGCCGAAGTGCTGTGGGTGCTTGGGCAGAAAGAGGAAGCGCGGCGCTTTTTTGATGAAGCCCGCAAGTTGGATCCGGATAACCGCGCGCTGCAGCGTGCGATCGAAAAGTTGGGTGTATGAACGTGATGATGTGGCGGGCGCCGTTGGCGCTCGTGATGGTTGGGGCGCTTGCGGCCTGTGGCTCGGTGCCCAAGCGGCAAGCCACGCCGGTGGCGGCTGAGGTTGCGCAGGTATCGGCAGCGGCACAGGCCGCATCGCAGGCGCGGCAGGCGGCCTTGATGGCGCAGCCGGACTGGTCATTCCAGGGCCGGGTGGCGATCAGCAAGGGCCGCAACGGCGGCAACGGCCGGATTGACTGGCTGCAGCAGGGGCCGGCCTACCAGGTCAGCCTTGCGGCGCCGGTCACCCGCCAGAGCTGGCAGCTCAGTGGCGGCGAGCCCGGCCAGCCGGTGCGGCTGGAAGGCCTGGAGGGCGGTCCACGCAGCGCTGATAACGCCGGCGAGCTGTTGCTTCAGGCCACTGGCTGGGAAATCCCGGTAGCGCAGCTGGCCGAATGGGTGCGCGGCCTGCCGACATCATCAGGAATGGCCCCGGAGCACCTCGGTTTCGACGCCGAAGGCCGGCCGCGGGTGCTGCGCCAGCAGGGCTGGCAGGTCGACTATCTGGACTGGTACCCGGCCGAGCCGGGGCGCCCCTCGCTGCCGCGGCGTATCGAGGCGGTCAATGGCGATGCCAAGGTTCGTCTGATTGTGGATGAATGGGGCGCGGGCGCACCATGACCGTGGTTGCTGACGCTGCGGGCTGGTCGTACTGGCCGGCCCCGGCCAAATTGAATCTCTTCCTGCAGATCACCGGCCGTCGCGCCGATGGCTACCATTTATTGCAGACCGTCTTCCGCCTGCTGGATTGGGGCGACCGCATTGGCCTGCGCCTGCGTGAAGACGGACAAATACGCCGTGACGGGCCATCGGTGGCAGGTGTCGCCGAGGCCGATGATCTGGTGGTTCGTGCAGCTATCGCGCTGAGAAATGCCTCAAATTGCGCCAAAGGCGTCGATATCCGGGTCGAGAAGCACATTCCGGCCGGTGGCGGCTTTGGAGGCGGCTCCTCGGACGCGGCCACCGTGCTGGTGGTGCTCAATGCCTTGTGGGGCACGGGTCTGGATGAGGACGCACTGGCTGCCATCGGCATGGGCCTGGGCGCCGATGTGCCGGTATTTGTGCGCGGCCGCAGCGCCTGGGCCGAAGGCGTGGGCGAATTGCTGACCCCGATCGAACTGCCGGAAGCATGGTATTTGCTGGTGGATCCGGGCGTTCATGTGCCCACGGCTGAACTTTTTCGTTCGCAGCATTTGACGCGGGATGCCAAGCCCGTGAAAATAGCCGACTTCGCTTCCGGGACCGTCCTCGGAAATGCGTTCGAGCCGGTACTACGGCGTCAGGAACCTGCCATCGAGGCAACGTTCCAGGCCCTGTCAGGTATTGGTCGGGCACGGCTCACGGGGTCGGGAAGCGGTTGTTTCGTCGAATTTGCCACGCGCGTTGCTGCAGAGCAGGCGTTGGCGGAATTGCCGGAGCAACTGCGGGCATGGGTAGCTGCGGGCGTTGATCGCTCGCCACTGCTTGATGCGCTGGAAACGACGGGAATTGTTTGATGCAGGGGCGTCGCCAAGAGGCCCAAGGCACCAGGTTTTGATCCTGGCATTCGTAGGTTCGAATCCTACCGCCCCTGCCACACGTTCCTTCCAGCTGTAAGCGCACCGGATGTGCGAGCAAGCCGATATGCGCCACCTCTGCAGCAATCACGTTTCCTTTGCTACTCGCCCCCGCCCGAGAGAGCTGTCATGCAAGATTCCCCGAACCTGCTGGTTTTTTCCGGCAATGCCAATAAACACCTTGCGCAGAGCATCTGCAAGGAACTCGGGGTAAGACCGGGCAAGGCGCTGGTTTCCAAGTTCTCCGACGGCGAAGTTCAGGTCGAGATCCAGGAAAACGTGCGTAAGCAGGATGTATTCGTGGTCCAGTCCACCGGCGCCCCGAGTGCGGAAAACCTGATGGAGCTGCTGGTGATCATCGACGCGCTCAAGCGCGCGAGCGCCGCCTCCGTCACCGCGGTGGTGCCGTACTTCGGCTACGCCCGCCAGGATCGCCGCATGCGGTCCTCGCGCGTGCCGATCACCGCCAAGGTTGCTGCAAAGATGTTCTCGGCCGTGCATACCGACCAGATCCTCACGGTCGACCTGCATGCCGATCAGATCCAGGGTTTCTTCGACATGCCGGTCGACAACGTCTATGCCTCGCCGCTGTTGCTGGCAGACATCTGGCGCGTTTACGGCACCGACAACCTGATCGTGGTCAGCCCGGACGTAGGCGGCGTGGTACGCGCCCGCGCCGTGGCAAAGCGCCTGGATGATGCCGACCTGGCCATCATCGACAAGCGTCGCCCGCGTGCCAACGTTGCCACCGTGATGAACATCATCGGTGACGTTGAAGGCAAGACCTGCGTGATGGTCGACGATATCGTCGACACCGCCGGCACCCTGTGTGCTGCCGCTGCTGCCCTCAAGGCGCGTGGCGCACTCAAGGTTGCCGCGTACTGCACCCACGCCGTGCTCTCGGGCCCGGCGGTGGACAATCTGAACAACTCCCAGCTCGACGAGCTGGTGGTGACCGACACGATTCCGCTTTCCGAAGTGGCCCGCGTCTGTCCCAAGATCCGCCAGATCAGCGTGGCCGAAATGCTGGCCGAGACGATGCGCCGCATCGCCTTCGGTGAGTCGGTCAGCTCGATGTACGTGGATTGATGGATCCGGTCCCCGGCGTGTCCGGGGATCACAACAGGCTCTTCTGGTCGCGGAAGAGTCTTTACGCAGCGCCGCGAGGCGGTGCAACAACCTAGAGTAGTCAACATGGCAAAGTCCCACGAAATCAAAGTCGCCCGTCGTGACGTGCAAGGTCAGGGTGCGAGCCGCCGCCTGCGTCATGCCGGTGTGGTCCCGGGTATCGTTTACGGCGGTAACAAGGAGCCGGTGAAGGTCGAGTTCAACCACAATGAAATCTGGCTGGCCCAGTTCAACGATTGGTTCTACTCCTCCATCATCGACCTGAACCTCGACGGCACCATCCACAAGGTGCTGCTGCGTGACATGCAGCGTCACCCGTACAAGCAGCTGGTCATGCACCTGGATTTCCAGCGCGTGAACGAAAATGAAGTGCTGCACGCTTCGGTGCCGCTGACCTTCATCAACGAAGACACCTCGCCGGCTGGCAAGGCTGCCGACGTTCTGGTCACCCACGAACTGAAGGAAGTGGCGATTGCCTGCTTGCCGAAGGACCTGCCGGAGTCGATCGAAGTCGACCTGGGCGAGCTGAAGGCTGGTGACATCATCTACCTGTCGGGCCTGAAGCTGCCGGCTGGCGTGGAAATTCCGGCACTGAAGCTGGGCAAGGGCCATGACGACGCAGTTGTCATCGCCAAGACCGCCGCTGCAGAAGAAGCAGCAGCCGAGTAATCGGCTATGTTGCGCCCGCTCTTCGGAGCGGGCGCAGCAGGTGTATCTGACAGATGACTGGCTTGCGATTGATCGTTGGTCTCGGCAACCCCGGACCCGAACACGCCCGAACCCGGCACAACGCTGGGTTTCATTTCGTTGAGGCCCTGGCAGAGCGGCAGGGCGCGCGCTGGGCGCTGGAAAGCAAATTGTTTGGCGAAGTCGCCAAGGTCGAGATTGCTGGGCAGCCGGTATGGCTGTTGAAGCCGGCCACCTACATGAATCTTGCCGGCAAATCGGTCACCGCCGCACAGCGGTTCTGGAAGATCGAGCCGGAAGAAACCCTGATTGCACACGACGAACTGGACATGCCGCCCGGCGTGGCCCGGCTCAAGTTCGATGGCGGTCATGGCGGCCAGAACGGCCTGCGTGACACCATCCGTCTGCTCGGTCACGGCAAGTTCCACCGTCTGCGTCTTGGCATCGGCCATCCCGGTCACAAGGACCGCGTGGTGGGTTGGGTACTGGGCCGTCCGTCGCCGGACGACGCCGTGCTGATGGCACAGGCCATCGATGCGGCCATCGATGTAATGCCGCTGGCGGTAGCTGGCGATTTCAGCGAAGCAATGAAGCGTCTGCACACCATCAAGTGAGCAGGAAATGGGGAATGGGGAGTGGAACGGCGGTACGCCCTTCCGATTCTCCATTCCCGATTTTCCATTCACGGGAGTTCAAGCATGGGTATCAAATGCGGCATCGTCGGTCTGCCCAATGTCGGCAAGTCGACCCTGTTCAATGCGCTGACCAAGGCGGGTATCGCTGCGGCCAACTTCCCGTTCTGCACGATCGAGCCGAACACCGGCGTCGTGCCGGTGCCGGATCCGCGCCTTGACGCGCTGGCAGCCATCGTCAAGCCAGAGCGGGTGATCCCGACCACGATGGAGTTCGTCGACATCGCCGGCCTGGTTGCTGGTGCGTCCAAGGGTGAAGGCCTGGGCAACAAGTTCCTGGCCCACATCCGCGAGACCGATGCCATCGCCCACGTCGTGCGCTGCTTCGAAGACAGCAACGTCATCCACGTCTCCAACAAGGTCGACCCGATCGCCGATATCGAGACTATCGATACCGAGCTGGCGCTGGCCGATCTGGAATCGGTATTGAAGGCACTGGATCGCGCTACCCGCGCGGCCAAGGCCAACGACAAGGAAGCACTGGCCCGCAAGCCGGTGCTGGAAAAGCTGGCGTCGGCGCTGGACCAGGGTAAGTCGGCGCGTTCGGCTGGCCTCGATGCCGATGAGAAGGCGTTGATCCGTGACATGTTCCTGATCACGCTGAAGCCGCTGATGTACATCGCCAACGTCGCCGAGGACGGCTTCGAGAACAATCCGCTGCTGGACCTGGTGCGTGCCCGCGCCGAGGCGGAAGGCGCCGAAGTGGTACCGGTGTGTGCGGCCATCGAAGAAGAAATGGCGCAGCTCGATGACGCCGACCGCGATGAGTTCCTCAAGGATCTCGGCCTGGAAGAGCCTGGCCTGAACCGCGTGATCCGTGCCGGCTACAAGCTGCTCGGCTTGCAGACCTACTTCACCGCAGGCGTGAAGGAAGTCCGCGCATGGCAGCTGCGCGCCGGTTCGACGGCGCCGCAGGCTGCTGGCGTGATCCATACCGACTTCGAGCGTGGCTTCATCCGCGCCGAAACCATCAGCTATGAGGACTTCATCAACCTCAAGGGCGAGCAGGGCGCCAAGGAAGCCGGTCGCCTGCGTCTGGAAGGCAAGGATTACATCGTCAAGGAAGGCGACGTGCTGCATTTCCGCTTCAACGTCTGATTACATCGACGTTGCTGCAGCCACAAGGCCCCGCATTGCGGGGCCTTGTTGTATCTGCAATCTGCTGCCTGGTCAAAATTTCACCACAATTTTGAAAGCCTTGCAGCGCAAGGCCTGCGCACGGTTGTCCACAGCCTTCTCCATCCATTGCACACAGCGGCTGTGGAGAAGCCAGGTTGGCAGAGTTGTTTGTGGGAGCGGCGTAAGCCGCGAAGCTGGCATTGCCGAAGCGGCAGGCAGCTATGCCATCTGATGATCTACCTGCTTCGCGGCTGACGCCGCTCCCACAAGGCGGGCCGGCATAGGCGGGTTGGGTGCTCCCCGCACACCCCCAGGGGGGGCGCGTCTTTGGTTGGTGGGTGGGGCGCCCGCCCCGAAGCTGGTATTGCCGACGTATCGATGGCCTTTGCAAGCTGACAATCCACGTGCTTCGCAGCTCACGCCGCTCCTACAAACACGCGCTGTTCTGCGCGTCCCGGTGTGCTGGCCAAAAATTCACCATGGCTTTGAAACTATTGCAGTGCAAGGCCTGCACGGAGTTGTCCACAACCTTCTCCATCCATTGCACACAGCCGCTGTGGAGAACTGTCGTCGTCGACAGATTCGGATCATCCGTGTAGCCCGGGTAAGCGCAGCGCACCCGGGGGATGAACATCGCAAGGCAGTGCAGCGGCCGGGCGCAAGGCCCCGGGGGGGGGGGCGCTGGGCTTGCCCAGGCTACGGAAGCCTCTGGCGTCGGCAGGCCTCTGCAGGTGACATTCCTGTTTCGCGCAAACAACAAGGCCCGCCATTGGCGGGCCTTGTTGGCACTACATACGACCAGGCCTTACAACGCCTTGCCGCCCAGCTTCCAGGTGAGCTGCACGTAGTAGCTGCGGCCCATGCTGTCGAACCAGGAGGTGTCGTAGTACGGGTAGTTCGACCAGGTCGGATCCTTCGGCGGCATCTTGTCGAACAGATTGTTGACCGACAACGACACCCGCAGATGGTCGGTGATGTCGTAGCGGGCACCGGCGTTGAAGCGCCAGGTGGCCTCGGTCCATGCATCGTTGTCGTAATTGGCAACACGGCCCAGGTAGCTGCCGAACAGGCTGGCGCCCCACGCACCCTTGTCCCAGCTGACGCCGAGATTCGACTTCACCCGTGGCAGCGTGGTGGCGCTGAAGCTGACATCGAGCATGTCTTCCTTCGGGTCGCCCGGGAACTGCTGGCGGGTGTGGCGGTGCGTCCAGTTGTACTGGCCGGTGAAGCTGAAATCACCCGCGTTTGCTGTCTGCAGGCGGTAGTTGGCGGCCACATCGATGCCCGAGGTTTCCTCGTTGGCAATGTTGATCGGACCGAAACGCACGCTGGTGATGTTGCCATCGCCGTCGCGGATGACGCGTGCCAAGGCGTCCACGCAGGTGGGCGAGTTGATGTCGACCGCTGCGCCGCTGTCGGTGCTGCCCAGGCGGCAGTTGGCTTCGGTGATGCGCAGTTCCTCGCGGTCCTGCGTCTGTACCTGGTTCTCGATCCGGATCTTGTAGTAATCCACTGCCAGGTCGAAGTTGGCCACCGGCGACCAGACGAAGCCGGCCGAGAACGACTTGCTGGTCTCCTCATCCAGATTCATGTTGCCGCTGTAGACATCGAACGTGCTGCCGTCATAGCTGCCGTCGTCATAGCAATACCCGTCAGTGACACCGGGCTCGGCGGTGCGGCACTGGAAGTAGTCGGTGGCGAAGCGGGTGCGGTAGTAATCGTTCCCGGCAAACAGGTAGTGCATGTCCGGTGCGCGGAAGCCGGTGCCGTAGGAGCTGCGCAGCAGCAAGGTATCCAACGGACGCCATTCCAGACCGGCGCTGTAGGTGAATTTGCCCGGGTTCTTGTTGCCGTAGCTGTAGCGGTCATAGCGCCCGGCTACGCTTGCCTGCAGGCTCGAAGCCAATGGCAAGCGCAGTTCGCCGGCAGCACTCCAGTGGTCGCGATCGCCATGACCATCACCATAGCGCGGGCCATAGTAGGCATCTTCGGTGAGCGCAAGCGGATCGGGGTTGATCTCATAGGACTGCTTGCCGTACTCGACGGCACCTGCGAAGCCGACATCGCCAGCAGGCATCGAGAACAGCGACGCGTTGTCTACCGTAAAGCTGAGATTGTCGTTCTTGGCTTCCGGACGGAAGGTGGACATCGCCCCGATCGAGGCGAATTCGGCCTGGGTCAGTGGCGTGAACAGCCGTGCCGGATCCGGGGTGTAGATCGCAATGCCGTCATCGTCATAGCCCTGCAGCTCGCCAAGGAACAGGCGGTTGGCCGCAGCCGCCTTGATGCGCGGCATTTTGACGTCAGCCTTGTACTGGGAGTGGTTGTAAGCGGCCTCCCAGTTCCATTCCTCGGCGATCATGCCCTTCAGGCCGGTGGTCACCGCAAAGGTCTTCTGGGTGGTGGTGTTCATGCGATTCCGCAGGCCACCCACTTCTTCCGGAGTGAATTGACGCGCCCAGTTTTCGTAACGCTCGGTGGTGGCGTTGTAGAAGATCTTGTTGCGGTAGTTGCCGGACGAGTTCGGGTCATGGAATTCCCAGCCCATATGGTCGCTGGCGACATCGTTGCTGTTGGTGCCGGTCAGCAGCTTGACCTTCTGCTGGCCGAGCTGGACATCGGCAAACCATGACAGAGCGTCATTGAAGCGGTATTCGAACGAGCCATAGGCATTGAAGCCTTTGCGCTCGTTCTGGATGGTGCGGTAGGCAATTGCGCGCTCGCTGCCGCAATACGGGCCGAGGTCGTTCTCGGCGAGCACGGTGGTGCCGCCGTTGAGGCCAGCCATTGCCGCGCAGCCGTCGTCCGGTGCGATGTTTTCATCGTCGTCCCAGTTCTGCAGCTGGGCGATGAGACGCGGCAACCGGCGCTCTTCCGCAGGTGAATCCAATGTTGAATCCTGCACGCTGCGGTCGGTGCCCCAGAGCGGACGCTTATCGATCAGCTCAACACCGACGATGCCGCTGAAGCCGCCTTGGTCGAAGCCGGTGGTAAGGGTCAGGTTGTGCGAGGTGCCACCGCCGCGGCTGGTGTCGCCAAACCGGTAATCGATGGTGGTGCCGTCAGTAGATTTTTTGAGGATGAAGTTGATGACGCCGGCCATGGCATCGGAGCCGTAAACGGCCGATGCGCTGCCGGTCAGCACTTCAATGCGATCGATCATGCCCAGCGGGATGTTGCCGACGTCCGTGAAGTTGCTGCGGCCGTTGAGCGGCAGCGGGAAGTCGGCGATGCGGCGGCCGTTGACCAGCACCAGGGTGTGATTCGGCCCGAGCCCGCGCAGGTCCACTGCCTGTGCGCCCGGTGTGGATTGGGCGCCCGTGGTGTTCTGCTGCCCTTGGGTGCTGCCACTGTTCTGGCTCAGTGAGCGCAGTACGTCGGGCACCGAGGTGAAGCCGGCGGACTTGATCTGTTCAGCAGTCACCACCGTGACCGGCGCCGGGCCTTCGACCTGGGCGCGCGGAATGCGTGAGCCGGTGACCTGCACCGTGTCCAGTTGCTGGGGTTGGCCTTGGGGGCTGTTCTGCGCCAGGGCAGGGGCGGCCATCGACAACAGGGCCAGTTGGATTGAACACACCATTGCGTGTTTACGCATGAATCGGCTCTCTAATGAATGTTCTGGGATGCCCATCCGGCTGTCAGGGAATGCCGCCCAACCCTGTCTGAAATGTGAATGGGTCCACAGCATCTAACACCTTTTTTACACGCTTGACCACTGCCGGAAAGTCTGGCATTACAGCTGGAAGCGGTTACATGTGTGGGCTGGAGTGCGCGATGAAACGTAAGAGTTCCTGGCTTGGGCGGCTGGCCCTGGTAGTGGTGGCCATCGCTGCCGCAGGTGCGGCCCATGCGCAGGATTCGCGCGGTCCTGGCGCGCCCGGCTACACGTATTACGAAGTGGGTGATCTTGCTGCCCCGCGTCCCGGCAAGACCGAGCCGGCGATGCTGTTGATGGGCGGCGGCGACTGGGTGCCCGAGGCATTCCATTGGTGGGTTGAACGTGCCGGGCATGGCCGCGTGGTGATCCTGCGCGCCTCCGGTGACGACAACATGCAGAAAGAGCTCTACAACGACATCGGTGGCGTCACTGCGGTGCAGACGCTGGTGTTCGACAGTCGCAAGGCCGCCGACGATCCGGCCGTGCTGCGGGTGGTGCGCGCTGCCGATGCAATCTTCATCGCCGGTGGCGACCAGGCGCGTTACATCCGCTTCTGGAAGGGCACCGAACTCAATACCGCGCTCAATGAGCACATCCGCGCCGGCAAGCCGATCGGCGGTACCAGCGCGGGGCTGGCCATCCTGGGTGGCTACGCCTATGGCGCGCTGGACGGTGGCAGCGTCAATTCCCCGACCGCGCTGAACGATCCGATGGGCAGCGAGGTGACCATGGACCGGGATTTCCTGACCATGCCCTATCTGTCCAACGTGGTCACCGACACCCACTTCGCCAAGCGTGACCGGCTGGGTCGTTTGATCGTGTTTGTGGCCCGCGCCGCGCAGGACAAGGGGCGGGACGACATCGTAGGCATCGGCGTGGATGAGGACACGGCGCTATGTGTCGAGGCCGATGGCCGTGGACGTGTGTATTCCTTGAACGATGGTTATGCATGGTTGGTGATGCCGCAGCGCACGGCCGACCGGCTCAGCAATGGCGAACCGCTGGAATTCAGTGCTATCCCGGTAACCGGGGTAGGGGAAGGCAGCCGCCTGCATCTGGATGGGTTCAAGGTCGACAACGCCGCGTTCACTGCAATGGCCAGCGTCGTTGCTGGCGAGTTGAAGCTGCATCCCGAATGAGGATGCACGCTGCGTAGGAAAAGGGGCTTTGGCCCCTTTTTTTTTCTTGTCATGCACCCGTTGCCATTCTCGACGGCGCTGCGGCTGCGGTTGTGTCGGCGCTGTGGGCACGGGTGGCTGCGGTCACTGTTCACAGCGGCTGGCACCTGCCTAGAATCGGGTTCCATTCGGGAGTGAAGAAACATGAAGCTGACTTCTGCGGTACTGCTGGGCCTGGCGTCGCTGTCCTCGGGGGCTGCCGCTGCAGCCGAGGTTTCTCCCTTGCTGGTGATTCACGGCGGGGCCGGCGTCGAGCGCAAGGACTTCAGTGCTGCAGAGGAGCGTGCGGCGCGTGCGGCCTTGACCGAGGCGCTGCGTCAGGGCCATCAGGCACTGGTCGCGGGCAAGCCGGCGCTGGATGCGGTGACTGCCGCCATCACCGTGCTGGAGAACGACCCGACCTTCAATGCCGGGCGTGGAGCGGTGTTCACGCATGACGGCAAGAACGAGCTGGATTCCTCGCTGATGGATGGCGCCACGCTGCGTGCCGGTGCGGTGGCTGGCGTGCATACGGTGAAGAATCCGATCCTGCTCGCGCGCGCGGTGATGGAGCATTCGCCGCACGTGATGATGGTGGGGCAGGGCGCGGAGATGTTCGCTGCCGAACAGAAGATCGAGCTGGTCGATCCGTCCTACTTCCGCACCGAAAAGCGCTGGGAGCAGCTGCAGCGTGCATTGAAGGAAGAAACCGCAGGGCAGGCGCACACCGACCTGGAAACCGCCAAGCATTTCGGCACCGTCGGTGCCGTTGCGCTGGACAACCAGGGCAAGCTCGCAGCGGGCACGTCCACCGGCGGCATGACTAATAAACGCTATGGGCGTGTGGGTGATTCGCCGATCATCGGTGCCGGCACCTATGCCAGCGACCAGTGCGCGGTTTCAGGCACGGGCTGGGGCGAGTACTACATCCGTCTGTCGGTGGCGCATGAAATATGCGCACGCATGAAGTACTTGAAGGAAACGCCGGCACAGGCCGGCGATGAAGTCATCGTCAAGCGCATTCCCGAGCTCGGTGGCGATGGCGGTGGCATCGTGTTGTCTGCTGATGGCAAGGCGGCATTCCCCTTCAATACCGAAGGCATGTACCGCGGTTGGATTGGTGCCGATGGCGTGCCGCATGTGGCGATTTTCGCCGACGAAAAGATTAAGATGCCCGGCGAGTGATCGGCACCGCCGATGCCGAAAAGAAAATTCACCGAATGTGAAGATTTCTGTTGACAGCATCGGCGCTGATCACCAAAATAGCGAGCTCACCCACCCCTGACCGGCAAGGCCGCCGGTCCTAGACAAGGGAGTGGAATGGAGGGATACCCAAGCGGCCAACGGGGGCAGACTGTAAATCTGCTGGCTTACGCCTTCGGTGGTTCGAATCCACCTCCCTCCACCAGTTTTATGTTGTGACGTGTTTTCCCGGTGCGGGAGTAGTTCAACGGTAGAACCTTAGCCTTCCAAGCTAATGGTGCGGGTTCGATTCCCGTCTCCCGCTCCATTGAACGAAACGAAAAAACACGGCATAATAGACAACTCGCTCACGTAGCTCAGTCGGTAGAGCACCTCCTTGGTAAGGAGGAGGTCGAAGGTTCGATTCCTTTCGTGAGCACCATCTTGCCGATAGTGCATAACCAACCTGTTACCGAGAAGAAGCAGCCATGTCCAAGGGTAAGTTCGAGCGTACCAAGCCGCACGTCAACGTCGGCACCATCGGCCACGTCGATCATGGCAAGACCACGCTGACCGCCGCACTGACCAAGATCGGTGCAGAGCGCTTCGGTGGCGAATTCAAGGATTACTCGGCTATCGACGCCGCGCCGGAAGAGAAGGCTCGTGGTATCACGATCTCCACCGCGCACGTTGAGTACGAATCGGCCAACCGTCACTACGCCCACGTCGATTGCCCGGGCCATGCTGACTACGTCAAGAACATGATCACCGGTGCTGCTCAGATGGACGGCGCGATTCTGGTGTGCTCGGCCGCTGATGGCCCGATGCCGCAGACCCGCGAGCACATCCTGCTGTCGCGTCAGGTCGGCGTGCCGTACATCGTCGTGTTCCTGAACAAGGCCGACATGGTTGACGACGCCGAGCTGCTTGAGCTGGTCGAAATGGAAGTTCGTGAGCTGCTGAGCAAGTACGACTTCCCGGGCGACGACACCCCGATCGTTCACGGTTCGGCGCGTATGGCACTGGAGGGTGACCAGAGCGAAATCGGCGTGCCGGCCATCCTGAAGCTGGTCGATGCACTGGACAGCTGGATCCCGACCCCGGAGCGCGATGTTGACAAGCCGTTCCTGATGCCGGTGGAAGACGTGTTCTCGATCTCGGGCCGCGGCACCGTGGTGACCGGTCGTATCGAGCGCGGCGTGATCAAGGTCGGCGAAGAAATCGAAATCGTCGGTATCCGTCCGGTCCAGAAGACCACCGTCACCGGTGTGGAAATGTTCCGCAAGCTGCTCGACCAGGGTCAGGCAGGCGACAACGCCGGTCTGCTGCTGCGTGGCACCAAGCGTGATGACGTCGAGCGTGGCCAGGTTCTGGCCAAGCCGGGTTCGATCAAGCCGCACACCCAGTTCGAAGCCGAAGTGTACGTTCTGTCGAAGGATGAGGGTGGCCGTCATACCCCGTTCTTCAAGGGCTACCGTCCGCAGTTCTACTTCCGTACCACCGACATCACCGGCGCTTGCGAGCTGCCGGAAGGCGTCGAGATGGTGATGCCGGGCGACAACGTCAAGATGGTTGTCACCCTGATCAACCCGGTGGCAATGGACGAAGGCCTGCGCTTCGCAATCCGCGAAGGTGGCCGTACCGTCGGCGCCGGCGTGGTTGCAAAGATCGTCGCGTAATAAGCCTGTAGCGCCAGCAGTAACTGCTGTTGGTTGCGCGAAAGGCGGGCCGGGTAACTCGGTCCGCCTTCGCCGTCTAAGGTGATGTGTAACAGTCAAGTCATACGCCAGTAGCTCAATTGGCAGAGCAGCGGTCTCCAAAACCGCAGGTTGGGGGTTCGAGTCCCTCCTGGCGTGCCACTTGCAACTCTCTATCCAGTGACCTTGGTCGCACCAGCTACAAGAGTCGGATGAACAGCAAGATCGAACATTCCAAGTCCGCCGCGTCATCGGGTGGCGATATCGTCAAGTACGTCGGCGCTGCGCTGTTGGTGCTGGCGGGTCTGTTTGTCTGGTTCTGGTTCGCCGATCAGCCGCGTGCTGCCCAGTTGGGCGCATGGGCGGGTCAGTGGCGTGCACTGGCAGTGGTTTTGGGTCTGGTGGCTGGTGGTGCAGTATTCCTGCTGACCACGAAGGGCCGTCAGACAATTGAATTCCTTTCTGAATCCCGTTTCGAGCTGCGCAAGGTTGTGTGGCCGACCCGCCAGGAAGCTATCCGCATGACGTGGGTAGTGGTAGTGGTGGTTATCGTGCTGAGCCTGCTGTTGGGTGGTTTCGATTTCGTGATCCAGAAGCTGACCCAGTGGTTCTTGGGTCGTTAAGGAGATATCTGTGAAGCGTTGGTACGTCGTTCACGCCTATTCAGGCTTTGAGAAGTCGGTTGCGCAGACACTGCGTGATCGCATTGTGCGCGACGAGATGCAGGAGCTTTTTGGTGATGTGCTGGTCCCCACGGAAGAAGTGGTGGAAATGCGCGCAGGCCAGAAGCGCCGCTCCGAGCGCAAGTTCTTCCCGGGTTACGTGCTGGTACAGATCGAAACCCACGAAGAAGCCGGTATCCCGCGTATCGACAACGAAAGCTGGCACTTGGTCAAGGAAACCCCGAAGGTCATGGGTTTCATTGGCGGCACTGCGGATCGCCCGCTGCCGATCCAGGACAGTGAGGCTGCTGCCATCCTGAATCGCGTTCAGGAAGGTGTCGAGAAGCCGCGTCCGAAGGTGCTGTTCGAGCCGGGCCAGATGGTCCGTGTCACCGAAGGCCCGTTCAACGATTTCAACGGCGTTGTCGAAGAAGTCAATTACGAGAAGAGCCGTCTGCGCGTCTCGGTGCTGATCTTTGGTCGCGCCACCCCGGTCGAGCTCGAGTTCGGCCAGGTCGAAAAGGCGATCTGACGCTGGCCGCGCCACCTGTTCAGGTGGCGTCGCAAAAAGCTGCTACAATTTTCGGCTCCCCAATGTGGGAGCAAATCCAAGGCTGCCGCAAGGTGGCCTTTGGTGTGAATTCATAACGCGATGCCGGGACGCGTGATTCCCGGTCCGATGGGGAGCCTGTTGTCGTAAGGCGCTAGCACCCGGAGAGTACTTCAATGGCAAAGAAAGTAGTTGGTTATATCAAGCTGCAGGTAAAGGCCGGTCAGGCCAATCCCTCGCCGCCGGTCGGTCCTGCGCTGGGTCAGCGCGGCCTGAACATCATGGAATTCTGCAAGGCGTTCAACGCTGCTACGCAGAAGCTGGAGCCGGGTCTGCCGGTGCCGGTGATCATCACGGCCTATTCGGACCGTACGTTCACCTTCATCACCAAGAGCACCCCTGCGACCACGCTGCTGAAGAAGGCCGCTGGCATTTCTTCGGGCTCGAAGAAGCCGAACACCGACAAGGTGGGCAAGGTGACGCGTGCGCAGCTGGAAGAAATCTGCAAGGCAAAGGAGCCGGATCTGACGGCTGCCAGCCTTGACGCCGCCGTGCGTACGATTGCGGGCTCTGCCCGTTCCATGGGCTTGGTGGTAGAGGGTTAATCTGATGGCACTGAATAAGCGCGAAAAGGCCATTGCGGCCGCCGTTGTCCCGGGTAAGGCATATGCCTTCGAGGACGCAATCAACATCCTGAAGACCGTCACCAAGGCCAAGTTCGTCGAGTCGATCGACGTTGCTGTCCGTCTTGGCGTTGACGCCAAGAAGTCCGACCAGCAGGTTCGCGGTTCCACCGTGCTGCCGGCTGGTACCGGCAAGTCGGTCCGCGTGGCCGTGTTTGCTCCGGCCGGTGCCAAGGCTGACGAAGCCCTGGCCGCTGGCGCCGAAGCTGTCGGCATGGACGACCTGGCTGAGAAGATGCAGGCCGGCGATCTGAACTATGACGTCGTCATCGCTACCCCGGACGCCATGCGCGTTGTCGGTAAGCTGGGTACGCTGCTGGGCCCGCGCGGCCTGATGCCGAACCCGAAGGTCGGCACCGTTTCGGCCAACCCGGGCGAAGCCGTCAAGAATGCCAAGTCGGGTCAGGTGCGTTACCGCACTGACAAGGCCGGCATCATCCACTGCACCATCGGCAAGGCCAGCTTCGAAAACGGCGCGCTGCAGTCGAACCTGCAGGCACTGCTGCTGGACCTGATCAAGGCCAAGCCGGCTACCTCGAAGGGCCTGTACCTGCAGAAGGTATCGGTCAGCTCGACGATGGGCCCGGGCGTGACGGTTGATCAGTCCTCGCTGACCCTGAAGTAATTGTTTCAAGCGGCTTCGGTACCTTTGGTGCCGGAGCCGTCATTTTGAAGGCGTCGCGCGGGTTTACCCGCGTGGAGCCGTCAAAGACCGCAGGCGCGGTCAGCGCATACCGGCGACGGGCACGGAAGCTCGATTTGGCAAGGAGTCGCCGCCGGCACAGCGAGATCGCTTAATCGATTCGTTCTCGAATCACCCTGCGTAGATGGTGCCGCCCTTCTGGATTTTTCTGGTTCACGTACGTCTGGGTTCACCCAGGTTTGCACTCCAGCTCTAGAACGGCCACCACCGGAACATCACCCGATGTTCCCGGCGTCCAGGATGGATGCCGCCCAGGACCGCACACGGCTAGGAGCCGTAAGCGGAATATGTTTGAAGCAGAGATTAGAGATTCGAACGTAACGGTTGGCAAACGCGGTAATACCGCTTGCGCGAACCCAGGGTCCGAATCACCAATCCCCGCTTAAACGGAGGAGTGCAATGGCTCTCAATCTGTCCCAGAAGCAAGAAGTAGTCGCCGAGCTGGCAGACATCGCCGCCAAGGCCCACTCCTTGATCGCAGCCGAATACGCTGGCACCACGGTCGCTCAAATGACCGCGATGCGTAAGCAGGCCCGCGAAACCGGTGTTTTCTTGAAAGTTGTCAAGAACACGCTGGCCTCGCGCGCCGTTGAAGGCACCGATTTCGCAGTTGCAAAAGACCAGATGGTTGGTCCGCTGCTGTATGCGTTTTCGCTTGAGGAGCCCGGCGCAGCCGGTCGCCTGATCAAGGATGCAGCCAAGGGTAACGACAAGCTGAAGGCGAAGGTCGTGGCAATCGGCGGGGAAATCTTCCCGGCCAGCCACGTCGACGTGCTGGCATCGTTGCCGACCCGTGATCAGGCACTGGCCATGTTGGCCCGCGTCCTGACCGAGCCGGTCACCATGTTCGCCCGCGCCGTCAAGGCTATCGGTGAAAAGCAGGAAGGTGGCGCAGCGGAAGCTGCAGCGCCGGCCGCTGAAGCCGAAGCTGTCTAAGTTCGACGTCCACGTGGTTCCGCACGGAACCTCAATCCAGAATATTTTCAAAAGGTAATCAAAATGTCCCTTACCAACGATCAGATCGTCGACGCGATCGCCGAAAAGTCCCTGATGGAAGTGATGGAGCTGGTCAAGGCCATCGAAGAGAAGTTCGGCGTCTCGGCTGCTGCCCCGGTTGCAGTTGCTGCTGCTGGCCCGGCTGCTGTTGTTGAAGAGCAGACCGAATTCAACGTCATCCTGAAGGATGCCGGCGCCAAGAAGGTCGAAGTGATTAAGGCTGTCCGCGCCATCACCGGCCTGGGCCTGAAGGAAGCGAAGGACCTGGCAGAAGCCGGCGGCATCGTGAAGGAAGGCGCGTCGAAGGACGAGGCCGAGAAGTTCAAGAAGGACCTGGAAGCCGCCGGCGCGACCGTCGAGCTGAAGTAATCAGTTCCTTGCATCGTCATCGATTCGCGGCGATGCAGCTGAGGCTGGGGGCGTAAAGCCCCCGGCCTTTGGTCGTTTCAAACCGTTGTAATGCCGGGCGTGCCCGGTTGCAACGGGGTAGTGCCGAGCCATGCTCGGCAAGCTTCAGAAAGACCAACGTGGCAAGTGTCAGGCGCTGCGCTCCAGACGATGGAGTGACCCGCAGCCGATACAAGCGAGTTGGCAGTTGGAAGTAGCGGGAGAAGGCGTGCTGGTGCCGGCAATACCAGCGACTTCCAACTGACAATTTCAAGTTTCCTTACGGGTTGTGGACGCACGGCCCGCACAACAAGGTGGAAGACCTCATGACGTCCTATTCGTACACCGAAAAAAAGCGCATCCGCAAAGATTTCGGCAAGCAGCGCTCGATCCTCGAGGTGCCGTTCCTGCTCGCGATCCAGGTTGATTCGTACCGCGAATTCCTGCAGGAAAACATCGACCCGGCCAAGCGCTCCGACCACGGCCTGCATGCTGCGCTGAAGTCGGTGTTCCCGATTTCCAGCTACAGCGGCAACGCTGCCCTGGAATACGTCGGTTACAAGCTGGGCGACCCGGTGTTTGACGAGCGCGAGTGCCGCCAGCGTGGCATGAGCTACGGCGCACCGCTGCGCGTCACCGTGCGTCTGGTCATCTACGACCGCGAATCGTCCACCAAGGCGATCAAGTACGTGAAGGAACAGGAGGTCTATCTGGGCGAAATCCCGTTGATGACCGACAACGGCACCTTCATCGTCAACGGTACCGAGCGCGTCATCGTGTCGCAGCTGCACCGTTCGCCGGGCGTGTTCTTCGACCACGACCGTGGCAAGACCCACAGCTCGGGCAAGCTGCTGTACAGCGCCCGCATCATCCCGTACCGCGGTTCCTGGTTGGACTTCGAGTTCGACCCGAAGGACGCGCTGTTCACCCGTATCGATCGCCGCCGCAAGCTGCCGGTGTCGGTGCTGCTGCGTGCGCTGGGCTACAACAACGAAGAGATGCTGGCCGAGTTCTTCGAGGTCAACACCTTCCACATCAACCCGGACGAAGGCGTGCAGCTGGAGCTGGTGCCGGAGCGTCTGCGTGGCGAAACGCTGAACTTCGACCTGGCCGATGGCGACAAGGTCATCGTGGAAGCCGGCAAGCGCATCACCGCGCGCCATATCAAGCAGCTGCAGTCCTCGGGCATTGCCGCGCTGGCCGTGCCGGATGACTACCTGGTCAGCCGCATCCTGTCGCACGACGTGGTCGATGCCAACACCGGTGAGCTGTTGGCCCTGGCCAATGACGAAATCAGCGAAGAGCAGCTGCAGAACTTCCGCAAGGCGGGCGTTGATGCAGTGGGCACGCTGTGGGTGAACGATCTTGATCGTGGCGCCTACCTGTCCAACACCCTGCGCATCGATGGCACCAAGACCCAGCTCGAAGCGCTGGTCGAAATCTATCGCATGATGCGTCCGGGCGAGCCGCCGACCAAGGACGCTGCACAGAACCTGTTCCACAACCTGTTCTTCACCTTCGAGCGCTACGACCTGTCCACGGTCGGCCGCATGAAGTTCAACCGTCGTGTCGGCCGCAAGGAAGTCACCGGTGAGTCGGTGCTGTACGACCGCAAGTACTTCGGCGAGCGCAACGACGAGGAATCCAAGCGCCTGGTCGCCGCACACGGCGAAGGTTCGGACATCCTGGACGTGATCAAGGTGCTGACCGAGATCCGCAACGGTCGTGGCGTGGTCGATGACATCGATCACCTGGGCAACCGTCGCGTGCGTTCGGTCGGCGAAATGGCCGAGAACGTGTTCCGCGTGGGCCTGGTCCGCGTCGAGCGCGCGGTCAAGGAGCGCCTGTCGATGGCCGAGTCGGAAGGCTTGACCCCGCAGGAACTGATCAACGCCAAGCCGGTTGCTGCTGCGATCAAGGAATTCTTCGGCTCCTCGCAGCTGTCGCAGTTCATGGATCAGAACAACCCGCTGTCGGAAGTGACGCACAAGCGCCGCGTCTCGGCCCTGGGCCCGGGCGGCCTGACCCGCGAACGCGCTGGCTTCGAAGTGCGCGACGTGCACCCGACCCATTACGGTCGCGTCTGCACCATCGAAACGCCGGAAGGCCCGAACATCGGCCTGATCAACTCGCTGGCCGTGTTCGCACGCACCAACAAGTACGGCTTCCTGGAAACCCCGTACCGCAAGGTGCATGACGGCAAGGTCTCCGACGAGATCGAGTTCCTGTCGGCCATCGAAGAAAACGAGTACGTCATCGCCCAGGCAAACGCCCTGACCGATGCCAAGAACATGCTCACCGAGCAGTTCGTACCGTGCCGCTTCCAGGGTGAGTCGCTGCTCAAGCCGCCGGCAGAAGTCCACTTCATGGACGTCTCGCCGATGCAGACCGTGTCGGTTGCTGCGGCACTGGTTCCGTTCCTGGAGCACGATGACGCAAACCGCGCACTGATGGGCGCCAACATGCAGCGTCAGGCCGTGCCGACCCTGCGTGCGCAGAAGCCGCTGGTGGGTACCGGTATCGAACGCGCCGTGGCCCGTGACTCCGGTGTGACCGTGAACGCCCTGCGTGGCGGCGAGATCGTGCAGATCGACGCCGGCCGCATCGTGGTCAAGGCCAACGAGAACGAGATCACCGATCCGGCCGATGCCGGCGTCGATATCTACAACCTGATCAAGTACACCCGTTCGAACCAGAACACCTGCATCAACCAGCGTCCGCTGGTGAACGTGGGTGACGTGATCGCGCGCGGCGACGTGCTGGCCGATGGCCCGTCCACCGATATCGGTGAACTGGCGCTTGGTCAGAACATGCTGATCGCCTTCATGCCGTGGAACGGCTACAACTTCGAAGACTCCATCCTGCTGTCCGAGCGTGTGGTCGAAGAAGATCGTTACACCACGATCCACATCGAAGAACTGACCTGCGTTGCACGTGACACCAAGCTGGGGCCGGAGGAAATTTCCGCCGACATCCCGAACGTGTCCGAGCAGGCGCTGAACCGTCTGGACGAATCCGGCGTGGTGTACATCGGTGCAGAAGTGCGCGCCGGCGACATCATGGTTGGCAAGGTGACGCCGAAGGGCGAGAGCCAGCTGACCCCGGAAGAGAAGCTGCTGCGCGCGATCTTCGGCGAGAAGGCTTCCGACGTTAAGGACAGCTCGCTGCGCGTTCCGCCGGGCATGGACGGCACCGTCATCGACGTGCAGGTCTTCACCCGCGACGGCATCGAGAAGGACAAGCGCGCACGCCAGATCGAAGAAAACGAGATCAAGCGCGTCAAGAAGGACTTCGACGACCAGTTCCGCATCCTCGAAGGCGCCATCTACGCACGTCTGCGCTCGCAGATCGTGGGTAAGGTTGCCAACGGCGGCGCCAACCTGAAGAAGGGTGACGTGGTTTCCGATGCGCTGCTGGACGGCCTGAAGAAGTCCGACTGGTTCACCCTGCGCATGAAGGACGACGACGCCTCCGACGCCATCGAACGTGCCCAGATGCAGATCCAGGCACACGAGAAGGAATTCGAGCGCCGCTTTGCCGACAAGCGCGGCAAGATCACCCAGGGCGACGATCTGGCACCGGGCGTGCTGAAGATGGTCAAGGTGTTCCTGGCCGTGAAGCGTCGCATCCAGCCGGGTGACAAGATGGCAGGCCGCCACGGCAACAAGGGTGTGGTCTCCAACGTGGTGCCGGTCGAAGACATGCCGTACATGGCTGACGGCAACACCGTGGACATCTGCTTGAACCCGCTGGGCGTGCCTTCGCGTATGAACATCGGCCAGATTCTGGAAGTGCATCTGGGCTGGGCCGCAAAGGGCCTGGGCAAGCGCATCCAGGGCATGCTGGAACAGCAGCGTGCGGTCAGTGAACTGCGTGAGTTCCTGGGCAAGATCTACAACCACGATTCGGCCATTTCCGAAGAGCGTGTTGACCTGACCCAGTTCAGCGACGACGAGCTGATCAACCTGGCCAAGAACCTGACCGACGGCGTGCCGATGGCAACCCCGGTGTTCGACGGCGCGGCCGAAGACGAGATCCGCGAAATGCTGAATCTCGCCTACCCGGACGGTGCCCCGGAAACCGAACGCCTGGGCTTCAACACCAGCAAGACGCAGATGCAGCTGTATGACGGCCGCACCGGCGAAGCCTTCGACCGCAAGACCACGGTCGGCTACATGCATTACCTGAAGTTGAACCACTTGGTCGACGACAAGATGCATGCCCGCTCGACCGGTCCGTACTCGCTCGTTACCCAGCAGCCGCTGGGCGGCAAGGCGCAGTTCGGTGGTCAGCGCTTCGGTGAAATGGAAGTCTGGGCACTGGAAGCCTACGGCGCGGCCTACACCCTGCAGGAAATGCTGACGGTGAAGTCCGATGACGTACAGGGCCGTAACCAGATGTACAAGAACATCGTCGACGGTGAGCACGAGATGGTTGCGGGCATGCCGGAATCCTTCAACGTTTTGGTGAAGGAAATCCGCTCGCTGGCCATCAACATGGAACTGGAAGGCGGTTGATTGCGCAGGCGCTGCTGCAGTGATGCAGCAGCGCCGCCAGCACTGACTGACAGCCCATCGACAAAGATTTCCTCCTTTCGGAGAACACCATGAAAGACCTGCTCAACCTCTTCAACCAGCAGCGCCAGACGCTGGACTTCGACGCGATCAAGATCGCGCTGGCCTCGCCGGACCTGATCCGTTCGTGGTCCTTCGGCGAAGTGAAGAAGCCGGAAACCATCAACTACCGTACCTTCAAGCCGGAACGTGACGGCCTGTTCTGCGCCGCCATCTTCGGGCCGGTCAAGGACTACGAGTGCCTGTGCGGCAAGTACAAGCGCATGAAGCACCGCGGCGTCGTCTGCGAAAAGTGCGGCACCGAAGTAACCCTGGCCAAGGTGCGTCGCGAGCGCATGGGCCACATCGACCTGGCATCGCCGGTCGCGCACATCTGGTTCCTCAAGTCGCTGCCGTCGCGCATCGGCCTGATGCTGGACATGACCCTGCGTGACATCGAGCGCGTGCTGTACTTCGAAGCCTACGTGGTGACCGAGCCGGGCCTGACCGCTCTGGAACGCCGCCAGCTGCTGACCGAAGAACAGTACCTGCAGGCACGCCAGGAACACGGCGATGACTTCGACGCCGCAATGGGCGCCGAGGCTGTCTACGAACTGCTGCGCACCATCGACCTGCAGGCCGAAATGGTTCGCCTGCGCGAAGAAATCGCCTCGACCGGTTCGGAAACCAAGCTCAAGCGTCTGACCAAGCGCATCAAGCTGGTCGAAGCCTTCCTCGAGTCGGGCAACCGCCCGGAGTGGATGGTGATGACCGTGCTGCCGGTGCTGCCGCCGGACCTGCGTCCGCTGGTTCCGCTGGACGGTGGCCGCTTCGCGACTTCGGATCTGAACGATCTGTACCGCCGCGTCATCAACCGCAACAACCGTCTGCGCCGCCTGCTGGAGCTCAACGCTCCGGACATCATCGTGCGCAACGAAAAGCGCATGCTGCAGGAATCGGTTGACGCCCTGTTGGACAACGGCCGTCGCGGCCGTGCCATCACCGGCACCAACAAGCGCCCGCTCAAGTCGCTGGCCGACATGATCAAGGGTAAGCAGGGTCGCTTCCGTCAGAACCTGCTGGGCAAGCGCGTCGATTACTCGGGCCGTTCGGTGATCACCGTGGGTCCGTACCTGAAGCTGCACCAGTGCGGCCTGCCGAAGAAGATGGCGCTTGAGTTGTTCAAGCCGTTCGTGTTCGCCAAGCTGCAGCGTCGTGGCCTGGCTACCACCATCAAGGCTGCCAAGAAGCTGGTTGAGCGCGAAGAAGGCGAAGTCTGGGACGTCCTGGAAGAAGTCATCCGCGAACATCCGGTGCTGCTGAACCGTGCGCCGACCCTGCACCGTTTGGGCATCCAGGCGTTCGAACCGCTGTTGATCGAAGGCAAGGCCATCCAGCTGCATCCGCTGGTCTGTACCGCATTCAACGCCGACTTCGACGGTGACCAGATGGCCGTCCACGTGCCGCTCTCGCTGGAAGCCCAGCTGGAAGCGCGTGCGCTGATGATGTCCACCAACAACATCCTGTCGCCCGCCAACGGCGAGCCGATCATCGTGCCGTCGCAGGACGTCGTGTTGGGCCTGTACTACATGGCCCGCTCGCTGGTGAACAAGAAGGGCGAAGGCATGGTCTTCGCCAACACCGACGAAGTGAAGCGTGCCTACGACAACCGCCTGGTTGAACTGCATGCGCGCGTCAAGGTGCGCATCGTGCAGGTCGAGCGTGACGAAGACGGCAACAAGGTCAAGAAGACCTCGATCGTCGACACCACCATCGGCCGTGCGCTGCTGAGCGAGATCATGCCGGAAGGCCTGCCGTTCGAGCTGTGCAACACCGAGATGACCAAGAAGAACATCTCGCGTCTGATCAACCAGAGCTACCGTCTGCTGGGTCTGAAGGACACCGTGGTGTTCGCCGACAAGCTGATGTACACCGGCTATGCCTACGCAACCCGCGCTGGCGTGTCGATCGGCATCGACGACATGCTGATCCCGGACGAGAAGAAGGGCATCCTCGGCGAAGCTGAAGCCGAAGTGCTGGAAATCCAGGAGCAGTACCAGTCCGGTCTGGTCACCGCCGGCGAGCGCTACAACAAGGTGGTCGACATCTGGTCGCGCACCAATGAGCGCATCGCCAAGGCGATGATGGAAACCATTGGTACCGAAAAGGTCATTGGTAGCGACGGTGAGCTGGTCGACCAGAAGTCGATGAACTCGCTGTACATCATGGCCGACTCCGGTGCCCGTGGTAGCCAGGCGCAGATCCGTCAGCTGGCCGGTATGCGTGGCCTGATGGCGCGTCCGGATGGCTCGATCATCGAGACGCCCATCAAGGCGAACTTCCGTGAAGGCCTGAACGTGCAGGAGTACTTCAACTCCACCCACGGTGCCCGTAAGGGTCTGGCCGATACCGCGTTGAAGACGGCGAACTCGGGTTACCTGACCCGTCGTCTGGTCGACGTGGCGCAGGACGTGGTGATCACCGAAGTCGACTGCGGTACCTCGGAAGGTCTGACCATGACCCCGATCGTGGAAGGCGGCGACGTGGTTGAGCCGTTGAAGGAGCGCGTACTGGGCCGCGTTGTGGCCGAGGACGTGTTCCTGCCGGGCAACGACGAAGATCCGATCGTGACCCGCAACACGCTGCTCGACGAGCAGTGGGTGAACAAGCTGGAAGAAGCTGGCGTGCAGACCATCAAGGTCCGCTCGACGATCACCTGTGAGTCCTCGTTCGGCGTCTGCGGTCGCTGCTACGGCCGCGATCTGGCCCGTGGCCACATCGTCAACATCGGTGAAGCGGTTGGCGTCATCGCCGCACAGTCGATCGGTGAGCCGGGTACCCAGCTGACCATGCGTACGTTCCACATCGGTGGTGCGGCATCGCGTGCGGCTGCGGTCGACAACATCACCGTCAAGACCACCGGTTCGGTGAAGTTCTCCAACCTGAAGCACGTCGAGCAGGCCAGCGGTTCGCTGGTTGCCGTCTCGCGTTCGGGTGAAATCTCCGTGCTCGATCCGCATGGCCGTGAGCGTGAGCGCTACAAGCTGCCGTACGGTGCCAGCATCGGCGTCAAGGACGGTGCGGAAATCAAGGCTGGCCAGACCGTGGCCAACTGGGATCCGCATAACCACCCGATCGTGTCGGAAGTGGCTGGTTTCGTGCGCTTCATCGACTTCATCGATGGCGTGACCGTGATCGAGAAGACCGACGAACTGACCGGTCTGGCCTCGCGCGAAATCACCGATCCGAAGCGTCGTGGCTCGCAGGCGAAGGATCTGCGTCCGCTGGTCCGCATCATCGATGGCAAGGGCAATGACCTGACCATCCCGGGTACCGACCTGCCGGCACAGTACCTGCTGCCGCCGCGCTCGATCGTCAACCTGCAGGATGGCGCGCCGGTAGGCGTGGGCGACGTGGTTGCCAAGATCCCGCAGGAAGCGTCCAAGACCCGCGACATCACCGGTGGTCTGCCGCGCGTTGCCGACTTGTTCGAAGCACGCAAGCCGAAGGATCCGGCGATCCTGGCCGAGCGTTCGGGCATCATCAGCTTCGGCAAGGACACCAAGGGCAAGCAGCGCCTGATCATCAAGGACACCGATGGTTCGGAGCACGAAGAGCTGATTCCGAAGTACCGCCAGATCATCGTGTTCGAAGGCGAGCACGTGACCCGCGGTGAAACCGTGGTGGACGGCGAGCCGAGCCCGCAGGACATCCTGCGCCTGAAGGGTGTGGAAGAACTGGCCCGTTACCTGGTCAAGGAAATCCAGGACGTTTACCGCCTGCAGGGCGTGAAGATCAACGACAAGCACATTGAAGTGATCTCGCGTCAGATGCTGCGCAAGGTGGAAATCGTCGACCAGGGCAGCAGCAAGTTCCTCAATGGCGAGCAGGCCGAGCGCCAGCGCGTGATCGAAGAGAACGTGAAGCTGGCCGGTCGCAACGAGTTGCCGGCCCGTTTCGAGCCGGTGCTGCTGGGTATCACCAAGGCATCGCTGGCGACCGAGTCGTTCATTTCGGCCGCTTCGTTCCAGGAAACCACCCGCGTGCTGACCGAGGCTGCCGTGCGCGGCACCTCCGACGGCCTGCGCGGCCTGAAGGAAAACGTGATCGTTGGCCGCCTGATTCCGGCGGGCACCGGTCTTGCGTATCATGCCCAGCGCCGCCGTAACGCGTCGGGTCTGACCGAATCGGAAATCGCAACCCTGGCCGGTCCGGTCGTGGTCGCGGAGCCCGAAGTTGCAGCACCGGAAGCTGAACAGGCTACTGGTGAAGAGTAAGTAGTTAGATCGGCCGGCCCGCTCGCGGGCCGGCAGTTCGACCTGAACGGGGCATATGGAGATACCCCTGTAACAGCTCTGGATCAGGGCTGGCTTGGCATGGGCTTGTTTGACTGGGCTCTTGACAAGTTGCTACAATCGTCTGTCTCAGCAGGCCAAAAATTTGGCCTGCTTTACAATTTCCGCATCCTGGCCGTTTTTACGGCCCCAATCAGAAGAACCTACTGATGGCGACGATCAACCAGCTGGTGCGCAAGCCGCGCCAAGCCACCACCTACAAGAGTGCCTCGCCGGCACTCGACAAGTGCCCGCAGCGCCGTGGCGTCTGCACGCGCGTTTACACCACCACCCCGAAGAAGCCGAACTCGGCTCTGCGTAAGGTTGCAAAGGTTCGCCTGACCAACCAGGAAGAAGTCATTTCCTACATCGGTGGTGAAGGCCACAACCTGCAGGAGCACTCCGTGGTCCTGATCCGTGGCGGTCGCGTCAAGGATCTGCCGGGTGTGCGTTACCACACCGTCCGTGGCTCGCTCGATGCCGCCGGCGTTGCCAAGCGTCGTCAGGCGCGTTCCAAGTACGGCGCAAAGCGTCCGAAGGCCTGAGGAATAAGACATGTCACGTAAAGGTAATACTCCCCAGCGTTCGGTCCTGCCGGATCCGAAGCACAAGAGCGAAACCATTGCCCGCTTCATCAACATGGTCATGTTGAGCGGCAAGAAGTCCGTTGCTGAAAAGATCGTCTATGGCGCCATGGACGTGATCGGCGAAAAGAACCCGAACGCAATCGAGCTGGTGCAGAAGGCACTGGACAACGTTGCTCCGGGCGTCGAAGTGAAGTCGCGTCGCGTCGGTGGTGCCACCTATCAGGTGCCCGTCGAAGTGCGTGCTTCGCGCAAGATGGCCCTGGCCATGCGTTGGCTGATCGACTCGGCGCGTAAGCGCGGCGAGAACACCATGCCGCGCAAGCTGGCTGCTGAACTGCTGGACGCTTCGGAAAACCGCGGCGGCGCCATCAAGAAGCGTGAAGAAACCCACCGTATGGCGGAAGCGAACAAGGCCTTCGCTCACTACCGCTGGTGAGTTGAAGGGGCCTTGGAAACAGGGCCCCTGGCACCCATGTGGTGCTGCTTGTAGCGCTCTTAGCGCTGCTTCAATCCGAAGGCCGCCGCAAGGCGGCGTTCGGCCATCCGAATTCCAAGAAATTGAGAGGCTCCCGTGGCCCGCACCACTCCTATCGAGCGTTACCGTAACTTCGGCATCATGGCTCACATCGATGCCGGCAAGACCACCACGTCCGAGCGCATCCTGTTCTACACCGGTAAGAGCCACAAGCTCGGTGAAGTGCATGACGGCGCCGCCACCATGGACTGGATGGAGCAGGAGCAGGAGCGTGGCATCACGATCCAGTCCGCTGCTACCACCGCGTTCTGGAAGGGCATGGACAAGTCCCTGCCGGAGCACCGCTTCAACATCATCGATACCCCCGGGCACGTTGACTTCACCATCGAAGTCGAACGCTCCCTGCGCGTGCTCGACGGTGCGGTGTTCGTGCTGTGCGCCGTTGGTGGCGTGCAGCCGCAGTCCGAGACCGTGTGGCGTCAGGCCAACCGTTACCAGGTGCCGCGCATCGCGTTCGTCAACAAGATGGACCGTACCGGTGCCAACTTCCTGAAGGTCCGTGACCAGCTGAAGGCTAAGCTCGGCGCTGTCGCCGTGCCGATGCAGCTGCCGATCGGCGCTGAAGAAGGCTTCAAGGGCGTGGTCGATCTGCTCAAGATGAAGGCCATCCATTGGGATGACGCTTCGCAGGGCATGAAGTTCGAGTACGGCGAAGTCCCGGCTGACATGCAGGCAGCGGCTGAAGAAGCCCGCACCTTCATGATCGAAACCGCGGCTGAAGCCAGCGAAGAGCTGATGGAAAAGTACCTGGGCGGCGAAGAGCTGAACGAGGACGAGATCATCAAGGCACTGCGTACCCGTACGCTGGCCGTTGAAATCGTGCCGATGTTCTGTGGCTCGGCGTTCAAGAACAAGGGCGTGCAGGCCATGCTTGACGGCGTGATCCAGCTGCTGCCGTCGCCGATCGACGTGCCGGACGTGAAGGGCACCGACGTTGACGACGACACCATCGAGATGACCCGCAAGTCGGACGACAAGGCTCCGTTCTCGTCGCTGGCGTTCAAGATCATCACCGATCCGTTCGTTGGCGCGCTGACCTTCTTCCGTGTCTACTCGGGCACCCTGAACGGTGGCGACACCGTGCTGAACTCGGTGAAGAACAAGAAGGAGCGCATCGGCCGCATCCTGCAGATGCACTCCAACAACCGCGAAGAAATCAAGGAAGTGTTGGCTGGTGACATCGCGGCTGCCGTGGGCCTGAAGGACACCACCACCGGTGACACGCTGTGCTCGCTTGAAGCACCGATCGTGCTTGAGCGCATGGTGTTCCCGGAGCCGGTGATCTCGATGGCTGTCGAGCCGAAGACCAAGTCGGACCAGGAAAAGATGGGTCTGGCACTGGGCCGTCTGGCACAGGAAGATCCGTCGTTCCGCGTCAAGACCGACGAAGAATCCGGCCAGACCATCATCTCCGGCATGGGCGAGCTGCACCTGGACATCATCGTTGACCGCATGAAGCGCGAGTTCAACGTTGAAGCCAACGTCGGCAAGCCGCAGGTTGCGTACCGCGAAACCATCCAGCTGGCTGACGTCAAGTCGGATTACAAGCACGCCAAGCAGTCCGGTGGTAAGGGTCAGTACGGTCACGTCGTGATCGAGCTGTCGCCGATCACCGCTGAAGATCGTGCCGATCCGAAGCTGGCCGGTTCCATCAAGGACGACTTCCTGTTCATCAACGACATCACCGGCGGCGTGATCCCGAAGGAATTCATTCCTTCCGTGGAAAAGGGCCTGCGCGAAACCATCACCAGCGGTCCGCTGGCTGGCTTCCCGGTGGTGGACGTCAAGGTCAAGCTGGTGTTCGGCTCGTACCATGACGTTGACTCCTCGGAAATGGCGTTCAAGCTCGCCTCGTCGATGGCCTTCAAGCAGGGCTTCGCCAAGGCCAAGCCGGTGCTGCTGGAGCCGATCATGAAGGTCGAGATCGTGACCCCGGAGGAATACCAGGGTGACGTGATGGGCGACGTAAGTCGTCGTCGTGGCGTTCTGCAGGGCTCGGGCACCACCGGTGACGGTTCGGCCAGCATCATCAACGCGATGATCCCGCTGGGCGAAATGTTCGGTTACGCCACCGCGCTGCGTTCGCAGACCCAGGGTCGCGCAACCTTCACGATGGAATTCGACCATTACGAGCCGGCGCCGAACAACATCGCCGAAACCGTCATCAAGAAGGGCTGAGTCTCAGACTCAGCCTCTCCCTCCAAGTTTTAGCTAATCAAGGAATTACATATGTCCAAGGGTAAGTTCGAACGTACCAAGCCGCACGTCAACGTTGGCACCATCGGCCACGTCGATCATGGCAAGACCACGCTGACCGCTGCACTGACCAAGATCGGTGCAGAGCGCTTCGGTGGCGAATTCAAGGATTACTCGGCCATCGACGCCGCGCCGGAAGAGAAGGCTCGTGGTATCACGATCTCGACCGCGCACGTTGAGTACGAATCCGCCAACCGTCACTACGCCCACGTGGATTGCCCGGGCCATGCTGACTACGTCAAGAACATGATCACCGGTGCTGCCCAGATGGACGGCGCGATCCTGGTGTGTTCGGCTGCTGACGGCCCGATGCCGCAGACCCGCGAGCACATCCTGCTGTCGCGTCAGGTCGGCGTGCCGTACATCGTCGTGTTCCTGAACAAGGCCGACATGGTTGACGACGCCGAGCTGCTCGAGCTGGTCGAAATGGAAGTTCGTGAGCTGCTGAGCAAGTACGACTTCCCGGGCGACGACACCCCGATCGTTCACGGTTCGGCGCGTATGGCGCTGGAAGGTGACCAGAGCGAAATCGGCGTGCCGGCCATCCTGAAGCTGGTCGATGCACTGGACAGCTGGATCCCGACCCCGGAGCGCGATGTTGACAAGCCGTTCCTGATGCCGGTG
>NZ_JBDJMY010000019.1:0-72670 GCF_039674165.1 Stenotrophomonas terrae
ATGCTCGGCAGAAGCTTTACCAGCAATGCCCAATGCCGAGCATGGCTCGGCACTACAGGTAACGCGCAATGCCGAGCATGGCTCGGCACTACAGGTGACGCATCAATGCCGAGCATGGCTCGGCACTACAGGTGCCGCAAAAAAGGGCCGCGTTGCGGCCCTTTTCATTCCTGCTGCGGCCGGTTACAGCCCGGCGGTGGTGCCGTCGTTGCGCAGCTCGCGGCGCAGCCAATCGTCGAGCATGCGCTTCTCGTAGCGCAGCGGGTCGGTGTTGCTGGGCAGGCTGCTGTTGAGCAGATAGCCGGTATCGGACAGCTTGCGCTCGCCCTGGCTGATGATCTGGCCGTTGGCGTCGGTCAGGGTGAACTGCAGCGAGATTCGCGGCGGGTAGATGTCGCGCATGATGCGCACGTCGTCCAGGCGTGGGCCATGCCACGGCTCGTAGTCACCGGCACGTTTGATGTCGGTGATGGTCACGTCCAGCTTCTGCCCTTCCGGCAGCATTTTGCTGGCCTGCTTGCGCAGGTGTTCGGCCAGGGTTTCCACCCAGTCGCCGCGCTGGGCATCCCAACGGTTGCGGCTGTGGCGCAGTTCGGTGAACTGTGCCGGATCTGTCCATTGCACCTGCACCGGGCCCTCTACGTTCAGCGCACGCGGGGCTTCGGGGTCAGCCACCGTGCGCGATTTGGCGTCGGCGCCGCCAACGGCCAGCAGGCAGGCCAAGGCAAGTCCGGTGATGGTCAGGGTTTTCATGACGTACTCCTGGGGACTTTGATGACTGAAGTGTGCGACTGATAAACAGGGGCTTCAATGCGCCCGAGCCGGTATTCTGCAGTGGATTGCGCGATGGTTCATCATCACGGTCTGTGGATCGGCCCTCGCCCACACTTGTGGCTCACTCCCGCCCCTTCCTGCCGTGCCCCCCTCCCTACAGACAATGCCTGCTCCCAACCTGGAATCCGCCCTGTCAATGATGTCCCTGGACGATGAGGATCTGGAAAACTCCGGTCTTTATCGGGAGGTGTTCAATGCGGTGGGCAGCGGCCTGTGCGTGATCGAGCTGGTGCTGGAAGAGGGTGTCGCGGTGGATTTCATCTACCACAAGGTCAATGCCGGTTTCCAGAAGGTCACCGGCCAGAGCGATGTCGTCGGCCGCCGCGCCAGTGATGTGGTGCCGGCGATGGGCGCGGACTGGTTCGCGGCCTTCGGCCGGGTGCTCAGCGATGGCGGCATCAGCCAGTTCGAGCGCGAGATGTCCGAGCCGGCACGCTGGTATTCGGTTGAGGCGGTGCGCATCGGTGAGCCGGACAAGCACCGGGTGGCGGTGTTTCTTTTTGACATCTCGGCACGCAAGCGTATTGAAACCGAGCTGGCCGAGAGCGAGGCGCGCTTCAGCGCCCTGGCCGACGGCCTGCCGATGCCAGTGTGGGTGGTGGATGACATTGGCCAGCTGCGTTTCGTCAATACCGCGTTTCTTACGTTCTTCGGGCTGCATGCCGATCAGGACCTCGGCCCGGATCCGTGGCGGCGGCTGCTGCATCCGGACGAACAGGCATCGTTCGGATTCCAGTTGCAGGCAGCGTTGAGCGGGCGCACCGAGCTGCACACCAGCACCCGCGTGCGCCGTCACGACGGGCAATGGCGTTGGTTGGAAATGAATGCGGTGCCACGTTTTTCTGCCGATGGGCGCTTCATCGGCCTGGCCGGCAACAGCCCGGATATCACCGAGCGGCGCGAGATTGAAATGGCCCGTGAGGACCTGCTCACCGCCGAACGCGTGGCCCGCAACACCGCCGAGGGCATGGCGCGGATGAAGGATGAATTCCTCGCCACGCTGTCGCACGAGCTGCGTACGCCGTTGACCACGGTGCTGGGTTGGAGCGAGCTGCTGCTGCAGCGCATGGAGCCCGATCACCCGATGCGGCGCGGCATGGAAGTAATCGCCAGCAGTGCGATGACCCAGAAAAACCTGATGTCGGACATGCTCGATCTGAGCAGCATGCTGCTGGGCAAGGTGCAGCTGGAAGTGGAAGTGGTGGATCTGGCCGAGCAGGTGCGCGAAGCAGTGCGCGCGCAGGAGCTGGTTATCGAAGGCAAGGCGCAGACGCTGCAGGTGCTGTTGCCGGAGCTGCCGCAGCCGGTGCTGGGTGATGCCACCCGCCTGCAGCAGATCCTGGGCAATCTGCTGTCCAATGCAATCAAGTTCACTCCGGTGGAAGGGCGGATCGAAATCAGCCTGCTGCATGAAAGCGGCCACCTGGTGGTGCAGATCAAGGACGACGGTGATGGCATCGCAGCGGAATTTCTGGAGCACCTGTTCAGCCGCTTCAGCCAGGCCGACAGCACCACCACCCGTCGCCATGGCGGCTTGGGGCTCGGCCTTGCCATCGTCCAGCAGTTGACCGAGCTGCATGGCGGCACCGTCTCTGCCGTCAGTGCCGGGCCCGGGCAGGGCGCCACGTTCCGCGTGCGGCTGCCGGAGTTCCAGCCGCAGAAGGCGCTGAGCCACCCGCGCCGGCGGGTACAGCGCGGGCGCATCGGCGAACAGGTGCTTGTGCCCCATGCCCTGCAGGGCGTGCGGGTGCTGGCGGTGGAAGACCAGGTCGACATGCTGGGTTACATCCGGCGTCTGCTGGAGGAACAGGGCGCGTCGGTGGTAACCGCCAGCACCGCCGCCGAGGCACTGGAGCTGCTGGACCTGCGCGGGCATACCGCGTTTGACGTATTGATCAGCGATATCGGCATGCCGGGCATGGATGGTTACGGCCTGATCCATACCCTGCGGCAGACCCTGGGCGTCGGCGCTGAAGAGCTGCCGGCGGTGGCGGTGACCGCGCTGGCGCGGGCTGACGACCGCCGCCGCGCGTTCTCCTCCGGCTTCCAGGCGCACGTGGCCAAGCCGTATAGCGTGGCGCAGCTGATTTCGGCCATCCGCGACGCGCGCCTGCCGCGTTGATTTCTTTGCGTGGGTTTCACGCGGAAAAACGGTAATGTGACGGCGTTCACCCATGGACGCTGCCATGCCCTTGTACGCGCCCCATGTTTATTCCGACCCGACGCTGATCGCTTCGCTGGAGGCCTTGCTCGGCCAGTTGCCTGAGCAGGCGCGGGTAATGCTGGTACTCAAGGACGGCAGCCGGGTGGCCGGGACGGTCACCACGCAGCCGGCACTGCAGCATTTTGCCGACCACAACGAGCAGCCCGGGGTGAACGCGACCGTGCGCCTGGAAGACCTGCTGCGGGCCTGCCAGCAGCATGTGATCTGGCTGGACAGCGTGCTGCAGGTACTTCACCTGCCGGCTGCCGAACCCTGATCCAACCCGGTTCGGGCAGGCCATTCAGCTGCGCGCGGCCGGTGGCAGCGGCCGGCCCGGTAGAATGGGCGGCCCTGCTAGACGAATTACCGGCATGCCTGCTCCGCACGACGCTCCGTTGGAAACCCTGTTCCTTCCGTTCACCAAGGCTGGCCTGCGCTGGCCGCAGGGGCCGGTATTGTTCCTGCGCGCGCAGGACGGTTGGCCGCTGCGCGAGCATGCCGACAGTGCCCAGCTGGTCTGCGCGCAGAGCTTCCGCCCGTTTGCCGATGCCCTGCAGCGCAGCGGCTGGGAAGTGCGCGATGAGCAGGCGCTGGAGCAGTCAGACGAGCGCTACGCGCTGGTGCTGGTGCTGCCACCGCGGCAGCGCGACGAAGCCCGTGCGCTGTTTGCGCAGGCGCTGAGCAAGCTGGCCCCGGGCGGCATCATCGTCGCCTGCCAGTCCAACAATGAAGGCGCGCGCTCCGGCGAAGGCGACCTGAAGCAGCTGGCCGGTCTGGGCGGCACGCTGACCAAGAATCACTGCCGCGCCTATTGGTCGGTACCGGCCGAGGGCAAGCATGACGAGGCGCTGCACAAGCGCTGGGCCGCGCTGGATGCGCCGCGCAAGATTGTCGACGGGCGCTTCCTGAGCCGCCCCGGCGTGTTTGCCTGGGACCGCATCGATCCGGCTTCGGCCCTGCTGGTGGAGCAGCTGCCGGCCGATCTGGCTGGCCGTGGCGCCGATCTGGGTGCCGGTTGGGGTTATCTGTCGTCGGAGGTGCTGGCGCGTTGCCCCAAGGTCACCGCGCTGGATCTGTACGAAGCCGAGGCGCGCGCGCTGGCCTTGGCCCGCCACAACCTGGCCGAGACCGGTACCCAGGCGAAGCTGGACTTCCGCTGGCATGACGTCACCACCGGCATTGATGCCCGCTACGATTTCATCGTGTCCAACCCGCCGTTCCACACTCCGGCGCGCGAAGACCGGCCGGACATCGGCCGCCGCTTCATTGCCATGGCCGCGCAGTCGCTGCGTCCGGGCGGGCAGTTGTTCATGGTGGCCAACCGCCACCTGCCGTATGAGCAGATCCTCACCGAGAGCTTCGGCCAGGTGCGTGTGGCTGCCGAGCGCGATGGCTTCAAGGTCATCGTCGGCACCCGGGGCCGTGCATGAAGCTGGTCAAGCACATCGCCAACCTGGGCTACGGTAGCCGCAAGCAGGTGCAGCAGCTGTTCCGCGAAGGCCGCGTCACGGATGCTGCGGGCGAGGTGCTGTATGCCGATGACAAGGTCGAGCACGACAACATCCGCATCGATGACGAGGTGCTGGACCCGCCGCCGGGTCTGATCCTGATGCTGCACAAGCCAGCCGGCTACACCTGTTCCACCAAGGACCATGGCCGCTTGATCTATGAGCTGCTGCCGGATCGCTTCCGCGACCGCGACCCGGTGCTGTCCAGCGTTGGTCGGCTCGATCGCGATACCTCGGGCATGTTGCTGATGACCGATGACGGCCAGCTGCTGCACCGCATCGTGTCGCCCAAGTCGAAGCTGGACAAGGTTTACGAAGCGCAGCTGGCGGAAGATCTAAGCGGCCGCGAAGCGGTGCAGTTCGCCAGTGGCACGCTGTTGCTGGAATCGGACGACAAGCCCTTGTTGCCGGCCGAACTTGAGGTGCTTGGCCCGCGCGCGGCGCGGCTGACCCTGCATGAAGGGCGTTATCACCAGGTGCGGCGCATGTTCGCTGCGGTGGGCAACCACGTGCAGGCACTGCACCGCTCGCGTATTGGCGGCCTGGGTCTGGATGACCTGGGCGAAGGCCAATGGCGGCAGTTGGATGCCGCTGATCTGACCGTACTGTTTGGAGAACAGGCCTGATGGAGTTGCTGGCCCGCCCGCAGGCGGTGGTGTTCGACATGGACGGCCTGATGCTGGACAGCGAGCGCGCGCTGATGGGCTGCCTGGAGCAGGTTGGGCAGGCGCAGGGCCATGTGCTGCCGCGCAGCCTGTTGTTGTCGTTGATTGGTTCCTCCGATGCCACCACCCGGCAGAAGCTTGCCGATGTGCTGGGGCTGAAGCGCACCGATGCGCTGCTGGCCGATTCCTACGCGCGTTATGCCGGCATCGTCGATGCCGGGGTGCCGCTGCGGCCGGGCATCATCGAGTTGCTGGAGTTGTTGCGCGAGCACGACATCCCGCGTGCGGTCGCCACCGCCACGCGTTCACCGCTGGCGCAGCGCAAGCTGGCGGCGGCGGGTCTGCTGCCGTACTTCCAGTTTGTTGCCACCAGCAGCGATGTAGCCCATTCCAAGCCGGCGCCGGACATCTACCTGCATGCCGCGCACGGGCTTGGCATCGCACCGGCGCATTGTCTGGCGTTGGAAGACTCACCCACCGGCGTGCGCGCGGCACTGGCCGCCGGCATGACCACGATCCAGATTCCCGACCTGCTGGAACCGGACGAAGAAGTGCGTGGCTACGGTCACCACATCACCGCCTCGCTGCATGACGTGCGCGAAATGCTGCAGCAATGGTTACCGGTAGGCGCAGCGTAGGCTTCACCTGTAGTGCCGAGCCATGCTCGGCAGAGGCCGTGCCAGCAATGCCAATGTAGTGCCGAGCCATGCTCGGCATGAGGTATTACCAGCAATGCCAATGTAGTGCCGAGCCATGCTCGGCAGAGGCCTTACCAGCAAAGCCAATGTAGTGCCGAGCCATGCTCGGCATGAGGCATTACCGGTAACGCTTCTGCCGAGCATGGCTCGGCACTACAGGTGCGGCCGGGCCGAGCATGGCTCCGCACTACAGGTGCAGCCGGGCCGAGCATGGCTCGGCACTACCGGTCATCTCTCAGGTATTGCCTTCACCACCGCCGAGCACGCGGTGCCAGCCTTCCACGCCGAGCTGGTCCAGCGTGGCGATATTGCGTTCGACAATCACGTCCGGGTCCGGGAACGCGGCTACTGCGCGCTCCACGCTGTCTTCGCGCAGCAGGTGCAGGGTGGGGTAGGGCGAGCGGTTGGTGTAATTGCTCACGTCGTCAACGGCCGCGCCGGCGAACTGGTACTGCGGGTGGAAGCTGGCCACCTGCAGGATGCCCTGCAGATCCAGCGCTTCCACCGCGGCATCGGCGTTTTCGAGGAAATCGTTGTAGTCCAGGAAATCCTCCAGCACCTGCGGGTGGATGATCAGCGTGGTGTCGATCTGCTCGGCGGGGGTGTCGCGCAACAGCAGCAGCTCTTCCGCCAACTGCTCCAGCAGCGCCTCCGGCGTGCTGGCATCGCTGAGCACGAAACGCACCTGCTGCTTGACGTAGACCGCCTTCGCAAACGGGCACAGGTTCAATCCGATCACCGCCTTTTCCACCCAGTTGCGGGTGACGGCGATGGGATCGGTGGCGGTGTGTTCGTTCATGGCTGGCGCTCGCGCTGGCAGGGCAGGCGATTGTAGTGGGCAACCGGGCCTGCTGCCGCGGGACTGTCATCGCGCGGGTGTTCACTGTCCACAAACTGGACACAGCGCATTGTTGAAAACCCCATGGTTTCAGCGGCTTGTGCTGATCTCGCCGATGGCTAATAGGCAGCTGCCGGGTGCAGGTATTCAATGTCGGCACCGACCACGCAAGGAGTACGGCAATGGCAAAAGAGGCGTTTCTTCCCCCGGAGTTGTGGGTGGGCAAGCAATTTGATGGTCAATGGCAGCGCGGCAGCACGCTGCAGGATGTGATCGAGCCGGCCACCGGCAAGACCCTGGGCAACATCGGGCTGGCGGACCCGGCGCAGATCGCACGCTCGGCCGCCGCCGCGGCAGCAGCGCAGCGCGACTGGGCCAACGCGCCCTATGAAACCCGCGCGCAGGTGCTGCGCCGCGCCGCGCAGCTGGCCGATGAATACGCAGCCGACATCATCGAATGGATCGTGCGCGAGTCCGGCTCTACCCGGCTCAAGGCCGGCTTCGAGAACAAGGTGAGCACCAAGGCCCTGCACGAGGCCGCAGCGCTGCCCTCGCGCAGCGTGGGCGAGCTGCTGCCGTCGGTGCCGGGGCGGCTCAATCTTGCACGCCGCCGCCCGCTGGGCGTGGTGGGGGTGATTTCGCCGTTCAACTTCCCCTTGTATCTGGCGATGCGCGCGGTTGCGCCGGCGTTGGCGCTGGGCAATGCGGTGGTGCTCAAACCCGACCCGCGCACGGCGGTATGCGGTGGCTTCGTCATTGCCCGCCTGTTCGAGCTGGCGGGGTTGCCGGCCGGGGTGCTGCATGTGCTGCCGGGTGATGGCGCTGCCGGTGCGGCGCTGACCAGCGACCCCAACATCGCCATGATCCAGTTCACCGGTTCCACCGCTGCCGGGCGCAAGGTTGGCGAGGCCGCAGGCCGGCATCTGAAGAAGGTGTCGCTGGAGCTGGGCGGCAAGAACGCACTGATCGTGCTCGACGATGCCGACATCGACCTGGCCATCGCCAACACCACCTGGGGCGTCTACCTGCACCAAGGACAGATCTGCATGGCGACCGGCCGCGTGCTGGTCCAGCGCGGCATCTATGACCGCTTCCTGGAGAAGCTCATCGCCAAGGCGCAATCGCTTACTGTCGGTGACCCGGCCGTTGCCGATGTCGCCTTGGGCCCGTTGATCAACGCCCAGCAGCGTGACCATGCCGCGCGCGTGGTCGCCGAGGCCGCGGCTGCCGGCGCAACGCTGGAAACCGGCGGCACCTATCAGGATCTGTTCTTCGAGCCGACCGTGCTCAGCGATGTGAGCCCGAGCAACCCGGCCTTCCATGAGGAGATCTTCGCGCCGGTGGCGGTAGTGGTGCCGTTCGACAGCGATGCGGACGCCGCCGCGCTGGCCAACGACAGCGAGTACGGCCTGTCGATGGCCATCGTCTCCAGCAACGTCGGCCGTGCCTTGAAACTGGGCGAACAGCTGCGTACCGGCATCCTGCACATCAACGACCAGACCGTGAACGACGAGGTCATCAATCCCTTTGGCGGCGTCGGTGCCTCGGGCAATGGCAGCAGTATTGGTGGCCCGGCCAACATCGAGGAATTCACCCAATGGCAATGGCTGACCATCAAGGGCGAAGCCCCCGCCTATCCGCTGTGAACAGGAGAAACCCATGAGTGCATCTGCAGAACTGCGTGACATCACCGTGGCGGTGGTGCGTGAGAAGGAGAAGCCTTTCAGCATCGAACAGGCGCGCATCCGCGGGCCCAAGGATGACGAGGTGCTGGTGCGGGTGGTCGCCACCGGGCTATGCCATACCGATCTGATCGTGCGTGACCAGTATTACCCGGTGCCGTTGCCGGCGGTGCTCGGCCATGAGGGTGCCGGTGTGATCGAGGCGGTAGGCCCTGCGGTCAAGGACCTGCGGGTGGGCGACCATGTGGTGCTCACCTACGGTGCCTGCGGTCACTGCAATCCCTGTAGTGGCGGCCACGGTGCGTACTGCAAGGACTTCTATGGGCTGAACTTCGGTGGCGGTGAGCTGGACGGCAGTACCGCCATCCAGGACCCGCACGGCCAGCCGCTGCATGATCATTTCTTCGCCCAGTCCTCGTTTGCCACCTATGCGTTGAGCCGCGAGAACAATGCGATCAAGGTGCCCAAGGATGCGCCGATCGAACTGCTCGGGCCGCTGGGCTGCGGCATCCAGACCGGCGCCGGTGCGGTGATCAATTCGCTCAAGGTCGGCGTTGGCAGCAGCTTTGCGTCCTATGGCGCAGGTGCGGTGGGCCTGAGCGCGGTGATGGCCGCGCGCGTGGCCGGTGCCACCACCATCATCGCCATCGACGTGGTGCCGTCGCGCCTGGCGCTGGCCACCGAACTGGGCGCCACCCATGTGATCAACAGCCGCGAGGTGGATGTGATCGAAGCGGTGCGCGGGATCACCGGTGGCGGCGTCGAGTACGCGTTGGAGTCCACCGGGCGTCCGGAAGTGCTGGAACAGGGCATCGCCGCGCTGGCCGGGCTGGGTGTGATCGGCGTGGTAGGCGCGCCCAAGCTCGGCACCAAGGCCGAGTTCGACATCAACGACCTGCTGCTGGGCGGGCGCAGCATCCGCGGCATCGTCGAAGGTGACAGCGTGCCGAAGGTGTTCATCCCGCAGCTGGTACAGCTGTACCAGCAAGGCCGCTTTCCGTTCGACAAACTGGTCAAGTTCTATCCATTGGAGCAGATCAACCAGGCCGCCGAAGACAGCACCAAGGGCATCACCTTGAAGCCGATTCTCAAGATCGGCTGATGGAACAAACCATCGCGGGTCATGCCGGCCCGCGATGGTGAACCAGTCAGCGGGCGCGGTGTAGGCTGGGGCCAGTTGTCTGGAGGATTCCCATGGCCACCACGCTCGTGCAACAGCAGCAACGTCTGGCTGCCGCGCGGCACCGTTTTGCCGAAGGCGGGCGCCTGCCCGCGCAGTTGCTGGCACCGGCGCTGCTGCGCTCCTGGGAACGGTCGCGGCAGGCTGGCGTCCGCCCGCAGCATGCGCCGCAATACGCACCGCTGGGGCAACGGCGGCTGCGCCTGGACGATCCATCCGACCGCCTGTTGGCGCGTTGCGTGCGGCAGGACATGGACGATCTATGGGCGGCCTTTGGCGGCCGCCGCTGGACCTTGCTGTGCGTCAACCGCGAGGGCCTGATCATCGCCCAGCGCGAACATGGTCTTGCCGATGAAGCGATCCTGCGGCCTATCCAGATCGGGCGGCGGGTACGCGAGATCGAGATCGGCACCACCGCGCCGTCCTGTGCGCTGGCCGAGGACGCCGCGGTACTGGTGCGTGGCAACGAGCACTACCTGGATGAGTTTTCCCGCGTCTATTGCCTGAGCGTGCCGTTGCGCGGGGTGGACGGTGAAGTGCTGGGCGCGCTGGACATCACCGGCATCGGCGAACGTGACAGCGAGTTGCTGCGCGGGTATTTCCGGCAGGCGGCGCTGTCCATCGAAAATCAGTTGATCCAGCAGCAGCGCAACTGCCACTTGCTGGCGCTGCAACATGACGCGCGCTGGTTGGGGACGCCATTGCAGGGTGTGCTGGCGGTGCGCGAAGACGGCCAGCTGCATGCAGCCAACAGCGTGGCGCGGCGCATCCTCGGCCTGCCGCGCAGTGGCGCGTTGCCGTTGACCAGCCTGGACAGCCTGTTTGCCGATGCCAGCGTGCACCAGCGCCGCCGCCTGCTGCAGGCCGGTCCGGTGCATCGGGTGCAGCTGCACGCCGATAGTGCCTTGCAGCTGCAATACCTGCGCGGGCCGGTGCGCGCACGTGCCAGTACCGCCAAGCCGGCGGTGATCAAGGAGACGGGTTCATTGCGGGCGCAGGGCACGCAGGTGGTACGCCAGGCGGTTGCGGCGCATGCTGGCAACCTCAGCGCGGCGGCGCGGCAACTGGGCATCTCGCGCACCACGCTGTACCGCAAACTGCAGCAGGCCGGTTGAGCCTGCTGCAGCAGCGGGGCTGCATCAATCGCGGAAGTTGTCGAACTGCAGCGGCTGTTCGAAGTCATCCTTCTTCAGCAGCGCCATCACTTCCTGCAGGTCATCACGCTTCTTGCCGTTGACGCGCAGCTTGTCGCCGTTGATCTGGGTGTCGACCTTGATCTTGGATTCCTTGATCTTGGCGGCGATCTGCTTGGCCAGCTTCTGCTCGATGCCTTGCTTGACCGTCACCTGCTGGCGCGCGCCACCCAGGTTGGTTTCGATGTCGCCAAATTCCATGCAGCGGAAATCGATGCTGCGTGCAGCCAGGCGCTGCTTGAGGATGTCGGCCATCTGCTTGAGCTGGAAATCGGTGGGCGCGATGAGCTTGATCAGCTTCTCGCCGTCCTGCTCGAAACTGGCAGCCACACCCTTGAAATCGAAGCGCGTGGACAGCTCGCGGTTGGCCTGGTCGATGGCGTTGGTCAGCTCGTGCTTGTCAACTTCGGATACGACGTCAAAGGAAGGCATGGGCCTGCTCCAATCAGAAAACAGCGGCCATTCTAGGCGATTGGCGGCAAGGGCATGCTGCAGGCGGCTACGGTGCTGAAGCCAGGGGCCGCTGTTGTCTTTGCGTCGCGGATTCCAGATGGGAGACGCGGCTGGAAGGGGCAGGCGCCGCTGCGATCCGCGCGCCCGCTCACATGCCCAGGCGCAGTTTCACTTCGGCGGCGATCCGGGTGGTTTCGCGCAGGGGCGCAACCGCCAGACTCAGATCAGCATCAAATGCCGCCAGCCCATCCAGCAACCTCCCGCGCTCACGCAGGGCGCGCTGGAAGTGCGCCATGCGCTCCTGCGCACGCTCGCCCAGCAGCACGCTGACCGGCACGCGGGTGGCGCAGGCCTCCGACAACAGGTTGACCGAGTCCGGCGTGCAGACAATACGATCGGCCCAGCCCAGCAGCCCTGCATAGGGATTGGAGCCGTCGCCGCCGTCGGCCCAGATCACCCCGGGCACGTCGTCGAAGGCACGCAGCAGGGCGGCCGTCGCCGCGCGCGGAGTGCGCCGCGAGGTGGTGGCCAGCACGCTGCCGCCTTCGGCACGGATGCGCGCGGCCAGCTGCTGGAACAGGGGTTGGATCTCGCTGTCCTGCCACGGCGCGTGATCGGTGGGGCCGCCGACCAGCAGCGCGGTGCGTGGCCCGGGCAGCTGTTCGAAGCTGGAGAACGCGGCGCGGCCCCAGGCCAGCCAGTCATCGCTGACCGGGTTGAGGCTGCCCAGCAGGGTGAGCACATTGCCTGCGCGCAGGCGATCGTGTTCGGGGACGACCAGCAGGTCCCAGTGGCGCGGTGCGATGCGCGGGTCGAGGATCTGCACGGTGCGGGTGGCGCGTTGGCCCAGCACCCGCAGTGCGCCTGCGGCCTGCCGGCCACAGCCGATCGCCAGTTCCGGCGGGTTGCCGGCCAACTGGGCGAACTGTGGGCCAAAGCCCCGCGCTGCGCCCGGCAACAAGCGCGGCGCCAGCCAGCGCCACGGCGCCTGCGGCCGCAGCTGCAGGCGCTGCTGGCCGCCCAGGCCCAGCGCAGACGCCAGCGCCACGGCCTGGCGCACGTTGCCGGCGCGGCCGTCGGTGATCGTCCAGGGGAGCGTCGATCGTTTCGCGTATGGCATTAATTCGTTTCAATAAGGCTGGGTGTTGCAACAGCCAGAGGGCTCTACACTGAGCCCTCTGATCGGGGGTCATTGTCCGGGGCTTTCCGGGGCAATGTCACGACCGTAGCCAATTCATCACGGAGTTTCCATGTCCGACATCTTCAACGATGCCGCGCTTGACCAGCTGTTCCGCACTGCCCGTACCCAGAATGCGTTCCAGGACCGTCCGGTCGAGGACAGCCAGCTGCGTGCCCTGTACGACCTGTTGAAGTGGGCGCCCACGTCCGCCAACACCAGTCCGGCGCGCTTCGTGTTCGTCAAATCGGCAGAGGCCAAGCAGAAGCTGGCGCCGGCGCTGTCCGAGGGCAACCTGGCCAAGACCATGGCGGCACCGGTCACCGCGATCATTGGGTTTGATCTGGATTTCCACGAAAAGCTGCCTTACCTGTTCCCGCACGCCGACGCCAAGGCCTGGTTTGACGGCCCGCGCGAAGGCCGCCACGAGGCCGCGTTCCGCAACAGCAGCCTGCAGGGCGCCTATCTGATCCTGGCCGCACGTGCGCTGGGACTGGATGCCGGCCCGATGTCGGGCTTCGACCCGGCCAAGGTGGATGAAGCGTTTTTTGCCGGCACCGCCATCAAGTCCAATTTCCTCGTCAATCTGGGCTATGGCGACTCGTCCGGCATCTTCCCGCGGCTGCCGCGGCTGTCCTTCGATGAAGCCGCGCGTATTGCCTGAGTACCAAAGCGTTCCACGCGGCGTCCGTCACATCGGCTGACGCCGTGCTTGTTGAAACTGATTGCATTCCGTCTATCACCTCCAAGGAGAGACCCATGTCCACCCTGTCCAAGCTGCTGCTCCCGCTGGCCCTTGCCGCTGCCATCACCGCCTGCTCCAAGCCGGCCGACACCGCTGCCCCGGCTGCCGCCCCGGCCGAAACCGCCGCTGCTCCGGCCGATGCCGCTGCTGCTGCCGCGCCGGCTGCCCCGGAAGCCGCTGCAATCCAGATCGCGGCCGGTACCTACAAGCTCGACCCGAGCCACACCGACGTGCTGGTGCAGTGGAACCACATGGGTTTCTCCAACCCGACCGCGCACTTCGGCAATGCTGACGGCACCCTGGTGTACGACGCGGCCGATGTCGGCAAGTCCAGCGTGGAAGTGACCCTGCCGCTGTCGGGCCTGAACAGCTTCACCGCCAAGTTCGACGAGCACCTGCGCAGCGCCGATTTCTTCGACGCCGCCAAGTTCCCCACCGCCACCTTCAAGAGCACCAAGGTGGAAGCCGCCGGTACCAACAAGCTGAGCGTGACCGGTGACCTGACCGTCAAGGGCGTGACCAAGCCGGTGGTGCTGGACGTGACCGTCAACGGCGCCGGCGAGCACCCGATGATGAAGGTGCCGTCGGTGGGCTTTGATGCCACCACCACCATCAAGCGCAGCGACTTCGGCATCGGCGCCTATGCCCCGGCCGTGAGCGACGACGTCAAGATCCGCATCACCACCGAAGCCTCGATCCCGAAGGCCGAGGAAGCTGCCGCCAAGTAATCGCAGCCGCGGTTTCTTCGTAGCAGGCAACAAGCACAAAGGCCCGCCATTGGCGGGCCTTTGTCGTTCCGGTGTTCCGGCTCTTTGTGGCTCTTTGTGGGAGCGGCGTAAGCCGCGAAGCTGGCACATCATCAACTCGCACAGATGCCAATGCTTTCAGCTGCCTCAGCTTCGCGGCTTACGCCGCTCCTACAGCAACCTCAGCTTCGCGGCTTACGCCGCTCCTACAAAAACGAGCGCGCAGGCATCCCGGCAAGCCGCACATGCCCGCTCAGCTGCCGCAGATAGCCGCCGGCAAAGCACAGCAGCGCAGCACCAACCGGCTTCAGCACGTGCCTGCCCCAACGCTGATGGCCATGCCGCGCGTATGGCAGCAGCACATCCGAAAAGATCACCATCAGTTGCGCGGAAAAAAGCGCGAGCAGCACTTCCAGCCCCAAGGCATCCAGCACAGGAACCAGCGTAGCCAGCTCGGGGTTGGAGACAATGCACAGAATCACGACGGTGGTAAGCAAGGCCGCCGCGCGGCCGCGCCAGTTGCGGGTTTTCATGCGGGCATCATAAGCGCCGTTTGAACACAGTGCGTTTCAATGCAGAGCGGTAGCCCGGGTAAGCGCAGCGCACTCGGGGAACGATGCTCGGCAGGATTGCGGCTGTGCTGAAAAAGCCCCCAATGAGCTGCGCCTCCCAGGCTTACGACATCCAGCGTTCTGGTGAAATGGCCTGATGGTTCTTGTGGGAGCGGCGTAAGCCGCGAAGCAGATACATCGTCAGCTGGCACGGGTTCCAATGGCTCCCGCAACATTAGCTTCGCGGTTTACACCGCTCCCACAAGGGCAGTAGCCCGGGTAAGTGCAGCGCACCCGGGGAACTCTGATCGGTGAGTAGTGTGGCTCTGCGAGAAATGCCCCGGGTGCGCTGTGCTTACCCGGGCTACCAAAGCGGGGCCATTGCCGGTTCACCGATTCGAGCAGGCATCGATTGCTCGGGGCAACTTCCGCGTCGGTTCGTCAGCTTGCCTGCGCTCACGCCCATCACGCAGTGGCTTGCCCGCAGTAGCGGTGTCCTCGCGGGCGGGGGGCGCGGCAGCGTCTCCGGCCAACTCCCTGGCCAGCGCCACATTGGTGATGTGGCCATGCATGAACAACAGATCGGTATAGATGTTCATTTTCCTGCTCCGTCTTGAGAGAGGTTGAGGTTAGTTCCGCGCTATAGTCCGTAAAAGCGAGCATTCCTCAAGCAAGGGTTGAGAATTACTAAAGGCATATGAGCGGGCCACCACTCCAGTTCCTGCGCGGCTTCGTGCTTGCCGCGCGCATGGGCAACATGTCGCGTGCCGCCGAGGCGATGAATGTCACCGTCAGCGCGCTCAGCCATCAGATGCGGCAGCTGGAACAGCGGCTTGGCTACCCGCTGCTGCTGCGGCAGGCGCGTGGCGTCGAAGTCACGCCGGAAGGGCGGCGCCTGCTCGATCAGGTCGGGCCGCACCTGGATGCCATCAACGAGGCCTTCCGCCCCTTCCAGGCGCGGCGCGATTGCGTGTTGTCGATCAGTGCGGTGCCGACCATGGCCTCGGCATGGCTGGTGCCGCGACTGGGTCGCTTCGTGGCGGCGCATCCACAGATTGAGATCAATCTGCAATCCAACCAGTTGTTGATCGATTTCGAACGGCAGCTGCAGTTTGATGGGGCGATGCGTATCGGCGATGGTCGCTGGCCGGGAGTGATCGCAGAACCCTTGATCGATGAGTGGCTGGTACCGATGGCCAGCCCGGCACTGGTGGAGCGCATGGGCGGCATCGGTGCGAAGCCGCTGGCGGACTGGCCGCTGCTGGGTGACCCGGATGGCGAATGGGACCGCTGGTTCGCATTGACCGGGGCAAACGCGCCCAAGCGCTATGTCGCGATCTTCGATGATTCCGAATCGCACCATCGTGCGGCCTTGGAAGGCGTGGGCGTGGCACTCGGGCGGGTGACGCGTGCACAACTGCTGCTGCAGTCAGGCCAGTTGCGGTTGCTGTCCGATCACCGTCTGAAGACGGCGTGGTCGCACTGGCTTGTCTATCCCGAACGATCGAAGAGCCATGGTGGCTTTCAGGCATTCCGGCAATGGCTGCATGCGGAAGCCGCCGAGTATCGAGTCCTGATGGGTGAACAACACCAACAGTGAGCCGCGCGTCGGAGCCTGCAATCGCAGCATGCCGTGAGCGACTCGCACGCCTAGCTGATCCACGGTGCCAGAACACGCAGGCGCTGTGGCCGCGACGACAAGGTGAACGCCACCAACAACGCGCCACCGCTCAAGGCCATGACCCATACCAGCACCGCCATGGTTGCGTGGTCCACGCTCAGGCACAGCACCAGCGCGGCGCCGATGCTGCAGCCGCCCAGGATACGCAGCAGGCGCAGGACCGCGGGCGAGGGTTGGCGTTGCCACACCTGCTGGGCATGTGCCTGCATCGACAACGCCAGCCAGGCCATGCCGCAGAAGCCGAGCAACAGCGCGCCTGTGAGCATCAGGTTGGCGGAGAGTGAGTCATGCATGGGCGTTCTCATTCTGGCTGTGGCTCAGCTGCTTGGCATGCGCGCGCTGGCCGAGCTTGCGCGCGGTAATCATCGCCACGGCTGCAGTGCCGAGCAGGAACAGGTCGATGCCGGCTACAGGCCAGTAGCCTTGCGACAAGGTGCGCAGCAGGTGGTCGCCGGTGGTGATCCAGTTCAGTGCAACCGCCACCACGGCCAATACCGCGATGGCCCAGGTCTGCTCGCGCCATGCCGGGTTGGTCAGCCCACGCGCCACAGGTGCGCCGCGTATGCCGGCATGCACCAGCGCCAGCGCCCACACTGCCCAGAACGCATAACGTTCCCAATCACCCCGGCCGGGCAGGGCGTCGGGTAGCAGGCGGTTGGCAATCAGGATGCCGAGCGTGGCCAGCACCATGCCGGTTACCGTGGTCACCGCCAACGCATCCACGATGCGCGCGCCCTGGCTGCCTTGCAGCGCGTGCTGGCGCTTGCGCTTCTCGACGAAGAAGACAAAGCCGGTAGCAATGCACACCGCCCCGGCCAGGCCGCCGAGCACGTACAGCCAGCGCAGCAGCCAATGGCGGAAGTGCTGCAGGTGCAGGCCGGTGAGGAACTCGCTCATGCGTGCCACCGGCGTTGCGGCCGGGTCCTCACGGATCAACTTGCCGTTGGCCGCATTGAAGTGGATGCCGTCGCCGACCAGTGCGATGCGGTCGGTGCCGGCACGATAGACACTGACGTAACCGTTGGCATCGCCCACGTGTTGCAGCACCAGGAAGCCGACATCACCGGCCTTGTCGTTGGCCTGCCAGCGCTGTTGTGCCTGCGCGACCATCGCATCGACCGATGCCAGCCCTGCGGCAACCCCGGCGCGCTGGTGTGGCAGGCCGGTTTCCTGCGCCTCGGTGCGTTCGTGCAGGTCATGCAGATCGTGCAGCTGGGTGTGGCCGACCGGGAAATAATAGGTGCCGGCAAAGATCAGCAGGCCGGTGAGCGCGAAGAAGAAGTGGAACGGCAATGCCACCACGCCGGTGAGGTTGTGCAGGTCCAGCACGCTGCGCAGCCGCGCCTTGCCAGGGCGGAAGGTGAAAAACTCGCGGAACAGCTTGCGGTGCATCACCACGCCGCTGATCAGCGCGGCCAGCATGACCAACGCGGAGAAGCCGACGATCCAGATGCCCAGGTTTTTCCAGTCCAGGGTCAGTCCATAGTGCAGCGGGAAGAAAAAGCCGCTGCCGATCTTCAGACGGTCATCGGGCAGCACGCTGCCATCGCGTGGATCGATGGTGGCGTAGGCCCAGATGAGTTCTTCCGGGTCCTTGGCGTTGGGCACCTGGTAGCCGGCATACAAGGCCAGGACAGGATCGCGGTGGGTGGTGTAGGCACTCCAGCTGGCGACCTTGTCGAAGTGTGTCGGCATTGGCCCGTTGACGCGTGGGCGCATCGCCTCGATGGCTTCCTTGTTCGGCTGCATGCGCTCGAAGGCCGGTTGCAGCACTTTTTCGAAAGAGGGCATGGCCTGCGGCTGGATGCGCGTGGCGGGAATGGCCCAGCGATCGATTTCCCGATCGAACACGGACAGCGCGCCGAAGAAGAACGCTGCCATCAGCACGAAGCCGAGCACCAGGCCGAACCAGGTATGCAGCCACGCCATGGCTTGCCGGAAACTATTGAACATGGGGTTCTCCGTTCACACCAACAGGGTTTGCACGAGCGAGGCCAGCCCCGCCATCAGCAGGCCGCCACCAAGCAATACGATGCCCACCCGCAGCAGTTGTCTGCTTGCGATGCTCCACAGGAACACCAGCACATAGGCGAGCAGGCCGATGAAGGCGCCGAGGAACTCGGCATCGTGGAAGTCCAGCTTGGCCGCGAACAACAGGCAGGTTGCCAGCGCCACCGTGCCCCAGGCAAAGACGTAGCCGCCGAGCATGGCCATCAGCACGCGCAGCACGATCTGCCGGCGGCGTGAGCGGGATGGAGCAGCGAGGGTGGAGGGTTGGGACATGGCGTGGGGTGGTCTCAGGTATCGATGAAGGGTGAAGCGGTGTTTGCAGCCCCTCTCCCTGCGGGAGAGGGGTTGGTGAGAGGGGGAGGCTCAGGGAGTGGGCAAGGTTGGCCGTGAAGTGCTACCCCTCTCCCGCCCGTTGGGCACCCTCTCCCGCAAGGGGAGAGGGGATGGAGCAAAAGCCAAAAGCTCAAAAGCAAAAGCCAAAAAGCAAAAGCCAAAAAGCAAAAGCCAAAAAGCAAAAGCCAAAAAGCAAAAGCCAAAAAGCAAAAGCCAACCTACGGCCGTATTGCCATCAGCCGCACTCAGAACCGCCAGTCAAAACTCAACTGGTAGTTGCGCGGCGCGCCGTAATAACCAATCTGATACAGGCTGTTGATGTACTTCTGATCGGCAAGGTTGTTGATGTTGGCGCGCACCGTGGCATTGGGCATTACGTCCCATGCTACGAAGGCGTTGAGCACCGCGTAGCTGCCCTGGCGGACCACCATGTTGGTGTAGCTCTCCTTGGTGGAGGTATCGCTCTGCCAGCGCCCGCCCAGACCGAATGACAGCGCCTCATAACCTGGCAGGCGTGAGGTCAGCATCAGGTTGGCAGTGCGGCGCGGTACCCAGGTATAGGTGCTGCCGCCGTCCTGGTTGCTCATCTTCAACTGCGTGTAACCAAGTACAAGGTTGGTGTTGTCGCTGAGCTTGCCGGTGGCTTCGAACTCGACACCCTTGGACTCCACGTCCACGCCGTAATACCAGTAGTTGGCTGTAGCGAAGTCATAGCCGCCATAGGTGGACAGGTTTTCCTGCTTTGCCTTGAACAAGGCCAGCGTGGTCAGCAGGCGCCGGTCCAGCCATTCGGCCTTGACGCCGACTTCGTAGTTCACGCCCTTGGTCGGATCCAGGTAGACGTGCTTGATGTCGTACTGATCCTGCGGCTGGTAGATGTCGGAGTAACTGACATAACCCAGCACGCTGTCGTTGAAGTCCCAGGTCAGGCCGGCGTACGGGCTGACGTTGTCCTCTGTCTGGCTGAAGGTCACACCGTTGTTGCCGTCGCGGTGATACTCGGCCCAGTTGACGCCGACCACGGCCTTGAGCCGATCGGTAAAGCTCAAGCGGGTGGCGCCGTAGCCGCGCTTCAGGCGCTGGTTGGTCCAGCTGGCCTTGGTGCGCGCGCCCCATTGCGGTTCGGCGATGACGTTGCCTGCATACGGGAATGCCGGCAACGCACCGAACGAGGGATCGCTGCCATCCACCGGGTGATCCCAGGTGGTCTCCGCGCTCTTGGCGATGCTGAAACCGAACATGGCTTCCTGCTCGCGCCCGAACAACTGGAAGCGGCCATTTACGGTGATGTCGCCCAGATGCGAGCTGCCTTCGTCGATGCCCTTGTACGACCAACCCACCAGTCCTTCGCCGGTAAGCGGATCCAGGCCGGTGGTGGTGTAGGCGAAGAACAGCTGGTCATCGCTGCCGATCTTGCGGTAGTTGTACGAGGCCTTGACCTGCCAATCCGCACCGAGCTGATGGGTGTATTCGGCGAACGCGGTTTCGGTCTTGGTATCCCAATACGTCCAATCCTGGGTGGTGGACGCGCTGCGTCGCCAGGAGGCCTGGCTGCCGTCGGCGTTGACGAAGGTCAGCGCGCCCCACATGTTCTGGTCGCTGTTGGCCTTCTGCCACGAATAGCCAAGGGTCAAGGTGCCGTTGTCACCTATCTGGCCATCGACCACGCCGTACAGGAAGTTGCGGTCGGTGTTGAAGCCGCGCAGATAGGAGTCGCCGTCTTCGTGCGCGGCCACCACCCGCCCGGCCCAGCGGCCGTCGTCGGTGAACGGGGTGGCGTAATCCACCTCAATGCGGCGCTTGCCCCAGGAACCCACGCTAACGCCCAGCTGGCCCTTGGCCTCGTTGGTGGGGCGCTTGCGCACATAGTTGATGGTGCCCGAGGCGTTGCCCACGCCGGTGAGCAGGCCATTGGCGCCGCGGATGACTTCCAGCTTCTCGTAGCCGTAGGCGTCCATCGCACCGGTGACGATGCCCCAGTCGTTGGGCAGGCCGACGCCGTCAATCTGGGTGTTCTTGATGTCGAAGCCGCGCGCCACGTAGTTGGTGCGGTTGGTTTCCCACTCCTCCACCTGGATGCCGGTGGCCAGGCGCAGCGCATCGTTGAGGTTGTCGATGCCGAACTGCTGCATCTGCTCGCCGCTGACCACGCTGATCGACTGCGGGGTTTCCTTGATGTCCAGGTCCAGGTTGGTGGCGCCATTGCTGACCCGGTTGGCACGCTGGGACACCACCCGCACCGTATCCAGTTGGGTAGCGGTGTCATTTTCCACGCCGGAAGCGCTGCCAGTGGCGGCCTGTGGCGCCGCCAGCACGGCACCGCAGCTGCTGAACAGAGCCAGGCAGATGGCCGCTTGCAGGCGGCGGCGGGTGAGCCGGGACGGGAACGAAACGCCTGCGGCAATGGCCGGGCGGAGGGAGGTGCGGTTGCGGTGCATGAGTGGGCCTGAACGGAAGAAAGCAGGGGATTAGCCACGTGCGGGGCGTTGCCCGCTTCCGGTGCGGGGCATGACTGCGCTCAGGCGGGCGGCAATGTTAGTGCGAAATTAAATGCGAATGATTTGCATTTTGCAACTGTTCCCTGAGTCAGCTAGCGCTGCAGGGTGCGTTTCGCACGGTTCCGGCAGGCTGTGACTGGCGCGATTTTCTCAGCGAAGGACCGTCCCGGACCCTTCGCTGGGGCGATCCAGGCGTCTGCAGCGCATTGTCAGCGCCCGTGGAACCAAAGCCCCTCTCCCTTCACGGGAGAGGGGTTGGGGAGAGGGCGGCGAGATCAGCGTTGCTGGCTGCCGCAGGTATTCCGCCTGGCCCGAGTACCCCGCGCGATATGCCCTGCTCAAGCCACAGGCAGGAAGCGGGTCACCTTGTGCTTGAGCAGCCGCACCAAGACCGGGTCCATATAGTCGTAGTCATCCGGGATATCCAGGCAGATCACGCGCTTGCCATCCAGGTGCGCCCGGAACTTCTTCGACAGCTTGTTGCGATGCGCTTTTCCCATCACGAAGATCAGGTCTGCCCAGTGCAGCAGTTCGGGCGATACCGGCGTGTTGGCATCGTTGCCCAGCCCGGCCGATTGCGTCTCGATGCCGGGCCAGTCGGCGAACACCTGCTCGCCGGTTGGGCTGCGCAGGCGATTCTGGCTGCAGATGAAAAGCACGTTGCGTGGCATGGTGACGCTGGCTCGGGTTGGGCGATTGATCAGGCATGCGGCGCTGAGCGCTCGCCTTGGCGGCAACGCGTCAGCAGCGGAGTGAACACGGCGACGCCAAGCAGTGGCCAGCCGAAAAACAGAATCCGGAAAAGCAGCGATCCGTTTGTATTCCCGATCAGCAGCAGCGACACCAGGCAGCCACAGCTGAAGCCGATCCAGACCAAGGTCTTGTTGAAGACCAATTGATCGCTGCTCAGCACTGCATATGCGCGCCATAACGCGACGATGCCCAGCCAGCCGCCGGCAATGCACAGCAAAAGCTGGACGGCGTCAGCCACATGCTCACCAGCCTGGAGTGACTCCAGTGCAAACATCACACCGGGCACGCTGTAGAACAGCGCCACCAGCATGGTGGGCACAATTACGCCGATGCCAACAAGCTGCGCCAGCACGCAGGCTCGCATCTGATTGCTCATGCGCGAGCAGGCGCTGCTGCCAGCGACGTTTCTGTGGGCATCATCGGCAGGGGGACAGCGCGCTCCATCGCTGTGCTCAGCGCGGCTGCGGCTCGACAACCACGGCGGTGCCATAGCAAAGCACCTCGGTGAGCCCGGTCATCAACTCGGTGGCGTCGTAGCGCACGCCGATGATCGCGTTGGCGCCCAGCTGGCGGGCGTGGGTCACCATGTCGCGGTAGGTCTCATCACGGGCCTGCTCGCACAGCTCCGTATAGATGGTGATGTTGCCGCCAAAAATGGTCTGCAGCCCACCCAGGAAGTTGCCCACGATGGAACGCGAACGCACGGTGATGCCGCGCACCAGGCCGAGGTTGCGCACGGCGCGATAACCCGGCAGTTCCAGCGCAGTGGTGATCATCGAATCGTTGAGAACAGCGGCTGCCGCCGAGCGTGGTGAGGACGAGTTGTACGGGTCGGACATGGGCTGGCCTTGGCGGATGGTGGAGTGATGAAAGCGGAGTATGGCGCAATGCTTTTACGCAGGTGCCTCGGTAGCGTCCTGCGTCCAGACCTGCCCTGAAAGGGCTGAGTGAAAAGCCGAACAAAAGGTAGCCCGGGTAAGCGCAGCGCACCCGGGGTTGTTGGCACGCATTCGGTAACATCATCGGCCAGCTGCTTCCCGGGTGCGCTGCGCTTACCCGGGCTACGGTGATGCGATCTGCCAAGCCCAAAGAACCAACATGTAGTGCCGAGCCATGCTCGGCAGGGCTATCAAACGTCTCTACCGCGCGACTATGGAGACGGAGACTCCCCAACCAGTTCACGCAGTTCGCTTACCCGGCTGATGTTCAACTGCATCGGGCAGAACGAATACATCGGTGAACCCACGTAGGAACCGGCAAGCTGGCAGTGCAGGTCGCGGTATACCAGCCAGGCCTTCTGTGCCCGCTCCAGTTGTGCGGCATCCTCCGCGTTCTCGGCCAGCAGCCGGCTGTAAAGCGTGCGGTACAAGCGGGTCATCTCCGCCTTGGCGCTGTCGGAGGCAGCGCTGGAGCACGCATCAACTGTGCCGTTGTTGATGCCGCCGGCTTCTGCAAGGCAGTCGTTGTAGACCTGCTGATGATCCGGCCGCGCTTGCGGCGCTGCCCAGACGATGGCGGGTGAAAGCAGCAGGGCGATAGTCAACGAGCGGATCATGTGAACCTTGATGTCAGGAGGGCAGCGACGCTGCCGTGATGATCGTCAGCCTGCGGGCTCAACGACGCGTGAGTTCCTGACCATCGACGGTCATTTTCCAGCTGCCGTCAACCTGGTGCGGCGGCACCGACACCACGAAGCGCGTGGTCAATGGGCCAACCCCGGCGATGAAATCGTTGCCTTCATAGGCCTTGATGGGCGCATCCAGAGACTTGCTTGTCGACGGGCTGGGCTGGTGTTCGTAGACCACACGGCCGCTGGCGTCGATAAGCAGCGAGGTGGTTTCAGATTCCCAGCTGCCGATATAGGCCTGTTTGTCTGCAGGCACCGGCTTGCCGCAGGCCACCAGCAGGCAGGCGAGCAGTATGCCGAGCAGCGCAGGTACGCCGCGCCGCAACTGCGAGGGTTGCGGCACGTTGCTGCTGGCGGTGATGTGTGAGCGAGTGCTGCGCATCCTGGGATCCTTCCTGTGAGCGTGGGGAGCAAGTCCGTCAGATCTGCGCTGATCGGATGAGTGAAGCGGCATCACTCTGCCAACGAATACGACCGCCGGCAAGCAGGCGCAGTCCGGAAGTGCCGGCCGAGTTGCGGGTCAGGTGAGAGCCTTCGGTCACGAGCGTTTTCCTTTATTCGCAACCGCTGGCCGGCGCAATACGCAGCTTATTCCTGCGCGGAGAACGCGGCGTGATAGGCAACCATTCCCTGTGGCAGCGTGCCGTCAAACGAAAGGGCCTGGAAATACTCGGCGGGTACGTCCGGCAGCACCAGCGAAGGCGTCGCTTCGAAACCAAACCGTCGGTAATAAGCGGGCTCCCCCAACACCACGCAGCCTGACGCGCCGTGCCGACGAAGCAGATCAAGCGCGGAATCCACCAGCTGCGTGCCAATGCCTTGGCCCTGCAGTGACGGAATTACCGAAACCGGGCCCAAGCCATACCAGCCAACGTGGGCATCGTTGATGGTGACCGGCGATGCAGCGACATGGCCAACAACGACACCGGCGCTTTCGGCAACCAGGGAAACGCTGAGTTGCCCTTCGCGGCGCAGCGCGGCCACGATGAACTGCTCGGTATGGCTGCTGTACGCGGCGTGTGCGAACGCGGCGATGGTCACCGCTTCAATGGCGGCGCTGTCATTGGCTGTTTCATGGCGGATCTGCAGGTTCATGCTTGTCTGGCTTGGGTGGTTGTGAGCGAATGATGCACGCAGTGCGGTCACGGCTCGAAATTAGTTGTGAGATCAAGATCGATGCGCGAACGAAGCTTGAAAGCGTGCACGGCGATGAAGGAAGAGCGTGCGGATAGGATTGACGTTGTGTCAGCGGGTTTGGTCACGAACGTACGCTGCGCGTTTGAACGCAGCGAAAGCATCATCTGCAACTCAACGTCACTATCGGCTCAAGGTATGCCGGCAGCGTGCCTTGCGCATCCATCGCCGCCAGCGCATCAAAGCGGGGAATGCGGGCATTGGCGTCGGCGGCGAGCAAGACCTTGTAGGCCTTGAGCATGCTGCGCATGCCGGCGAGCTGGGAGGGCTGCAGCGCGCCCTTCTGCGATGGATTGGCCACCTGGAAGGCCGCACTGCCAAAAATGAACTGCGCCAACAGCTCGGGGCCATTTGCTATGCCCTTGCCAGGTACCGGTGCCAACACATCCGGGCAGACGTAATCCACTGCGTCGTTGGTGCTGTCCTCCCACTCAAGCAGCAAGGCGCGGATGCTGGTTGCCTCCGGATGCCTTGGCTGTGCTTCCAGCAAGGCGGTCAGGCCGACGACCTGAGCGCTGTCGACCTTCAGCGCGGGCTCGCCCTGGGCGACGGCGCAGAAGGGCAGGAGCAGCGCGAGGATCAGTGTTCTCTTGAAGGAGTGGCTCACGGACTCTCCTGCACGGGTAGGCAAGGCAGCGGCGACATCGGGAGCGGTTGCTGGCTCAACGGCTTCGGTCAGGCCGCGAACCACGCGGCGCCAGCGTACATCAACGGCAGGCGGCGTCGACCTGCTGGTCCAGGTTGCCGCGCATTTCGGCGCTTGCCTGCGCGCCGGCCGCTCCCAGCGCTGCAGTGCGCAGGGCCTTGGCGCTATCGCACTTCTCGTTGGCCGCAGTGGTGGTGTAACGCACCTGCACACGCTGCTGGCCCGGGCCGGCCGGGGCGGCGGAGATAGCCTGGGTCGGGTTGGAGGCCGAGGGTGTCGCGTAACGGCGCAACGAGGTTTCGCCTTCGCTGCAGGGGATGGACTGGTAGCTGGTCTCACCCTTGGGGCCGGTGCACTTGTACACAGCCTGGGCCTGCGCCGAGGGCAGAGCAAAACAGGCAAGCGTGGTTGCCAGCGCGAGCAGACAGGCCTTTGTCATCGAAGCTCCCATAAATATGAATAGGCGAAAGAGGGGGCTGATTATGGCGGCTTCGGAAGCGCGAATCCGGAACGGGCACAGCGTTTCAGGGCAAAGGCTGCGCCCGGCCAGATCGTGGTTTCGGTGATGGGCTCAGGGAAGCCCAGGGCAGCTCACCAGGGCTGCGAAGGCTTTATGGCGGGCACGCGATTGCGGAATGTGCTGCAGGCCAGGAGCAGGCTAAACGCGAAGCAGACGAGGAAAGGAGGAAGGTAGATTCCCATGTTGTTCGACCCAACCCCCATGATCGATAGTCAAACGTCACCCAGCCACTCCATCTGCATGAGCGTGAGAACGAGCCCGGTGATGGTGGGAAGCGGAACCCCGCCGTGGCCGGCCACCAAAAAGGTGGGGGCAAACGACGCGATCAGTGCCGAAAGCACCACGCGATACAGGATCGGCCAATTCGCAAAGCGCGCCCGAAACTTGAACAGCGCAATGGCTGCGAGCAGCACCAGCAGCGTCATCAGGATGGGGACGGCGAAGAGTTCAAACATGCAAGGCACCGAAGCGTCGAGGTTGGGCGATGTATACCGCCAACGGAGTGCCGCTGACCGAGGTCAGCGGCAGGCTTGTATCTGATGATTGAGTGGCGGGCTGCAGGACCTGCTCAGCACTGGAAGCCGAGCACAAGCTCGGAGTTGTCGGCGCTGCTTCGATCCAGATCGCTGCGCCGCTCCAACGGCTGCGTGCAACCGCGCGGCTTGATGTACTCGCTGGCCATCTCCACCAACTCGGCGGCCTCAAGCGGTTGCTTGTCCTTGCTGCGGACATGGATGTAGTACGGCTGCTGAAACATCACGATGTAGGTATCCAGCGCATAGCCGCGACCGGCGTGCTCCAGTTCCGCATGGTTCTCGTCGACCTTCACCCAGCTGCGTTCAATCAGATTGCTCTGCGCAGCCATGCCGGGCAGCGCAAGCAGGGACGCTGCGACGAGGGTGGTGGTGATGATTCCTTTCATGGATGACTCTTCTATTGGGGTTTGATGTGGGTGTAGCAAGTTTACTGTCCCGCTGTGTTGATCTCATCTGCCAAGACACCGCGGCGTGGGAGAGCGTTGGCCCGAGTGCTTCGGCTCTCGATGTTTGGGTCATGCGGTGCGCAATAGCCGGCAAGGTCATTGTTGCGGCTGATGAAGGTTTCGCCGAGTGAGCGGGAGATGCCTTTCAGATGACGAGTGCTTGCCATGCGCCCTCCAGGGTTGGCGCTGGGCCAGATCGCAATCTGCGGATTGCTTTAGCATGGTCAGGCCGCACCTCTTGCTGCCTCCAGGGCCAGCGGAAGGTAGTGAGCCAGCTGTTTGGTGTTGATGTCCTTTGCCGAATGCAGCTTGATGTGCCGCCGGCCTTTGCCTGCACCTTCAAGGTGGCCTAGCGTGTCCGGGATCCTGGCGCCGCTGCCGAACTCGACCGAGACGTGGTGCTTATAGGCAAAGACCCCACAGAACGACTGCCCTGAGCTGAAGATAATGCCGCCGTACTTGACCTCCTCGGTCACTGCCGGGATGGCTTTCTTTACAAGCGCGCGGACAGATTCGAGCAAAGAGAATTGCTCCTCGCCAAGCAGGCGGACGTCATCCAGAAGGTCTTGAATGGATTTTTTAGCCATGACGTTGGTATCCAATGCAGGAACTGAGCCCGCCGATGAAGCAGCCCGGCTTAAGTGATTGTTGGGTGGCGCGCTTACGCATGAAGGACAGCGCCGAACGGCGAGCAGGCCAACGCTGGTAGACGCTATCGGGGCAGCCCATGAGCAGAAAGCTTCTCCCGCGTGGCGATTCTCTCTACCAGCGCATCGATAGCTGCTTCCATGGCATGTGCGGTCTGGTCGCCACTCTGGTTGGTGATGACGAAGATGCCAAGATCATATTTCGGCATGATGTAGATGTAGCACTGCGAGCGGGGAACACCGCCATGATGCGCGTAGTAGAGGCTCTTCAGGCGGTTGCCGCTGACGATGTTCCAGAAGTAGCCGATGCTGAGCTCGGAATCCCAATTTGACCAGAGGACGATGCGATTCCGTCACTATGGGCCAGATCTTTCGCCGGGACGTTCTTACCCATGCATCCCGCGCTCAATAGCGCGACGGACAACGCGATGCAGTTGAACCACCGCCGGTTCCGAACAATCATCGAAGTCGCTTGCATGCGTCGGCGCTTGAAAGCAAGTAGGGAAAGGGTTCGTAACATAGCCGATCGCCGAGGCTCACGCCTGTGGCCTTTCTCGTGCTTGCATCTGTTGAAATGATCGCCATCAGTGGGTTGCAGAATGCTCGAAGGGTGGAGCGTACGCGCCGCTGCCGAGTCGCTGCTCTCGCATTACCATATCGCAGGCAGCTTGCTGTGCTTGTTGGTGTCTAGATCCAGCCGAACCGCACGGCATGTTCGGTTGGATCGACCTGTCGAGCGGTGCCAAAATCTTCAATAACTTACGTCTTGGCCGAATGCGCTGCGTCGAGCTGCACGTTCCTTTCCGCAGCGGCGTCATATATCTCAAATAGTGATGTTCTGTAAGACCAGGCGCCCATGCATAGCAGAAGAAATGCCAATGACAATAACTTGTAAATGCGCTTTTCAATCATGGGAATTACGTCCTTTGTAAAAATTTGATTGAACCACCTGATGCCCAAGCTGAGCCAAATTCGTAGCGGGGCGATTGGGTGCTGGTGCGGCGGAAAGTGCTAGGGAATGGCACTGTGTGGCTTCGGGGCGTGGCGTCGGCCTGAACGTATTGTCAGGACCCACCGCTCATGGCTGATTTGCACTGCTCAAACTCTGGACGCAAGGTCTTCTTGAAGATTTCGCTACTTCCCGTTTCGAATTCATGCGCAAGGGTTTTTGCGGATACTTTCTTTAGGGATGCCTCAAGAAAGCACGAGCAAAATCTGCTTGCGCGCTCCGGTGTCACGCTGGCCCGGTCGCCGAGGCGTCTAACACAGGTCTCGTTCAATTCAGCAGGACTCACGGGACGGTTGCAGCCAGCAATACCAGCGATGGCGAAAAAGAGCGCAAAGGGAAAAATCCGCACGTATCTATCTTCCTTGAACGATGAGGTGTGTGTTGGTTCCAGCTCTGGAATCAAGCCGCAGCTTGCGGCGGGTTCGACATGAGCGAAATGTCAGCTGTTGCGCACTAGAACTCCTTGCCATTTACCGGGACGCGCTTGAGCTCCGTCAGGTCGATTCCATCCACGCAGCGAACATTGATTGCAGCCATCTTGGTTCCGTCAGGCTTGGTCCCAAGGCCGAAGGCCTGGCAGCCACAAACCGAGCAGAACTGGTGGAGGATGTTGTGCGTATTGAATGTGTAGGTCGTGAGTTTGTCTGCTCCTGATGTGACCGCAAACGCTTCGCGCGGCACGAACCAGAACAAGAGTCCCTTGATGCTGCAATGTGAGCAGTTGCATTCAATGGCTTGGTCAATCTCACCTTGAGCGGTGAACTTCACTGCTCCGCAATGACAGCTTCCCGATTGCATGTGTGTCTCCTAAGGCGTGAGTTGAGCCTTGCCGCGAGGCGGCGTTGGCTTGAAGGAATCATCAGGCATCAGTCGACACCAAAACGCCAGTGAGTACCTGCCCATGTCGATTGACTCCCAATCAGAGGACTCATGGATTGGCATCTTAAGGGTGATTGTTTTGAGGTCAACATGTGGAGGAAACTCCGAAAGAACAATGTCCGCTACCTCGGGCCCGAGCCTGTGAGTGATGTTGAACACAGGGAGCGAATCTACGAGTTCGGCGGCGCCGATGCGGAACGTGCCTCGGGTCAGCATTTCGTCACCGTCAAAGAGGGCTAGGTCAACCCGCATAGATTTGTCCTCTGATGCCTGACGCCCGCATTAGGGCGAGCCGAGCAACGGTCTCGGTTTGAATGAATTGTGCGGTGTTTGATATGGATCCAGCAATCTGCACCGGGCAGCCTGAGCCGGCTCATGATATGCGTTGTAGCTGACGATTCCCTGGAAACACGCATGCCAACAGCCGCCGCCGATCTGACGCGCTTGACCCGAAACCAGGCAGCTTATGAGACAATCGTTCGCTGGGCTGCATTGTTTGGATAGCTCGGTGACAAAGCAGCTCTCATAGTCATTGAGCGCGACAGGATTGATGTTATTGGCAAGGCATTTTCCGTCCAGCAAGTCCCGGAAGTCTGGGCCTGGAGGAGCCGCCGGAAGCGCCTCGCCGCGCGAATTTTTGTGACTCTCCGAACTTGGTGATTCACTACATGCCGTCAAAATAACTAGTCCAATTATCAGGATTAATTTTGACATGGCACCTAGTTCTGGATATTTAAGCCGCGCCGCGAAGCGGACTAGGCGGAATGAACTGTTAGGCGCCACCAGTGCCACTGAAGTAGTTGTAGCATCCAATGGCAACGATAGCGACTGCCAGTGCGATCAATCCCACGCCCTCGATATCCAGCTCGGCCTGCAGTATCCGGCGACGCAAAGTGGGGAACAACAGGCAGGGCGAAATGACCACTAAACCAGCGCAAAGACTGGCGAGACCTAGCCAGAAATTGAACTGCCAGGTATCAGAAATTTGGCTAAGCATCCGTGTTGCACCTAACACCTGAATTAAGCCGCGCCGCGGAGCGACGTCGGCTTGGACGAGTAATTAGCGCCTATCCGGAAGAGCGCCATATGAGTCGCTTGGTCGTTTCGTTTTGAGAAACCGCCGGACCTCGTGAAGCACGACAAAATCTCTTGCGTGCAGCCTTTCCAAGCGTGTGCGAGCTTCCGCGATAGTCTGGTAGTGTTCCTTGGCGAACGCAATGGCTGCCGCCGGGTGGGATGGGCATTGATAGAGAAGCCGATTGAGCTTCACGGTTTCGTCTACAAGTTCGTCAGTGAGCCACATTGACTGGGCAGAGATAAGGAAGAGGGCTTTATGCGCCCGGCTGACATCCCCCTCCGCAAAGAGAAAGTGATAGACCTTGCGGTCCTGATCGTCAGCTAGGCTGGTCTTTAACTGCGTGATCAGATCTTCAACGTGCTCATATGCGTCGATTCGCTTTTTGACGACAAGCTTGTAGTAGTCGTTGATGTACTGGTTGCGCGCGACGCGCAGCGTGACCAAGCCGCCTAGCAGGCCGCCAATCACAGCCGCAATGACGCTGCTTGTCAGTATCGACGTCCACGTTATGTCTGGCATAGACGCTAACTCTTATGTAGACCGCGCGGGAGCGGTGTAATGCTGAGTATTGCGCATCTTTCTGTTGTTTTGAACAAGGAGATGTACCTGCGCGATCAATGTTCTGTGGCATTGCATAAGCCGAGTCAGAGAGTGGCTAGCAAACAGCAGTTCCAATCGGTGATAGTGAATACACTCATGCGCTAACGGGGTAATGGCATCTTCGGCGCTTTGATCGGAGCCATTCGCCCAGTGCCCAAGTTTGAATAGCCCACCTGAGCTACTGGGACTTTCCGTCAGGTTTGACGCTGACGCCTATTCCACTTCCCGCGTCCGCGCCAACTCCGCCGCATTCCTCAATGCCTGCAGAAAACGTGCGAGCGGCGCGCTCTGCGGTTCGCCATCACGGGTGTAAACCATCACTGGTCGCTGCCAGGCAAACCCCGGCGCGTCCAGTTTTACCCAATGCCCGGCAAGCAACTCGGCCTGTGCCAAACGGCTGGGCAACAAGGTGAGGTAGCCGCCGTCGCGGATCATCGCGCGCATGAATTCCGGCGAGCCGCTTTCCATGGTGTTGAGCGGTGGTTCCAGGCCGGCCTCATGGAAGCGTTGGCGGAACGCGGCTTCCACCGCGCCCAAGCGCCGGCCGAAGATCCAGGCCTGTTCCAGTAGTTGTGCCGGGCTGATATCGCGTTGCCGCGCCAGCGGGTGGCGCACGCTGGCCAGTACGCGGTACTCGTCGTGCATCAGCACTTCGCTCTTGATGCGCGGGTCCGGGTCGCCGTCGCCAAAGGTGTGCAGGGTGACCACCGCATCCAGTTCGCGCGCCAGCAGGTTGGGTAACAGCTCGGGCAGGATGCCGCCACTGACGTGGATGCCGATTTTCGGCCAGTGCCGGCGCAGCGCCAGCACCGCCGGGGCGACCAGCGAGCCGGCCGTGCTCGGGCCGGTGCCGATGCGGACCTGGCCCTCGGCGCCGGTCTGCAGCTCCTGCAGGCGGTCCTCGAAGCGGCGCACGGCGTCATGGGCGGGCTGGGCGTGTTCCATCAGCAGGCGGCCGACATCGGTAAGCCGGGCTTCGCGGCTGCCGCGCTCGAACAGGCGCGCGCCCAGCTGCTGTTCCAGCGCCTGGATGCCCTTGCTCAGCGCCTGCTGGGTGCGGCCGGTCGCCCCAGCAGCGCGGGTGAAACTGCCGTGTTCAACCACGGACAGGAAATAGCGGAGCTGGCGGAGATCCATGGCGGCACGCGGTAACAACCAATGGTTGTGGATCGTACGCGAATTGGTTGGCGGTTGCCGGGGCCGGGCGCTGATAGTCGGCTGATCGCAATCTCCCGGGAGGGGAACCATGGCCAGTCGCAACGCCGTCAAACAGTGGGACCAGCAGTACGACCTCGTCATCGCCGGCTTTGGCCTGGCGTCGATGTGTGCCGCCATCGAGGCGCACGATCTGGACCCGAACCTGTCCATCCTCATCCTGGAAAAGGCCAATGAGGCCGAGACCGGCGGCAACAGCCGCGTGGCTGGCCAGTCGCTGCTGATCACCAAGAACGCCAAGGTGCTGGCCGAATACCAGCGCAAGATGAGCGTGGCCAACCCGATCCCGGAAGACATGCTGGTGCCGTGGTCCGAGGCGATGGAAGCGCTGGAACCGTGGATCCAGGAACGTGCGGCCCAGGCCGGCGCCCAGTTCATTCATGGCACCGGTTTCTCCGAGCGCGATGCGGTGCTGGAGTTCCCGGAGTTCGGCGCGCGCGAAGCCGTGCATTGCACCGCCACCATCCTGCCGATTCCGTCCGGTGTGTACCTGGCGTTCCGCGAGAACATCCGCCTGCGCCCGCGCATCCAGATTGCCTATGAATCGCCGCTCAAGGATCTGGTGCAGGACCCGGACACGCTGGAAGTGTTCGGCGTCATCGCCGAGCAGAACGGCCAGCGCGTGGCCATCCGTGCCAACAAGGGCGTGGTGATGGCCACCGGTGGCTTTGAAGCCAACCTGGACATGCAGCGCAACTATTTCGGTCTTGCCAACCCGGCACCGCTGGGTACGCCGCACAACACCGGCGACGGCATCAAGATCCTGCAGAAAGCCGGCGCCGATTTGTGGCATATGCGCAACCAGGGCCAGTCGGGCGGCATCTGGCCGGGCTTCAAACCGGAAGGTTTCGTCAACGGCTTCCTGCGCAACTTCTTCTGGCAGAGCTTCAGCTGGATTGAAGTGGATGCAAACACCGAGCGTTTCTACAACGAAACCGCCGAGTTGCAGCTCACCCATTACAAGGAAAAGAAGCACGGCCATTGGGTGGACACCCCGCATTACCGTGCGCAGCCGGTGCACATGATCTTTGACGCCATCACCTGCCAGTACAACAAGCTGGTGGTGGAGGTAATGAGCTGGAACCCGGTGGTGCGCGGCTACAAGTGGTCCGAGGACAACTCGGTGGAAGTGGAGAAGGGCTGGATCCAGAAGGCCGACACGCTGGAAGAGCTGGCAGTGAAGATCAACCGCGACCCGGCCAAGCTGCGCGCTGAAGTGGAACGTTACAACGCGGCGTGTGCAGCAAAGAACGATGCGGACTTCGGCCGCAACCCGGACACCTTGTTCCCGATCGCGCAGGCGCCGTTCTATGGCATGCGCGTGGACCCGGTGATCGTCTGCACCGGCGGTGGTGCGCGCCGCAACATCAAGTCCGAAGTACTGGACCACGATGGCAAGCACATTCCGCGCTTGTATGAAGCCGGTGAGATGGGCTCGATGTTCTCCGATCTGTACCAGAACGGTTCGTACCTGACCGAGGCGATGATTTCCGGTCGCGCTGCAGGCCGTGAAATCGTTGGCCTTGGCAACTGGGAGGGCTGAGCATGAAGGTTGCAACCCCCGCCATGAAGCTGGACGTGCGCATCAATGACGTGAAGGCCGAGGATGGCTTGCTGGTGATGGACGGCGTGGCCGGCATGTTGCCGTGCAAGACCAGCCTGACGCCGGCCGAGTTCCGGCAGATGATGAAGCTGGCGCTGCGCCCGAGCGTGTTGGCGCTGTTGTTCAAGAAATAAGCCAAGCGGGGCCGTGCAGCGCGCCGGCCGCGGCTCGAAGCCCCTCTCCCACCGGGAGAGGGGTTGGGGAGAGGGTAAGGCGCGAAGCGAGAAGCAAGAAGCAAGAAGCGCCGTACCTTGACGGCCCATCCAGAGTGCAGGAATTCACTCCGCTGCGGCTGGCCCCACATCCGCCACCCAGGCATCAATCTCGCCTGCTTTGAACGGCCCCAGCTTCTGCTTGAGCACGCGTCCGTGCGCATCAAGCAGCACGCTGTAAGGCAGCAAACCCTGCGAATTGCCGAGCTTGACGCTGGCGTCATTCGGCCCCGGTGTCTCGATCACGATCGGGTAATACACCGGCACGTTGCCGAGAAAATCCAGCACCGCCCCTGGCGTATCCAGAGCAATGCCAACCACCTGCGGGCCATCATCGGCATGACGCGCGGCAAAGCGCGCCAGCTCCGGCATTTCCTCGATGCAGGGCGCGCACCAGCTCGCCCACACATTGATCAGCAGCGGCTTGCCCTTGAAGCGATCCGGGAACTGCACCGGCATCCCATCCAGGTCGGGCAGAGTGAAGGACGGCAGCAACTCGCCGACCCGTACGCCCTGCACCGGCGTTGCCGATTCAAGTGGCGCGGCAGGTGCGTTCATTGAAGGAAGCGGCGGTGAGGTGGGGCGGGTCAGCCAAGCGCCAGCCGACAATCCGGCCGCTGCGGCAATACCCGCCACCCACCACACGGCGCGACGCATCAGCGTGCCGCGCGCAACAGCGCGTCTTCAGCGACGGACTGGGTCAGCACGGTCGGCAGCACGCGTGGCGGTGCACCTGGGCCGTAGACCACGTACAACGGCACGCCCACGGCTTTGTGCTGGTCCAGGAAGGCGCTGATCTGCGGATCGACATTGGTCCAGTCACCGCGCATGTACACCGCGTTGACCCGCTTGAGCGTGTCGCGGAACTTGTCGCGGTCCAGCACGTTGCGCTCGTTGGCCTTGCAGGTGACGCACCAGTCGGCGGTCATGTTGACGAATACCACGCGGTTGTCGGCGCGCAGGCGGTCCAGCATCTGCGGCGAGTAGGCCACGCTGCCTTCGCTGGCAACGGCGGCACCCGGCGGCGCCAGGCGGGTCACGCCCCACACCGGCACCAGCGCCAGCAGCGCGATCACCGCGCCCAGCACCATGCCGAGCGTGCGGCTGTGCCAGCGGCTGCGCTCGAACCACCACAGGCCCAGCGCCAGCATCGTCATGCCGACCAGCATCAAACCCATCGCATCGATGCCACGCTGCTTGCCCAGCACCCACAACAGCCAGATGGCGGTGAGGTACATCGGGAAGGCCATTACGTGCTTGAAGGTTTCCATCCATGCACCCGGCTTGGGCAGGCGCTTGGCCAGCGCCGGCACAAAGCCGATGAGCAGGAACGGCAAGGCCAGGCCCAGGCCCAGTGCCAGGAACACCAGCATCGCCAGCGCCGGCGGCGCGGTGAAGGCATAGGCCAGGGCCGGGCCCATGAACGGTGCGATGCAGGGGCTGGCCACTACGCAGGCAAGCACGCCGGTGAAGAAATCACCGCTGGGGCCGCTGCGGCTGGCGAGTTTCTGGCCGAGCTGGCCGGCGTTGCCCCCCAGGGTGAACAGCCCGGACAGGCTCAGGCCCACCACGAACATCAGATACACCAGCGCGGCGATGAACCACGGGTGCTGCAGCTGGAATCCCCAACCGGCCGCGTGGCCGGCGGCGCGCAGCGCCAGCACCAGGCCACCGATCATGGTGAATGCGACCAGCACCCCGGCCGTGTACCAGAGCGCATGGCTGCGCGCGTGCTGGCGGCTTTCGCCGCTCTGTGCCACGCCCAGCACCTTCAGTGACAGCACCGGCAGGACGCAGGGCATCAGGTTCAGGATCAGGCCGCCGGCCAGGGCCAGCAGCAGGATCCACAGCAGCGAGCCACTGCCCGCGGTGTCTGCCGGCGGCTGGCTGCGGCGGGTGTTGTCGGCCGATGCATCCGGCGCGGCTTCAGCCAGGCTGGCAGCCTCGGCAGCCGGGCGAACAACCAACGGCTGCGGTGCCGGTGGGTTGGCCGGGTCGATCAGCGGCATCGGCGTGACTTCGCCCTTCTTGCCAGCTGGCAGCGGCGGAATCACCAACGGGGCGACCGCCAGTTCTTCCTTTTCCTTCTGCGAAACCTTGCCGGCGGGCAACGACAAGCGTACCCGGCGGGTCATTGGCGGATAGCAGATGCCGTCGGTCTGGCAGCCCTGGAAGGTGACCACCAGGGTGGCCGGCGTGGCCTCGGGCTTGTCGCGGCGCAGCGGCAGCGGCACGTCGACCTGGTCGAAGTAGACCACCACGTTGCCGAAGTGTTCGTCGCGGTAGGGCTTGCCGGCCGGCCATTGCGGGCGGCCAGCACGCACGCCGTCGGCGCCTTCCAGCGCCAGCGAGGTGCGGTCGCGGTACAGGTAATAACCCGGCGCCGGCGAGAACCGCAGCAGCAGGCGGTTGCCATTGTCGACAATGGCCTCGAAGCCGAATGCCTTTTCCGACGGCAGCGGCAGGCCTTGCACGGCGGCCGTACCAGGCAGGTTGAGGCCGCCACCGGCGTTGCCGGCCAAGGGGTTGAACATCGGCGCTGCCGCCGGAGCGGCCGCTGCAGCCGGGGCCGCGTTGGCACCGGCGGCGGGCAGTCTTACTTCAACGGTGCGTTTCTGCGGCGGATAGCACACGCCGGCATCGGCACAGCCCTGGTAGCGGACTTCGAGGGTGACGCTGGTGGCGCCGGCATCGGCGGTGCCCGGCAATACCGAACGCAGTTGGCGGTGGTAGGTCTCCACGTCGCCGAAAAATTCGTCGTGTTTTTTCTCGCCCGGCGGCATCTGCAGGGCGCCGGCGGTGAAGCCCGGGCCAGTCTTGACGCTGGTGCGGTGGTGGTAAAGGTAATAACCCGGGGCGATGTCCCAGCGCAGCTCGATGCGATCGCGGCTCGGGGCCTCAACGCGCAGGGCGAAGGCCTGGTCAACCGGAAGCAGGTCTTTTTCACTGATGGCCAGCGCCGGCAGGGCGCTGAGCGAAAGCAGGCAGAAGGCGGCAATTTGTCGCAACAGCATCATTAATTACGTTTCCTCCCGGGTCTGCGCCCGGATCCAGTCCAGATACGCCGGCAGGCCGGCGCTGGGGGAGATCGCCACGATCTCCGGCAATTCATAGGGGTGGTGCAGCTTGATCGCGGCGCTCAAGGCATCCAGCCGATCAGCGCAGGTTTTGATAACAAGCTGAATCTCTTCAGCTTGTTCAATCTGTCCCTGCCAGCGGTACACAGACCGCATGGCAGGCAACAAGTTCACACAGGCAGCCAACCGCTGCTCCACCAGGTGAAGCGCCAACGCCTGCGCGGTTTGAGCGTCGGGGCAAGTGCAAAAGACCAGTCTTACGTCCATCCGGTCATTGTCGCAGAAGCGCTTGTAGCACTTTCAGTTGGAAGTATTGACATCGTTGTCATCGATTGTATATTGCGCCCGGTCACAGTTTCACCTGTTCGTCACCCGATCAGAGGGGACGGCCAAATCTTGCAAGGTGCCGTTCGACGACGTGTTCGCAAAGCTCAACAGGGGGGCGCATGCCACAACGCAACAGTCAGGGTTTCACGCTTATCGAGCTGATGATCGTCGTGGCCATCATTGCCATCCTGGCGGCCATCGCCATGCCGCTGTACGCGGACTACGTGCTGCGTAGCAAGATCCGCACGGCGCAAAGCGATTTGATGGCGCTGTCGAGCACGGTCGAGAATTTCCGCCAACGCACGCTGGGTTATCCGGGCAGCGATGCGGCGGCCAAGAAGGGTTGGAGCGCGGCCACCAAGGCCGGCCAGTTCAGCTACACCTATACCGCCACCAGTGCTGGCTACGAACTCAAGGCGATTGCCGGCGATGCGCTGGGCAAGGCCAGCGGCTGCACGCTGATGCTGGATCAGGGCAATGGCCGCACGGTCTCCGGCAACTGTGCTGGCGTGAGTGACTGGCCATGAGCCGGCGTGCCATGGGTTTTTCACTGATCGAATTGATGGTGACCCTGGCAGTGATGGCGATATTGGCGCTGGCGAGCATGCCGTTCGCGCTGCAGTGGGTCGACAGCAACCGCCAGATGCAGGCCCGCAACCTGCTGTGGGAAGCGGTTTCGCAGACCCGCGCGCTGGCATTGCGCAACCCCGAGCATGTCACCGGCAGCGCCATCGCGGCGCGGCTGCAGCAACAGGACCGCAGCTTGCGGGTGTTGCGCGGCGCCGGTAATGAAGTGCTGTGGCAGGGCGAACTGCCGCGCGGTGGCGACTACCGCTTGGCCGGCGCGGATGACTACGCCGATGCCGATGCGCTGCAGGCCTCGGCCAACCTGCTTTCCTGCGTGGCCTTCGACAACCGCGGCCAACGCCTGCCCGCCGCTGCCAGCTGCAGCAGCGGCGCCACCCATTCGCGTATTGCCATCGGCATGAACAGCCAGGATCCGCTCTATGTCGATCTGCTTTGATTCCCGCCGCCGGCAACGCGGCGACATGATGCTTGAGGCCCTGGTCGGAGTATTGATCACCAGCATCATCGGCGCCGGCCTGGCTCACGTGATGGCCCAGGTGATGAACAGCCAGCGCGACGCCAAGGTGGAAAACCTGATGGTCGAGCGCCTGCGCGACAGCCTGCACGGCCACGGCGTGAGCCTGTGCGGCAGTGACACACTGGAAATCAGCCTGCCCAATGGCGAGGCCCGGAACGCGGTCATCAGCTGCGAGCCGGCAACGGCAACCCTGGCAATGGCGGGCGTGACGCGCACGGTGGAAGCCCCGCAGCGAGTGGATCTGAAAGTAGCGGCCACCGACCTGGGCAACAAGGGCGCTGGCGAAGACGATCCCGATCTGCTGGTGTCCACGAGGCAATGAGCATGCACCTGCATTCCGCATCCGGAATTGGCCGCGCGCGACAGCGTGGGCAGAGCCTGATCAGCATGATGGTGGGGTTGGTGATTTCCCTGATCACCATCGCCGCGATGATGACGCTGTACAAAACCATGGTAGAGGTTTCCAGCAACGCTTCGCGCTCGGCATTGCGCGATGGCCAGGTATCGGCGGCATTGCTGTCGGCACAGCTGGAACTGCAGAGTGCGGGATTCGGTGTGCCCGCGGCCGACAGCTTGAACAGCAAGCTGTTCGTGAGCGAAGCAGGCAAGCAGCTGGTGTGGCGGTACAAGGCCACGCTTGCTGACAGCGGCCACCTCTGCTCGGGATTGCGCCTGGTTGATGGTGAAGGCCTGTACCGCTTCAGCCCCAAGGCCTGCAGCGATGCTGCGGTAGCGACATGGAACAGCAACGAGCAGCAACTGCTGGCCGGCAGTGCTGCGTTCTTCACGCCGCTGCAGAAGGACGGCAGCGCGTTTGCCGCGGACGAGCAGGAGTTGGCCGCGATGACGCTTGCGCCCGGCTATGTGTTCCTGCTCAAAGGCCAACGCCAATGCCTGCCGTACATGCAGCAGGACTTCAGTGCCACGCCCACGGCCGCCGTGGGGCAGCAACTGGCATTGGAGCGCGCTGACGGCAGTAGCCATCTGTTCATGGCCTGCCTGCCCAACCTGGCGGTAACCACCAGCTGATGACCAAGGAGCACGCGCGCATGGACAGGAATCGTTATTCGGCTTGGAAGCGACAACGCGGCGTCGCCACGCTGCTGATCGTGTTGATGGTGGGCCTGGCGGTATCGGTCACGGTGGCTGCAACCATCTATTCACTGCGCGGCACCCAATCGCAGCAGCTCACCACGCATTCGGCAACGGCGGCGCAGGCAGCGGCCTGGCGTGGCGTGGAAGCCCTGCGCCTGTACCTGCTGCAGGTGGAAACCAGCGTCTGGCCGGGTTGGGTAGGCAACGACGCCAAGCCGGTCACCGGTCTGGAGGCGCTGGGAATTCGCGCCGCAACGGTGACCTCGGTGGAGGCAACTGGCAGCGATCACTACCGGGTGAGCGCACAGGTCACCGGCACCGCCGGCGTTGGCAATGCATTGACCACGGCAACGGTGGAAGTGGTCTATGACGTGGTGCCGGGCAGCGGCACGCCGGGTCTGCCGCCGGTATGCGCGTCCATGCCCAAGGCGCCGATGGTCTTCAATGGCAACCTGGATTACAGCGGCGGCAAGCTCGACGTCACCAATGCGGTCAACTACGAGAACATCGTGGTGGCAGGCAACCTGACCATCGGCGGCGGCTCCACCGCGCGCATCTCCGGCTGCGTAAAGGGAGATGTTTCCTTGACCGGCGGTGGCATCACCGACAATGGTCATCTGTATTCGGAAGGCAATATCCGCATCCATGGCATGGGCAACCCCAGCGGCACCACGCTGTGGGCGCGCAATATCGAAATCGGCAATGGCGTCAGCGGCGGCAACTACAACGCGATCAAGGCCGGTGCCTATGCGGTTGCCGTTTACGCGGGTACCCAGATGATCGGCACTGCAGAAGTCGGTGGCCGCTTGATTCCCTCCACCGTGACCGGCGGAACGCCGTGGGTGACCGGCACCGTTGCGCCGTTGGCCACTGGCCACGTGCTGATCACGCTGACCGACCAGAGCCAGTTCCTGCTGGATTTCAGCAGACAGGACACTGCCGGCGCGGCGATGTTCAAGGTTGATCCGGCCACCGGCCTGGTGACCGGCACGGCAAGCGCCGAGCGGCTCAAAGGTGCGGAAGATGTGGCCTTGCCGGAGGGACTGAGCTTGCGTTCCACCCGCATCGCCGGCGGCACGGTAGGGCTGGCAACGCTGACCGTCGGCCAGCTGTGGGGCTACAACGTCAACGTGACCGGTTGGAGTGGCAAGTACGAGACGCTATGGGCCAGCGGCGCCATCGCAATGACGTCGGGTACGGTCAAGAATCTATTGGGCGGCGGCAACATGACCGTCAACGATGTTGCGGTCAGTGGCTCGGGCCGTATCGCCGGCAGCCTCAACAAGAACCTGAGCAACGTGCAGGCCAACCAGGCTGGCACCAGCCCGGGCCTGCCGGGCATCCCGTACTGCGAAGCGCGGGTCAAGCCGGTGGATGCCGACAATTTCCTGGGCATGGCCAACTATGCCTTCAGCAGTGCTGGCGGTGTGGCGCAGCTGACCATCCGCAACGTCAAACGCGCCAACGGTGAGTCCATCGACGGTGTCTACCCGTTGCAGAATCCCAATGCCGCACAGCTGGCGATCCTGCAGGAGCTGATGACCTGCAACAACAGCAATGACAAGGGTTGTCGGAACGTGCTGCAGCGCGACGGCAGCTGGCTGCTGCACGGTGTTGGCAAGATGCCGGCCGGGGTGTTGTGGTTCGATCAGTCGGTGAAAATCGACGGTACCAGCACCGACATGCTCAACAGTGTGGTGGTGCGCGGTTGTGATGATCCCAGCCAGACGACCTGCGGGGGCAATGTCACCTTCACCTCGTCCGGTCACCGCGATTTCATCGCGCCGAATTTTGCCGGCGCCGCGCGCGTCTGTGGAGCTGAGTTCTACCCGAGCAATCTGTGCGCCAGCCGTTCGCAGTTCGTTGAATGGGAAGGGCCGGGCGCCGATGGCAAGCCGCAGACCTACCAGGGCCTGCCGATTGCCAACACCGCCGTCATCGCCGAAGGCGGCGCCGATATTGCCGGCTGGGAACTGCGTGGCAGCGTGATGCTGGGCAAGCAGCTGGCCACCAGCGGTGCCACCGTCACCATCCACGGCAGCTTGACCGTAGGCAGTAACCAGACCGCCGATACCACCATTTCCGCCGGTGGCATCTCGGTCGATGTTCCCAGTGGCGGTGGTTTGAATCTGATCCCCGTATGCAGTGGTGGTAGCGGCGGCCTGCCGGCCAGCCCTGCCAGTGCGTCGGTGCAGTGGTCGCGGTACCTGTGATATTCCAAAAAAAGTAGTTCAGCCTGCGGTCTGGGCGACTCTCTCTTGGCATGGCGTGTCCCGTAATCCCCCGGGGCGCGCCATTTTTTTATGCGTTGGTTTAAAGCGTGAAACCAAAATTCGAGCGCGCACGAAAGAAACCACTGTTTGCGCTGCGCTTTCAGATGAATCCCGGATCATCCTGGCGGCAATCTGCCTAAAGTCGAAGGAATAACCCTTCGCCTTGTGCCGTGCGCGGCAGGAAGCTGCATGCCAGAAAAATTCAAGAGTTCACCGCCCAAACACGGCGTCGGAACTTCGACGTTTGTGGCGACGAAAACCGCAGCCGACGTGCTGACACCAGCCAACGCCTTGAAGGCCGCCGACGCCGCGCTGCAATCCATTGATGGTGAAATCGCCGCCAAGGCGCATAAGGCAGTCGCGGTGGTTTCCTCTGCGGTGGGCGTGGTACAGGCGCTGCAAGGTGACAACGTCGCAGCGATGATTGCCGCCGGCGCGCCGCTGGCAGGTATCGCTGTTCCCGAGCTTTCAGCGCTGACTGGCGCAGCGCCTGCCGTGACCGCCCTGGCACAGTCGTTTGTGGCCGCCCCACGTCTGCCAACGTTTGGCACGCCGCCGTTTGTCGCTGCCACGCAACTGCCAGCACTCGCGACACCGCCGTTCGTACCCGCCACCTTGATTCCCGACGAGCACCCGCTCGGCGGGCAGGCCGTGCAGGATTTCATCCGCAAGCCCGAGTTCTACGCGCCGCCGATGACACGCCTGCGCGACGCGTTCGACGAGGAGCGTGGCGTACTCGAGGACAAGGATCGCCTGCTGCGCCTGCATGCTCCGCTAAGCGGGGACAAGCGGCTCTATGCATCGTCGATGGCAGGCAGCAGTGCGCTGTCGGACCTGTACTGCTATCGCCTGCAGTTGCTGTCGCGCAACGCGGGCATCGATCTGCAGGAAGTGATGGGCAACAACTTCACCGTCGGCATCAAGCTGGCCGATGGCAGTGAGCACCCGGTCAATGGCTACGTCACCTCCTTCGGCTTTGCCAGCACCGATGGTGGGCTTGCGGTGTACAGCGCCGAGCTGCGGCCGTGGCTGTGGTACCTGGGCACGCGTATCAACAGCCGCATCTTCCAGGACATGTCGGCATTGGATGTGCTGGACGTTGTGTTCAAGGACTACGGCGGCCTGCCGGACTATCAGGTGCGGGTCAACCGCAGGCCAAGCGCGGAAACCTATATCGTCCAGTACGACGAGAGCGACCTGAATTTCGTCAGCCGGCTGCTTGAGCGGCACGGCCTGTTCTACTACTTCGAACACCGCGCCGATGGCCATCGCCTGGTCATCAGTGATGACTCGGCCGACAGCACGTTCTGCCCACCGCAGGGCAATCACGCCGTGGTCCGCTACAACGCCGGCGATCATGTGGATGCGCAGGACACGCTCACCGCATTGGCGGCCTACCGCAACTTCCAGCCCAGCGCGGTGGCCTTGAATACCTTCAAGTACGCCGATCCGTATGCGGTGCAGTACGTGGAGCAGCCCACCGTCGCCCAGCAGGGCGAGGTGCCGAAGTTGACCGTCTATCACGGCAATCCGGCCTACGCCTTCCCCGACAAGAAAGCCGGCAGCCGCGACGCCCAGCACCTGATGGAGGCTTACGAGTGGCAGGCCAAGCTGTTCATGGCGCAATCGCAATGCCGTGGCATGGAGGCCGGCCACACCTTCCAGTTGAGTGGCCACCATTGGTTTGAAAGCGAGGCCGATGCCGACTTCCTGGTGGTGGGTGCGCAGATCGACGCACGCAACAACTTCAATCTGGACGGCAACAGTGCAGATGAGGCGGATGTATATGAAAACAGCCTGACCTTGATCCGCCGCAAGGTTCCTTACCGGCCGGTGCGTCATCACGCCAAGCCCGCGATGAAAGGCCCGCAGACCGCAACGGTGGTTGGACCGGCCGGGCAGGAGATCCACACCGACAAGCTGGGCCGCATCAAGGTGCAGTTCCCGTGGGACCTGGAAGGCAAGCACGATCAATCGAGCTCATGCTGGATACGTGTTTCACAGCCGTGGGCCGGGCGCGGCTGGGGCACGGTATCGATTCCTCGCATCGGCCAGGAAGTGCTGATCGACTACATCGAAGGCGACCCGGACCGCCCGGTCTGCACGGGACGACTGTTCAACGCCCAACAGACCATGCCGTTCGACGGCCCGGATGGCGGCAACGTGATGGGCTTCATCAGCAATTCCACGCCCGGTGGTGGCGGCCAATGCCGCATGACCATCCGCGATACCGCCGGCAAGGAACTGATTGATCTGTATTCGCAGAAGGATATGAACATCACGGTGCTGGATGCGGAAACGCACGTGGTGGACAAGGGCAATCGCTCGGTCACGTTGAAGACTGGCGATGAGTCGAAAACGCTGGCCCAAGGTGGGCTGAGCGAAACCATCGCCAAGAAGCGGTCTACCGATGCTAATTCGGTTCAGGTCAAGACCAAGGGCAAGACCGATAGCCCAGGTACGCAGCTGTACGAGGCGAGCGATCAGATTGAGCACGTCGTAGGCAAGGGCAGGATCACCATGACCACGGAGATGATCAAGCTGTCGTTTGGTCCATCCAGCATCGTGATCAGCAAAAAAGGCATCTTCATCGATGGCCCGGTAGTTCATTTGAATAAAGACAAGGTCTGATAAGTATGTTCGCAATCAATGAAGGCACGATCAGAATTCCCTCCGCGTGGAAGGATGAAAGCATCAACGTGCTTACCACCGCGCAAGGCAATGGCACCGGGTTGAGTTTCACCATTTCCCGAGACACGTTGCCATGGGGCATGGCGTTTGAGAGCTTCGCGAAGAAGGAGATTGCGGCAATCGCCAGCAGTCTGAAAGATCACAAACAGCTGGAACTGCTGCCAATGCAGGTAGACGGCCGTGAGGCGATGTTGTCCGAGTTCAGCTGGTCATCGGCGCAAGGGCCAATCCATCAATGCATGGTGCTGACTGCCGAACAGCAGCGGGCACTGATCTTCACCGCCAGCATGCCGGGGCTTATTTCACAGGAGCAGAAGCAGCAGATTCTTGCCTTGGTGGAGACCTTTCGCTTTCGCACCAGCGAAGACATGAATGCGGCCGTAGTGCAGTAAGTTTTTCTCAGGGAGAGACCAAGCCATGACGGTGCAAACAAGCGCTGCGGTTGGTGCGGCCAACAGTGCCCGGCGCAATGAGATCATGGATGTGGTGCGCCAGCCAGCGCAGGAGAGTTACAGCATCCCCAACCCTGATGTCAGCGACTTTGACCGGGGTAACAATACCGTTCTGGATGTTCTCGAAAGCGAGGAATTCAACTACGGGTTGATGGGGGCATCCGCGCTGGGTTCTGCTGGCGTGGCCGCGGCCGGTGCAGCAAGTGCTGGCGTTACCGCTGCGGGCGTTGCTGCGGCAGCCTCGCTGGGAACGTTCGCCATCGCCGCAGGTGCGGGCATGGCCGGCGGCTACCTGGGCAGCATGGCTGGCACCGGGCTGGCTGATTTCTACTACGGCACGCTGTGCGGCGAGAAAAAAGTCGCCACAGAAGGGGATACCCCCGCGCGCATGGGCGACCCCATCGCCCACATCGACAAAAACGCAGCCCTGTGGGGGGCGATCATTGGCGCGGCAGCTGCGATCGCCATCGTCGCAGTGACCGTGGCAACCTGCGGTGCCGGACTGCTTGTGCTCGCGGCGGCCGCTGCTACTGCAGGTTTTGTCGGCGCCGGTATCGCTACCTTTGCATCAACCGCTGGGCAGTACGGCGACAACAAGGGCGTCATCGCTGAGGGCTCAGGAAATGTGTTCTTCGAGGGCAGACCAGTCGCACGGGTTGGCGATCTGGTGGTTTGCTCCGAACATCCAGGGCCAAGCATGCTGGCCGAAGGCGCCAAAACCGTATACGCCAACGGCCGCAATATCGTGCGTGTTGGTCATCGCAGCACCTGCGATGGCAACGTCAATGATGGCTGCAAGACCATCGTTGAAGCCATCGAAACGGCCGTGGTCCATGAGGTCAAAGACAGCCGCTCACCTGAGCTGCGCTGGGCTAACATCATTGCGAATCTGCTGCCATTGCCACGCGGAAGAAAGCCAAAGCCTGGCGCCGATGCAGCACCACAGCAGCCGAAGCCGAAGCCGAAACCCGACACGCCGCCACAACAAAAACCGAAGCCTGACGCGGCGTCGCAAACAAAGCCGAAGCCAGACCCTGCTCCGCAACATAAGCCGCAGCAGGAGTCGAAGCCGAGTCAAACAACGGCTTCAAAGCAAGATCCCGCACCTGCGCCCAATAATTCAAAACCCGCTACCACCTCGTCCAAAGGCAAAGGCTGCGATACAGGGGAATGTACTAAGGTAGGTGAGCCTGTAGACATCGGCACCGGCGACTTTCTGCAGCAATGGCCGGCGCTGGCGCTGCCGGGAACCCTACCGCTACAGCTCACCCGCAGCTATCGCTCGACGGCGTCTTTCAGTGGTGCATTCGGCGACAAATGGATGGACGAATGGTCCCAGCGGCTGGAGCTGGACGCCGATACCGCAACCTTGCATACGCCGCACGGCGCGACGCTCGTATTCCATACGCCGGATGACGAGGTCCAAGCAGTCAATCTGCGCGAACGCCGTTACTGCCTGTTCGGCAAGCGCTCGAAGGTGCTGCGGCTGTTCGATCGCCGGACCCGTACCGTGCTCAGCTTTGGTCAGGAAGCTGGCCGGCAGCGATACCTGAGCGACATCGAAGATCTCAACGGCAACCGCATCCGTTTTCAATACGAAAATGGCGCACTCGCCCGCATTGAGCACAGCGACGGCTACGCTTTGCTGGTGCAGTGTCAGGGTCGCCGAATCACATCGGTGCAGGTGCAGGGCGGGGCAGAAGATGGCATGGAGCTGGTGCGCTGCACCTATGATGCTGATGGACGCCTCGCGCAATGCCGTAGCCATCAGTTTGGAACCCTGTTCCACGGCTATGATCGCGACGGCCGCATGCTGCGCTGGCACGATACCGCACTCACCGGCGCACACGTCACGTACGACGCCAAGGGAAGGGTGCTCAGCACGCGCACCGACAGTGGTCACTATGAAGACCGCTTCGTCTACGACGACGCGCAGAACTGTGCCCTCTACTACGACGCCGAAGGCGGCTGCAGCCAGTACTTCCATAATGCAGAAGGCCTGATCAGCTGCCTGATCGATCCGCTGGGCCATCACTGGCTGACGGAATGGGACGAGAACAACCGAAAACTGTCGCAAACCGATCCGCTGGGTCGTGTGACCCGCTTCCAGTACAACGATTTCGACGAACTGATCGAGGTCACCCATCCGGATGAGTCATGGGAGCGTTATGGCTACAGCAGCCTTGGTGCCATTACGTCAGCGGCCAGTTCGGAAGGAACTAAGTGGACGTTCCGCCATGATGCGCGCGGAAACCTGATTGCTGCGATCAATCCGCTCGGTCGACGTATAAGCTATCGCCTAAGCGGGAACGGACAGCTGCTGCGGCAGGAGAATCCAGATGGCACGCAGCTGCGCCTGGACTACGACCGCTACCAGCGGATCAACAAGCTGACCCGTGCCGACGGCAGCCACCACACCCTGCACAAGGATCTGTTCGGCAGAGTAGTGGAGAGCCAGGACGCACTCGGCCAGCAGACCCGCTATGAACATGCCGGTCATGCCAATCCGCGTGGCTCGGTAAGCAAGGTGACTCTGGCTGACGGCAGTACGCAGCAGATCAGCTACGACAGCGAACGCCTGCCCATCCGTCATAGCGACGGCGAAGGCCGCACTACCAAGTACCAGTACGGCGCCTTCGATCTGCTGGAGAGCGTCCACTATCCGGCGGGCGGCGGGTTGCAGCTGGGCTACGACAAGCTCACCCGGCTGGTCTGCGTGACCAATGGCGCCGGCGAAAGCTATCGCTATCAGTACGACGCTGCCGGGCGGCTGGTTGCCGAGACCGATTACGGCGGCGCGCGTACCCGCTACGAACACAACGCCGCAGGTTGGTTGCATACAACCCACCGTCCGGATGGCTCCACGCTGGGCTACGACTACGACCTGGCCAGTGGTCGCTTGCTTGCCATCCGCCGTTGCTCGGCCAATGCAGACAACCCGAGCGTCGATACCGAACTCGACTACGACGATGACGGCCGCCTGATCCGCGTTACCCATGGCGATAGCGTGCTCGAATACGAACGCGATGCCGTAGGCCGCCTACTGGCCGAACGCAGCAACGGCCGCGAGGTGCGCTGGAGCTACGACGAACTCACCGGTGCTCCCAATGAACTGAGCGCGGGCCATCAGGTGCAGTGGGCGTACGACGTCAACGGCGCCCTGAGCACGCTGGGCATCGAAGGCCACGCACCGCTGCAGATTCAGCGCGATGCCTTGGGCCGCGATGTGCAGTGGCAAAGCGCAGCAGGCTTTCAGTTGGCGCAGCAGTTCAATCCGCTGAGCCTGCTTACCAAGCAAACTGCCGGCAGTACGCCAAGTGCGGATGCTTTGTCGTACCCATCGCAAACCTATGGGCTGCACGCGCAGGCAACAGTGGTGCAGCGTGGCTACCAGTACGACCGTGCCTTCAATCCCGTGCAGATTGACGACCAGCGCTGGGGTAGCAGTCGTTTCCGCTACAACGGCAACAACCAGATCATCGGCCAGCATCTGGACGGCAGCGGGCAGCAGCCATCGCTGGACGAAAGCTTCGACTACGACGGTGCCCTGAATCTGGTCAGCCGCACGTTGTCGAATCTGCCAGGGGTAGAGCGCCACAGCGTGCAGCAGCGTGCCGGCCGCACGGTCCGCCAAGGTGGCACTACGTATCGCTACGACGCGCAGGGCCGCCTGCAGGAGAAGGCCGAGCAACCCAATGGCTTCCGACCGCAACACTGGAGCTACCGCTGGGATGCCGACAACCGGTTGATCGAGTTGACCACGCCCAAGGGCGAGCGCTGGCGCTATGCCTACGATGGGCTTGGGCGGCGTATCCGCAAGCTCAAAGTGATTGCGGGCGGGCTGCGGGATTCGGCGCATGCCGGCGGCGAAGCAACAGGCGGAGGCGGTGGATCAGCAGCAGTTCGATCCGCGCATACGCGCCGCGTTGTAGTGGGCGAGGAATACTTGTGGAGCCGTGACCAGTTGATTGAAGCGGCGCCGATCTACGCCGACGGCACCGTCGCCTATGACCAAGCCACGCAATGGGCCTACGCACCCGGCGGCCTGACCCCGCTCGCACAGAAGCGGGCAGACAAGCTCTGGTATGTCGTCTCCGACCACGTCGGTACGCCACGCGAACTTCTGGACGAAACCGGCGAGTTGGCATGGAGCAACAACCCCAAGGCCTGGGGCCAGCAGCGTGTATGGAGCCGAGCAGCCGCCAACGACGATGCAGTGGACTGCCCGATCCGCTTCCCCGGCCAGTATTACGACGCCGAGAGCGGACTGCACTACAACCGGCATCGCTACTATGATCCGGACAGTGCGCAGTACTTGTCGCCTGATCCGCTGGGTTTAGAAGGTGGATTCAGGCCGCAAGGGTATGTTGATAACCCGAATACGCATGTTGATCCGTTGGGGTTGAATAGTTGCGAGCTTACCGGCAACGGCTGGAAGTTTGATAGCGCAAAGGATGTAGACCTGAGAGGGACGGGGAAAACGTATAGAGATGCTCTAAATGAGGCATTTCAACGCACTGGGGTGCCGAAGGAAGACTTTGAGATAGTTGCTTGGGGGAAGGATCAATACGGGAAAACTATTCCCGTTGAATGGAGTGGTCCAGGCGGCGCTAGCGTAAACATGGACATTCCAGTATGGAATAATGTGAAGACGAACGGTGAGCTTGGTATGGGGCCGCATGCGCCTCATATCGGCTACCAGACTCCGGGAAAGCCAAAGCTGGTCGGGCACATTTTCGTAGACGACGTTCCGTCGACGAGGTAGCAATGCATAAATTCAGTAAAGCAAGAGAGTTGATCAACTCCGCGAGACAGCTTGGCTTGGATGCGGAATTGGCCGAGCCGGGTTACGCAGGCGAATATATTCGAAAGGTGCTTGGAAAATTCAAGCCATTTAGAGTCAGTGGCCACCTGCAGATCGGTGGCGGCGCGATGTCCGTCCCTACGGAAGGAAACGAGTACGCGCTTTCGAAACAACTCAAAGAGGAAATGGGTTGTGTCTTCTTTGAGCAGGGAATTTTGGATAGAAACAATTTGGTTGTCTTTAAAAATGCCACGGAGATTTCATTGGCAATAGAGCACAGCTTCGGTATGGAGTATTTTATCTCTAACGAAGGCGCGAGCTATCTGATTGCAGTGAATTTCTACGGAATTGAGTTTGCTGGCGATATCGAAATTCGTGATATGACGACGGGGTGAATGCACGTCAAGCTCATGGGAAATTCTGGATTTGATTTTTATGCGGTTGTCAGAGTCAAGGTTGGGGCGGATCGCCCTGTTCTGCAGGCCATTGATGGGCGAGTCGGCGCAGTCTTAGGCATGGCTCAAGCCGAAGACGGGTCATGGACCTATGCGGTTCATATTATTGATCTGGACGAATCGTGGAGTATTGGGGAGTCGGAGCTTGTTGCGACCGGCCGCACTATGAAACGAAAAGACTTCTACGGAGGCGAAGTGCTCTCTGTCGAAGTTGATAGAAAATGGAGAGGGGAGCGTTCGCCTGATGAGTAGGTAAAGGCCAGTAAGTTCAGTCATCAGGGAAAGTGCATCAGATGTTCATTTTTGAGAAGTATCGCTTTGACTATGCTGGAATTTCAAAAGTGATTGCAGCGGGAAATGAGCTGCGCGTCACCTATAGCGATTGGCGTGAGCAAGAGTGCACTCTTATTTTTACACGCGCCGCTGGGTATCAGTGGTTTAGTCCTGAAGGCCGTGCACTCAGTCATGGGTCGGTCGAAGCTGAAGATCCGTTTATCGCTGGCTTGTGAGAAGGCTGATGAGGACTCGATTCACAACGATGTTGAAGTTACGCTGCTCCTCGACCGCTGGATATCGCCGGCGCGGTGAGTATGTTTAAGAAGGGCGCTAATCTTAACGGCCAGGCTCAATGGGCAAGTGAACCTGACCCCGTTGATTGGATCTCAATTTCTATTTCGGCGGTGAAACGGCATCTCGCACTATCAGTACGGTGCCCTTGATCTGCTGGAGCACGTGTACTATCCGCCAAGCGGTGGCCTGCAGTTGGGCTACGACAAGCTGACCCGGTTGGTCTCCGTCACGGCAGCGGCTAAAGCTAGCACTATCACTACGACCCTGCTGGCCAGCTGGTTGCTGAGACCGACTACAGCGGGTACGTACCCGCTACGAGCACAACGCCGCAGGCTGGCTGCACACATCCCATTGTCCGGATAGCTCCACGTTGGGCTATGAATATGACTATGACTTGGCCAATGGTGGCTTGCAGGCTATCCGCCACCACTCAGCCCATGCAGACAACCCGAACGTGGATATTCTCTCCCATTGGGAAAGTCACCCTTCTGGCCCGTAGGTAATTGACTGAACTATGAATCTCGAAGACGTTCTGCTCGCTTCTAAACACGAGGTTAGTCACAGCGTCGACGGAAGACTTTCTCTGTCGACTCGAAAGAAAGTTTTAGTGGCTCTTGGTACTAGTGGCGGGTCGCCTGATTTGGAGCAGACTGGGTTTAGGCGACGCGTACTGCTGGACGCTCTATGCGTGCGACATGTTATGCGCGTGTGGAGTGAACACTTTCCCGGACATGATGGTCCTGAGGTGATGCTTTCGACGGCCTTTAGTGTGGCTAATGAGGCCATGTCTCTAGATCGGGCGCAGAGGTTACGGGACAGTTTTTATGTCGATGCAATCGATGGCAGGGACTACTCGGTTGATCAGGCTCCCGCGATGTTCGTCGCACATGCTGGGTGAGGAGCATCGAAGACTCTCTGCCAGAGGAAAGTGAGGATGAGGACCTCGATCCTGAAAGTTATTTGCCCAGCTACCTTTGCGCATCGGCTTGCGCCGGCGGCCTCAACGGTGATCATGCGGCGAGAGTGGAAGATCGGCGCTCCTTCTGGATGTGGTACCTCGATGAAGCGGTACCCGCTGTGATGTCCAGTGAGATCTGACGTCGCATCATGGTCGAGCGCGGAAATCTGGTTGGTGCACGCGGTCCGCTGGGATAACGACGTCCACCCAAGATTGAGTAACACAGTTGCTTGGAGTCCAATCCTCAATGACGAGGAGATTGAAGGTCTTACTATCGCTTCGCCTCAGGCCAAGCGGGTAACGCGCAGGCGCTGCTAAAAAAAGAGCAGCGTCCTGCGCGCCATTGGCAGATGCTGCGACGATCAGCTCTCGCTTGCTGCCGGGTCTTCGACGTGGGACAGGTTGATGCGGTGCTTCCTGGCGTAGGCATCCTGCATCTGGTCCAGCTCATCGGTGAGCTTGTCGAACTTGGTGCCGGTCGCATCCATTGCTTCAAGCAACGGTGCTGCCTGTTCGTCGCTGAAACCATCCGGCAGGTCGGTCAGCTTGAGCATGGCGTCGTACCAGACCACCGCCTCGTCCAGCGAGGTCACCAACTTGGCGTGCAGCTCGGTGGCATCGTCCGGGGTCTTCAGCGCCTTCATCCGCTCGCGCATGTCCACCGCTTCCTGGCGCGCATTGCCCAGGCGGGACTTGAAGTTGGACAGGCCTTTGCGGTCCGCCATGGCCTGGGTCAGGCGTTCGGCATCGTTGCCGCCGCTCCATTGGTTGACCTTTTCAATCAGGCCGTTCCAGGTACTGATGTTGCTGTCCATGTATTCGCTGGCGGACGGGCCGGTCAACTGGCTGCAGGCGGCGAGCAGAACAAGCAACAGCGGGGCAAATCGATACAGCACTTTCATTGATTTCTCCTTTGACATTGATAGTGGCATCCGTACACAAGCCATGGATCATAGCGTCATGATGGCTACAGTCGCTGTAGATCGCCCTGGGGCTTGAGCGGGAGCGAGAAAGTCGTCTATGCCCGAGAGCGGCGGGCAGAAGAAGCCGAAACAGACCGGGGCGGCGTCTTGATCAGCGCTATCTGCGTACCTACGCCTTTGAAGTAACGCTATCAGCAGGCGGAGACGTGCAAGGCGCCGGTATCCGCCCTGCGGCGGTGGCCGGTGGGACGGCGGTCGATTGCAGCGGGCGCAGCAGCATCACCCGCCGGTGCCGGATCACGCGATTGGCGGCTGGTGATGGCTGGCAGGGAGCGAGGTGCCCGCTGGCGGCTGCCCGGCCAGCGGTGCCAATCAATTTGCCGGCCGGCCCTTGAAAGGCCCCCAGCCAGCCCCATCTCCCAGACAAGCCCGTTCGACGGGTCTTTTTACGCGTGATGCCGGCATCCCCTTGGTTTTACCGCCGGTGTCGCCGGAATTTCAGGCCAATCAATTACTTAAGAGGTCTTTCATGAGCATCAAGCCGCTTCACGACCGCGTTGTGGTCAAGCCGATCGAAGCCGACGAAATCTCCGCCGGCGGCATCCTGATCCCGGATTCGGCCAAGGAAAAGTCCACCAAGGGTGAAGTCGTGGCCGTGGGCCCGGGCAAGCCGCTGGACAACGGTTCGGTGCGTGCCCCCTCGCTGAAGGTCGGCGACAAGGTCATCTACGGCCAGTACGCCGGTTCGTCCTACAAGGCCGAAGGCGTCGAGTACAAGGTGCTGCGCGAAGACGACGTGCTGGCCATCATCGGCTGATTGCCTTTGCAGCGGTGATTCGCGATTGGGAGTGGCAAAGGCGCGTTGCGCCGACCTTCCCCCCGTCCTCGAAGCACCGCTGCTGATTTACCCCTTTTCTATTTTCCAATCCCCATTCCCGAGGTTTCAAGACAATGGCTGCCAAGGATATTCGTTTCGGTGAAGACGCTCGTTCGCGCATGGTGCGCGGCGTCAATGTTCTCGCCAATGCCGTCAAGGCAACCCTGGGCCCGAAGGGCCGCAATGTCGTGCTCGAGAAGAGCTTCGGCGCCCCGACCATCACCAAGGACGGCGTGTCCGTCGCCAAGGAAATCGAACTGGCTGACAAGTTCGAGAACATGGGCGCGCAGATGGTGAAGGAAGTTGCTTCGCGCACCAATGACGACGCTGGCGACGGCACCACCACCGCCACCGTGCTGGCCCAGGCCCTGATCCGCGAAGGCGCCAAGGCCGTTGCTGCCGGCATGAACCCGATGGACCTCAAGCGCGGTATCGACAAGGCTGTCATCGCCGCCGTCGCCGAGCTGAAGAACATCTCCAAGCCCACCACCGACGACAAGGCAATTGCCCAGGTCGGCACCATCTCGGCCAACTCGGACGAGTCGATCGGCAACATCATTGCCGAAGCGATGCAGAAGGTCGGCAAGGAAGGCGTGATCACGGTTGAAGAAGGTTCGGGTCTGGAAAACGAGCTGGACGTCGTCGAGGGCATGCAGTTCGACCGCGGCTACCTGTCGCCGTACTTCATCAACAACCAGCAGTCGCAGACCGCTGACCTGGAAGACCCGTACATCCTGCTGCACGACAAGAAGATCTCCAACGTGCGTGAGCTGCTGCCGGTGCTGGAAGGCGTCGCCAAGGCCGGCAAGCCGTTGCTGATCATCGCTGAAGACATCGAAGGCGAAGCGCTGGCTACGCTGGTGGTCAACACCATCCGTGGCATCGTCAAGGTCGTGGCCGTCAAGGCACCGGGCTTCGGCGACCGTCGCAAGGCGATGCTGGAAGACATGGCCGTGCTGACCGGCGGCACCGTGATCTCCGAAGAAGTTGGCCTGTCGCTGGAAAAGGCCACCATCAAGGACCTGGGCCGCGCCAAGAAGGTGCAGGTTTCCAAGGAAAACACCACCGTCATCGACGGCGCCGGCGATACCGCTGCCATCGAGTCCCGCGTCAAGCAGATCAAGGCCCAGATCGAAGAAACCTCTTCGGACTACGACCGCGAGAAGCTGCAGGAACGCGTTGCCAAGCTGGCCGGCGGCGTTGCCGTGATCAAGGTCGGTGCTTCGACCGAAATCGAAATGAAGGAAAAGAAGGACCGCGTTGACGACGCCCTGCACGCTACCCGCGCAGCCGTCGAAGAAGGCGTGGTCCCGGGCGGCGGCGTCGCCCTGGTGCGCGCTGTCACCGCACTGGCTGGCCTGAAGGGCAACAACGAAGACCAGAACCACGGCATCCAGATCGCCCTGCGCGCGATGGAAGCGCCGCTGCGCGAAATCGTTGCCAACGCCGGTGAAGAGCCGTCGGTCATCGTCAACCGCGTCAAGGAAGGTACCGGCAGCTTCGGCTACAACGCCGCCACCGGCGAATTCGGCGACATGCTGGAATTCGGCATCCTGGACCCGACCAAGGTGACCCGTTCGGCGCTGCAGAACGCAGCCTCGATCGCTGGCCTGATGATCACCACCGAAGCCATGGTCGCCGAAGCTCCGAAGAAGGACGAGCCGGCCATGGGCGGCGGCGGAATGGGCGGCATGGGTGGCATGGGCGGTATGGACTTCTAAGTCCGCCGCAGCCTCATCGCTGCTTGTAGTACACAAAACCCCGCCGCAAGGCGGGGTTTTGTTTTGTCTTGCTCCCTCCCTTTGCCGAAGGCAAGGGGAGGGTTGGGGAGGGGTTGGCTTTTGGGGCCTTTCGCGTGTTGCCGGCTTCGCGGCTTACGCCGCTCCTACATGGCGGATGCATTGCTGGGAAGGCCTCTGCCGAGCATGGCTCGGCACTACAGGCTCCCTCCCTTTCGCGCAGCGAAGGGGAGGGTTGGGGAGGGGTGCTTTGGGGGCCTTCCAAGCGGTGCCGGCTTCGCGGCTTACGTCGCTCCTACATAGGCGGATGCATTGCTGGGAAGGCCTCTGCCGAGCATGGTTCGGCACTACAGTGCCGTTGCTACAGGCTGATGCATTGCTGGGAAGGTTTCTGCCGAGCATGGCCCGGCACTACAGGTGGCTGTTTGCCCATTGCACGATGCTGCTGGCTGGCATCGCGCCGGACTGCCGGGCTATCTCGCGGCCGCCGTGGATCAGCACCATCGTTGGAATGCTGCGGATGTTGTAGCTGCTGGCGATGGCCGGTTCTGCCTCGGTGTCCAGTTTGCCCAGGCGCATGCGCGGCTCCAGTTGCACGGCGGCCTTGGCGAACTCTGGTGCCATCTGCCGGCACGGCCCGCACCAGCTGGCCCAGAAATCCACCAGCAGTGGAATCTGTGAGCGGCTGGCATGCGCTTCGAAACTGGCGGCGCTCAATGCAATCGGCGCGGCGTTGAACAAGGCCTGATGGCAACGCCCGCAGGACGGTGCCTGTGACAGACGATCAGCGGGAACGCGGTTGATCGCATTGCAATGCGGGCAGGCAATCTGCAGCGGTTCGGCGGTGGTGTCGTTCATCGGATGACCATACGGCGTGGGACCAGCCAACATTATGCGCTGCAGTGCTGAACCGTCCATCGCATGTCCGGCCATCACATCACTCAAGGCGAACTCAAGGCGTATTGCAAAGTCCCAGCGCGGCCAGTTCGGCCTTCTGCGCATCGGGCAGGGCGGCCATCGTGGCGCTATCGCCGCAGGCCGCGCGCACCGCATCGATATTATCGGCGCGCAGCAGTACGCCGCCGTTGGAGGTGGCGGAGGTATCGCCCTTGCCGGCTCGTGTTGCCGGTGTCGCGGTCGCGGCTGCACGCACCGGTTGCTTGCGTGCGGCACCCTGGCCGAGCAGGCGCAGGCTTGAAAGCTGTGAACCGCGGGCGAGCACGATGTGGTCGCGGGCAATGCTGTGCACGCGCAGGCCGTTGCCGATGTCCTGGCCGATATGCAGGGTCTGTGATGCCGCGCCGGCTTGCTGCAGCACTGCCAGCGAGCGTTCGGCCTGCGGGTGTACGAAGGTGGCCAGCAAACGAAGTGACTGGGTGTTGCTGGTGGCGTACAGCGGCGGCCGCTGCGTCGCTGCAGCCGGCTGCGCCAGGGCCGCATTGCCGAAGGCGGCGCAGGCACAGATGCCGATCCAGGCGAGCAGCGGCAGGGAGGGAATTGATGGCTTCATTGGCGGATGGAATAGCCCGGGGCACGAGGCCCCGGGCAGGTGCGGATTACTGGATGTTCAAACCGCGCAGCACAACCAGGTTGTTGGGACTGAGCAGCGTCAGCAGTGCGTTGTCGTTGGCGCTGAGCCCGTTCCAGCGCTGGTTGACGCCGTTGGTGCACGAGTAGGTGATCAGCTTGCCGCGGCCGTTGGTGAGGAAGCCACCGGACAGATCGAGGCAGCTGTTGTTGCGGCCGATCTTCGGCAGTGCGCTCAGGTCGAACATCTGCGCATCCAGGGTGCGATCACAGGTGTTCAAGGTCACCGCGCCGTTGTTGCCACCGTTGCCGGCCAGGCACAGTGCCGGGTTGGCCGCACTGTGGATGGCGCCACGCAGGTCGGCCATCCACAACTCGTTGTCGGCGCCGGTGCAGGTGCTTGCGTCGGCGATGTAGACCGCCGGTTTGCCGTCCACCTGTTCGGTCTTCAGGCAATGCTTGCTGTTGGTGACCAGCATCGGCTGCGCGGCCGGCAGCAATGGCGTCTGCCGCAGGCCCAGCGTGTCCAGCAGGGCCTTGAGTGCTTCCACCGCGGCGGTGTTGTTGCTGCCCTGCAGATCGCTGCGGTAGCGGTTCATCCAGCGGTTGAGACGGGTGGCCTTGTTCTCCTGGGCGATGTAGGCATCACGCACCTGCTTGGCATCGGCGGACAGCCCGGTGGGGTTGTTGCCCCAGCTGGCATACAGCAGGTTGCCGCGGCTGCCGAGGTTGACCAGTGGCTTGCCACCGGCGGCGATCAACAGCTGGTCGAGCTCGGGCATTTCCACCGCACGCAGGGCGCTGTAACCGGCTTCCTTGCCGACCACCACCGGTGCCTTCATCGGCGGCAGGTTCTGCGGGAAGCTCATCGTTGCCAGCGTGCTGGCTGCCGCTCCGGGTTCCTGGCATTGCAGGCTGGCCTGCTGCGGGTTATCGGCCTGGGCCAGATTGACGTGCAGCTTGTTGACCGAGTTGGTCTGCAGCACGGTGGGGGCTACTGCAATACGCTTGCTGCTGCCACCGGCAAAGCTCACCTGCAGCCAGCATTGGCGGGTGCTGGCGTTGTCGATCGGTGTCGGCAGGTCGAACACATTGCCCCAGTTGCCACGGAATGCGGGGTACAAAAGCGCCTTGCCGGTGCTGGGGTCGTAGCCGCCGAGCACGGTGAACACCGGTGTGCCGACCAGGCGTGGCTTGAGGTAGTTGCCGTCCGGCGAGTTGAAGAACAATTCCTTGCTGGTCGGCACCTTGCCGGTTACCGGTTCCATCTGACGGGTGTTCGCATTCCAGCCGAGGTAGCCGGTCGCCGAACTCTGCGAGGGCACCGGCTTGTTCAAGCGCGGCTGGATGGCGATCTTGGTGCTGTAGCCGGTGTAATGGGTATAGCGCGACAGTGCACTGGAGAAACCACCACCGGCCATTGCGTCGGTGGCAAAGCTGTAGGTGTCGTCATAGATCGGCATGCCGTTCAGGGCGCCGTTCTTGGCCTGCCGCCAATGGAAATTGGCACGCATGCGCTTGCGGTAGGCGATGTAACCCCAGCCGCTGTCGTGGTGGTGGCCGGACAGGAAGTAGTTGTCACCGGACTGGCCCGGGTAATGGCCCAGCCCGTAGTGATGGCCGATCTCGTGGCTGAATTCATTGCCGCTGGTGGAGTACAGCGTCAGCATGCCGTTGCCGCCGCTCAGGCCATGGCTCTGCTTGCCGTTGCTGTACATGCCGACGGCGTGGTGCGCCACCACGTTCTGGAACCACTGCGGCTGCGACTGCCCGGCCATGCCGGAGGCGGTGGCACCGAAGTTGGCCAGGTTGATGCCGACGCTGACCGTGGATTTGCCGGTGTTCTCGCGCATGTCACCGGCATATACACCACCTTCGCCGGTACTGGCGGTGTCGTAGATGGTGCCGTTGGCGACCATCACCTTGTCCAGCTTCATCGGCTCGTAATAGGCCACGGTCATGCGTGCGGCGGGGATGGTCTGGAAGTAATCCGCTGCGCCCTGCTCGGGGTTTTTCAGCAGCCAGAAGGCATCGGTTTCAGCCGGTGGGTCGGTGAGCATGCCCAGGCGGATGTTGTGCACCACCAGCTCGGCCGGCGCACCGAAATCGATCTTGTCGGCAGCAAGGCTGCCACTGCGGGCCTTGTCGTCGGTGATGCTCAGGCTCATGCCGGGCTTTACCCAATCCCACGGCAGGCGCGTGGTCCAGGCGCGGCGGGAATAGTTGTAGTCGGGCCGGCCGTCGGTGTTGTTGTAGTCCGAGCGGTACATGGAATTGGGGTGGAGCAGCTGTGCGGTACCCATCACCGTGCCATCCACCGAGACGGTCACGTTGAGCGCGTCGATATCCTTCAGCGATGGATCCGGGGTGACCAGCAGCAGGGCTTCGCGCTCGGTGGTTAGGCGTGGCATGTTCTTGGCTTCATTGCCGCTGGGGTCGACCGTGTGGCTCTGGCCGAACTGGATCATCGCCGGCAGCGAGCCAACCAGGTCATTGCGTACCGCGCGCACCGCGCCGCTGGGATCGATGTCGTAGAAACCCTTCAGGTCCACTTCGTCATAGCGGGCCGAAGTGGGCTCCGGGTAGGGGTCGGCAGGGGTAGGCGTGGGTTCGGGCTCAGGCTCGGGTGTCGGTGGCACCGGAGGGATGGTTTCGCCGCCATTGCCGCCTTCACTGCCGCCGCTGCCAGCCTCGCCGCCAGTGCCTGCGCCGTTGCCATCGCCACCGGAGCCGCCTACATCGATATCGTTGCCGAAGCCGGTGTCGCCGTTGCCTTCATCGGTGGGCGGGTCGGGTACAACCGGCACCGAGGTGTCGCCGCCGTTGCCGCTGCCAGTCTCTTTGTCTGCCGGTGCTTCGCTTTTGTCGCATGCTGCGAGCAGCACCATGCTCATTGCCAGCGCAAGCGCGCGCAGGTTGATTGCGTTGTTCAAGTAGTTCTCCCCTTGTTTTGAACTATTGCGGTGAAACCGAACAGCCCGTTCCGGCCCCAAACCGGTGGCTGGGCTGCTCGTGGATGAACGTGTCAGCGATCGGGTGTCCGCGTGCCGCCACGTTCAGAAGCTCCCTGGCCGCGATCGAACAGTTGTTCGGGCGAGGGAGGTAAAGGATTGGCGTACTTGCCGTGCGCGCTGGGCGTTTGCCGCAGATCCAGATACTTGCGCTCGCTCATGTCGCTGGCTGCACTCTGGCCGAGGATCACCGTCGGGCGCAGGAACACCATCAGATTGCGTTTGACCCGGGTGTCGCTGGTGGAGCTGAACAACCTGCCCAGGCCGGGAATGCTGCCAAGCAAGGGCACGCTGGCGCGGGTATGGGTGACGTCATCCTGGATCAGGCCGCCGAGCACGATCACCTGCCCATCGTTGGCCAGGATGGTGCTCTTGATCGAGCGCTTGTTGGTGATCACATCGGACAAGGTGATGCCTGCGGGCGTTGCCGCCAGCGAGGAGATCTCCTGTTCGATTTCCAGGCGCAGCGTGCCGCCCTGGTTGATATGCGGCGTCACCTTGAGGGTCACGCCGATGTCCTGGCGCTGGATGGTGGTGAACGGATTGCTGGTGCCATCGCCGGTGGTGGTGTACGAGCCGGTCTGGAACGGCACGTTCTGCCCAACCAGGATTTCCGCCGGTTCGTGATCCAGGGTCAGCAGCGTCGGCGTGGACAGCAGGTTGTTCTTGGAATTGGTCGACAGCGCGGTCACCAGTGCGCCGAAGTTGCTGTTGCCGATGCCGAGAATGGCGCCTGAAGGCAGCGATGTCGGCGTGGTACCGGCGGCCAGCGAACTGAGCAGAGTGCCGATCGACAGCCCGGTGTTGTTGTAGTTGACCCCGCCCACGCCGTTGCTGCGCGAGCCGCCATCCAGCGCCCATTGCACGCCGAGCGCGTCTTCGATGTCGCCGGAGATCTCGACGATGGCCGCTTCCACCAGTACCTGCGAGCGCGGGATGTCCAGCTGCCGGACGATGTCGGTCAGTACCTGCAGCATTTCGGGCTTTGCGTGGATGACGACAGCGTTGAGGCTTTCATCGGCGCGGATCAGGGTGCCGGTCTGGGTCTGTTTGTCATCGCCTTCCTGCTTGATCGAATCGCCGATGGCGCCCAGGGTCTGCGCCATCTGCTTGGCATCGCCGTGCTGCAGGCGGATCACCTGGGTGGTGGTGGAACGGGGCGCATCCACGTCCAGCGAGCGCGCCAGTTCCAGCAATCGCTGGCGGGCTTGCTCCGGGCCGAAGATCAGCAGGCGGTTGGTGCGGGTGTCGGCCAGCACCTTGGTGGCCGAGCCTGCGCTGGTCGCGCCAAGGCTGGCCTGCAGCAGCTTCTGCAGGTTCTCCACGCTGGCGAACTGCACCTCGTAGTCGGCATGACCATGCAGCTTGGGCGCATCCAGCTGCCGCAGCAGTGCCTCGATGCGGGCGATATTGCCGCGCCGGTCGCTGATGATCAGCGAATTGGAGGTGGGCACCGCAGCCAGATGTGCGTTGGCCGGAACCAGCGGTCGCAGCATCGGCAGCAGCTCGGTGGCAACGCTGTGCTGCACCGTGAGCACGCGGGTCTCGATCGCATCCGCGCCGCGGCCACGGCCATCGGCAAACACATGCGCCTCATCGTTGGGCACCACCCGGGTCTGGGTGTCTTCCTCGATCACCGCAAAACCGTGGATCGTCATCACCGACAGGAACAGGCGCCGCACTTCCGGCAGGCTCATCGGCTCCTGGGTGCTGACGCTGACTTCGCCGACCACGCGCGGGTCGATGATCAAGGTGTCGCCGGTGATGTTGGCCACGGCACCAATGAAGTCACGGATATCCGTGTCCTTCATGTTGATGCTCCATTGCTGGGGGGAAGCGCTGGCCGGCGCGGCGCTGCTGGCCAGTGGCCAAAGCAGCGCGGCCAGCAATACAAAGCGGTGCAGCGCAATGCGCACAGAGGAGGTGATCATTCGGCGGCGCCTGCAGGCAACACGGCGGTGCTGGCGTGAGCGCTCGGGAAGTCCAGCCTGCCGGTGCTGCCATTGCGGCTGAACAACACATGGTCATGGGCAACCTGCTGCAGCACTACGCCGGGCAGGAACTCCTCGCCGGTGAACACGTTGACCGCGCCCTGGCCTACGATGCGGATCAGTGCCTGCGATTGCTGCGGGTCGGCGGCGACGATGCAGCCCTGCAGCTGCGTGCCTTGCAGATCGGCAGCGCTGGCGGTTGCAGTAGCGCTGCCGAACAGCCGCTGCAGCATCTGCGGCGACAGCGCAGGCGCGCGCGGCGGCGCCACATCGGCGCTGGCCGGCAGCTGGCGCATCTGCAGATAGATCTGGCGCGCCTGCCATGACAAGGCAGCCGCTCCGGAAAGCGTGATGAGGATCGCGACGACCCTGGGCAGCAGTTTGGAAATATCAGACTGGAACATCGGTGTTACGGCATCTCCCCTGGCAAAAACCGCCCTGGCAAAAACAGCGCGCACAAGGGGAAGCCCGCTGCTCTTTTCGGGCAACGTAGCGCCAAGGTCTCTGGTTTTCCCCTGTATTCGCAATGACAGATTTTGCGAAGCCGGTACTCTAGCTGCGTCCGTAAGAGAGGCGATGCAAACAGCTGCAAATTTGTGACGAGCATCCGGAAAGCGACGGCGCAATCACACCTTTCTGACTAGAACGTGGCATTTTTCCGGCACAAATCTTCAGGGGGAAGTGTGACATCGCTCCGCGCAGTGATGTCACCTTGCAGGTATCAATGGTTGAAATCGAGCTCACGGCAACGCCGGCGGCGGCTGGCGGCGTGCCCGTGGCGCGTTTGCCGTTTGCGTTTGCGCGCCGCCATGGCGTGCTGCTGCTTGACGACGGCGATGCACGGATGGTCTGCCGCGCCGATGCCACGATGAGTGCACTGGCCGAGGCGCAGCGCATCGGCGGGCGGCCGCTGGCACAGCACACGGTGGCTGATGAAGCGTTCGAGCAGCTGCTGCAGCAGGCCTATCAACAGGACTCCGGCAGTGCCATGAGCATGGCCGACGAGCTCGGCGAGAGCATGGATCTGGCCAGCCTGGTGGAGGGCCTGGAACAGGTCGAGGACCTGCTCGAGCAGCAGGACGATGCGCCCATCATCCGCTTGATCAATGCATTACTTGGCGAAGCGCTGGCCGAACACGCCTCCGACATCCACATCGAAACCTTCGAGCGGCGGCTGGTGGTGCGCTTCCGCGTGGACGGCATCCTGCGCGACGTGGTGGAGCCACGGCGCGAGCTGGCGGCCTTGCTGGTATCGCGCATCAAGGTGATGGCGCGGCTGGATATCGCCGAAAAAAGATTGCCGCAGGACGGCCGCATCTCGGTGCGGGTAGGCGGGCGCGAGGTGGATATCCGTGTTTCCACCTTGCCCGCGGCCAATGGCGAACGGGTGGTGCTGCGATTGCTGGACAAACAGTCCGGCAAGTTGTCGCTGCAACACCTGGGGATGCGCGTGCGCGATGTCGGGGTGATGCAGTCCATGCTGTGCCGCCCGCACGGCATCGTGCTGGTCACCGGCCCCACCGGTGCCGGCAAGAGCACCACCCTGTATGCCGGCCTGCGTGCCATCAACAACCGCCAGCGCAACATCCTGACCGTCGAAGATCCCATCGAGTACCACCTCGATGGCGTCGGCCAGACCCAGGTCAACAGCCGTATCGAGATGACCTTCGCGCGTGGCCTGCGCGCCATCCTGCGGCAGGATCCGGATGTATTGATGGTTGGCGAGATCCGCGACAACGAAACCGCACGCATCGCCGTGCAGGCCTCGCTTACCGGCCATCTGCTGCTGTCCACGCTGCATACCAACAGCGCGGTGGGTGCGGTCACGCGCCTGCTGGACATGGGCGTGGAATCGTTCCTGCTGTCTTCCTCGCTGCTTGGCGTGCTGGCACAGCGGCTGGTACGCCGTTTGTGCCCGAAGTGCCGGGTGGTGACGCCGGCCTCCACCGCCGAATGTGCGCAGTTGGACATGGAGCCCTGGCAGCGGCCGCTGCTGTTCCGCCCAGTGGGCTGTGAGCACTGCAATGGCCAGGGCTATCGCGGCCGTACCGGTATCTACGAACTGGTCGAGTTCGGTCCCGAGCTGCGTGCGCTGGTGCATGCTGGCGCCGGCGAAGCCGAGCTGCTGGCGCAGGCGCGGCTGCAGGGCCCGTCGATGCTGGACGACGGCCGCGCCAAGGTGCTGGACGGTGTGACAACGCTGGAAGAAGTACTGCGGGTTGGGCGCGACCTGTGAGTCGTGATCCGCAGCAGGGGGCGCGCTGATGGCGGCGTTCGAGTACCTGGCACTGTCGGCTGATGGCCGTCGCCACAAGGGCGTGCTGGAGGCAGACAGTGCCCGCCAGGCGCGGCAGCAGTTGCGTGAGCGCAATCTTGCGCCGGTGCAGGTGGAAGCGGCGGCTGCGCGTGATGCAGGTACCACGGCCAGCGGCGGTGGCCGTATCGGCAGCAGCGATCTGGCCCTGTTGACCCGGCAGCTGGCCACGCTGGTGCAGGCCGCCTTGCCGGTGGAGGAGGCGCTGCGTGCGGTGGCTGCACAGACCAGCAAACCGCGCATACGCGCGACCTTGTTGGCGGTGCGCGGCAGGATTCTGGAAGGCCATGGCCTGGCCGCAGCGCTGGCCGCATATCCGCGCGCCTTTCCCACGATCTACCGAAGCATGGTTGCCGCCGGTGAGCGCGGCCATCTGGGCGTGGTGCTGGAGCAACTGGCCGACTACACCGAACAGCGCCAGCAATCACGCCAGCGGATCCAGCTGGCCTTGCTGTATCCGCTGATCCTGCTGGTGGTGGCAAGCCTGATCGTGGGCTTCCTGCTCGGCTATGTGGTGCCGGATGTGATCGATGTATTCGTCGACTCCGGCCAGGCACTGCCCTGGCTTACCCGCGCGCTGGTGGCCACCAGCAACGCAGTCACCCATTGGGGGCCCTGGCTGCTGCCGCTGCTGGTCCTGTCCGGAGTGCTGCTGTGGCGGACGCTGCAGCAGCCGGAAAACCGCCTGCGCTGGGACACCGGGCTGCTGAAGCTGCCGCTGTTCGGCCTGCTGCTGCGGGATCTGGATACTGCCCGCTTTGCATCCACCCTGGCCATCCTGGCGCGCAGTGGCGTGCCCTTGGTGGAAGCGCTGCGCATTGCCGCACAGGTAGTTGGCAACCAATGCATCAAGGTCGGCCTGCTGCAGTCCGAGCTGGTCGTGCGCGAAGGCGGCAGCCTGACCCGTGCGCTGGAGCAGCACACGCCGCTGCCGCCGATGCTGCTGCACATGGTCGCCGCAGGCGAGAAATCCGGTGAGCTGGACGCGATGCTGGCCCGTGCCGCGCGCAACCAGGAAACCGATCTGGCCGCGCGCATCGCGCTGCTGGTCGGCTTGTTCGAACCCTTCATGCTGGTGCTGATGGGCGTGGTGGTGTTGTTGATCGTGCTGGCCATCCTGCTGCCGATCATGTCCTTGAACCAACTAGTGGGTTGAAACAGTGATGAGTGCAATTGCAAGACGCCAGGCCGGCTTCACCCTGATCGAGATCATGGTGGTGGTGGTGATCATCGGCATTCTCGCCGCGCTGGTGGTGCCCAAGGTGATGGGGCGGCCGGACCAGGCCAAGGTCACCGTCGCGCGTGGCGACCTGAAGGCGATTGGTTCTGCGCTGGAGATGTACCGGCTCGACAACCGCAGCTATCCCGATACCCAGCAGGGCCTGGAAGCGCTGGTGCAGCGGCCGCCAACCGGCGCTGACAACTGGAACCCGGAAGGCTACCTGGCACGCATGCCGGTTGATCCCTGGGGCAACCCGTATCTGTACCTGGCACCGGGCAGCAAGGGCGGCTACGACTTGTGGAGCCATGGCGCCGATGGCCGCGAAGGCGGGCAGGGACTGGACGCAGACCTGGACAGCCGGGACCTTTGATCGTGGTGCGGGCGCGCGGCTTCACCCTGGTTGAAGTGCTGGTGGTCGTGGTGATCGTCGGCGTGCTGGCGGCGGCGGTGGGGCTGGTCGCTACCGCACGCGGCGACGGCTATGCATTGCGTGAAGAGGCCGAGCGCCTGGCGGCGGTGGTGCACCTGCTTGCCGATGAGGCGGTGCTGGACAACCGTGAGTACGGCATCCGCCTCAGCGCGCAGGGCTATGAGATGCGCGCCTATGACAACCGCGATGGACGTTGGCATGCGCAGCCCGGCTGGGTGCCACGGCAACTGCCGGACAACCTGCAGCTGCAGCTGTTGCTGGAAGGTGCAGCGGTAGCGCTGCCTGCCAGCCCCGCTGCCGACGCGGCGCCGCAGATCGTGCTGTCGTCTTCGGCACAGTGGACGCCGTTCAGCGCCCGCATCAAGGACACCAGCAGGCATGGACTGGTGTACCGGATCGACAGTGATGGTATGAGCGAGCTGCAGGTGCAGCAGGTTTCAACGCCATGAGGCAGGCGCGTGGATTCACCCTGCTCGAGGTGATGGTGGCATTGGCGGTGCTGGCGGTGGTCGCGGCAATGGTGCATGCCACTCTGCAACGGCATGTACGCAATGCACGCGTGCTGGAGAACCGTGCGCTGGCGGGCTGGCTCGCCGATACCACGCTGGCCGAACTGCAGTTGCAGGGCGTCGCGCAACCGGGCATCAACGATGACATCGTCGAGCAGGGCGGACGCCGTTGGCGTGTGGTACGCGACATCCAGGCCACCGCCGAGCCGCAGCTGCGGCTGGTGCGGATACGGGTCAGCGATGCCGGCGGCGAGGATGGCGGGGTCAGCCTGAGCGGCTTCGTTGGAGTCAGCCGTTGAAGCGGACCGCCGTTGCCGGCTTCACCTTGCTGGAAGTGCTGGTCGCCGTGGCGATCTTCGCCCTGGTCGGCATTGCCAGCCATCGCCTGCTGCTCAGCGCGGTGCGCGTGGATGCGCAGACCCGCCAACAGGAGCAGCAGCTGCGACAGCTCGTACGCGCCATGAGCAGCCTTGAGCGGGATGTCGAACAGGCGCTGGAACGCCCGGTACTGGATGCCGACGGCAGCGAGGAACCCGCGTTCTGGAGCGATCCGGACGGGCAGGGCCTGCAATGGACGCGGGCCGGCTGGGGCAATCCGCTGGCGGCCCCGCGTGCCCAGCTGCAACGCGTGCGTTGGCGTCAGGACGGCACGGTGCTGGCGCGCGAATACTGGCCGGTGCTGGACCGTGCCGACGGCGCAACAGCGCAACGCCAGGTTGTGCTGCCGGACGTCAGCGGCGTGCAGTGGCGTTACCTGGACCGGCAAGGGGTGTGGCGCACGCAATGGCATGGCAACGATGCCCAGCCACTGCCGCGCGCGCTGGAGCTGCGGCTGCAGCACCCGCGTTTCGGTGCGCTGCGGCGCGTGCTGGTGTTGCCCGATGGCGCGACAAGCGGGCGGCCATCGTGAAGCGCAGGCAATACGGGGTTGCCCTGATCACCGTGCTGCTGGTGGTGGCGCTGGCCGCCACCGTCTGCGCGGCACTGGTCACCCGCCAGCAATTGTCGATCCGCAGCATCGCCAACCAGCTGCATGCGCGGCAGGCCTGGCAGTACGCGCGTGGTGGTGAGCAGTTGGCGATCGCGCTGTTGGCGGCGGACCTGCGACAAGCCAGCGCCACCGATCACCGCGGCGAGGCCTGGGCGCAACCGTTGCCGCTCTACCCGGTGGAAGGCGGCGGCCTGAGCGTGTCCATCGACGACTTGAGCGGGCGCTTCAATCTCAACAGCGTGGTCCAGGGCGGGCAGGTGGATGCGGATGCCTTCGCCCGCCTGCAGCGGCTGCTGGTGCTGCTGCAGTTGGATCCGCAGCTGGCCTGGCAGGTGGTGGCGTGGATCGCACCGGCACTGGCACCGGATGCAATCCGGCTGCAGGCCGAGCGCAGCTACCACCGCCGAGAGCCTGCCTACCAGCCCGCGCGGCGCGCGCTGCGCGATGTCAGCGAGCTGCGCCTGCTCGCAGGTTTCGATGAGGCGGCGTATCAACGGTTGTTGCCGCACGTCAGCGCGTTGCCGGCCGGCGCCACGCTCAATCTCAATACCGCCGACCCCTGGGTTCTGGCCAGCCTTGCCGATGGGCTTGCGCTGGGCGATGGCCGGCGGCTGGCCGATGCACGCGGTGGCTCGGGCTTTGCCAGCGTCGATGGCCTGCTCGCGCAGCCGCTGCTGCAACGCAGGCAGGTCGCCAGAAGTGGCTTGGCGGTCAGCAGCAACTGGTTCCAGGCCAGCAGCGAGGTTGCCATCGGCGAGCGGCGCCTGCGCCTGCTCAGTGTGCTGCAGCGTGATGCTGGCGCCGCCCGGGTGGTTGCCCGCCAGCTGGTTCCCCCTGTTTTTCCGGAGAAAGATCGATGAAGTCGCCGCCGGCATTGCCATGCCTGTTCCTGCCCGCCTGGTGCAATACGCACCTGGATGACGACCTGCAGGTGACCTGGAGCGACGGCCAGCAGACCGCACGGCTGCCCTTGGTTGATGCCCTGGCAAGGCTCAAGGGCCGCGCCATTGCCTTGATCGTTCCGGTTGAGCATGTGGCCAGCTGCGCGGTGAACCTGCCGGCAGGCAATGCGCACTGGCAGCGCAAGGCATTGCCGTATGCGGTCGAGCCCTTGTTGGCCGAGGACGTGGAAGACCTGCATCTGGCGCTGGGTGAAACCTTGAGCGATGGGCGACAACGCGTGGTTGCGATCAACCGCAGCCTGCTGGAGGGTTGGCTGCAGTACCTGCGCGGCAAGGGCGCGCAGGTCGGTGCCATCCATGTTGATGCCGACCTGCTGCCCAATGAGGTCACCACGCTGTGCTGGGGCAACAACCGCTGCCTGCTGGCTGGCACCGATGAGCTGCGGCTGGCATTGGCGCCCGCGCAGCTGCCGGCACTGTTGGAGCGGCTGCCGGGACCCTGCCGGGTACTCCATGCCAGCGATGTCACCCCGCAGCTGGCGCTTGCCGCGGATGTGAGTCTGCAGGCCCTGGATGTGGCGCTGCCGGCGTGGATGGTGGCACGCACCGCGCATGCGCTGGATCTTGCCCAGGGCAACTTCGCGCCGGCATCGCGCCTGCATCTGCGCCATTGGAAGCCCGTGGCCTGGGCGCTGGCGGCGGTGTTGGTAGCGCAACTGGCATTTGATGGCCTGCATATCTGGTTGCTGCAGCAGCAGGCGGGCGGTTACCGGCAGGTCAATGAATCCATCTACAAGGGCTTGTTCCCGGAAGAACGCCGCATCGTCAATTTGAAGGCGCAGTTTGATCAGCACCTGCAGCAGGGCGCGTCGACTACACGTCTGGATGGGCTGCTGGCCAGCGTCGCCGAAGCAATGCCGGAAGGGGCGGATCTGCAGGTGCAGCAGCTGCGGTTTGACGCCCGCACCGGTGAGCTCACGCTGCAATTGCAGGGCGGCGATGCCGTTGCGTTCGAATCACTGCAGCAGCGTCTGCGGGCCAAGCCAATACAGATGAAGGCGAGCCTGCTCGATGACGGTGCAATGCAATTGAATCTGGGGCAGGCGCAATGAACACGACCACCACACGCAGCGGCACCGGCAACGGCGTGCAACACCTGATGCGCACGCGCTGGGCCGCGCTTGCGCCACGTGACCGCATCGCCTTGCAGGTATTGCTGGCTTTCGCTGTGCTGCTGGCGTTCTGGTTCGGCGCGTGGTCGCCGACACGCCACGCTTTGCAGCAGGCGCGCGCCAACGCCGCTGCCGAGCAACAGTTGCAGGCGCATCTGCGTACCAATGCACCTCGTCTGCTGGCCGGTGCACATCTGCGTGGCGCGCTGAAAGCCGAGCAACTGCCAGCAATGCTGTCAGCGACGGCCGCCGAACAGGGACTGACGCTGCGGCAGGTACAACAGCGGCCGGATCAGCGTGTTGCAGTAAGCGTGGAGGGCGCGCCCGCTGCGGTGCTGGCATGGTTGCAGGCGCTGCAGGGCAAGGGCGTGGGGCTGGCCGAACTGAGCCTCGTGCAGCAGCCCGACGGCAGCTGGAATGGCGAGGTGATGCTGGTTGAGCCAGGAAGCTGAACATGCCAGCGGTAGTGTCTGTTGCCGCTGAAACTGTCGCATCGCACAAAAAACCGTGTTATCAATGCTCCCCATGAACGCAGCCCGCGCCAGCTTTTATTTTTGGTATTACTTTCCCAAGCCGCTGGCGGAGGAAGGACTGCGCTTACCCTGAAGAAACTTTCAGATGCATTCCCGAAAAGCCGCCAGCGAACCTGGCGGCTTTTTTCATGCCGCCTCGCTGGGGCAGAACCATTCACTTCGTTTTGAACTGGAGACCCCCATGCCCCCCCATACCGATGATTTACGTATCCGCAAGCTTGAACCACTGACCTCGCCGGCACAGCTGTTGTCGTTGCTCCCCTGTGATGAACAGGCCTCGCAGACCGTCGCCGATGCGCGCGCTTCACTGCACCGCATCCTGCACGGCCAGGACGACCGGCTCGCAGTCGTGGTGGGCCCGTGTTCCATCCACGATCCGGTGGCGGCGATGGAATACGCCCAGCGCCTGCGCCCGCTGCGCGATGCGCTCAGCGGCGAGCTGGAGATCGTGATGCGCGTTTACTTCGAAAAGCCGCGCACCACGGTGGGCTGGAAGGGGCTGATCAACGATCCGGACCTGGATGGCAGCTTCAACATCAACAAGGGCCTGCGCGTGGCGCGCGGCCTGTTGCGTGACATCAATCGCCTCGGCCTGCCGGCCGGCGTGGAATTCCTCGATGTGATCTCGCCGCAGTACATCGCCGACCTGGTGGCCTGGGGTGCAATCGGCGCACGTACCACCGAAAGCCAGGTGCACCGTGAGCTGGCTTCGGGGCTGTCATGCCCGGTCGGCTTCAAGAACGGCACCACCGGCGATGTGAAGATCGCCACCGACGCAGTCGGCGCGGCCTCGCATCCGCACCACTTCCTGTCGGTGACCAAGGAAGGCGGCACCGCCATCGTGGCCACCCAGGGCAACCCGGACTGCCATGTGATCCTGCGCGGTGGCAAGGCCCCGAACTACGATGCCGCCAGTGTGCAGGCCGCCAGTGACGTGCTTGCCAAATCGCAGCTGCCGGCGCGGTTGATGATCGACGCCAGCCACGCCAACAGCAGCAAGAAGCCGGAAAACCAGCCCAAGGTGATCGACGACATCGCCGGCCAGCTGCAAGCCGGTGAGCAGCGCATTGTCGGGGTGATGGTCGAAAGCCACCTGGTGGCCGGCCGCCAGGACCTGGTCGAAGGCCAACCGCTGGTCTACGGGCAGAGCATCACCGACGGCTGCATCGATTGGGACAGCACCGTGCAGGTGCTGGAACGCCTGGCGGACGCGGTACGTGCGCGCCGCCGTGTGCAGCTGGAAGCCGCGGCCTGAGCGACCAAGTGATGGTTTCACTGGCGCATAGCAGACAGTACAAGTAGTTTACCCGGCGGGGGGCGGTAGGCCTCCCGCCTGCTGTTGGGACAGGGGGAGCACCTTCTCTGGCAGGAAGCCTAATGAATCACCGCTCCAAGGAGAAGGAAGTGATGCGTACCCGTATGTGCACCGTGGCGCTGGCATTGATGCTGGTGCCGACGCTGGCCCTGGCCAAGAAGGAAGTTGTGGACTCGGGCAGCGGCTGCCTGCAGAACCTGTCGGTGGCCGGTGGTTTCACTACCGGCAAGCAGTTCCTGGCCTCGACCGACCATGAAGGCGTCAGCTACCCGGTTGCGTTCGCAAAGACCGTGGCCGCGATCGAGGCCGAAGGCATGGTAGGTGTTTACCCGAACGAGACCACCGGCTATATCGCTGCCGAGAATCCGGTCCGCGGTGGCGGCGGCTCGACCGTGCCGCTGCGCACCACCGTGCGTCGTCAGCCTGACGGCAGCGTTCGCGTGGAAGTGCGTTTCAGCATCAAGGGCGGTCAGATGACCTCGAACAAAGCCGTCGGCGAAGGCCTGTGCAAGATTGCTGACGCAGCCAGCCTGTAAGTTGGCAGGGAGCAGGGGCAGGTGAAGGGTCTGTGGTTTCTGTATCTGCTGGAATGCCGTGATGGCAGCTACTACGCAGGTATCACCACCGATGTGGAGGCCCGTTTCCTGGCCCATGCTGCCGGCAAGGGTGCGCGCTATACCCGCGCGCACCCGCCGCTGCGGGTGCTGGCCAGCCGTCCCTACGCGGACCGCTCGGCAGCGTCCCGCGCGGAATGGCAGATCAAGCAGCTGCCACGCGAGCGCAAATTGGCCTGGCTGGAACGGACAGAAGATTGAGGTAGAGTCGCACCTGTAGCCGCGGCAGCTCGCGGCTTCCAACGTCCGGTCACCCGGGCATCAGCCACGCATGCGGCGGCGGTAGCAGGGCGGCAGCGTGCCGGCATCATCCTCAAGCGGGGTATTGCGATGGCAGGTTGGTATGAGTTGGACAAGAGCAGCGACGGTCAGTTCTATTTCGTGCTCAAGGCAGGCAACGCCGAGGTCATCCTGACCAGCGAGCGTTACACCACCCGCACGGCGGCCGAGAACGGCATCGCTTCAGTGCAGAAGAACAGCCCGGACGAAGCGCATTACGAGCGCAAGACCGCCAGCGACGGGCGCTACCATTTCAATCTGAAAGCGGCCAACCACCAGGTGATCGGCAGCAGCCAGCTGTATGCCTCGCAGGCCGCGCGTGAAGCGGGCATCACCAGCGTCAAGGGCAATGGGCCCAGCACAACGATCAAGGACAAGACCGCATAGCGGTGTTGTTGCTGTTGTGCTGAAAAAGGAAAAACCCGGGCAAAACCCGGGTTTTTTTCAATTGTAGTGCCGAGCCATGCTCGGCAGAGGTCTTGCCAATAAAACCGACATGTAGTGCCGAGCCATGCTCGGCAAGGGGCCTTCGCGGTAAAGCCCCTGCCGAGCAT
>NZ_JBDJMY010000020.1:0-69960 GCF_039674165.1 Stenotrophomonas terrae
GCCATGCTCGGCAAGGCGTTCCCGGTACGGCTCCTGCCGAGCATGGCTCGGCACTACAGGTGCGCTGGCCGTTCCCACTGACGGCTGCAGCTGCAGACAGTGGCCCTTACAGGAGCGGTGCTTTCCAGCCGCACTGCGGTGCTTCATCCGTGTAGTACCGAGCCATGCTCGGCAAGGCGTTCCCGGTAAGGCCCCTGCCGAGCATGGCTCGGCACTACGGGTGCGCTGCGCTCAGCGGGGCGACGCCGTCCCTAATGAGGGCCGCAGCAGCAGACGCAGGTCTTTGCCGAGCATGCGTGCGTCATGCACCTCCAGCGGCAGGGCTTGGGCCATATGCTCAATGCCCAGGCCCGCCAACAACGGCCGCGCGCCATCGCCCATCAACAAGGGCGCCATGTACAGCAACAGTTCGTCAACCAATCCGGCCTTGAGCAAAGCGCCGCACAGGGTTGGCCCCGCTTCGACATGCACCTCGTTGATCCCGCGCGTGGCCAGCATCGCCATCACCTCGGCCAGATCAAGCCGGCCATCGCCCTGCACACCCACGCCGGCGAATTCGGCATCCTCCAGCGCGGGCACCGGCACCGACGGATCATGCAGATACAAGGTGGCCGCCTCGCCTTCGCGCACACGTTTGCAGTCCAAGGTGCGCAGCCGTGCGTCCAGCACTACCCGCAATGGCGGTAGAAATTCGCCGGCCTGCGGGCGTGCGGTCAGCAGCGGATCGTCCGCCAACACCGTTGCCGCGCCGGTCAGGATCGCGCCCGCGCGGGCACGCCACTGCTGCACGTCGGCACGTGCCGCCTCACCCGTGATCCACTTGGATTCGCCGTTGGCCATTGCCGTGCGTCCATCCAGGCTGCTGGCCAGTTTCACCCGCACAAACGGGCGGGCACGCTCGATGCGCGATAGAAACCCATGATTGAGCTCACGCGCCTGCGCCGCCATCAAACCCACCTCGACGTGGATGCCAGCCTGGCGCAGCAGCGCGAAGCCGCCGCCATCCACGTCAGGGAAGGGATCGGCCATCGCCGCCACCACCCGGCCCACACCAGCATCGATCAGCGCCAGCGCGCAGGGCGGCGTGCGGCCGTAGTGCGCGCAGGGTTCCAAAGTGACGTAAGCAGTAGCACCGCGCGCGTGCTCACCGGCCTGGCGCAACGCAAACACTTCGGCATGCGGGCCGCCAGCGCGCTGATGCCAGCCCTCGCCCACCACTTCATCGCCGTGGGCAATGACGCAGCCCACCATCGGATTCGGGCGGGTGGTCCAGGCCGCGCGTTCGGCCAGGCGCAGCGCGCGGGCCATCAGCAGGTGATCGGTGGCGGTGAACTGACTCATCGGTAAAACCTCATTGCGAATGCGCTGCCGGTTTGGGCAGTAGTAGTGCGCCAAGTGTATGCGCACCGCCGCCGGCACCCGTATTTCCCGGCAGATCAGGGGGAACCGGTATCCATTGCCATCACCGTGATCGCCAACGGACCCAATTGCAGCTCGGCATGCACACGCCAACCCAGGCTGCGGTACCACGCCACCATCGGCGTTTCGCAGTACAGATACAGCAAGGGCACGCCCAGCGCCGCCGCCTGCGCCACGCAGTGCGCTACCAGCGCTGCGCCGACGCCTTTGCCACGCGCGGCTTGATCTACATACAGCGACGCCAACCACGGCGACCAGCCCCGTATCTGTTCGTGATCGTCATGCAACAGGCTGACCGAGCCCAGCCAGCCGCTGTCATCTTCGGCCAGCCAGGTACAGGGAATGCCGTCGCGCTGCTGCGCACGCAGCTCGGCTTCGGCCTGGGCCAGCGTCCAGTTGGGCAGCAGCGTGCCGAAGGCCTGCACGTGGGCAAGGGCGATTGCCGGCAGCAGTTCGCGCCGGTCCTGCAGATTGATGATCTTCATCGAATTCAACTCACGCAGCCACGTTCGGTGGTCTGCCTATTCAAAAATCTAGTCGTTCACACGCTGGAACACGCCAATGCCCAAGGCATCAAAACGCACGCCACCCTCCGCCTGCTCCAACAGCAAGCCCATCGTTGGCGATTCGCACATACCTACCGCGCAACCGTCAAACAGCACCTGGTAGCCAGGCCGCAGCGGCGGTTGCAAAGGCAGGCGCAGGGGCGCATCCATGCCTGGGAAGTGCAAGCGCAGGCCAGTCACCACCTGCCCCGGTGCCGGTGATGGGAAGCGATAGGCGTTTCCCCCAGACAACTTGCCTTCAGCGGCCAGCTCGCCCTGGGCCAGCTCCAACACAACCTGCACGCCGTCGCTGGCCACGCCGCTCATTGGATCGAGCAGATCAACGTATAGCGGCCTGCCCGCTACGTGCGTGTCTGCAAGTTGCGCCTGCAGTTCCTCGAGCTCGTCGTGATCGCTGCTTTCAGCCGGGTCCGGATGCGCCTGTTTCAAGTCGGCAAGCAGCTGCTGCAACTGCGCGCGCTCGGCCGACCTTGCTTCATAAGGAACCAGCTGCACGGCGTCGGCTAGGTCATCGCGCGGATGCAGCAACAACATGCCGTCCTCCAGCGACCATTGCCCTTTCGAGCTGCGCGGCAAGGGAGACATGGCCAACTGCAGCGCATAGTTCCCGTCGCGGCCCAGCTCCAGAACCGAGCCTGCAAATCCCTCTTCGACGATGCGATAGCGCCCTGCCAGCGCCTCTGGCGTACAGGTCTCTCCCACACAGGAAGGTGGCCTGCGCCGAGCTTGATCCAGCGTGGAAACAGCGTCGGCGGCCTGCTGCGCAGCCTGCCGGGCGCGCTCAGCCACATCCAACAGCTTGGACAACTGCTGCTCCTGGTCCTGCGTCTGCGTCTGCGCCTGCGCCTGTGCAGTCAATGTCAGACACAACGCAGCCACAAACAGTCCATTGCGTGAAAACCGCTTTCCCGTTGATCGCATCGTCGTTTCGGCCTCCATACCGAGCCAACGCACAGGTCAGCGCTTGCCGTTCTTGCCTGCCCGCGCCTCTTCCACCCGCGCACGGTCCAGCAGCGGCAGCTGACCCTCATCATTGGAATGATCACGCTCCAGCTTTTCGATCTCGTCGCGGAAATCCGCCACATCCTCGAAGCTGCGGTAGACCGAGGCAAAGCGTACATAGCCGACATGGTCGAGTTTGCGCAGCTCGTCCATCACGAAGCCGCCGACCTTGATCGAGGGCACTTCGCGCTCGCCGCACATGCGCAGCTGGTGCACCACGGCGCGTACCGCCGCCTCGATGCGCTCTTCCGATACCGGCCGCTTCTGCAGCGCGCGGTCAAAGCCCACCCGCAGCTTGCGCGCATCGAAGGCCTCGCGGCCGCCGTCACTTTTGACGATCACCGGCAGCTTGAGTTCGATGGTTTCCAGCGTGCTGAAACGCTCGCCACAGGCTTCGCAGCCACGCCGGCGGCGGATGGTGGCGCCATCTTCGGAAACACGTGAGTCGATCACGCGGGTATCGGTGTGCTGGCAGAACGGGCAATGCATGTTTCAAGCCTTGGACATCAGGCGCCGCGCATGCGACGTGGAAAACCTGTAACGCAGATACAACAAACCCCGGGCCGGGGCAAGCGCCCAACCCGGGGTAATGCGGTCAGCTCAGGCTGGAACGGGCGCCGCAATACGCTGGCACCCGCCACCGATCAGCCATAAACCGGGTACTTGCGGCACTGCTCGCTGACCGCATCACGCACGCGGGCGATGACGGCTTCGTCGGCCGGAGCGTCCAGCACGTCGGCAATCCAGCCCGCCAGCGCCACGCAATCGGCTTCCTGGTAACCGCGGGTGGTGATGGCCGGGGTGCCCAGGCGCAGGCCCGAGGTCACGAACGGCGAACGCGGGTCGTTCGGCACCGAGTTCTTGTTGACGGTGATGTGGGCCTTGCCGAGTGCGGCTTCCGCGTCCTTGCCGGACACATCCTTGCCAATCATGTCCACCAGCATCAGATGGTTCTGGGTGCCGCCGGAGACGATCTTGTAACCGCGTGCGATCAGCGTGGTCGCCATTGCCTGCGCGTTCTTCACCACCTGCTGCTGGTAGGCCTTGAATTCCGGCTCCAGCGCTTCTTTGAAGGCCACGGCCTTGGCGGCGATGACGTGCATCAGCGGACCGCCCTGGATGCCCGGGAACACGATCGACTGCAGCTTCTTCTCGATCTCTTCGCCAGCGCCCTTGGCGATGATGATGCCGCCACGCGGACCACGCAGGGTCTTGTGGGTGGTCGAGGTCACCACGTGGGCGTGATCGATCGGGCTTGGGTACACGCCAGCAGCGACCAGACCGGCGACGTGCGCCATGTCCACGAACAGGTAGGCACCGACCTTGTCGGCGATGGCGCGGAAGCGCGCCCAGTCGACAATCTGCGAATAGGCGGAGAAACCAGCCACCACCATCTTCGGCTTGTGCTCCAGCGCCAGGCGCTCGACTTCGTCATAGTCGATCAGGCCGGCCTCGTCCACGCCGTACTGGATGGCGTTGAAGATCTTGCCCGAAGCATTGACCTTGGCGCCGTGGGTCAGGTGACCGCCGTGGGCCAGGCTCATGCCCAGGATGGTGTCGCCCGGCTGCAACAGCGCGAAGTACACGGCCTGGTTGGCCTGCGAGCCGCTGTGCGGCTGCACGTTGGCGTAATCGGCGCCGAACAGCTGCTTGAGGCGATCCAGGGCCAGCTTCTCAGCGATGTCCACGTACTCGCAGCCACCGTAGTAGCGCTTGCCCGGGTAACCCTCGGCGTACTTGTTGGTCAGCTGGCTGCCCTGCGCCTCCATCACCATCGGGCTGGCGTAGTTCTCGCTGGCAATCAGCTCGACATGGTCTTCCTGACGCTGGCACTCATCGGCAATGGCCTTGGCCAACTCGGGATCGTAGGACTCGATACGGGCTTCACGCGGGAACATCACAGCTCCTGGTACGGGGGCGAGGGAGCTTCCGATTGTAGCCGTTCCAGCCACAAGACCGTCTGTTCATCGCTATGAACGAGCAGCGTCCAGCACGGATCAACATGTGACGTGAGTCACACATTAAATCGGTTACCTGATTTCCGTGATCGTCCCGCTGCGGTTCTTACGGTTAACAGAGTGAGCTAGCTGCTTTTCCAGCCGCCAGCCCTCCCGTTGAACTGTAAGGAATACCCAGCTGATGCACCGCCCTGGCCGCCACACCTGCCATCGTCCCGCCTATTCCCTGCGCGCAAGCGCCGCCCTGCTCGCCTGCGCGCTGGCGCTGGTCCTGGCCCAGGCAGCATCCGCTACAGCCGCCGAACCCGCTGCAGCGGCCGTCGCCACCGTGCAGGTCGCAAGAGTCAGCGTGGAAGGGGTTGGCGAACACCCGGCCAGCAGCATCAGCCACGCCTCGATCGAGGCCGTTGCCAACCAGGCCCTGCATGACATCAGTCCGACCCTGCCGGCGGCACTGAGCTTCCCGCAGATCGAGCAGATCACCGCCCGCATCACCCAGGCCTACCGGGATGCCGGCTTCCTGGTGTCGGTGGCCTATATCCCGCCGCAGCAGATCGGCGACAGCCAGACCCTGACCCTGAAGGTCATCGAAGGCCGGGTCGGCCGGGTGCTGGTGCAGGGCAGCCAGCGCTACCGCGACGACCAGCTCAATGCCAGCAGCCTGGGCTTGATTGGCCGACCGCTGCGCCAGGCCGAGCTGGAACGCGCCCTGCTCTACGCCCGCGACCTGCCCGGCGTGTCGGTCACCTCGGTGCTGCAACCCGGTCAGAACGAAGGCGAGACCGACATCGTGCTGGTCGCCAAGGACAGCGCCCATCCCTACGAGATCACCGCCGGGTTGAACAATTACGGCACCGACAGCACCGGCAAGTACCGCGCCGAAGTCGCGGTGAGTGCGTTCAACGCGCTTGGTGCAGGCGATGTGCTTGCCGCCAGCCTCGGTTACGGGCTGGACCCCGCCGACAGCTGGCAAGCGGCGCTGTCGCTGAGCGTGCCGTCTGCGCAGGTAGATGGCCTGAGCGCGATTGCCGGCATCAGCCGCAGCGAGATGGAGATCAACAGCGGGCCGTTCGCGGCGATGCGCCTGACCGGCCCGACCACCCTGTTCTACGCCGGAGGTGACTGGAAGTTCATCCAGCGCAACGACCTGCAGGTGCAGGCATCGGCACGCTGGATCCACGAGGAATCCGAACTGGAAGGGCTGGGCATGCTGCTGTCGCGGCACAGCTTCGATGTACTCGATGCCGGCATCAGCCTGCGTCACACCGACCGCCGCTGGCGCGGCATGAACCTGGCACAGGTATCGCTGCGCAAGTCGGTCAACGACGAATCCTCGCCGTTCAACTGGTTGTACACCGCGCACGCACCGTACTTCTGGGTAGCGCGTACGAGCGTGGCGCGATTGCAGGCCTTGCCCGGCAACCAGCGCCTGCTGCTGCGCGGCAGCGCGCAGTTCACCGAAGATGCACTGACCCCGCTGGAGCAGTTCAGCGTTGGCGGGCCTACCAGCGTGCGCGCCTATCCGCTGTCCAATGCACTGGGTGACCGCGGCGTGCAGGCCACGTTCGAATACCAGGTCAGCGCACCGGGCTTCGCCGACACGCCCTCGCCCTTCGATGGCCGGCGTTGGGGCGACCTGGTCGATATGAATCTGTTCTACGACTGGGGCCGCACTTCGCCGGCGCCGGACAACCGCCGCCTGGGAGTGCTGCCGATCACCCTGGAAGGCGCCGGTGTAGGCCTTGGCCTGCGGCTGCCATGGAAGCCGGAGCTGCGTCTGGACATGAGCGCGGCCAAGCCCACCGGCAGCTACAGCGGCAGTGACCAACGCAGCACCCAGTACTGGGCGCGCATCAGCAGCACTTTCTGAGGAATCCAACCATGAATCGCATTTATCGCCTTGTGTACAACCACGCCCTGGGCCTGATGCAGGTAGCCTCGGAAATCGGTGCCAGCGCGGGCCGCGGCCGCAGCAGCTTGGCCACCTCACAGCGCACCGTGCGGCTGGCACCGCTGGCAGGCGCACTGCTGCTGGCTACCTGCTTGCAGGCCGCCGCGCAGTCGCTGCCGCAGAACGGCCAGATCATCGCCGGCAGCGCATCGATCAACTCCAGCGGCAACGTGCTGAACGTCAGCCAGAGCACGCAGAGCGCGCTGATCCAGTGGCAGAACTTCAACATCGGCGCGGGTAACCAGGTCAACTTCAACCTGCCCAGCTCACAGGCGGTATCGATCAACCAGATCACCGGTGGCACGGCCAGCATCATTGCCGGCCAGATGAGGTCCAACGGCCAGGTATTCCTGCTCAATCCGTCGGGCATCGCTTTCACCAGCGGTGCCAGCGTCAACGTTGGCGGCCTGCTGGCGAGCACGTTGAATGTCGGCACGCCGTCACTGCCCGTTGATGGCGGCCCGCTGCCACCGATGTTCCAGCTGGCTGGAGGCGGTACCGGTGCGATGATCAGCAACAGCAACGCGACCCTCCTCGCCACCAACGGTGGCATCAGCCTGGTCGGTGGCGCGGTCAGCAACAACGGAGTGATCAGCGCCCCCAACGGCAGCATCGATCTGGTTGCGGCCGGCGGTGTCCTGGTCACCCCCCAGGCCTCATCGACGGGCTACCTGCGGTTGTCGTTTGCCACCACCGCCGCCAGCACGGCCGCTGCCATCGGCATCAACGATACCGGCACCTTGACCGCCCGCAGCATCGGCATGAACGCGATGGTCAGTCCGGGACTGGCCAGCCACGGCATCAATACCAGCGGCACCATCACTGCCAATGCCATCGACGCCGGCGATGGCGTACTGACCATCCGCAGCAACGCGCCCGTGCTGAGCAGCGCAACGATCACTGCCGCCACGGCCGACATCGCGGGCTCCAGCATCGATATTGCCGGTGGCAGCATCTCTGCTAACGGGGCGCGGTTGACGGCCAACACCGGCAACGTGAACGTGAGCGGCACGGTGGACGCGGACATGATCGAGCTGACCGCTGGCACTGTCAGCCAAGGCAGCAGCGGCGCCCTGCAGGGCGCCGTGAAGCTGGACGTGCAGGGCACGGCCGGTCTCGGCGGCGTGGACAACCGCATCGGCGCAATCGCCGGCACCGTCGGCGGAGACCTGACCCTGGTCACCCGCAGCGCGCTGTCCAACAACGGCGCGCTGCAGGTCACCGGCAGCACCCGTGTGACCGCGGCCGACGCCGGCGTGCGCAGGGACATCACCCTCGGCAATACCGGCAACCGCTTTGGCGGCCTGCTCTTCGCGATGGGCAACGACATCGTGCTCGATACCAGCGGGACCCTGGCACTGGGGGGCATCGATGCCCGCAGCCTGGATGCGAACGGCGCCGCCATCACCCTTGCCGGCACCCTGCTGACCACGGGTGACCAGTTGTATCGCGCGCCGCTGAGGCTGGTCGCTAACAGCAGCGTGACCGCCGCCAACAGCCATTTCGCCGGCAGCGTCGATGGTGCCTATCAGCTCAACGTTATTACCTCGCAGGCCACCACATTCGCAGGGGCGATCGGCTCGATCACACCGCTGCAGGCACTCAATGTCGCTGCCGGAGGCGGCACCTTGCTGGCCGGCAACGTGAGCGCAGCCAACGACATCGTCTTCAGCGGTCCGCTGCGGCTGGATGCCGACATCGGCGTGACCAGCACCAATGGCAAAGTCAGCCTCAATGGTGCCGTCGACAGCAACGGGGCCAACCGCGCGCTGACCCTGTCTGCGTTCACAGGGATCGCGCTCGGCGGGCCGCTGGGCGCGACCTCGGCACTGAAGTCGCTGCAGGCCAACGCCGGCGTGATTGAACTGGGCAATGACATCAGCAGCAGCGGCAACATCGGGCTCGACGGGTCGGTGCACCTGACCGGCAACGCGCGCCTGCACAGCAGTGGCGGCGCCATCAGCAGCGGCGGCATCAGCAGCGGCACTTCCCCAAGCAACCCCGATGGCTACGACCTGGGGCTGAAAGCGCAAAGCACCCTCCTGCTCAGGGGAAGCATCGCTGCACGCAACATCGACATCGATACGCTGCTCTTCAGCGGCTTGGGCATCACCAGCAAGGGTGCGCTGCGCATCGTCACTGCGCTCCCGCTGATCCAGGGCGGCGCTTACCTTGTCGGGGGCACCGCCACCTTTGGTTCCATCGGCGACATCCAACTCACCAACCCAGGCAACCGCTTTGGCGGCGTCGTCTCCCTGGATGGCGTGAATGCCACAGTGAATGCACAGGATCTGCAGCTGGGCAACGTACGACTCGGTAATGCGCTGCGGCTCGAACTCGGTGGGTCACTCAGCCAGGCGGCCAACACCACGCTGGACGTGGAGGGCATCACCACCCTGATCGCCGGCGATGCGATCACCTTGAACGGCAACGCCAACCGCTTTGGCGGCAGCGTGTCGGTAAGCGGAAAGGAGGTACAGATCCAGGCCAACGATCTGCTGGCGTTCTCCAGCATTACCGCGACCAGCCTGCAGGCCACCGCCGCCCGCCTGCACCTGCCCACTGCGGTCCGCACGCTGGGCCTGCAGCGCTACGACGGCGCGGTCACGCTGCTGGGCGATACCCGCCTGGCCAGCGATGTCGGCCAGATCTTCTTCAATGGCAGCATCGATGGCGCCCATGCATTCACCATCGAGCGTGCACTAGATGTGATATTCAACAGCACCCTCGGGGGCAGCACTGCACTGGCCAGCCTCGACACGAGCGGAGTGTCCACTACGCGTCTTGGCGGCGACATCAGCAGCAGCGGCACGATCGCATTGGGCGGCCTGTCGCTGTTGTCGACGCGCGACTACAACATTGCCAGCAGCGCCGGCGATGTGCGTATAGGCGGTGCGATCAACGGTACGGCCGATGGCGAGAGCTCGCTGAGCCTGCGTGCCGCTGGCGCGTTGGACCTGCAGGGCGACGCCGGCACCAACAGCGCGGCACGACTGAACGATCTGACCCTGCGCGGTACCAGCGTTGCAACACGGGCACTGCAGACCCGCGGCAAGCTCGATATCGGCAGCGGCTCCGGGTTCGCCCAGGGCGGCACGCTGACGGTGGGCGGCGATGCCGTCTTCAGTGCTGGCAACGGTGGCAATCTGGTGCTCGACAATGCCGCCAACAGCTTCGGTGGCAAGGTGGCGCTGCAGGGCAACCAGGCCACTCTCCGCGCGCAATCGTCGCTGGCACTGGACAGCGTCAACCTCACCCAGCTGACGGCCTACGGCAACGGCTCGTTGTCGCTGGCCAACGCCACTGTCCTCGGCAACGCCAGCCTCGACGCCGATGCGCTGCTGTTCAACAACGCCAACATCAGCGGCGTACTCACCGCTACCACGCGCACCGGCAACATCAGCCAGGGCAGCGGCACGCTGGCGTTCGGCGCCAACAGCACACTCAGCGCCAGCAATGACATCGTGCTGGGCAACACCGGCAACCAGTTCGGCAGCGGCCTGCGTGCCATTGGCCGCGACGTGACGCTGACCAGCACAGGCGCGCTGGACATCGCCCAACTGCTGGCCCGCGATGCAAGCCTTGCCGGCAACGGCGTGCAGCTGCGGGGCGGCACCCTCAGTCGTGACCTGACGGTGGACAGCAGCAGCACCATCACCCAGACCGGCGCGCTGGACGTGGTCCGCAACAGCCGCTTCGATGCCGACGGCGACATCGCGCTGACCGACAGCGGCAACCGTTTCCTCGGCAGCATCGCGATCGATGGCAACGACATCACCCTCGTCAGCGCCGGCGGCCTGCAACTGGCGGACGTGCGTGCACGCGGCTCGCTGAACCTGCGCGCCACCACGGGCGACATCCGGCAAAACGCAGCTGTGCTGATCGATGGCAACAGCCAACTACATGCAGGCGGCGCCATCAACCTGGAGCAATCAGGAAACCACTTTGGTGGTCGCCTGGACATCGATGCGGGCAGCGCTCGTATTGCCAGCGCCGATGCACTGCACCTGGGAACCATCACCACCACCGGTGATCTGCGCGTAAGCGCCGACGCAGGCCTGCGCCTGGGCGGACTGATCAACGCCGGCAATGTCGACCTCGCCACGGCTGGCATCTTCGACAACCGTATCGGGAGTAATGCGATCTCCGTTGCACCGAACGGCCGCTGGCACGTCAACCTTCTTTCACCCTCCCTGGGCCATGTCTTCGGCGCACTCGACAGCGCCAATACCGCGTTGTGGAATACACCCGCGTTCACCGCCCCGACCAACAGCGGCAACCGCTATGTGTTTGCCTGGCAGCCGACACTGACCATCCGCGCCAACAACCTGCGCAAGATCTATGGCGACGATCTCGACCTGCGAAGTGCGTTCACCGTTGAAGGCGCCATGGCTGGAGTCAGCGGGGCATACCTGGCTGATTCGGTGAGCAATCTGCTTTCCGGCGCGCCGCTGCTGAGTTCAACGGGCGCAGCAGCAATGGCAGGTGTCTCCGCAGCACCGTACAACATCGACATCAGCGCAGGCTCGCTGGATGCCGGTTCCAGCGGCTATGCGCTTGCATTCGCGCAAGGCTCGCTGCAGGTGGACCCGAGGTCGCTGACCATCACTGCCAACAACGGCGGCAAGATTTACGGTCAGATTGGTGGCTTCAACGGCTTCAACGCTTTTGGCCTGGTCAACTTCGATACTCTCACCGGTGTGGACCTGGCCAGCCTTGGCAACGCAGCCACCGCCAATGTCGGCAACTACGCGATCAGCGCCAGCAATGCCGTTGGTACCGGCCTGTCCAATTACGACATCCGTTACGTCGACGGCAGCCTGTCGATCGGCAAGGCCGGCCTGACCATCACCGCAGGCAATGGCGGCAAGACTTATGGCCAGAGCGGTGGCTTCAATGGCTTCAGCGGCACTGGACTGCTCAACAACGACAGCATTTCCGGCCTGGACCTGAGCAGCAACGGCAGCGTAGCGACGGCCAACGTCGGCAACTACAGCATCACCGCCAGCAATGCCGTTGGTACCGGCCTGTCCAATTACGACATCCGCTATGTCGATGGCAACCTGTCGATCGGCAAGGCCGGGTTGGTCATCACCGCCAACAACACCAGCAAGCGCATCGGCCAGGTGCTGGCCCTGGATGATTTCCGCAGCAACGGGCTGCTCAACGGCGACAGCATCGACAGTGTTTCGCTGTCCAGCGCCGGCAACAACGCCAACGCGCAGCCCGGCATGTACGCCATCCTCGCCGGTGATGCGCAGGGCGCCCGCCTGGGCAACTACGACATCAGCTACCAGGACGGCAGCCTGCAGGTGGTAGGGGTATCGGCGGATACCGCCGCTGAAATGGCCCGCGCCGTGGTTGCCAGCCGCAATGATGCAGCGCCGGTGTCGCTACCCAACCTCCTGCCACCGTTGCTGCCTGCCGCCTCCTCCAGTGGCACCAGCATCCTGTTGCCGGAGGGCAGTTGCACACAGGCAAGGGGAATGGGCTGCGTGAGTCTGCAACCGGAGTGATCCCGGGCCTCTGAAACCGAAAAGGCGCATCCGAAGATGCGCCTTTTCTTTTCAGCTACCGCCGGCTACTGCTCAACGGTTGAACACGACATCGGCAATGATGCCGGTGGCGATGGCCACCATCAGCATGTTGCCGCGGTCATCGCGGATCCAGCGGTGGCCGTGTGGCGGACGACGCACGTGGTAACGGTCGTAGTCGTTGACCACGTAGACCGGGCCGCCGTAGTAGTTGCTGTAGCGGTGACCACGCTCGAAACCATAGGGGCGATAGACCACGCGCGGCGGCGGGGCGTAATAGCGGCGGTCGTTGTAGCGGGCGTCGCGGTAGCCCTCGCGGTAGCCGTTGCTGTAATGGCGGCGGTCATCACGGCGGTCGTGGCGGTCATGCCCGTGCCCCCTGCCGCGGTCATGGCCACGGCCACGGTCATCCCAGCCATGGCGGCCACGGTCGTGGTCATCGCGGTCACCTGCCGCAAAGGCCGGGGCGGTGGCACCAAATGCCAGCAGGGTGGTCATCGCTGCGACAGCTAAGCGGTTCATCTTCATGGGTGGCCCTCACTGGGTTGGTGGACAGTTCCCATCATGCTCACTTCGCCTGAACGAATTCCGGCTGGAAACGGTTACGGCCTTTCCCATTCATAAACCGGCAAGGGCAGCTGGCGGTCAGCCGGGCATGGCGGGGTCCCTGTTATAATGGATGATTCCCTTTTGTCTTGGGCCCAGTCCGCTACCGGACCGGGCGCAGGCGTGCGCTACGGAGACGTCATGTCCTCGCAATACATCTACACCATGAACCGCGTCAGCAAGGTGGTCCCGCCCAAGCGGCAGATCATCAAGGACATCTCGCTGTCGTTCTTCCCCGGTGCCAAGATCGGCCTGCTGGGCCTGAACGGCTCCGGCAAGTCCACCGTGCTGAAGATCATGGCCGGCGTGGACACCGATTTCGAGGGCGAAGCCCGCCCGCAGGCCGGCATCAAGGTCGGCTACCTGGCCCAGGAGCCGGAATTGAACCCGGAGCACACCGTGCGCCAGGCCGTGGAAGAAGGCGTGGGCGACGTGCTGCAGGCACAGGCCGCGCTGGAAGCCGTGTACGCCGCCTACGCTGAAGAAGGCGCCGATTTCGACGCGCTGGCCAAGGAACAGGAGCGCCTGGAGGCCATTCTGGCCGCCGGTGACGCACACACCGTGGAACAGCAGCTGGACATCGCTGCCGATGCACTGCGCCTGCCGCCGTGGGAGGCCGTGATCGGCAACCTGTCCGGTGGTGAAAAGCGCCGCGTTGCACTGTGCCGCCTGCTGCTGCAGAAGCCGGACATGCTGCTGCTCGACGAACCAACCAACCACCTGGACGCCGAGTCCGTCGAATGGCTGGAGCAGTTCCTGCACCGCTATACCGGCACCGTGGTCGCCGTTACCCATGATCGCTACTTCCTGGACAACGCCGCCGAGTGGATCCTGGAACTTGACCGCGGTCGCGGTATTCCGTGGAAGGGCAACTACACCCAGTGGTTGGAGCAGAAGGACGAGCGCCTGAAGCAGGAAGACAACCAGGAAAAGGCTCGCCAGAAGGCGATCCAGAAGGAACTGGAATGGTCGCGCCAGAATGCCAAGGGTGGCCGCACCAAGGGCAAGGCGCGTCTGGCCCGCCTGGACGAACTGCAGAGCGTTGATTACCAGCGCCGCAACGAGACCAACGAGCTGTTCATCCCACCGGGTGAGCGCCTTGGCAACTCGGTGATGGAGTTCAAGAACGTCTCCAAGAAGTTCGGCGACCGCCTGTTGATCGACAACCTGTCGATGATCATCCCGCCGGGTGCCATCGTCGGCATCATCGGCCCGAACGGTGCCGGTAAGTCGACCCTGTTCAAGATGATCACCGGTCTTGAGAAGCCGGACTCCGGCGAGATCGTGACCGGCCCGACCGTGCAGCTGTCCTACGTGGACCAGAGCCGCGACGCGCTGGTGGGCAACCACAACGTATTCCAGGAAATTGCTGGCGGCCTGGACATCCTCAACATCAACGGTGTCGAGATCCAGTCGCGTGCCTACATCGGCCGCTTCAACTTCAAGGGCCAGGACCAGCAGAAGATGGTTGGCTCGCTGTCCGGTGGTGAGCGTGGCCGCCTGCACATGGCCAAGACCCTGCTGCAGGGTGGCAACGTGCTGCTGCTCGATGAACCGTCCAACGATCTGGACATCGAAACCCTGCGTGCATTGGAAGATGCGTTGCTGGAGTTCCCGGGCAACACCTTCGTCATTTCGCATGACCGTTGGTTCCTGGATCGCATCGCCACGCACATCATCGCCTTCGAAGGCGACTCGCACGTGGAGTTCTTCCAGGGCAACTACCGCGAATACGAGGACGACAAGAAGCGTCGCCTCGGCGATGACGCCGGTCCCAAGCGCCTGCGTTTCAAGGCACTGAAGTAATACCCGACAGACGGCCGCTCAACGCGGCCGTCTGCTTTTGGCGACGGCGCAGGACAGCACGCCCTTCGCTTTGAAGCCCCTCTCCCGCCTGCGGGAGAGGGGTTGGGGTGAGGGCAAGCTCTGCGCGGGAAACCTGCATCGCTTGCTTTGGTTAAAAAAGCTGGAAGCGCCGAAGAGCGGGTGAAGCTCCCCTCATCCGCCCCTCCGGGGCACCTTCTCCCGCGGGCGGGAGAAGGGATCGCAAAGCCCTGCTCCATCACGCATCACAGGCAAGCGCAGAGTCCTGCTCCCGCCTCCGGCCCCCTCTCCACACAGCGAGAGGAACAGCCTGCAATCCACGGAATTCCCCCATGTCCCTGCTCGACCGCATCTTCAAGCTGCAACAACACGGCACCAGCGTCCGCACCGAAGTGCTGGCCGGCATCACCACCTTCCTGACGATGTCCTACATCGTCTTCGTCAACCCGGAAATCCTCGGCACCACCGGCATGGATCCGGGCGCGGTGTTCGTGGCGACCTGCCTGGCGGCGGCGATTGGTTCGGCGGTGATGGCGCTGGCCGCCAACTACCCGGTCGGCATGGCGCCGGGCATGGGCTTGAATGCGTTCTTCGCCTTTACTGTGGTCGGTGCGGCTGGCCTGCCGTGGCAGCAGGCGCTGGCGGCGGTCTTCATTTCAGGCATCGTGTTCTGGGTGTTGTCACTGACCGGCATCCGCGCCTGGCTGGTGGCGGGCATTCCCGCCTCGCTGCGTTCGGCGATTGTCGCGGGCATCGGCTTGTTCCTGGCCATCATCGCGCTGCAGAAGTCGAACGTGATCGTCGCCAACCAGGACACCATGCTGACCTTGGGGCCGCTCAACACCGCCCCGCCCCTGCTCGCCCTGGCCGGCTTCCTGCTGATCGCCGTCCTCGAGGCACGCAAGATACGTGGCGCCATCCTGATCGGCATCCTGGCCGTCACCGGCGTGGGCTGGGCCATCGGTTCGGTGCAATACCAAGGCATCGTCTCGCTGCCGCCCAGCCTGGCGCCGACCTTCCTGCAGCTGGATCTGCCCGGCCTGCTGCACCACGACGGCGGTGCGCCACTGGCGGTGTTGCTGCAGGTCGTGCTGGTATTCGTGCTGGTGGAAGTGTTCGATGCGACCGGCACGCTTTACGGCGTACTCGGCCGCGCCGGCCTGTTGAAACTGGAAGACGGTAAGAAGCGCTTCAGCCGCGCCCTGCTCGCTGACAGCAGCGCCATCGTCGCTGGCTCGCTGCTGGGCACCAGCTCCACCACCGCCTTTGCCGAAAGCGCCTCCGGCGTGCAGGTAGGCGGCCGCACCGGGCTCACTGCACTGGTGGTCGCCGCGCTGTTCCTGGCCGCGTTGCTGTTTTCGCCACTGGCGGCGATGGTGCCGTCCTATGCCACCGCACCCGCCCTGCTGTTCGTCGCTGGGCTGATGCTGCGCGAACTGGTGGAAGTGAAGTGGGATGACCTGACCGAGTCGGTACCCGCAGCGCTGTGTGCGCTGGCAATGCCGTTCACCTACTCCATCGCCAATGGCCTGGCCTTCGGCTTCATCGCTTACGCAGCGCTCAAGGCCGGCACCGGCCGCTGGCGCGAAGTCCACCCGGCCGTGTGGCTGGTGGCCGGGCTGTTCGTGCTGCGCTATGCGTTGGAGTGATTGAAGCGCCAGCGTTGGCGGGTCAACCAAGCGCCATCACCGTGATGGTGACAGCGAACACCAGCATCGCGCTGACCACCGAAAACAACGCCAGCGCCAACAGGCTGCGCCACACGGTCGACCATGTCGGCCGGTGCTGGAAGAACTGCACCAGCGAAACCACGCTGTAGAGCATGCCCAGCATGCCAGCCAGCATCTGGGTATTCGGCACCCAGCGGTGCAGCAATACCAGCACCGACCAGATGACAAAGGCCTGCACCGTGAGCAACGTGGTTATCACCAGCCACTCGGGATAATTCAGTTTGCTGTAACGACTGAAGACCAAGCGGAACGCCAGCGCTTCGATAGGCAACAACATCAGCGTGAACGCCGCGAAGTGTGACTCGATCCAGGCAGCAACCGTGCGCGATGCGGCCATGAACCGCAGCACCTCCGCCGGCAACGCCTGGCCGGCAAACATTACATCGGGTGCACCGCTATCCAAGATGCTGTTGCCGGTAACCAAACGATTCAACAGCAGCACCACCGCCGTCATCATCGTGATCAGCAGCAGTGGCTTGACCTGGTTGCCGCGCCGCCCTTGGATGTAATCACGCAACAGGTGACCCGGCCGGCCCATCAGTTGCTTGAGCGAATACAGGATGCCGCGGTCCATGTGCAGCACGCTGTGCTCCAGCTCATGGCCAAGGAAATGCCAATCGATGCGATGCACCGGGGTAGGCTGACCACAGTTCGGGCAGTACTTCTGATCGGGACCGCCGGCTGCGCGACCACAATTGATACAACTGGTATCCGCGTGCATCCCCATGCACTGCCCTCTTGATGGCAAGGCAGCATTCTAGAACGGGGCAGACAGGTTCCGCCACGGCCGCGTAGGCACTGGGCCGCACTCTCCCCAGGACGCCCGGCCACAACCGCCGCCGGGCGTCCCCACAGCATGGCTAGTTGTATTGAATGGTGAACGTCGCCGCACCGTTGGCCTTGCCTGGCGTTACTCTGCCGGCGCGGGTTTGTATGTAACGCGCGCGCAACAGCAAGTGCATCGTGCTCAGCCCGGCCACACTTGTGCCGAGTTCAATGTTCTTGGAGAACTGCACCGGCTTTTCACTGCTACCAACCCGCTGTACCAGTTCGATCCCGACCCCACCAGCAGCATTGGCAATCGCCGACAACGGCAGCACACCCGGCAGGTTGGAACCATCCTGGGTGGCATCCAGGCGCACGCCTATCCGGTTCTGATACTGGGCAAGATTGCTGCCTTGGCAATCCAGCGCAATATCGAAGTCGCGGCTTGTCGCACGCGAGCCAACCCCGGTGAAGCTGCTGGCGGGCACCGCGCCAAATTCGACCACGATGTTGCGGCTGCCCGCTTGCACCGAACAGGTGGGGTTGACGACCGTGGTACCCGAACCCTTGAAAGTGGATACCAGCACCGGTTTGAGCGGCCCATCGCCATTGAGGTAATACGTGGTGAATCTCCCATTGGGTGCAATCAGGCCGGAGCCCGTTACCGCCGCAGTCTTGATCAACTCAACCCGGAAGGTGCCACCAGTCAAGGTTACGGCGCTGCTGCCGTTCAACGGCAGATCATGCGGATAGAACGTCTGGATACTTCCAGAGTCGCGGTAGACACGGATACCTACACCCGCCACATCGGTCGCATACACATTGGGAAATCCCGCAGCGGGCGCCTGCTGGGCCGCGTTGACATAACGCCCAATCGCGCTGCCAGAGCCGGAGCATTGCGCAACACGATCACGCTGGTTGATTGTCACCACCAGCTCTTTGATAACGCTACCCACTGGCACAGTGGGCATGATCACCACTTGCCCCATATCCATCTGCACGTCCTGCGCAACGAAAGCGCCGGCGCCCAGCGTACACATTGCATGCGCCTCTGGCCCCAGCCATACCGCCACAACAGCAAGCAATGCTGCCCACAGAACGCGGGCATGCCCATGAATCGACGACATACTGCCTCCATCGTTATGAAAGCCGGCCGTACAACAACTACTGCGCCAGCGGTTGATAAGCGATGCCGCAACGTCAACGGCGACTGGCACCTGGCGCAACTCGCAGGTGAGAAGTCGGTTGTTTTATTTCGCACAGGCCTGCGCCGCCTCCGCTGTACATGCAGCGCGGCCGAACATGCTCACAGGTATTTCGTGCGAGCGCAGGCTGCAATTGAATGCAGTGCGATCCGACGCGTGGCGTCAGCTGCAGTTGAAGATCAAATTAGAATCGCGGAACCAACCACTGTTGCAGCAGGAACGATACAGTTCCTCATTGCCACGGCGCCCCGCCAATTTCCAGCAGGTAAGTTGGGGATTCAGTTCAGACAGCCAGCACCTTGATCGGCATAACCAAGCACATAGGCAAGCACCTCCGTTTGCTATTTTGATCGAACGCAATCAGGCGTATCGACTATAACATTGATGTCGGATTCAACACACGACACCACGATTTGTTACCACTAAATCATGCACCGGCAAGTAAATAACTGAATTAAATAACCCACGCCATGCATTTTCCACGCTACCAGGCCCACAAGCCATTACAGCTGCAACAGCAGCCGCGCCATCGAGTTACGCGGCGGCCACAGAAGCAAGCCTACACTTCCTTTGCACAGTCAAAGGGGGCAACAAACAGCAGTCGCACGTAAAAAAACATGCAGGGGAGGGGTACACGAGTAACGCTCAGTTGTACTGAATGGTAAACGTCGCCATGCCCCCCGCCCTACCGGGCCCCACCGCACCCGCACTGGTCTGGATATAGCGGGCTCTCAATGGCAAAACCAACGTTCCGGCATTCATTGCCCCGCTGGCAAGAACAACGGTCTCGCCAAAGCGCAGCGGCCGCTCACCTTGCGCTCCACGTTGAACCATCTGAATCGCTATACCGGAGGCCGCGTCCGTAGACGCAGTCAATGCCATTACACCCGGCATGCTTGAAGCATCCTGCAGAGCATCCACGCGCACGCCGACGGTGGAACCCGCCACACTGGAGCTTTGACAATCAAGCTCAATATTGAAATCGCGATTGCCAGCAACAGCACCCACTCCGGAAAATACACTCCGGGACACGGCACCAAAATTCACCGCGATATTCTGGCTACCGGCGCTGGGCACGCAGGTGGGGGGTTTAATGGTCGCCCCACCGGCTCTCAGGGTCACTGCCAATAAGGGGGAAAATGAATCCACACCATCGAGGATTAGGCCCGCGAGCAAGCCAGGACCGGCGATCGGGCCGCTACCAACAACAGCATTGACCTTTATCAACTCTACTACCAGATTTGAACTCGGTATCCCGAATGACGCCAATGCCCCGTACCTCATCTCCACCGGATAGTAATGCGTACTTGTTCCTCCCCCGTTAGCCGCAACTGTCTGCCTAATCCTGATTCCGATCCCGGGAACGGCAGTGGTTAGAACGCCCTCACCAAAGCCGGGCACGCCGCTCAAAATTCCACCTTGAAAAAGCGCAAGTTTTGCGTACCCTCCAGATAAATCGCAACGGAAACTCGTCGAGGCCTTCGATGTGACGGGAAAGGTCCGCGTAAGAATCACGCCGCCGACCTGAAGATTCGACGGGACGCTAACTTCGCCAAGATTCAAATCGATGGTTTGAGCGACAAAACTTGGTGAACTTATTTTGCAGAGTGCAAATGCTGGCTGTACAAAACAAAATCCTAGCACCGCAGGCATGGCCACCCCCAGCAACCGCATCGGGCAATGTATCAACGACATACCGTCTCCACTGAAGTGATTCCCAACTGTTCCTGGCCGGTAGCCGCAGCTACCTGGTACTGCAACAAGCAACGTTGCGACGCGTGCGACCCCCACTCCACCCGCAGCAGGCCACTATCGCGCTCGGTGCGCACATAAAGACGCCCGCCTTGCCCGACAAGACCAACAAGTTGCCCGTCGTCGTCCTTGACCGCAGCACCAAGCGGCAACGACTGCCCGCCAGCACCGCGCACACTGATCAGCAACGCCCTGCCGCTCCGGGTCTGGAAGCGCAAAAGGCTGATCGCACCCGCGTAAGGCGCTACCGATTGGCTACTGGACTCCAGTTCGACATCACGCGACATGTCGGCCGGATCAAGGGTGATGGCATTGAGGCGGTATGGCGAGACATACGGAACCACCGCATAGCCCCGACTATCCACGCGCAGACCCAGAGCATTGGTCAGCCGGGCGTCAGTCGCGCCAAGGGCATGCACCAGCACCATGGTATCGCCACGATACGGTGTAAAAGTTACGCCTCCGCTGTGCACCAATGCATTTCCACTGGCGCTAAGCGACAACTGGCGGAAGTCATCGGAGTAACCGTAGGCACCATTGACGGTCGCATAGCGGCCTCGATAGCCCGCCGAGGCCATCACACTGGTGCGGCCATCGCGGATGTCGGTCAGAGTCAGCCCATAATCCACATTGTAGTCAGCACCTGCAGACCCACTGATGCCGATGCGGCTACTCTCATAGCCGCCGTTGCGGCCCCTTGCACCACCGTCGCGCATGCCGATGTCCGCATTGAACGCCATCGACCGACTACGCCTGCCCAGCGGCATGCTCATGCTCAGCAAGTATTGGGTATCACGGACTGCAGGCAGGCCTTCTTCTGTGCGAACCGCCGAGAAGCCAAAGTTCACCGCGCGCCAAGCGTTGTTGTAGCCAACTTGGTATTGCACGCTGTTGCTGGGTACATCGTAGAAGTCGCGCACCGACCCAGTCACATATAGCGAGCCCCAACCCTTGGCCAGCGGCTGGTTCAAGGTCAACTGGAACTGGCTGCGTTGCTTGCCATAACGCTGCGCGCCGAAGCCGCGCGAAATCGAATCACGATGGCTCAACGCGTCCTGCAGGGTGTAATAGCCACGGGTTGAGTACCGATAAGCTGCCAGTGTCACATTGGTGCCCAACGTACCAATCAGATTGCTATAGCTCAGCCGCATGCTCGAGCCCACCGTATCTTGGCCGCGCTGGAACCGCGAGCGCGCGTGCGTCATATCAAGCGACAGCGCACCGACAGGTGTGGCCAGGCCCGCGCCATACAGCAACGCGGCGTAGTTATCACTAAGTAGCCCGCCGCCGTACAACGTCAAGCGATTACCCATGCCGCGCTGATAGGTACCTTGCGCAAGCCAGGGTTCATCCAACAGATTGTCATTGCGTACTTGGCCAATCGTGAACGCATAACGAGACATGCCTGGCCGCAACATCTGCGCAACCGCGCCGAACGGGACCTTGAAGGACCGGATGCGACCATCAGCCTCAATGACACTGACATCCAAATCACCGCCATAGCCTGTGGGATACAGATCCTCAATGATGAAGTTGCCAGGCGAGACTGTGCTGGAATAGATCAACTGTTGGTTCTGGCGAATTTCCACACGGGCGTTTGTCTCGGCGATGCCGCGTATCACCGGAGCGTAGCCACGAAGAGAATCCGGCAGCATGCGATCGTCAGTAGCCAGGCTGATACCGCGATAGCCAACCGAATCGAACAGTTCACCACTGGTATAGGCCTCACCAACGGTGAGTTCCCCTCCCACCTCTGCGAATCCTCGCTGGGCATAAGTCGCAATGCGCTGCCAATGACTGCCCGAACCCTCGTTCCAGGTAAGGTTGGAGTCCTGACGCAGCTGCCAGCCACCCAGATTCAACCCCATGTTCAGACCTAGGTAGGCGCTCCGACTGCGCTGAGCCAGCGCACCGCGTGTTTGCCCGTCCACCATATTGAAGCTATAGCCGACGAAGCCTGCATTTATGCCACGGTCCCATAGTGCAGGATTAACATAGCCGCGCGCTTCGCGCCGTAAATTCACCTGCGGAATGCTCAAGTCATAGCGCAGATTTCCACTGTCATAAATGCCAAACCCATTGGGTATGCGCTCCTGCACCTGGTAGCAGGCACCTGCAGTGTTCGCGTCTGCGGAAGCCACCAGCAGCTGCTCGGTATCTACACCAAGTTCCTCAAGCAGCGCGATGTCCAGGCAAGCGCCTACCTCTCCTTTTCCATTTGCGCGGAACGGCAGATCACGGCGCCCCTTCCAGCTGCCGTTGACGTAAATGTCCACTCGATAGTCGCCCGCCACCATCGGATTTCCGTTGGTGAAGGCGGACAGATCGACCTTCGCACCCGAGCCGGAAAGAAAGTTCGAGTCGAACTGCGCCGCTTCCGGAGCAGCAGGCCTGCCAGGCCCGCCGTTCACCAATAGAGCCTGCTCACCGAGATTGGCGCTTGGCTCAGGACTGGGCGCCGGCGCTGCCAACAAAGACAACGGCATCGCTACGCCTGCCGCAAGCACGAACCCCGGCAACAGGCGGACCTTGGCTCGCGCCGTACCGTCAATGGATCTCCGAATTGATGACGACAAACTGCACTCAATCACACCGAGTTCCTTGAGAACGATTGCTACCGCGAACATGCTCAATCCTTCGAGCCGATGTGCTTAATGACCAACCATTACGTTGGCGATGCTCTCCGCCCTGCCGCCGTAGTCGTTGATGGTGACGAAGCTCACCTGATTCATGGACTCATCGGTGTCAAACACCAACTTCTGATTCGGCCCAACCATCGCGCCTTTGCCTTCAATCACTCTGCCAGTGCTGGTCGCACCCGCGCGCACTTCAGCCAGCGTCACGTGATAAGGCGTTGGGTTGTCGATGCGCAGCTTTCCGCCTGACCAACTCCAACGCAGCTTCGCTGGTGCACTGTTTGCGTCTTGCGGCAAACCCTTCGGCCGATAGAACAGCTTGATCCGCGAACGAAATGCAACCTGCAGATAGTTCTGCTCTTCGCCGGTATCCTTCGGCGAGGGCGCCACGTCCAATACGTTCAGCCAAAACAGTGACTCGCGATCCGTCGGCAAGTCGGCGCCGGTAAAAATTACTCGCAACGCCTGACTGCGCCCGGCTTCGACACGCGCTATGGGCGGCGTCAGCAAAAAAGGGGCGTCACTGTTTTCCGCTGTCTGCTCGGGATTTCCTCCATCAATCCATGCCTGCACCAGCGAGGGCGTATCACCCACATTGCTCACCTGGACAGTAATCTCCCGCACCTGCGATGGATAAATGACCCGCGTTCCGCTGATTACCACGCCCGCCATGCTGGGCGGACAAAACGACACCATCAACGCTGCGCCAAGCAGTGTTTTTTTTGAAAAGTGATTTCATCGCCGCCACTGATTCCATGCGCGCAAAAATCCCTCGACCGGGCGCACTGCCGGTCGAGGGTCCCGACAACTACACTTAGTTGTAGATGATCGTGTACTTCACGCTACTGGTGACTTCACCCGGAGTTGCTACACCTTGGGCGTAGTACTCAACGGCGTAGTTCAGGTTTGCCGATCCATCCGCAGCAACCGTCACCCACTGCGAGCCAGCCTGCACCTGGCCTGCTCCCGCCGCAGTCACCGGCAGTACGTCGTTGGTGCTACCCAACAACTGCAGTTGCACGTTGGTTGCCGGGTTGGCAGCAGCGGTATTGTTCAAACGACCGCTGCTGGCGTCAATGGTGGCGCCCGGCTCAAAGTAAGCCGCAACGTTGCCCGCATCACACTGGGTCAGATTGATCGAGAACGGAGTGCGGCCGGCAACCTGTCCACTGGCGGCCAAGGCGCTGGCACCCACGGTCGGCAGCGTTACGGTGAAATCGTTACCCTGCGGCGTAGAAACGGTGCAGGTCTTGTCGGTGATCTCGCCATTGAAGGTAATGGTGCCATCAGCGGCGCTGGCGATGAGCGGGACTGCAGCCAGTACGAGTACTGCCATGATGTTGACGTTGCGCATTGCGTTTACCTTGCCCTATTGATTGAAGTGAGTGCGGAGGGAACAAGCGATTCCAAAGCGATACCCCACTGTCGATATCCTGGTGAGAACGCGGCGACCGCTTGTCAGGTCCGGGGCAAACGTTAGCAATTATTAATGTGATGACCTTCACGAAAATTGCGAATTGACTTGGCCCCTTTACACAGACGCGCATGCCAGCAACTTCCGCATATCGCTTCGCGGGATAGACCCATCCAAATTCACTACCTGGTCCCCTTAAAACTGAGAACAGTGCTTTGGGAAATGGGCTGCGATCGAGGGAATAAACCGCCTTGATGAAAGTCACCTTCGCTGCGTGATCGCCTCCTGCAGAACTGCAATTTGCGTCTTCTGCATCGCCATGGGCGGGCGCTTACTGAAGGCCCCACAGCGCGGAGCACCACCATGAACCGTTCTTTCCTGCTTGGCGTGGCACTTGCTCCTATCAGCGCGCTGGCCCAGCCCAGTGAGGGCACTGTGCAGTTCAGCGGCCGGATCACCAGCCCGGGCTGCGCGACCGCGCTTGAAGTGGAGGCACAGCAGCTGCGCCTGGATGACTGCCCGCGTGCAACCCAGGGTGCGGCTATCAGCGTGGAAACCCTGGATACCGGCAGCAACGTACCGGTCGGCTCGGCCACCTCTCCGCAAGCCGCAACCACCTTGATGGCGCCGTTGCCGCAGGCCCAGCAACGGCTGTTCTCAACCAAGTACAGGTTGGCTGCACAGTCGGCGCAAAGCGGCTATCTGGTAAGAATTACCTACCTGTAACCCGTCCGCTTGAAACGAGCCACGACGCCGAGCGCACCGTGGCTGCTGTCAGTTGGCCATTCAAGCCCCGAAGCGATATCCGGCACAGCCAGCTGGGTATGCAGGACGCACTGCCCAAGCCCGGCGCATGCGCATCAACGTGATCGATTCAAGCGGCCAACTCAAGTCAGCCTGGGGAGACAAGCGTCGGCGCCCGTGCGATGCGTAGACACCAGCTCCCCAGCAACAGGAGCCATACGAACGCGTATAACGAAGCAGCGGAGATCTGCAGCCATACTCCCGGTACAAGCAAGAACAGCGGCCACGCCCCCGCCAGTGCAAGCATCGCCAGCACTGGCAATCGCCGCATCAATGGATCGCCCAGCAGCGCATAGCGGCGCAGGAACAGCAGGGCAGTCAACAGACACCCGGCCAACGCAGCCCATGCGATGCCGGCGATCCCCGTCACCGCCGGCACCAACGCCAGTGCCAAGGCATTGACCGCGCTGCCCATCAACTCATAGCGCATCGGCAAGACAGTGTTACCGATGGCATAGGCATAACGCGCGAGCAAAGCATTCCAAGCGCCGAAAACAATCACGCATGCGAACCAGGCCAGCAACATCGGCAACGGCCCTTGCTGCATGCCGGAGGGCAGCAGCAACTCCACCAGTGACGGCGCGCTGCCAATCATGCCGGCCGCAGCAGGAATGGTCATTGCAGCCGTCAGCAGCAAGCCCAACCGCAATGCAGCCCGCCGCGCGGCAAGGTCTTCACCCAACTGCGCCATGCGCGCCAGCACCACCTGGTTGAGACTCATCAGCGCGACCAACGGCAGGTTGACCAGCTTGCGCGCCAGGTTGACCAGGGTGATGGCACCTTCGCCGAGGAAAGAGGCGCAGATGCGCTCCAGCAGCACAAGCCCCTGGCTGGCCCCGGCGCTGGCAAGCAACGGCCCGAGCCTGGCATACAGTTCAGCAGCATCGCGCCGTTGCCAGCACCAGCGCCAAGGCCGCCAGCCACCGCGCCACAGCAACGGCAGCACCGACAACAACATCAGTACGGCACCGGCAACGAACGCCCACGACAGGCTGCGCTCATCGCTTGCCCCACGCTGCTGCAGCAACAACAGCACCGGCGGCAGGTTGTAGAGAAACGAGCCGAGGCCGGCCACCAGAAATCGTTGTTGCGCCTGCCCCACCGCCGCTGCCAACGCATGCAGCAGCAGCATCGGTATCACGCAGGACAGCACCAGCAGACTGGATGCAGCAGTATGCTGCGCGGCAGGCGCCAGCCCCGGGCCTATCAACCTGACCCATAGACCAGCAGCCAACGCCAATACCACGCTGATCAGAATGCCGATCAGCAACACACTCGCCACCTGGGTGGACACCCACCCGCTGCGGCGCTCCACATCCAGCTGTTGATACAACGGCAGCGCGGCCGACGACAGCAGGCCGGCAGCCAAGGTCATGCGGATGGCTTCGGGCAGGAACTGCGCCACCAGAAAACCATCGGTACGTGCACCTGCGCCCCAGGCATCGACCAGCAGCCATTCGCGGCCGAAGCCGAGCGCAAGCCCGGCTACCGTCACCACCGTCAACCAGAGCGTAGTGCGGAACATGCTCAGTGCAGCAGCGTCAGGATGTTCTTGCCACCCACCCGATAGGACAGGTTGTGCGGCCGCTCACCCATTGGCTTGGCACCGGTGCCGCCGATGATCTTGTAGGGCGGCACTTCCTTGGCCACCACCGTGTTGGCGGTGATCACACAGCCGCGCCCAAGGTGCGCGCCATGCGCGACCAGCGCGCGGCTGGCGATCCACACATAGTCATCGATGATGATGGGCGCGGAAACCGACCAGAACTCCGGTGCGGTCAGGTCATGCGAGCCGGCAATGATCAGCACGTGCGAAGCGATGGCGACATGGTCACCGATGCGCAGGCCGGCGCGGGCGTCGATCTGGCAGTGCCAGGCAATCACGCTGTCCTTGCCGATCACCAGATTGTTGACACCCAGCACTTCGGTATTGCGCCATATCGTGGAACCCTCACCGATCTTCGCGCCGCCCAGGCGCAACCAGGTCAGCCGCACCCAATGGAACGGCACCTTGTTGATGGCGATGTTGTAGATCTGCTCCCACAAGCGCAGGGAGCGGTCCTTGAACGTCGGCCAGTTGATGCCATAGCGTGGCACCAGCTGCGCCGGAACCTCGGTCTTCAGCACATGGTAGAGCTGCCTGCCCAGTGGATGCTGCAGCTGCGATTCGATATCCACCGAGCAGATCGATACCCGCACCTGATCACCGCTGGCTTCCTCGAATGCGCCCTCGTTGGCCAACAGCCATTCGTAGGCTTCGCCCAGCGCGGCCGGAGCAACCTGCATGCGGGCGGCGTAGTCGGCCAGCCGTGCACGCAGATCCATGGAATGAAAAATCCGGTGTTTCATTGCTGCTTCCTCAAACTCGACAAAGGCTGGCCAGGGGTACCGGAGGAAACCGCGGCCGCGCTCTGCAACCCCAGACCCATCAGCAGCCAGAACAAGGCCACCAGCACCATGGTGAAACTGTAATAGTGATCGATCAGTCCGGTCAGCAAGGCCGCTACCAGGCCGGTGGTGCAGCCCATCCACAGCCCATTACGCCTATCCACCGTAAGCACCTTGCCGCGCGGCCGCACCTGTTGCCACCAGCGCCAGGTCACCACGCAATACAGCACCATGCCCAGCGCTCCCAGTTTGTACATGTAGTACAGCCAAAGATTGGAGATGCCGAGCAGGCCACTGCCCGGCACTGGCGGTTCAGTGCGGAAGCCGATTCCCAAGGGGTAGCGTGCCACCGCCTCGGGGAAACGCTTGTACTCATCCACACGTACCTCGGTGCTGGCATTGTCCGATGAGAACATCGTCGCCAGACGGTCCTGCAGCGGCGCATAGGTCAGCGCCAGCACCCCACCAAGGATGATGCCGGCCATGACCATCGCACGCGCATAGGGAACCCGCAGCCAGGACAGCCACAGCAGTACCAGGCCGATGGCCAGGATGGCACCACGTGAGCTGCTCAACAGCAACGCCGCACCACCGAGCACGGCCACCGCCGCACCCAGTGCGCGCCGCCAGCCGTGCTGATAGAGGCCGTAGAAGGCCGCCAGTGGCACGAACATCGCCATCGCGCCGCCGGTCAGGTTGGGGTGAACCCAGGGCGAGCCCAGGCGCGCGTTCTCGGCACTGAAAATATCCAGCAACGCCTCCGGGTGCGCGTAATGCATCTTCTCGAGTACCGGGATCATGTCCAGCGCGCTGCGTGATTTGACGAACATCCCCAACGACAGCAACAACATCGCCAGGTTGCCCAGCAACAGCATCACCATCAATTGTTCGCGTTGCTTTTCCTGCGACAGCATCAGCGGTGCCAGCAACAGCAGCGACAGGTTGGCCAACCAGCGCACCCAATTTACTGGTCCATTGCCATCGGCCACCACCATCACCTGACCAACCAGGAACGGCAGCACACTGAACACCATCAACAACAGCAGGCCGCGCTCGACGCTGCCCCACTGCGGCCGCTCCAGCCGCTGGAAGAACAACTGCAGCGCCACGCCCGCCCAGGTCAGCCCAAGCATCGCCTCGGCCAAGGTGAAACGGAAACCCACCTGCAACGTGCTGAACGGCATGAAGGTGGCCACCAGCGCGAACAGCGACAGCCCTACCATCGGCCAACGCAGCACCACCAGCGCCGCCGGCAGTCCCGCCAAGACCACGAAAAACTTGGACGGCGGCAGGAACAGCAGCAGGCTGCCGAACAGCAGGCCGCACAGCACGGCGACAGTAGTGCCCAGCCTCATCGCCATGCCTCCTGCAGCAGCTGTGCCACCCGTTGTTGGTAGGGCCCGGCGCTGTAGCGCCGTGCTGACATCATCAGCGCGCCAGGGGTTTCCTGCTCACCGCGCCCCGATGCCGCCGCCAGCAGCGCACTATTCAGTTGAACCACGTCCCGCGGATCAAACCGCAGCGCCTGCGCCGGCGTGATCTCATCCAGCGCACTGCCAGTGGCGACCGCAACCGGTGTGCCGCAACTCAATGCCTCGATCACCGGCAAGCCGAATCCTTCGGCGGTCGCCGGGTGCAGCAGGCGTTCGGCATCGTGATACAGCCGCGACAGCTGCGCGTCACTCAGCCCGCTGCGCCAGTGCAGGCCTGCCAGCGCCGACAGGTGCGCAGGTACATCGGCAGGGTCACCGATCAGTACAAGATCCGGCAGCGCGTGGCCATCACCACGCAGCGCGTTCCACTGCTGCAGCAGGAACGGGATGTTCTTGCGTGGCTCGCGGGTACCCACTACCAGCCAGTAGCGCGCTGGCAACGCCGGATCGGACGCCGGACTGGGTGCCGCCAACGGCAGTACCGCATTAGGCAGGACCGAGGTGCGTTCCGCCGCACGCGGATACAACCGTGCAAGCGCAGCAGCGCTGAACTGCGACGGTGTCCAGATCGCGTCGGCGCCGCGCACCGCGTGCCCGATAAGAAAACGGTCCATGCCGCCATAGACACGCCCGTGCAGCCAGCTGGCATGACGGCCGGGCAAGGTCAGCTGGAACACGTCGTGCAGCAACAGTACCTGCCTGCGCAATGTCGGCGGACGGCGCAGCGGCAAACCACTGTTGGCGGTGGCGATATACAGATCGACACCATGCGCCCGCAGTGCTCCCGGCAGGAAGCCCAGTTCGAAGGCCAGGCGCGAACGCGGCCGATGCAGGCCGTTGCTGGCCGTCGCCGCAGGTGGGCAGATGGCCAGCTGCCGGTGCGGATGCCCTTCCGGCGCCATGCTGAAACGCAGCAGCTCGCACCCTTCGGCCAGCAGCGCCTGCTCAAGGGCCAGCACCTGACGGGCAATGCCCGAATGCGGTGCGGCGGTGACCGGCCGGTAATCGATGCCTATGCGCATGTCAGCCCGGCGTACACCGCCTCCAGCTGGTCTGCGGAACGCTGCCAATCGTGCTGCGCGCGTACATAGTCACGGCCCGCCTCGCCGGTGCTGTGTGCCAGCTGTGCACTTGCCAACAACTGCAAGGCCGCAGCAACCAGTGCCTCCGCGTCCACACCGCCCTGGTAGTGCGTGCCACGCTGCACATCCAGCCCGGACACCGCCTGCGGCGTAGCGACCACCGGCAGGCCCGCCGCCATCGCCTCCAGTACCTTGAGCTTGGAACCGCCCCCATCGCGCAGCGCCGCCAGGAACAGGCTGCAGCTGGCCTGCACCGGCTGCAGGCTGGGTACAAACCCAAGCCACTCGATGCGTGGATCCGGCCAGCGCTCGGCCCATTGCGCCGGCAATGCGTAGCCGCAGAGGCACAACCGTACTTGCGGCTCCGCCGCCCATATCGCCGGCATGATGTCGTCCAGCAGCCACTCCACCGCATCGATGTTGGGCGCGTACTCGAAGTTGCCTACGAACAAAATCCGCCGTGCGGCATGATCAGCCACCACCTCGGAGAACGCCCCGGTATCGGTACCGTTGACTACCACCGCGACAGGTTGGCGGCTGTACGCCGCCAGCACCCGGGCATCGTCCCCGGTCATCGCCACCACCTTGCGCGCAGCAGCAACAACCCGGCGTTCCCAACGCTGGTAACGCCAACGGTCCAGTCGCGCCAATGGCCTGAATACTGCCGGCAGACGACTGTAGGTCACCTCTGCCAGCGTGGATTCGACATTGTGTTCGCTGAGCAGGAAACCGCCTTGATGCTTGCGCAGTGGGCCGCGGCACGGCTCGAACATATAGGAGTGTTCCAACTGCACCACATCCCAGGGTTGCTGCAGCAACTGCTCCAATGCGCGGCTGAACGCCGGCGCGTAGCCGTTGACCGAGGCCAGCAGCGGCGCTGGCGACAGCAGCCCAGCGAGCATCGTCTTCATTGAGCGCAGCGGCCGCCGCTCAAGCACGAGCAGACGTTCCAGCAGCGGCTCCAACTGCGCCTGGGTCGCGGCATCCAGCGGCACTTTGCTTTGCACCAGCAGGGTAATGCGATGGCCGCGCGCGGCCAGGCAGCGCAGCAGATGGTACTGCCGCAGTTTGCCGCCGCTGGTGGTTGGCCATGGCAGATACGGCAGGATCCACAGGATATGCAGCGGCCGCATCACCACTCCAATACCGACAGCGATGTCGACACCGGTACCTGCACCGCGTCACCACTGCCCAGTTGCTTGCGCGCGCCTGTCAGCACGTCGTGCAGCACCGCCTGGTTGAGGCCGTTGACCTGGACCTGCCCGGGCTGCGCCGCCCAGAACATCCATAGCCGGCGGCCGTCCGGGCGCTGCCAACCAATGCTGATCAAACCCGGCGCAGCGCCATTGAATGCCGGCGCCTTGCCCGGTACCAGGCGCGGCCCGGTGATCTGCAGCAGCCGCTGCACCGCGCTGTATACCGGCTTGGCATCACCTGCCTCGTCGAGCAGACCGTAGCGGCGGTCGCGCGCACCTGCGCGCTGATCCAGGTCACTCAGGGCAAACAGGAAAATCTTGTCGTAATCCAGTGCGCTCATCAGCGCCAAACGTCGGGTGACGAAGTCCGCCTGCCCCTGCGCACCGATGATGGGCTGCTCTTCCTTTGGGCCGGCATAGCTCGACCAACCCCATTCGTCGGCCCAGATCTCGCCCGCACCGGCGGCCCTCAAGGACGCGTTGCCCTGACGGGCGCGCTGCACGAAGTCCATCGCGTGCGCATCGTCGCCCTCCGGATACAGCGAATACGGGTGGTAGGCGGTGATCACGTCCAGGGAAAACAAGCCGCCCTTGGCTAGCGCTTCCACCATCAATGCGCCGTTACGGGTAGGCATCTGGCTGAAATAGCCCATGCCGCCCAGTACGATCTTCCGGCCCGGGGCTTCACGGCGCATTGCCTGCACGGTGGTCAGCAGCAACTGTCCATAAGCGGCAGGGTCCTCGCGGGGTTGCCAGAATGCGGGCAGGTTGGGTTCGTTCCACACCTGCCAGGCCACCACCTTGGGATAACGCTGCGCCAGTTGCACCATAGCGCGCGCATACAGCGCAGGATCCTTCGGCGGATACTGGTCGGGATTGGGGCTGCCCGCCGGCGCCGAGGTGGCATGCGGTGCCGAGCCGACCAGGTACACCTCGGCCTGCAGACCGCGCCGCTCCATTTCCGCCATCAGTGGATCAAGCACATCCCAGCGGAACTGGCCTTGGCGTGGCTCGATGGTGTCCCAGTGCAGATCCACCCGCACCCAATGCAGGCCCAGGGCCTGTAGCTGATCCATCTGCTTGCGGTAGCGCGCCGGCTCGAACCACAGGAAGTGCGCATTGACGCCCAGATAGTCCGCCCACACCACCGGCCGCGGCGGGACCAGCTCCAGTCCGGCCCGCTCGCCTTTGGCGCAGGCGCTGACGCCCCACAGCAGCGCGCCAACCAACAGCGCTGAGCCAAGTATCCGCGTCAGACGTACCTTGAACACGCCCGCTTCCTTCATCGTCTGCGCTCCACTACCGATGCGAACAGCGCCGCAAACTCATCTGCAATCGTCTGCCACTGCCGTTGCTTACCCAGCGCCGATGCCGCCACCGCCCACTGGCGTGCCAGCGATGGCGCATCCAGCAGTGCAACAATCCGCTGCGCCAGCGCGTGGCTTTGGCCCTGGGCAAAGACCACCCCGTTGCCGTATGAAACCTCTTCGGCAAACGCGCGCGCATCGGAGGCTATCACCCCACGCCCGCTTGCATTGGCCCACGACAGCGCACCACTGGTCCCGCGCAGCTTGCCAAGCAGCGCCAGCTTCCGCGAATCGCGATAAGGCAGCACCATCGCGTGGTGCGCCTGCACGCAATCAAGTATTCCCTCGGCGGGCAGATCGAGCTGCCACGCGATCCGCTCTGCGATACCAAGGCCGGTGGCGAGTTCGCGCAGCTGTGACAGATAGTTGCCACGGCTGCCAAAGGCCAGCTCAGGTGACGAGCCACCGGCCATGGTCAACACCAGCCGCGCCTGCGGCCGAGTGCGGAAAACCTCGGCTACGGCTTCGAATAGATCTTCGATGCCCTTGCCCGGGTAGATGAAGCCGAAATACAGCAACCGCACGACTTCGTCCGGAGGCAGCTCCGCCTGGGCGAATACCGGATTGCCATGCGCGATGAAGTGAACCTTGTCTGCCGCGCTCCGCATCCGCTCCCGCAGGCAGGTGGCGCCGGTGCGGGTCAAGGCCACCATCGCATCAAGACCGGCGGCCACGTTGCGTTCGCGTGCGAGCGTGCTGCGGTCCTGTGCCAACGCAAGCAGCTGCGGCAGCGGACGCGGCCACGTCGCCACGCGGCGTAAAACGCCGCGCGCAGGGTCCGGCGAGCGCCACACCAGGCGTTCGGGATCATGCACGGTGGCGCTGGTCGCCAGCTGCGGCCAGCGCACACGCAGCTGCTCGAGCGCAACGAACTCCGGCCCACGGCCGCCGCCCAGCTGTGCATGGACGATGTCCACGCCCTGCCAGAAATCCGCATCGTGGGTATCCCAACCCTCCCCGTCGCGGTGCGGTGGCACGCACACGTCCACGCCGACGCCACGCAGCGCCTGCATCCACGCCTGGGCATAGTCGGCAATACCGTTCTGCAATGGTGGCAGTGGCGCGAGCAGGGCGACTCTCACTCAATACGCCCCAAGCCAGCGACTGATGGGCTTCCAGAACTTGGCGGGGATCTCGAACACGCGTCGGTTGAGCACGATGCCATCGACCCGTCCCAGTGCGTCGCGCAGCAGCGCCAAGGCACTTTCCACTGCGGGTACGGTGGTGCTGCGTGCCTGCACGACCAGGATGATGCGGTCGCAGCCGCGCAACGCTATCAGCGCATGCTCGTCGCTCAACGGCGGCGCCTGCACGATCAACATCTCACCGGGCTGGACCGGCAGTGCCCCCTCGCGCACCGTATAACCCTGCTGCCTGAGCACGATGGCCAGGCGCGAGGCGATGAAGCTGACACCCTCGCCGGAACGACCTGACGTCACGCCCAGAGACAGCCCGCGCTCGGCAATCTGCTCCAACGGCAGCCGGCAGTAGATGCGATACAGCGCCGCACGCAGTGCTTGCGACCCCTCCTGGTCGCGCGCTATCTCCGGCACCGTGGCCAACAACGGCACGTTGAAGGTTTTCTCGATGCGACCGCCGTCGTGGATGCGCTGATCCAGCAGATACAGCACGAACACCACCACCAAGGCCACAACCAACGCCACCGGCAGGGTCAGCAGCAACATCAACATGCTTTTCGGGAAAACCCGCGACGGGGTGAAACTCGATTCGCCGACCAAGGCTACATTGCTGAGCCGATTGCGATTCAAATCACGGATCACGCGCGCGCGCAGCAGATAGTCCGAATACTGCGCGAAGGTCTTCTCGGCCGAACCCAGCTCCAGGCTGAGCCGCGACAATGACGGCTCGGCCGACATCACTTCCTCGCGTGCGGCCTGCAGCTGCTTGAGCTGTTCGTCGATCTCGGCGATGTTGGCATCGATCTTGGCAACATTGATGCGTGCGTCCTGCATGTCCTGGCGCAGGCGCGTGCCAAGGGCGTTGGGGGCCATGTTGCGCGAACGCACCACGTTGTCATTGACCGCGGCGATCTCCGCTTCGAGGCCGGCAATGCTTTCATCCAGCGCCCGCACCGGCGGCGCGCCATCCTTGAAGTTGCGCAGCAGATCCAGGCGCTGCTGCTTCAGGCCATTCAACTTCAGCTTCAGGTCTTCGCGGGCGGGATTGAGGCTGATCTCACGCTCGGTCATCACTTCACCGGCGACGGCCGGCAGCTGCCGTCCGGCCGCACCGAGTATCCCCCGCAGCGCTTCACGCTCGGCCTGCAGCTCGCGGCGCTGGCGATAGAGCTTCTGCAGCTGATCGGTCACATCTTCAATGCGCTGTTCGACACTGGTGGCATCGATCACCCGCAGGCGATCACGCAACTGCTGTTTCAGCTTGATGATGGTGTCGTTGAGCTCGGTGTTCTGCTGCTGGTAGAAATCAAACAACGCATCGCCGCCCGCAGCATTTGCGCGCTCATCGAAATACGCATCCACCCAGGCCCGCGAGATGCCCTGCGCCACCTGCGGGTCGCCCCAGGTCACGCGCATCTCCATCACGTTCGAGCCCGGGTCATGGCTTACCGCCAGCCGTTTTGCCAGACGTGCCGCCAGACGGTCTTCGGGCGGCGCCTTGTCCATCAGACCCACGCCCACGAACATGTCGCGGACAAGTTCCTTGCACCACGCGGCCGCCTTTCCAAGCTGGAACTTGAAACGCGCCCAGCCGCCCTGCGGTGGTACCGACGACATGGCCAGATAGGCCTTGGCAACCTTCAGCATGACCGGCGCACTGGTCGCCATTTTTTCCTCATCCAGCAGCGGATCACGCTGCGGGCTCTGCTGCACGAAGCCGGACTCCGGGCCCGGCTGCACCGGCAGCTGCACGCTGGCACTCTGGGTAGGCTTGACCAGCAGCCGCGCATCGGAAACGTAGCGATTGGGCAGCAGGAAGGCACCGGCAACCACCACCGCGATCGTGACCAGCAATGTCAGCCGGAACTCACGCGTGAAGATGAAAAGAAGACGCAGCGCGTCACGAAGACTACGGACCTCGATCACGGCACGCTCCCGTCTGGGTTGTTGATCCGATAGGACGGCTCGTTTATCTGATAATTCGCCGATGCGCCGAACCCGCGGAACATCAGCAGCTGGCCCACATACATGTCCACCCGCTGGATCGCATTGCCGATGCGCGAACTGGGCACGAACACCAGATCACCGCGCTGCAACTGCACCCCCGCCTTGCCGTTGGTGGCAGGGCTCAGCAGCTGGGCGTAGTCGAAGAAGTACACCTGCTGCACACCATCGTCGTCCTGGCGGACCAGCGCCACATGGTGACTGTCCGCGGTTGGCAGCACGCCGCCGGTGGCAGTGATGGCCTGTGGCACGGTCACCGCCGACATCAGATCGAACGCGCCCGGGTTGCGCACCGCGCCACCCACATACACCCGGCTACCGGGTGCCTCCGCGATATTGATGGTCACCCGCGGCTCACGGTAGATCGCATCCAACCGCTGGCTGATCTCTTCGCCGATCGCCTCGGGGCTGCGCCCACCGGCCTTGACGATACCAATGAAGGGATAGGCGATGGTGCCGTCGGGGCGGACCCGGTAAAGCGTCGCCTCGTCCTTCTCCGCAGGTGTCTGTGCGTCGCGTACGATCCGCAGCACGTCACCGACATGCACCTTGAGCACCGGCTTGGGCAGCTGCTCCGGGCTGAAATTGCTGATCTGGCGCTCACCGATGACCTTGCTGGCGGGCAGTTGCACAACGTTGGACATCGCACACGCCGTCACCAGCAGGGTGAGCAGCGCCGGCAGCACCAATCGCAGGGATTTCATGATTTGCTCCAATAGCCGGTAAACATTCCGATGCGTCGCTTCAGGCGCAGCGGCAGATGCCGCTCCATATGCCCAAGACGATAGCCGATGAATTTTGCAGCGGTGCGCAGCAGCGCGCCCGGCACGGCAGCCAGTGCCCCGGCGTGGCGCAGCGCCTGCAGTTCGGAACGGACAAAACGCCCGCCCTCGCCGCCTGCCCCACCAAAGTTCTGCCGTATCCAGCGTTCGCGCGAATAGAAAACGCCAATGTCGAAGTAGCGCTTGAGCTCTTCCACGATGGTGTAGTCGTGCGAGTGCCAGGCCTCGGCCGCAGCCGCGTAATTGACCGCGTGGCCGGCCAGCAGCATCCGCGCCGCGATATGTGTGTCCTCGGTGCCGATCACGTCCTGCGGGAAGCCACCAATAGCTGCCAGCAGATCGGCGCGATAAGCGCAGAACGCATCGGAGCTGAAACAGGTCTTGATGCCCAGTTCGGCAGCGTCACTGCTGCGCTTGATGCGGCCCTGCGGCGGATAGTTGAAGGCACGCGCATGCCGCGCCAGAACGCCGGCATCCGGGTGGGGCAGCTGGCGCCCATAGGCCACGCCCACATCGTCGGCGGCATACACGCCATCCACCAGCGCCTGCAGCGCGTTCGGTGGCACCGGTATCGCGTCCTGGGTCATGTAGATCAGCACATCGGCGTCGACCATACCGGCTGCAAGGCGGCGTGTACCGCCGTGATTGAAGTCGCGGGGATCAATCTCCACCACCCGCGCCCCGTATTCGCGCCAGCGCGCGACGCTGCCGTCACTGGAGGCGCTGTCGATGATCAGCAACTCGTCCGGCTGCAGCGACTGTGCACGCAACGCCGGCAGCATCCGCGCCATATGTGGCTCACCGTTGCGCACGGGAATGATCAAGGCAACACGTGGGCGGGCCATCAATATGCCGCCTTCATCGACAGCACCGCCGGCAGCGTACGCAGCAGGATGAAGGCATCCAGGCCAAGCGACCAGTTCTCGATATAGGCAAGATCGTATTCGACACGCTTCTGCAGCTTCTCGACGGTATCGGTCTCACCACGGTAACCATGTACCTGCGCAAGGCCGGTGATGCCGGGCTTCACCTTGTGCCGGGCCACATAGTTGGCGACGGCCTCCTCGAACAACACGTCTGCAGCCTTGGTCGCCGTGGCATGCGGCCGCGGGCCCACCATCGACATGCTGCCGGCCAGCACATTGAACAGCTGCGGCAACTCATCGATGCTGCTTTTGCGAATGAAGCGGCCCACGCGGGTGACGCGCGGATCGCCGGCGCGGGTCTGGGTCTGCGCATCCATGTCACGCTGATCGTGAAACATGGAGCGGAACTTGTAGACCTCGATCAACTGGTGGTTGTAGCCATAGCGCCGCTGCCGGAACAGAACCGGGCCGCGTGAATCGAGCTTGATCGCAACCGACACCAGCAGCATCAGTGGTGACAGCAGCAACAGCGCCAGGCTGGCCAGGATGATGTCCTCGGCTCTTTTATAGGCGGGTGCCCAGCCCTTCAACGGCGGCTCCGACACCACCAGCATCGGCACATCGGAGATGTCCGCCACGCGCGGCAAGGCAAAATTGAAGGCCTGCATCTCCGGCACCAGGAAGACCTGCACCGGCATCTTCCTGAGCAGCTCCACATAATGATGATTGCGCCCTTCTGCCACCGCTGGCAGCGCCATCAGCACCTGGTCCACCTCGTTGTTGCGGATCAGCTGCTCAAGCAAGGTGAAGTTGCCAATCAGCTGTGGGCGTAGGTGCGAGCTGATCCGCTCCGGGCTGCGGTCATCGATGAACCCCAGCAGGCCACTGGCGATATCCACGTTCTGCTGCATGTGCTGCGCGAGTCGCGCGCCGTTCTCCGTAGCGCCCAGAATCACCGAACGGCCGACGAAATGGCCAGCACGGATGCGTCGCTGGAAGAACGCCAGCATCAACAGCCGCCCGAGCACCAGCAGCAACAGTGTCGTCAGATACCAGAGCAGCGCCATCTTCACCGGCAGATAGGCAATCACCCGGAACACCGTATGCAGCATCAGCACCAGGCCGAAGCTTGCCGACCAGGCCACGATCGTCGAGCGGATCAATACCCGGTTGCTGAACATCTCCCGCCCGTACATGCCAAAGGCGGTGAACACCAGCAGGGTCAGCAGGCCTGCCAGCAAGGCCAGCACGCCATAGGTGCGTATCAAGGCGCCGTTATGCACGCCCATCAGCAACAGCACCAGCGCCGCAGGCGAAACCGCCGCGCAGAAGTGGAAAATACGTGCCATCAGACGCGACCAGCGCATCACTATCGGACGTGTATTTGCAAACAACGCATCTGAGAACGGTAAGCGCATTACGACGTCAGACACCTGTGCTGATCAAAAACAAGCAGGCGCACACCTTCCAAACCTGACGAACTCGCATTCGAAGCGATGCCGCCGGTTTGACCCTGTGAGCCACCTGCCCCCTGCAGACAACCTTCCGGCGCATCAAACGACGAGCACGGTGTACCTGGCCACCTGTTCCATGGCCGCTACAATAACGTGACAGCACTCACGTTTATAGGGGTACAGACGCGACGATCAGCTTCGTTAAGGAATCAATCGCAGTTGTCAAGACCGGGTGACAGTAATTTGACGCTTACTGAAGCTCGAAAACCTGCCGCAAATACGACAGATAGCCCGGATCATCACACATGCTCTTACCCGGCGAATCACTGAGCTTGGCGACCGGTTGGCCGTTGCAGCGAACCATCTTGATGACGATGTTCAGCGGCGTCGGGCCCAGGTCATTGGTCAGATGGGTGCCAACACCGAAGGCGACCTGGCAGCGGCCACGGAAGTAGTCGTACAGCTGCATCACTTTTTCGATGTTCAGCCCGTCGCTGAACACCAACACCTTGCTGGTCGGGTCGACGCGGTTGGCCTTGAAGTGGGCCAGCATGCGATCACCCCACGCGACCGGGTCGCCGGAATCATGGCGCACGCCATCGAACAGCTTGCAGAAATACATGTCGAAGTCGCGCAGGAAAGCTTCCATGCCGACCACGTCGGACAGGGCAATGCCCAGGTCACCGCGATACTCTCGCGCCCACGACTCCAGCGCCGCCACCTGCGAGTCACGCAGCCGTGGGCCCAATGCCTGGAAGGCCTGCAGATACTCATGCGCCATCGTGCCGTGCGGGGTCATGCCGTACATGCGCGCGAAGTGCACGTTGCTGGTGCCGACAAACTGCGAGCCCAAGGCATCACGCAGCATCGGCAACATCATGGCGTGCCACTTGCGCGAATAGCGGCGACGCGAACCGTAATCGGCGATGCGGCAGTTTTCAAAGCCCGGTGTATCGCGCAACAGCGCGGTCTTGACCTGCAGGCGACGCTCGCCTTCGGCGAAATCGGGCGAGGTGGTATTGCGGAACCACACCTCGTTGATGATCGCCAGCAGCGGCACTTCAAACATGATGGTGTGCAGCCACGGGCCGGTGATATCCAGCTCGATCTCGCCCGGCACGGTCGCCGACGCCTGCAGACTGATGTATTTGCGATCCAGATGGAACAAACCGAGGAAGTCGGCGAAGTCCGGCTTCACGAAACGCAGCCGGCGCATGTATTCCAGCTCATCGGCGGTGAAGCGCAGGCTGCACAGATGATCGATTTCGGCGTTGATCTCGTCCAGATAGGCGGCCAGATCAATCCCCGGCGTGCGGCATTTGAACCGGTACTGGACGATGGCGCCCGGGTACTGGTGCAGTACCGCCTGCATCATCGTGAATTTGTAGAGATCGGTGTCGAGCAGGGATTGAATGATCATGCCCCGCATTATGCGCTGGCAGGCGGCTCCCGTTCAGCCGAGCGCCAGGGCTTGTTCATGCTCTGTGGCGGGCGCAGGCGCTAGGGCGATGGAGTTTGCACGAAGAGCACCCCTCCCCAGCCCTCCCCTGCGCCTTGCGCAAGGGAGGGAGCGATGCATGCTTCTGCCCCTCCCTTTGGCGCAGCCAAGGGGAGGGTTGGGGAGGGGTGCTTTGAATGCCCCACCGCTCAAATTCCAGCCCTACTTCAACAACAAGCGCGGCACCTGCAGCAGCGCGTGTGCCCAGATCGCGCACCACACCCCTGCCCGCACCAATACGCCGCGCTGCGCCGCTTCGAACTTGCGGAAGTAGCGCCACAGCCCGCGATGCTTGTGCCATTCCACGAAGAACGGCCGCGAGCGGCTGGACACACCGCGCACATGCAGCACCTTCAAGTCATTGGCAATGGCCACCACCGCGCCGGCCTGACGCGCGCGACGGCACAGGTCCAGGTCTTCGGCATGCAGGCGGTAACCCTCATCCCAGCCATGCAGGCGATCAAACAAGCCGCGCGGCATCAGCAACAAGGCACCGGACAAGGCCTGCACCTGCTGCAGCGGCATGCAGGGGTCTGCCGCCACGGACAGACGCGAACCGGCACCGGGCTTGCGCAGCATCGCCGCGAAATCCGGATCGCGGCGGCGTACCGCCGGGTCGGCGATGCCGTTCTCGTCCACCTGCTCCACGCCCAGCAGGCAATCGCCCAGCGGCCGGCCAAGATCACGCAGCTGCGCCAGGGTCTGCGGCTCCACCATCAAATCCGGATTGACGAAGGCCAGCCACGGCGCATGGCATTCGCGCGCGCCCTGGTTGCAGGCGGTTGCAAAGCCGGGGTTGTCCGGATTGGCGATGAAACGCACGCGGCTGTCGGCCAGCGCATGGCGCTGCGCGATCGCCAGCGAGCCATCACGCGATTCGTTGTCGACCACGCGGATCTCGGCCACATCCTTGGCCGCGCGCAAGCGCTGCAGGCATTCATCCAAGGTGCTGGCACTTTGGTAACTGACCACCACCACCGCAATTGAATCGCTCACACCTACTCCGGGCCTGGAAGGGAACCACAGGCGTCGAACAGGTCGGGCTGGGCTTGCGGCATTATCGCCTGCTCGCACAACTGCTGCAGCTGCTGGCGGTGCGCGTGCAGCGGGTCATTCATCAGGAAAGCCGCAAGCCGCGCGGTCCATACCGGCCAGCGGTTGGCCAGCACTTCCATATCACCTTCGGCCGGGCGGCCTTCGCTCTGGCGGCCGACGAAGGCGTTGTCACACAGCACATTGCGCCAGCCCAGGCCGCTCATGCGTAGGCTCAGGTCCACCAGTGCCGCATACCATGAGCCATAGCTGTGAATGTCCAAGCCACCGGCGCGGCGGCGCGCACTGCCGCGTATCAACACCGCGTGGGTCACCGCCGAAGGCAGCTCCGGTTGCAGCAACGGCATCGCCGCCAATGCCTGCGCCAGGCGCGCCGCATCGGCAGGCAAGGGATTGAGTTCGCCTGCGCGTGGCCACGACACTGCTTCGCCGGCATTGCTCCAGGGCGTAGCGGTGGCGATGGAGGCATCGCGTGCCAGACACTCGCTGAGCTGCTGCAGCCAACCGGCCATTGGCAATGCATCCGGCGCCAATACCGCCACATCGGCGTCGCCGCAGGCCTGCAGCATCTGATCCAGATGTGCGGCTTCGCCAATCGGGCGTGGCCGGCGGGTGTATTCGGCCTGCAGCCGGGTGCTGGCCAGCCAATGCTCGATCACCGCCTGCCCGCGCGGCCCGCTCTGGCCATCATCAGCCAGCCACACCGGCGTACCCGCCGGCGTGTGTCGTTCCAATGCGGCAAGGCAGGCATCCAGCGCCGCATCATCCACGCCCACCGGTAACAGAATGACCGGCAGGGCCATGCTTAACGGCCTGCCTTGGGCTTGTCGATCGGGTCCAGCGCGCGGAAGCGGCTGCCGTACTCGTCGGTGAGGTTGCGTGCTTCCTGCGGGTTGCGGACGATGGTGGGCGTGATCAGCACGATCACTTCGTTGCGACGGTGGTTCTGGGTCTTCTGCCCGAACAGGCTGCCGACCACCGGCAAGCGGCTCAGGAACGGCAGGCCGGACGAACCATCGGTGCTGCTGTCATCGATCAGCCCGGCCAGCATCACCGTGTCACCGGTGCTTACCGCCGCCTCGGTCTGCATGCGGCGGGTATTGATGCGGTAGTTGTCGTTCTTGTCCGGCTGCCCTTCCGGCGCGCTGATCTCCTGCACGATGTCCAGGAACACCATGCCGTCGCGGGTAACGCGTGGGCGCACCTTGAGGATGTTGCCGGTTTCCATGTACTGCACGGTGGAATATGCGTTGTCGCCAATGGTCGAGATCGAGGTGGAATTGACCGGGATGCGGCTGCCCACATTCAACGTTGCCACTGCGTTGTTGCGCACGAACAGCGACGGCGTCTGCAGCAGGCGGACGTTGGTGACTTCATCCAGCGCGGTGATGATGGCGGCGGCATTCTTGCCGAGGAAGGTCCAGGCCATGCCGCTGCCGGTGACCTTGCCAGCGATGTCACCCCAGATGCCGCGGCCCAGCGCGCTGGGCAGGCCAGCACCGGACATGCCGATGTTGCCCGGGCTGGCGCCCGGTGCGCCATTCACCGCCTGCTCGAAGAACCAGTTCACGCCATAGCTGAGCTTGCCGTTCAAGGCGACTTCGGCCACCTGCGCTTCGATATGCACCTGCAGCGGCATTACATCGAGTTTTTCCACCACTTCCTGGATCGAGCGCCAGGCCTGCGGGGTGGAGCGCACCAGCAGGGTATTGGTTTCCTCCACCGCCGAAACACCGACGCGGTCACCTTCCACTTCCAGGGTGACGCTGCCGTTGCCCGAGGTCTGCTGCGGCAGCTGCATCGTTTCGCCCATACCGCCACCGCTGCTGCCGGAAAGGCCCGAACCCGCGCCACCGGCCGAACCGATGTCGCTGGGCTTGAGCCCATCGTTCTGGCCATAGCCGCCGTCCTGCCCACGCCCGCCCAGCGTCACCGGGCTGGCACCCGGCGCCAGCGAGGTGCCGCTGTCACCCTGGCTGCGCGAGCCGCTGCTGCCGAACACCTCGGCCAGACGGTCGGCCAGGTCCTTGGCCTTGATGTACTTCAGCTCGTACGAAAACAGACGGGCGTTGCCGCCGGCGCTGTCGATGCGGTCCAGCCATTGCTGGATCTGGTCCAGGTAGCGTGCCTGCGGGGTGATCACCAGTACCGCGTTGGCGTTGTCCAATGGCATGAAACGGAACATGCCCGCACTGGGCGTCTTGCTGTTCTCGCCGAATACTTTTTCAAGATCGTTGGCCACCTGCGAGGCACGCCCGGACTGGATCGGGAACACGCCCACCGACATGCCCGACAGCCAATCCACGTCGAAGATCTCGACCGTGCGCAGGTAGTTTTCCAGCTCGGTGCGGGTGCCGCCCAAGGTGATGACATTGCGTGAACCATCAACGCCGACGATGGCATTGGGCCGCGCATAGGGCTCGAGCACCTTCTTCATCTCGGCAGCCGAGATGTATTGCAGCGGCACCACCCGCACCTCGTAACCGCGCGCGGCGGCGGCCGGGGCGGTGCTGGGCGCCACCGTGCCGGCCAGCGACTGATCGGCCGGCACCACGTTGTAGCGGCCGCCGCTGTAGATCAGGCGGGCATTGTTCCAGCCCAGCACCATCTCCAGCAGGTTCAACGCCTGTGCCGGCGACACCGGCTTGGGCGTGGCCAGCGTCACCGTGCCCTGCACGGTCGGTGCGATCACGTAGTTCTGGCCGAGCATGTCGCCAAGAATGGCCTTGGTGACCGCCTGTACCGATTCGCCCTCGAAATTGAACACCGCGGTGCCATTGCCCGCCGCGCTCAAGGCCGGTGCCGGTGCCGACGCCGCTGCGCGGTTGATCACCGTACCGTTGCCGCGGCGGATCACCGCCCGGCCCTGGTTGTCATCGGGCCGGGGGGCTTCCTCCGCGCTCAAGGCGCTGGTACGCGCGGGCTCGCCGGGGGCCGGCGCACGGGTATCGGGCGCCGGATTACGGCGGACTTCCGGCGGCGGCGTGGTAGCGCAGCTGCTCAGGGCGCCGATCAGCAGGGTGACTGCAACTATGCGTGACGTCATACGTTCACTCTACGGGTTCTGGCTGCCGGAGCGGCCGTTCTGATTCTGTTGTGCCTGCCGACGGCGGGCCTGGATGCGATCACGGATCGCCTTGATCTGATCGGCCGATGGCGACGCAGGATCTGCGGCCGTCGGCGGTGGCGGCGGCAGCGGCACACTGGCGGCCGCCGGTATTGCCACGTTGCCCGGCGCTGCGGCCGCATCCAGTGGCGGCTTGGGCCCGCCGCTGAACACCTGCAGTTCCAGATTGAGGGTGCCGGCCGGGCCACTGACCACGGCGCTGCGCGGCTGCAGCGACAGCAGCTGCCAACCGTCCCGCGGCTCGCCACCCAGGCGCAGCCGCAGCGACTTGCCCTGCTCGGTAGTCAGCGTGGCCATGTCCAGCCCCGGCGTCATCAATACCCCGGTCAAACGCACACTGGCGGCAGCGGGCTCGCCGGCCTCGCCAATGAAGAACGGGTGCGGCCGCCGGTCACTGGCGAACAGCGGCCGGTTCAAGGCCTCGGTGTTGTCGACAACGGCCAGCTGCGCAACCTGCGGCACTGCTGGCAGGGCCGGCGCCTCCAGCGTGGCGGTGCTGTTGCCGATGCGGCTGCCCAGGCCAAACAGGCACGCAGCCCAGACCAGCAGCGCCCAGCCGGCAAAGGTGGCCAGCAGCCAGGTTCTCAGCCCTGCCACGTCATTGCGCATTGCCCACCTCCGTAGCGGGTGGAACAACACCCGGCCGCAGGTAACCGCTGAGTTCGAAGCTCACATCCAGACCACCGCCGCCTTCGCCCGGACCTGCGGCAAGAATGTCCAAGCGGTCAACGCGCAGCTGCGGCGCGCCGGTTTCCAGGGTCTGCAATACGCTCATCCACTCGTTCATGCCGCAACGCAGCCGCGCCTGTACCGCGACCCGCACAAACCGGCCGGTGCTGTCGGCCGGCAACGGCGAACGGTCACTGATGGCGCAGCTGCGTTGATCCGGGCTGGCCAGGCGCGCAGCTTCCTCCAGCCGCTGGACCAGCTTGGAAGTAGCCAGTTCAACCGAGCCTTCGGCCATGAAACCCGGTTGGTCGGCCAGCACCTGCTGCGCCTGCTGCAGCCGCTGTGCAACCTGCGGGGCTTGCCGCAACTGCAGGTCGATGCGCTGCTCGCGTTCCTGCAAGGCCGCGATCTCGGCGTCCACCGCCCGCATCGGAGCGGTCCACAAAGGCTGCACCAGCAACAGATAGACCATGCCCAGCACGGCCAACAACAGGCCCAGCGCCAACCAGCGGTCACGGCGTGCGGGGTGCGGTGCCATCGGCAGCCTCCTGGGTGGGTGCACGCAGTTCTGCGGTCAAGGTGAAACGCTCGCGGCTGCCGCCGTTACCGGTCTGCAACACGCCGGTCAGCGACGGCGTCTTCCACAGGCTGGAGCCTTCCAGCGTGGATACCAGCGAAGACGCGCTGCTGCTCATGCCGATCAACTGCATCCGCCCTGCCTCGATCGACAGCTTCTCCAACGAGGTGGCGTCATCCAGGCGCTGGCTGAGTTCGTTGATGACCTGCGTCGCCGAAGGCTGCGCTGCACGTTGCTCGGCAAAGAACTGCTGGCCATCCACCAGATCCTGCAACTGCTGCCGCTGCGCCGCCACAACGCGCGCGCGCGTGGCCGCGGCATCCACCCGCGCCGACAGCTGCGCGGCAGCCGCACGGCGGTTGTCCAATAGTTGCCAGGCGGCCAACACCAGCATCACCAGCCCTGCCACCAACAGGATGCGGTTGAGCCTGCGCATCGGATCGTGCCGTTGCCGGCGCATTGCTACCGGCAACAGGTTCACCGCCAACGGCTGTGCGTCGGCAGCGAGCACATCGACGCCATCGAGCTGTTGCTGCCAGGCCTCGGCCGGGCTCAACAAGGCATCGATCCGCTGCCGCGGCACCACCACCAGTTCGGTATCCAGCTGACCATCGCCACGGCGCTGCAGCAGGCGCACGTCGTAGTACACCTGCGCGGCGGTGAACGGTGTCTGCCGATCTATCTCGAAACCCAGCACCTCGCGCAGGCGTGGCTCAGCGGCAGCCGGCATGCGCAGCGGCTTGCGCAATACCGCGCTGGCCGGCAGCAGCCCGAAGCGCGGCAAACTCGCCACACGCGGCGGCAAGGCAGCATCCAGCGCAGCCGGCGTGCAATCGCGTGGCAAGGCCTGCAGCAATTGGCGCTGGCCGTTGTGCAGCAGCGATACCGCCAGCTGCTCGTCCGCCACCTGCAACAGCAGGCGTGCATCGGACACGCCCAGCAAGGCCTGCCAGCGGGCGGGCAGCCACGACAGCAGCGCCTGGCTCCACCAGGCCCAGAAGCTGCCAGCGCCCGGCATGATGCGTCCACCTGCCTGCCCTAGTCGTTCGCGCAACCCCGTCATCTCGTCATCGCTCCCTGTTCCCACTGCAGCACCGTATACGGTGCACCGGCCACACCACCGGGATTCAGACGCACCACCGCGCGGGTTGCTGCTTGTCGCTCGCCCACCAACTGCACGCTGCTGGTCACACTATAAGTGCCGCTGTCGCCACCGCCAGCCGAAGTTTCACCCATCCCGGCGTTGCCGTCCTCCCGCTCACGCTGGGCCATGATCAGCGCCGCATCCATGCCCATCGCGGTCAGCACGGTGGCCGGGGCAAAACGCGGATTGGGCCGGCCGTTACCGTACACCGTCAGCAGCGGCGCCAGCTGTGCATAAAGTGCCGGATCCATGCCGAGTACGCGCTGCAGCTCGCTGACACTGTCGAACGGCGCGTTCTTGGCACCGTACGGCAAGCCGGCGGACCGATAGTCGGCAGTCTCCGCGCCACCGGCAATCTGCAGCAGTTCATCCGGGTCGCGCCAATCGACAATGGCACCAGCCAGCCTTGCGGCCTTGTCCGGTGCCAGCTCGAAGCCGCGCAGCAAGGCCTGCAGCAGGTTCAGATCGGCCTTGTTCAAATCGACCTTGCCGGTCTCATCCACAATGCGCAGCTCCACCACCCGGTCATCAAACCGCCAGCGATACGGTCGCCCATCGGCACGCCAACTGGGCTGGGTCGGGGTGGCGCGCATCCGCGACAACGCGTAGTCGATACCGGCATGGGCAATCTGTTCCCCGCCGGCCACGTCGCCGGTCACCCGGCCCTGCAGGTGTTCCACGCGTGCGGTCATCGCAAACGCAGCAATGGTGGTGGCCAGCAACGCCACCACCCACAAGACCAGCACCAACGCTGCGCCACGGGCCTTCATCGCCAACTCCCGGCAGCAGCGGATTGCGGCAGGGCGACCACCAATGGCGGCCATGCCGGGCCATGCGCCGGGGTGATTTCGATGGCGACCAGCGCTGGCATGCGCCCGGCTGCGTCCCAGCTGTCCTGCCAACGCCCCATCGCGCCGCTGCTGGGGTCGATACCGCGATAGCGCAGCTTCACCTGTTTGAGATCATCGGCCAGCAGCTCGCTGCCGCGCGGCGGGTCTTCTTCCAGCAGCTGCCCGCCCTGCAACAGGGTCAAGCCCAGCCGCAGCTGTTGGCCAGCACCACTGCCGCTGACTTCCAGGGTATGCAGATAGGGACCACCGCGGCCCAGGTAGTCGGGCACGTTGGCGACAAAGCGCATTTGCTGCGCAGTACCGGTGAACACCGCAGCAACGCCGGCCGGTGCATCGCGTTGCAGCGGCAAGGGCATGGCCGACACCAGCCGCCGGCGCAGAAAGCCTTCGACCGCGCGCATGCGCTCATTGCCGCTGGCGATGGCTTCACCACGGCTGCTGATGGCCAGCGTCGAACGCACCGCGGCAAATGCCAGCGCCATGCCGGCAGCCAGCAATACCGTGGCCAGCAATACTTCGATCAGAGTAAAACCGCGCGGCCGCGCTGGACGCCTCATGGCGCGGCCTCCAGCGGTGCATTGCCGCGCAAGCGCAGCGTGCGCCAGTGCAACTGCTCCTGCGCGCTCTCGCCCCAACGCACCTGCAGGTCCAGCAACCACAGCCGTGCCTGTTGCTGGCGCGGCTCCATATACGGCGAAACCTGCAGGCTCCATTGATAGCGGCCCTGCTCCCACTCCCCTTGTTGACGCCCTGCACGCAGTGGCGCTTCCACCCCGGCAACGGCCAACAACGACTGTGCATGCAGCGCGGCGCGGCCGTAGCCGTCAGCAAGGCTGACCTGGCGTGCGGCACCGGACAGGCTGCCCAGCAGCAGGGTCATCGCCAAGGCAAGCAGGGCAAAAGCGACGATCACTTCGATCAGGGAATAACCGCGTTGGCGCCTCATCCGGCGCCCTCGCGCGGCGGACCGGCTTTGACTTCGCCGGTTATCCAAGCCACATCGATCCGCCACACCGCCTTGCCGGCGCGCAGCTCGATGCGCCCGCCGCTGGATGCGCCATCCTCGAAGAAACGCACCACGCCTTCATCGCGCCGCTGTTGCAGCTGCCCGGCACCGGTGAACTGCACGTTGACGTTTTCCGGCAGCTCACCATGGTGACCGTCCGCGCCCTGCCATCTGCCGGTGCGCGGCGTGATCTGGAACTGCTGGGGAACGCCGGTACTGATTGCACGGGTGCGTGCGAAGCGCAGTTCGGCCGCCAGGGTTTTGCCGGCCGAACGCAGGCGCACGCCTTCCATGCCGCCGTTCATCGCCATTGCCGCCATCATCGCCAGTGCGGCGACCAGTGCCAGCACCAGCACCATTTCCAGCAGCGACATGCCGCGCATGGCCTTACGCCGTGCAGATACAACACGCGTGGCATGGAGCGGAAGCGGGAGGCGCGGCGGCAGCATCAGGCCTATTCGTAACGGATGTCGGCGTTGTAGCTCTCGCCACCGGGCTGGCCGTCGGCGCCAAGGCTGAGCAGATCGAACGGGCGCCCTTCACCCGGCACGCGGTACTGCACCGGGTTGCCCCAGGGATCGTTGAATTCGGCTGGCTTGGCGTACGGCCCCAACCAGCCGGCCACACCGCTGGGCTGGCTGGAAAGATCTTCCAGCTTGGCCGGCAGGCGGCCGGTATCGAGTTTGTAGTTCTCCACCTTGCTGGCAAGGGTCTGGATCTGGGTCTTGCCCAGGTTGGCCTTGCCACGGTCGGCGCCGCCCAGCACGCGGCTGCCCACCAAGGTGAGCACCGCACCGATCAGCACGATGACGATGATGATTTCCAGCAAGCTCATGCCGGCCTGGCGGGCACGTGATGCTGGTTGTTTCAGGGTTCGCCTCATTGCTTTGTTTCCTTGTCTGCGACAGTTACGGGTTAACCGATGGCGTTGGTCAGGTCATACAAGGGCACCAGCACCGCAACGATGACCATGCCCACCACCGACGCCAACAACAATGTGATCACCGGCACCAACGCCGCCAACATACGGTCGATGGCACGCGCGCTTTCCTGCTCGAAGGTGTCGGCGGTTTTCAGCAGCATGGTATCCAGCGTGCCGGATTCCTCACCCACCTGGATCATCTGCAGGGCCAGGCGTGGGAAGCGGCCACCGCGGCTCAGCGACGAGGCCAGCCCGGCACCATTTTTCACTGCCTCGGCAGCTTCGCCGACGTCGCCGATCAACGCGCGGTTGCCCAGCACGTTGCGGGCAATGCCCAACCCGGACAGCAGCGGCACGCCGTTGCGCAGCAACGTGCCCAAGGTACGGGCCAGGCGCGCGGTTTCGAGTTTTGCAACCAGGCCGCCGGCCATCGGCCGCTTCAACAGCCAGCTGTCAAAGCCGAGCCGGAACACCGGATCGCGACGCTTGCGCTCGCCCCACAGCAGCAGCAAGGCCGGCACCACGATGAATACCAGCCAGCCTTTGCGCACCAGCAGGCCGGCTTCCAGCACCAGCCGCGTGAACCACGGCAAGGTGACGTCCAGGCTCTGGTACATCAAGGCGAACTGCGGCACCACGTAGCCAAGCAGGAACAGCAGGGCCAGGCCCACGACCACCAGCAGGATGGCCGGGTAGATCAAGGCGTTGATCACCCTGCCCTTCAATTCCTGGCTGCGTTCCAGATAGTCGGCCAGGCGCTGCAGGGTTTCATGCAGGCTGCCGCCGGCCTCACCGGCACGCACCATGTTCACGTACAGGCGCGAGAACAGACCATGCTGGCGCTCCAGCGCCTGCGACAGCGGTGCACCGCCGCGCACGCTGTCGCGGATATCGCCGATCACCCGTTGCGAACGGGCGTCTTCGGGCGTTTCCATCAGGATCGACAACGCACGGTCCAAGGGCTGGCCTGCACCGAGCAGGGTCGCCAGCTGCTGGGTGAACTGGACCAGCGTGGCACCAGCGAACGGACGCTGCCGCCATTGTTTCCAACTGCCACCTTCAAAAGCGGAACCGGTGGCCGGACGGGCCTCGACCGGCAGATGCCCCTGCTCCTGCAGGCGGGTGATCACCTCGGCCTCGCTGGCCGCGTCCATCTGCCCTTCCAACAGTTCGCCACGGGCATCCAATGCCTTGTAACGGTAGCGCGCCATCAACAGCATCCGTCCGGTTGAAGGCGATGGCTCATGCGTCCTCCGTTACCCGCAACACTTCTTCCAGTGTTGTCTGGCCACGCAAGGCCTTGGCGATGCCGTCTTCGTACATGGTGCGCATGCCTGCCTTGCGGGCAAGCTGTTCAATCTCACCCATGCCGGCCTTGCGCATCACTGCGTTGCGCAAGCTGTCGTCCATCACCAGGAACTCAACGATGGTGGTGCGGCCAAGGTAGCCGGTGGGCGCCTGCGCCGATGGCTGCGCGCGGTAAAGATGGATATCGCCCTGCGGCTGGAAACGCCGCAGCCCGAAGCGTTCGATCTCCTCCTCCGAGGCGCGGTAGCGCAATGCATGCGTAGGCTCCAGCCGGCGCACCAGGCGCTGGGCAAGGATGCCGTTGATGGTGGAGGTGAGCAGGTAGTCTTCCACCCCCATGTCGAGCAGACGGGTGATGCCGCCGGCGGCATTGTTGGTATGCAGGGTGGATAACACCAGGTGACCGGTCAGCGCGGACTGGATGGCGATGCGCGCGGTTTCCAGATCGCGCATTTCGCCGATCATGATGATGTCCGGGTCCTGGCGGACGATGCTGCGCAGGGCGTTGGCGAAATCCAGCCCGATCTGTGGCTTGGCCTGGATCTGGTTGATGCCTTCCAGCTGGTATTCGACCGGGTCTTCAACGGTGATGATCTTGACCTTGTCGGTATTGAGCTGGCTCAACGCCGTGTACAGCGTAGTGGTCTTGCCGGAACCGGTGGGCCCGGTGACCAGCAGGATGCCGTGCGGCTGTTCCAGCACCTTGCGGAACTGCGGCAGGAACGCCTCGTCAAAGCCCAGCCGCTGGAAATCGAACACCACCGCCTCGCGGTCCAGTAGGCGCATCACGACGCTTTCGCCATGCGCGGTGGGCATGCTGCTGACGCGCAGATCCAGCTCCTTGCCCTGTACCCGCAGCATGATGCGGCCGTCCTGCGGCAGGCGGCGCTCGGCGATGTTGAGCTTGGCCATGATCTTGATGCGGCTGATGACCGCGGCGGTGAGATTGACCGGCGGGCTTTCGCCATCGACCAGCACACCATCGATGCGGTAACGCACCTTCAAGCGGCTTTCGAACGGCTCGACATGGATGTCCGATGCACGCAGTTCCACCGCGCGTTGGATCAACAGGTTGACCAGGCGGATGACCGGCGCTTCGGACGCCTGGTCGCGCAGGTGTTCGATGTCATCGACGGGCGCCATTTCACCATCGGCGGTTTCCAGGATGGTGCCCATCGCACTGCGGCCCTGCCCGTACCAGCGCTCGATCAGCTCATCCACCTCACTGCGCACGCCCACTACCGGGGTGACTTCGCAGCCGGTGGCCAAGCGGATCGCATCGCGTGCATAGCCTTCCTGCGGGTCGGCCATCCATAGCAGGATGCGGCCGCGCTGCTCGCCCAGCGGCAGCACCAGGAATTGCTTGAGGAAACGCAGCGGCACCGGCTCGACGCCTTCCACCAGCTCGGGCGGGTGCTCGGGCAACTCACGTGCTGCGATCAGACGCAGTTCCAATACTTTTGCACAGGCCTCGGCGTGATCGCGTTCGGATACCAGCCCCAGACGCGCCAGCAACACCAGCAGCTCACCGCCGGACTCGCGCTGCAACTGGCGGGCGCGCTGCAGGTCGGCGTCTTTCAGCCGGCCCTGGGCCAGCAGCTCGTTGATGACAAGCTCAGCAGGGGATGGCGCAAGTTGGGTGTCGTGGGCTACCGCGTTCACGCAATCCTCCTGTGTTGGCCGAACTTTAACAGTTCATGCTGTCAGGACGTGCACATGAACACGCATTCCATGCAAAAAAGAACCCCGGCAATGCCGGGGTTCCAGGTGGCTGCAACGGTCAGAATTACTGGCGTGCAACCAGGCTCACGCCGCTGTAGGCGTTGGCTCCCACCAGGGTGACGTAGTAGGTACCGGCCTGGGCCTTGTTGAAGCGCACCGTCTCGCTGTTGCCAGCGCGGGTGGACTTGGCATCGGACTGGCTGGCGCTCGGCACCTCATTGAAGCTGACGTACATCGAGACGTCACCGCTGCCACCGTAGGTCATGAAGGTCAGCACCTTGCCGGCCTCGGCCTCGAAGCTGTACACCACTTCGCTGCCGCTGCTGCCAGCCAGGCCGGTCACCGCCACCTTGTTGACCAGCGGTGTGGCGTCCGGGCCGCACTGCTCGACATTCGGATCACACGGCGGCTCGGTCGCCTTCACCAATGCGGCATTGATGTTGAGGATGCCCGCGCCGATCGGGGTGGAAGCCGGGATCGCCACCGGGAACGGTGTGGCGGTGCTCTTGAGCAGGTCGCGCATCTGGTTCAGGGTCAGCGGCGTATCAACCACGCTCTGCACCATGGCCACTGCAGCGGCCACATGCGGCGATGCCATCGATGTGCCACCCATGCCGCCCAGGATCCAGTTGCCCGCTTCCGGGCTCTGGTCGGCGCCATTGATCACCTGCCAGATATAGCCGTTCGGGTTGCCATCGCCGCCACCGCCGCCGCCCGGCGCCGACAGGTCCACGCGCGCACCATAGTTGGAGTAGTAGGCACGGCCACCGGCAATACCGGTGGCGCCAACGCTGATCACGTTGTTGCACGAGGACATCGTGTAAGTGGCAGCGTTGGCGTTGTCATTGCCTGCCGCCACCACCACGATGGCACCCTTGCTGTTGGCCAGATCAATGGCTTCCTGGTACTCGGTCGGGCAGCTCGAGGGGGAGCCACTGCCCAGGCTCATGTTGATCACTTCAGCAGGATTGGTGTTGAGCGGCAGCCCCGGCACCTCGCCACCTGCGGCCCAGATGATGCCGTCGGAGATGTCGCTACCAAAACCACCGCAGGAACCGAGCACGCGGATCGGCATCACTTTGGCCTTGTAGGCCAGGCCTGCCAGGCCCTTGCCGTTGTTGGTCTCCTGGGCGACGGTGCCGGACACGTGGCTGCCGTGCCAGGAACTGACGTCGGCCGCATGCGAGCCACCGGTAGCCCAACCGGTGCAGTAGTTGGCTTCGATCCAGTCGCCAAGATCCCAGCCACCGGCAACCCGGTCGTCGGTGGCGCGGCGCGAGACGCGCTTGTCGCTGATCATGTCGTAACCGGGGATGACGTTGTTCTGCAGATCCGGGTTGTCCTGCACGATGCCGGTATCAATCACCGCCACCACCACGCCCTCACCCTGCGAGAGATCCCATGCCTGCGGTGCGCGCACGCCGGAGGTCGCATTGAAGAAATTCCACTGGTATTGCGCGTAGTTCGGATCGGTCGGGGTCATTGCAGGCGCTACATCAACCATGCGCTGGTACATGCGATCGATGCTGGCGCTCTCAACCGCAGGATTGGCCTTGAGCTCGCGGACAAAATCCGCCGCTTCCTGCGCATTGAGCGCACGCGAGGTCTTGACCACGCTCCAACCCGGCGCGCCCATGCGACGCAGCAGTGACGCCTGTACCGCCGGCTGCGCGGCGGCGCGTGCGGTCTTGGCGACGGCGCGATCCAGACCGGCGCGCGATGCCGCTGCACCCAGGCCACGGTTGGCGGTTGCGCTGTCGCGCAGCTCGCTCGCACCGGCACGGTACTTGACCACGAAGCGGTAAGCGCCGCTGTTGTCCACAGCCGACGAACTCATGCCAACTACTTTTGCAGGTCCAATTTCTGCAGCAGATGCGGCGGGTACGCCGATCGAAGCCATCAGTACGGCACCGGCAATCGCCAAACCAAGCTGGGTCTTCTTCTTCATGTCGGATCTCTCGTCTTAATAGAACAGGGATGGAACCTCAACGCTGCACTGCTACGCCGTCCTGGCTTGCAGCAGGTGCGCTGCGGGGGCAGCACAGCCACTGACCATGAACCTGGCCGCCCCCGCCGCAGCAGGCGGGGGCGTCTGACTATCGCCTTACCAACCGAAACCGGCGCCCACGCCCACCGAGCTGTCATCACTGGTGAATGCACCGCCAAGGGTGACGGTGGCACGCTCACTGATCGCCCGCTGGTAGCCCAACGACAGTGCCGATTCGCCGCCCTGGTAACCCACACCCACGCCCACCCGGTTCTGGGTGCGCACGCCGGCGGCACTGGTGGCCATGTTCAACATGGCCGCACTCATCGCGCCCTGACGGTCAAGACGGCGATCGACGTGGCGCAGACGCTTGTCGATATCACCGCGGAACACGTCGAAGCTGTCGGCCATGCTGCGGAACTTGGTATCGGTATAGCTGTTGGCCGAGGTGATGCCGCTATCCAGCTGGCCCTTGTTGACCGCATCCGTCGCCAGTGTGCCGGCAGCGACACTGGTGATCTGGCGCTCGGCACCCACGCTGCCTACCGATACGGTATTGGCACGGTCAGCCACCGAGCCCTGGCCCAGGGCAACCGCACCGTTTGCGGTGACGCTGGAGCCTTGGCCAATCGCCGTACCCGAGGCAACACTGACCGTTGCCCCTTCGCCCATTGCAACCGCATTGGTAGCTGCCGCGGTGATATGCGTATTGGCACCCACCGCCGTGCTGCCGTCGGCGTCGACACGGGAATTGCTGCCGATGGCGGTGTCATTGGGGCCATGTGCGTAGCTGCCATTGCCAACCGCGCTACCGGCAACATTATTGGCCTTGGCCTGATCGCCCAGGGCTACACCATTGGTACTGGCAACAGCGGGACCGCTCTCTCCGCGTGGGCCATTGCCGTTGCCGTTGCCATTGCCATTGCCATTGCCATTGCCGTTGCCGTTGCCGTTGCCGTTGCCGTTTCCGTTTCCATTGTTGGCGATGCGGCTGTTGATGGAAGTGACCTGCCCATCCAGTGCCGACAACGCGGCGCCCACGTTGTTGTAGCTGGCACCCTGGATGACATAGGTCGGGGCGACAAACATCCCCTGCATGCCGATGCCTGCACCGCCGCCAAGGAAGCTGGCCATATTGCCCAGCGACTGGAACAGCTGGCCACCGTTGATCGCCTGCATGCTGCCTGCGGCGATGGCACCGGCGGCCACATTGCCCACGGTCGTCCCCTGCGCACCGCCAAGGGTCAAGCTGTCACGGCTGGCATCGTCGTAGGTCACCGCATTGGCAGTGACACCTTCGATGCTGCCGATACGGCCATCGATATCGGTGACGCGGGTTTCAACCGCACCGACGCGCTGGTTGGTGACATGCAGCTGACCGCCGGTCACCGCATCGCTGCTGCCTTCGGCGATACGCCCGGCACCCACATTGACGATGCGACGGGTAGCAGGCCCGTTGGTGCCATTGCCGCCACCCACCGACACCACGTTCGCTTCCACCGCACGCGAGCCAGCACCCAAGGCCACCGAGTTGGCACCGGATACACCCGCACCGGCACCGATGGCCACGCTGTTGATCCCATTGCTGGCGAAGGCGCCGTAGCCGATCGCCACACCGTTGGTGGCAGTGATCGAGGTCTGCCGACCGAGCGCGGTGCTGTTGGCTGCGCGAGCCGATGCATCGGCACCCACGGCGGTCGCACCGGTCGCGTTTGCGGTACTGGCCGCACCCAAGGCGGTACTGCGCTCGGCACTGGCAACAGCCGCCGAACCCGAGGCCACCGCATTGTTGCCGCTGGCCGTGGCTACACCGTCCCCGCTTGCCTGGAAGTACTTGTTGGTCTCGCCAGCGACGTCGGCCACAGCATCCAGCTGCGACTTGTTGACCGCATCGGTATCTTCGGTACCCGCAGCGACGTTGGTGATCTGGCGCTCCGCCCCGACATCGCCTACCGATACGCTGTTGGCGCGACTGGCCACCGAACCTGCACCCAAGGCCACCGAATTGGCCGAGCCGGCTTCAGCACCACTGCCCACGGCAGTGGACCGCTGTCCGAATGCCCAGGCATTGGCACCCACTGCAGTGGCATCGTCACCGAACGCCCAGCTGCCGCTACCGATCGCCACCGCATTGGCGGCACCGATACCGAAGAAGCCAAAGCCGGTCTCGGCTGCATCACCGATTGCCAGGCTGCCCTCGCCCAGTGCAGATGCATTGCGACCCACGGCGACGTTGCCGTCTTCATAGGCCGCTGCGTTGTAGCCCACTGCGGTGGTACCGGCCCCTTCGGCATAGCTCTGCGAACCCGTCGCGGTGCTGTAGTTGCCCAATGCGTTGGCCACTGCACCATTTGCCGTGGACTGATCGCCCTTGGCATAGGCACCTACACCGCTTGCGGTAGATGCAAAGCCTTCGGCATTGGCGCTGGCACCCAGCGCGGTACCGCCGACGCCAGCGCTGGTGGCGCCGGTCTGCACCGGTTCACCGCCCACGTTGATCAGCGGGTCGCCATTTTCATCCACTGCATTGCCGCCTACTGCCACCGCGCCCGGGCCTATGGCCTGTGCGTTCTGGCCGAAGGCCGCTGCGTTCTGGCCGCTGGCCAGGGCGTTCATGCCGACGGCGGTTGCGCCATCAGCAATCGCGTTGGCACCGCTGCCGTACGCCGAGGAACCGTTGCCGATGGCATTGCTTGCCTCACCGGAAGCGGTTGCATTGTCACCTTCGGCATAGGCACCGGCATCGCTGTCGTCACTGCCGGTGGCCTTGAAGTACTTGGCGGTGGTCTGCCCTTCAGCCGCCACGGCCGCTACCTCATCCAACTGGTCCTTGTTCACCGCATCAGTGCCTTCGGTACCCGCAGCGACGTTGGTGATCTGGCGCTCAGCCCCGACATCGCCCACCGATACGCTGTTGGCGCGACTGGCCACCGAACCGGCACCCAAGGCCACCGAATTGGCGGCGCCTGCTTCAGCACCGCTACCAATGGCCGTGGACTGCTGCGCGACCGCCCAGGCATTGGCACCTATCGCCGTTGAATCGTTGCCGAAGGCCCAGCTGCCGCTGCCGATCGCCACCGCATTGGCGGCACCGATACCGAAGAAGCCAAAGCCGGTCTCGGCTGCATCACCGATTGCCAGGCTGCCCTCGCCCAGTGCAGATGCATTGCGACCCACGGCGACGTTGCCGTCTTCATAAGCCGCTGCGTTGTAGCCCACCGCGGTGGTACCGGTCCCTTCGGCATAGCTCTGCGAACCAGTCGCGGTGCTGTAGTTACCAAGTGCGTTGGCTACTGCGCCATTTGCCGTGGACTGATCGCCCTTGGCATAAGCGCCGACACCGCTGGCGGTAGCTGCAAAGCCTTCGGCATTGGCACTGGCACCCAATGCGGTACCGCCGACGCCGGCGCTGGTGGCACCGGTCTGCACCGGTTCGCCGCCCACGTTGATCAGCGGATCGCCATTTTCATCCACCGCATTGCCGCCCACCGCCACCGCGCCCGGGCCGATTGCCTGTGCGTTCTGGCCGAAGGCCGCTGCGTTCTGGCCGCTGGCCAGGGCGTTCATGCCGACGGCGGTTGCGCCATCAGCAATCGCGTTGGCACCGCTGCCGTACGCCGAGGAACCGTTGCCGATGGCATTGCTTGCCTCGCCGGAAGCGGTGGCATTGTCACCTTCGGCATAGGCACCGGCATCGCTGTCGTCACTGCCGGTGGCCTTGAAGTACTTGCTGGTGGTCTCGGCCACCGCAGCCACTTCGTCCAGCTGGTTCTTGTTGACCGCATCGGTGCCTTCGGTGCCAGCGGCAACATTGGTGATCTGACGCTCAGCACCGACATCACCCACCGACACGCTGTTCTCGCGATCGGCCCAGCTATTGGCACCCAAGGCCACGCTGTTGGCAGCAGCGGCAACCGCACTCTGGCCCAGCGCGGTGGAATCGTCCGCGTCCGCCCAGCTGTTGAAACCGATCGCCGTTGCGTATTCGCCCAGCGCCCAGGCGCCGTTACCAAATGCCGAGGCACCGGTACCGGAAGCTTCTGTGCTGATCAAGCCACCGAACGTGGTGCCACCGACGGCGGTTGCCTCATCACCGGATGCAATCGCCGATTCACCGACCGCCGTGGTGCTGGCGCCGGATGCCGATGCGGCCAGACCCATTGCAACGCCGTAATCACCGCTCGCTTCGGCGCCATAACCCACGGCGGAGGCGAGGTCACCGGAGGCCACACTGTAGCTGCCTACCGCCGTGGTGCCGCGGCCGCTGGCTTCGGCACGGAAGCCGTTGGCCAGCGCCTGCTGGCCGGATGCCACTGCCTGTGCGCCCTGCGCGGTGGCAAATGCACCCGAGGCTTCGGCGCCCGCACCCACTGCCGTACTGCTGTCGCCGTTGGCGCTACTGCCCGAGCCGACAGCAACTGCATCATCGGCAGCGGCCAGGGCCGCATCGCCGATCACCACGCTGCCGTCACCGCTGGCCACGCTATTGCTGCCCAACGCGATGGCATTGGCGCCATCCACCAGGTTGGCCATGCCGAACGCGCTGCTGTTTTCGCCATCGACCTGGTTGAAGTTGCCGAACGCCGAACTGTTGCTGCCATTGGCGGTATTTACGTAACCCACCGCACTGGAGTAGTCGCCGGCGGCCACGTTGTAACTGCCTACCGCCGTACTCTGTGCCCCGCTCGCTTCCGAACCGACACCGGCCGCCGTGGCGCCGTCGCCACTTGCCACCGCGTCATCACTGCCATCGGCGGCGCCGTTGGCCTTGAAGTAGCGCCCGGCCAGCAATGCGCCTTCGGCAGCGGCATTGAGCTGATCCACATTCACCGCATCGGTGCCTTCGGTACCGGCAGCGACATTGGTGATCTGGCGATCATTGGCGGCATGGGTAACGCCCGCCGAGTCCGTCCATTCCTGCGCGGCGCCGACCGACACAGTGTTGGCGCGATCAGCGAAGGAGCCCGCGCCCAGCGCTACGCTGTTCTCGGCATCCTTGCTGGTCCAGGCGTTGGAACCCACTACCGTCGCGTTCAATGCCTGCGCGTAACTGTTGTAGCCCACCACTGTGGCGCCATCCTCCGTTGCCCAGGCTTCGGCACCCAGTGCCGTGGTGTTGTTGCCTTGGGTGAGGCTGTAGAAGTCCTGGCCGGCCAGTGAGTTCGTACCCACGGCAACGCCCATCTGGCCGGTGGTGGCGTTGTTGCCTACCGCCACGCCGCTTTCGCCCGCGCGCGCCTGCACACCGAAGGCCGCGCCTGCTATTCCGGCAATGGCATTCTGGCCCACGGCGGTAGCCACTTCGGCTGCCTGCGCCGAAGTACCCACGGCGGTGCCAAAGAAGGTTGCGTAGGCACCGCTGCCCACAGCAACGGCCTGCCAGGCATCGGCAGTCGCTGCAAAACCAACTGCGGTGGACTCACGTCCTGTTGCCCAGGCCGAGTTGCCGATGGCCGTCGCCGCCAGCCCGGCAGCCTGCGCATCAGCACCAATGGCCGCTGCAAACAGGCCTTGGGCGCTGGCGTCAGCACCAATGGCAAGCATGCCACCCTGCGCGGTAGCCGCATTGGTACCGATGGCGATGTTGTCCGGGTTGGCAGCGCTGGCATTCAAGCCCAGCGCGATGCTGCCTGCACCGGTAGCCAGTGCATTGGTACCCAGCGCGGTGGCGTTGTCGGCAAGCGCATTGGCACCACTGCCGTAAGCGGACGCGCCGCTACCGATGGCATTGGTGGCTTCACCCGATGCCGTGGCGTTGTCACCTTCCGCATAGGCCCCCGCATCACTGTCGGCACTGCCGGTGGCGGCGAAATATTTGGTCGAGCCGGTCACTTCATCCAACTGGCCCTTGTTGACCGCATCGGTGGCTTCCGTGCCTGCAGCAACATTGGTGATCTGCCGTTCGGCACCCACATCACCTACCGACACGCTGTTGTCGCGGCCGGCCACCGAGCCTGCGCCCAAGGCCACCGAGTTGGTGGCACCCGCTTGCGCATCGGTTCCTATCGCGGTGCTCTGCTGGCCGAATGCCCAGGCGTTGGCACCCACTGCAGTCGCATCGTCACCGAAGGCCCAGCTGCCGCTGCCGATCGCCACCGCATTGGTCGCACCGATGCCGAAGAGGCCAAAACCGGTTTCGGCACCGTCCCCGATCGCCAGGCTGCCTGCACCCAGTGCAGATGCATTACGACCGACCGCGACGTTGCCGTCTTCATAGGCCGCTGCGTTGTAGCCCACCGCGGTGGTACCGGTCCCTTCGGCATAGCTCTGCGAACCAGTCGCGGTGCTGTAGTTGCCCAGTGCGTTGGCTACTGCACCATTTGCCGTGGACTGATCGCCTTTGGCATAGGCACCCACACCGCTTGCGGTAGCCGCAAAGCCTTCGGCATTGGCGCTGGCACCCAATGCGGTACCGCCGACGCCGGCGCTGGTGGCACCGGTCTGCACCGGTTCGCCGCCCACGTTGATCAGCGGGTCGCCATTTTCATCCACCGCATTGCCGCCCACCGCCACCGCGCCCGGGCCGATGGCCTGCGCGTTCTGGCCGAAGGCCGCTGCGTTCTGGCCGCTGGCCACGGCATTCATGCCGATGGCGGCGGCACCGCTGGCCAATGCGCTGGCACCGTTGCCGATCACGATGGTGCTTTCGCCGCTGGCTACGCTGTTGCTGCCCAATGCAATGGCATTGGCGCCATCCACCAGGTTGGCCATGCCGAATGCACTGCTGTTTTCACCATCTACCTGGTTGAAGTTGCCGAACGCCGAGCTGTTGCTTCCATTGGCGGTATTCACGTAACCCACCGCACTGGAGTAGTCACCCGCAGCCACGTTGTAGCTGCCCACCGCCGTGCTCTGCGCGCCACTGGCCTGCGAACCTACGCCGGCAGCCGTGGCGCCATCGCCACTGGCAACCGCATCATCGCTGCCATCAGCAGCGCCATTGGCCTTGAAGTAACGCCCGGCCAGCAGCGCACCTTCGGCAGCAGAATTGAGCTGATCCACGTTCACCGCGTCGGTGCCTTCGGTACCGGCAGCGACATTGGTGATCTGCCGCTCAGCTCCTACATCACCTACCGATACGCTGTTGGCACGATCCGCGAACGAGCCCGCACCCAAGGCGACGCTGTTGGCCGCCGCTGCAGTTGCGTTTGCACCCAGTGCAGTGCTGTCGGCGCCGCGACTGGTGCTGTAGAAGCCCACTGCCGTGCTGTTGGCACCACTGGCCCAGCTTTCAGCGCCCAGCGCGCTGGCATTGTTGCCCGGCGCGTAGGCGAAGTAGCCCACGGCTGTGGCTTCACTGCCGGAGGCTTCACTCAAGGCACCGGAGGCGAGTGAGTAATCACCCGATGCGATGGCGCCGGCACCGACCGCGGTCGAAACCTCGCCGCTGGCCTGCGTATCGACAAAGAAGCCGAGGCCCGGAATCAAATCGGCAGGGCCACCAACAGCCACGCTGCTGGTACCGGATGCCGCACTCTGCGTGCCGACCGAGGTGCTGTAGTCACCGGTGGCATTGGCCACCGCGCCAAACGCCGAGGACTGCGCACCCTGGGCGAAGGCGCCCACACCTGCGGCCGTTGCCGCAAACCCTTCGGCACTGGCACTGGCACCAACGGCCGTGCCGCCGACTGCAGCGCTGGTGGCGCCGGTGGTGACCGGCTGGCCGCCGAAGGTGATCAGCGCATTGCCGTTCTCATCCACCGCGTTGCCACCCACGGCCACAGCGGCCGGGCCGGTGGCTTCGGCGTTCTGGCCGAACGCTGCGCTGTTCTGGCCAGTGGCCAGAGCACTCTGGCCTACTGCGGTAGCGCCGTTGGACAGTGCGTTGGCACCATTGCCGTAAGCGGACGCTCCAGCGCCAATTGCATTGCTGGCCTCGCCTGCGGCAGTTGCCGCATTGCCCTCGGCATACGCACCAGCATCGCTGTCAGCGCTGCCCGTGGCCTGGAAATACTTGCTGGTGTTCTCGGCAACGGTAGCCACTGCATCCAGCTGCGCCTTGTTCACCGCATCGGTGTCTTCGGTGCCGGCAGCGACATTGGTGATCTGCCGTTCGCTGCCGACGTCACCGACCGACACGGTGTTTTCGCGATCGTTCCAGGAATTGGCGCCGATGGCGACACTGTTGGCGGCCGCAGCGGTGGCGCTTTGTCCCAGCGCGGTGGAATCGTCGGCATCGGCCCAGCTGTTGAAACCAATCGCGGTGGCGTATTCGCCCACCGCCCAGGCGCCGTTGCCGAACGCCGAGGCGCCGGTACCGGAGGCTTCCGTGCTGATGAAACCGCCGAAGGTGGTGCCGCCAACCGCAGTGGATTCCTCGCCCGAGGCAATGGCGGATTCACCCACCGCCGTGGTGCTGACGCCCGAGGCCGAAGCGCCCAGACCCATCGCAATACCGTAGTCGCCACTGGCGTCAGCGCCATAACCGAAGGCCGAGGCCAGGTCACCGGAGGCGGCGCTGTAGCTGCCCACCGCAGTGGTGCCACGACCGCTGGCATCGGCGCGGAAGCCATTGGCCGTTGCCTGCTGGCCGGCGGCGAACGCCTGGCTGCCCTGCGCGGTTGCATACGCACCCGAGGCATCGGCGCCGCTACCCAGCGCCGTGCTGCCCAGTTCGCTGGCAACGCTGCCCGAGCCCACCGCCGTGGCGTCGTCGGCCGCTGCGTATGCGCCATCGCCAATCACCACGCTGCCATCACCACTGGCAATGCTGTTGCTGCCCAGTGCGATGGCATTGGCGCCATCGACCAGGTTGCCCGAGCCGAAGGCGCTGCTGTTGCTGCCATCGACCTGGTTGAAATTGCCGAACGCCGAGCTGTTCTCGCCGTTGGCGGTATTCACGTAACCGACGGCGCTGGAGTAATCACCGGCGGCAACGTTGTTGTTGCCAACCGCGGTGCTCTCCACGCCGCTTGCCTGCGAGCCAACACCTGCTGCCATCGCACCGGCGCCACTGGCCACGGCGTCATCGCTGCCATCGGCAGCGCCGTTGGCCTTGAAATAACGGGCAGTCAGCGTGGCGCCATCAGCAACTGCGTTGAGCTGATCCAGGTTGACTGCATCGGTGCCGGCCGTACCGGCGGCGACGTTGCTGACCTGCCGTTCGTTGCCGGCCGAACCCACCGACACGGTGTTGGCGCGATCGGCCACCGAGCCTGCGCCCAGCGCCACGCTGCCATCGGCAGATGCACGCGTACCGGCACCGATGGCAACGGCGTTGTTGCCCGACGCTTCGGCACTGTTGGCGATGGCGCAATCCACCAGCGTCGCGCTGCCAACCACCAGGCATTGCGCGTTGCCACCCACTTCCACCGACTGTGCCTGGGCTGTGCTTACCCAGGTACTTGCTCCTAGACCCAACGCAACGGCAACCGACAAGGCCTGCAGGCGTAACCCGGCGCTATGCCGTCCATCCATGACCACACCGGCCGAGCTGGACGATGCCAACTCCGACGCCACCACCAACTGCCCCAATGCCTTGTTCCATACCTTGCGGTAGATCCGGTTCATCGCTGCTGCTCCTCAAGTGGACGGGTTATTTCCTTGCATGAATGCGCCATCGATGAGCGGTACGTGCCCAACGATCCCCCTGTGGTGTTGTGGTCCCGGTCCCGGTACAGCAGGGCACGTAAGGCTCACGCCTGTCGTGGTCTACCCCCCTGGTTCCATACCTGTCGGGCGACTACGGGATGGATGGAGTCTTAATCGACGATTCATGATTCGTCAAACTTTTGGCTCAAAAGCGGAGTTCTGAGAGGAACTTCACAAATCTCTCAATTCAATGAGATCTAGCAAAAATTTTCTTCTGAAACAGTTGCCTAGGGCTCACTGGAGGCAACGAGATCCCGCTTGAGCGTCCATGGAAGCAGCCCACAGAAAAATCCCACAGGCCTTGGGCTGCGGGCTTTTCAGCGTACTCAGGAATATTTCGCAGGGGCCCGGTTCAATTCCCCGGCGATGCCCGCAACAGTTGCATTGCAGCAAAGGCAGTTGCGCGAACGGGCCCGATTCACCCGCTGCAGAATGGTCGCCAGCCTCACCAGTGCGTCAAATAGATGGCACAACAAAAAAGGCCCTGGATTCCAGGGCCTTGGTACTACGCGCGATGGGCTGTTTACTGCCTGGCCACCAAACTGACGTCAGTGAAAGCGGACACGACTACCAGCTTCACGTAGTAAGTCCCTGCACTGGGGGCGATGAAGCGAACCGTCTCGCTGTTGCCGGGCCGGGTGGAAAAAGCATCTGCCTGCCCAACCTGTGGCTCCTTGTTGAAGCTGGCATACAGCGACACATCCCCCCTGCCGCCATAGGTGATGAAGCTCAGCACCTCGCCGGCCTTGGCTTCGAAACGAAATAGCTGGCTGCTGCCCCTGTCCCCATCCAGTTCATCCACGATCTTGCTGAACAGCGGTGTGGCGGCAAGCGGACAGGTCTGTTGGCTGGCATCGCACGGCGGCACCAATGCCTTGAGCAGGGCCGCATGGATGTCGAGCAGGCCTGCACCATTCTGCTTCGAGCCAGACGCCAGCACCGGCGCCGGCCTGGCGGTCTCTCGCAGCAGGTTGCGCATCTGCAGCCAGTTCAACGGTGTAGCCGCCACGCCTTGAATCATGGCCACCGCAGCGGCCACGTGCGGCGACGCCATCGAGGTGCCTGCCTTGCCACCGGTCACCCAGCGTGCGGTGGGCCTTGTAGCCCCGCCATTTATTACCTGCCAGATGAAGCCGCTGTTCAACACGCCTCCGTTTCCACCTGGTGCGGAAACATCCACGCGTGCGCCATAACTTGAGTAAAACGCCCTGTCACCGTTCAGTCCATTCGCCCCGACGCTGATGATGTTCTTGCACGAAGACATGGTGTAGCTGGCGGCCTTGTCATCCGAATTGCCTGCTGCCACCACGATGATGGCACCCTTGCTGTTGGCCAAGTCCATTGCGGCCTGCAGCAATGGCGAGCAAGCATTGTGGCTGCCACTGCCCAGACTCATGTTGATGACTTCTGCGGGATTTGGATTCAGTGGCAAGCCCGGCACTTCACCGCCAACGGCCCAGACAATGCCATCGGCGATATCGGCCTCCGTCCCGCCACACGAGCCCAGCACGCGCACCGGCATCACCTTGGCCTTGTGCGCCAATCCGGCCAAACCCACGCCATTGCCGGTCTCCTGCGCGATGGTGCCAGCCACGTGACTGCCATGCCAGCTGCTGTTCCTGGGAGCAGCGGCACCGGCCCAGCCATCACAATAGTTGGGTTCTACCCAGTCACCGACATCCCAACCACCCGGCACGCGCGCATCGGTGGCGCGACGCGATATGCGCAGGTCGCTGATCATGTCGTAGCCAGGCATGACATTGGCCTGCAGGTCCAGATGATCCTGCACGATTCCCGTATCAAGGACCGCGACCACGACGCCGTCACCCTGTGCGATATCCCATGCGGCGGGCGCATTCACGCCGGAGGTTGGATTGAAGAAATTCCATTGGCGCGCGGCATACAGCGGATCATTCGGCGTCACCGCACGCGAGTCGACGGCCATGTGCTGATACATGTGCTCGACCTCCGCATACTCCACGTCCGGGTCTGCGCGCAGCTCGCGCAAAAACCCAACCACCTCCGTTTCGTTCAACACCCGCGAGGCGGAAACAACGTTCCAGCGCGGCACGGCCGAGCGCTGCGAAAGAACAGCGCTTACTGCCGGGCCGGAAGCCGAACGCGCTCCCAGCGGGGCGCGACTCAAACCCGCGCGCCCAACCACCGCGCTCAGGCTGCGATTGAGCACAGCGGCATCCTGCAATACACGCGCGTCGCTGCGGTACTTGACCACGAACCGCTGCCCGCCTCCCATCGATTTGATCGGAGGTTCGATGCCGCGCGGTTCGCTCAACCCGATCTCTGACGCGAACGACACCTGCGTCGCAATTGCGGCTGTCGCCAACCCAACCGCCATCGCAACAGTCCATCTGTTCGGCTTGTTCATCGTGGATATCTCGCTAAAGGGAAAGAGAAAAATCGAGCAGGCAACCCCGTCGCTCACCGGCTGGCCGTCTGCTCCGGTAAACCTCATCGATTACTGTTGACGTGCCCTGCCGTGAGCAGAGCCCGTGTCCTGCCTACCAGCCAAAACCCGCGCCGATACCCACCGAGCTGTCCCCGCTGCTGAAAGCACCGCCCACGGTGACGGTCGCGCGGTGACCAAAGGCCCGCTGGTAACCCACCGACAGCGCCGACTCACCCCCCTGGAAACCGACACCCACGCCCACCCGGTTCTCGGTGCGTACGCCTGCGGCACTGGTCGCCATGTTCAACATGGCCGCACTCATCGCGCCCTGGCGATCGATGCGCTCGTCAATGTTCTTCAGCCGCCTGCCCATATCGCTGCGCAGCACTTCGAAGCTGTCGGCCATCGCACCAAATTTGCCGTCGGTATAGGCGTTGGCCGAAGCCGCGCTACGGTCAAGCTGGGCTTTGTTGACCGCGTCAGCGGCTTGAGTTCCTTCGGCAACATGGGTGATCTGGCGGTCATTACCGGCGCTGCCCACGGACACCGTATTGGCACGATCAGCAACCGAACCCTGGCCGATTGCCACCGCACCCTCGGCGCGTACGCTGGCACCCTGGCCGATCGCCGTGCCCGCACCTGCACTGACCATCGCTCCCTGACCGATGGCGGTGCCGGCGACAGCATTGACGCTGGCACCTTCTCCCACTGCCACCGCGTTGATGGCAGTGACAGAGACGGCGGAGTTGGCACCAACCGCGGTGCTGCCATCGGCTTCAACGCGCGAATGGCTGCCGAGCGCGGTGTCATTCAGGCCGGCCGCATGGGCGCCATGACCGATACCGGTGCCCGCCACATCCGGGGCCTTGGCTTTGTCACCGAGCACCACGCCGCCCGTGCCGCTTTGATCTACGGCGCCACCGCTGCCGCCGCCAGGATTCCCTCCCTTGGCGTTGATGGTGGTGATCTGCGTATCGAGTGCAGCCAACGCATCTCCCACGTTGCTGTAGCTGGCGCCCTGCACCATGTAGCTGGGTGCGACGAACAGACCCTGCATGCCGAGCGCCGCCCCGCCACCGAGGATGCCGGCGATGGAAGTCAGCGATTGGTAGAGTTGCCCACCGTTGATCGCCTGCATGCTGTCCAGGGCGATATTGCCTGCTGCCACGTTATCCAGGAGGGTTCCCTGGATGCCGGCAAGCGTTACCTTGCTGCGCTCGCCATCGTCATAACTCACAACGTTGGCGGTCACCGATTCGACGTCGCCAATGCGGTCGTCGATATCATTCACCCGCGTCTCCACTGCACCCACACGCTGATTGGTGCTGTACAGCTGGCCGCCGTTGACCGCATCGGTACCGCTTTCAACAATCCGCCCAGCCGCAACGTTGATGATGCGCCGCGTCGCCGGGCCATTGCTGCCATTGCCGCCGCCGACCGAGATGACGTTGGCTTCGGTGGCACGCGAGCCCGCACCCAGAGCGACCGAATTGGCCCCCGACGCTCCCGCCGACGCGCCAATGGCAACACTGTTGGCACCGTTGCTGGCAAAGGCGGCATAACCTATCGCCACGCCGTTGATCGCCGTTGTGGCCGCCTGCCGGCCCATCGCCAGACTATTGCCGGCCCGCGCCGAGGCATCAGCACCCAAGGCAGTAGCACCCACCGCGTTGGCGACGCTGGCAGCACCGAATGCGGCCGTACGCTCGGCACTGGCGACTGCGCCCGACCCGGCGGCCACGGCATTGCTGCCGCTTGCCGTGGCTGCGGCTGTTCCGCTGGCCTGGAAGTACTTGCTGTTGGTGCTCGCGACACCGGCCACCGCATCCAGCTGCGATTTGTTGACTGCATCGGTGCCTGTAGTGCCAGCGGCAACATTGGTGATCTGCCGCTCCGCGCCGACGCTGCCAACCGAAACCGCGTTGTCGCGATCGGCCACCGAGCCGGCACCCAAGGCAACGCTGTTCAATGCAGAGGCAACAGCAGAGTTGCCGAGCGCGGTGCTGTTCTGTGCACTGGCCTGAGCACTGCCACCCATCGCAGCAGCGGCATCCGCGCTGGCCTGCGCCTGCGGACCCAATGCTACCGAGCCACTGCCCGAAGCCGTGCTTTGCGAACCCAGTGCCAGTGCGTCCTGACCGCGTGCTGCCGCACCTGCACCTATCGCAATCGAACGCTCGCCAGAGGATTCACTGGCACTGCCCATTGCCACCGTCGCGTAACCATCGGCGATGGCACCCTGGCCTGCCGCAAAACTCTCGTCACCACCGGCGAAGCTGTTGCTGCCGATGGCCGTCGCGCTGTTGCCATCAACGAAGTTGGCAAAACCGAACGCGCTGCTGTCGTCTCCATTGACCTGGTTGAAGTTGCCTGCGGCAGTGCTGTTGATCCCGGAAGCCGAGTTCACATAACCCAGAGCACTGCTGTAGTCGCCAGCGGCGACGTTGTAGCTGCCCACCGCCGCACTCTCGGCGCCACTGGCAATCGAACCGACGCCTGCAGCAGTCGCGCCGATGCCGCTTGCCTGCGCATCGTCATTGCCGTCGTCGGCACCATTGGCCGCGAAGTAACGACTGGTGTGTTGTTCGGCCTCAGCCACGCCAGCGAGCTGATCCATGTTGACCGCATCGGTGCCCGTAGTACCCGCCGCAACATTGGTGATCTGCCGCTCCGCGCCGACGCTGCCAACCGAAACCGCGTTGTCGCGATCGGCCACTGAACCGCCACCCAGCGCTACGCTGTTGAGCGCGGAGGCTACTGCCGCACTACCCACCGCAGTGCTGGATGCAGCACTTGCCTTTGATCCCGCACCCATCGCAGTGGCGCCGATACCACTGGCTTGCGCATCATCACTACCATCATTGGCGCCGTCCGCCTGGAAGTAGCGAGCGGTCTTGGCTGCACCTTCGGCTACTACATCAAGCGCTTCAACAACATCATCGAGCTGTGCCTTGTTGACAGCATCGGTGGCCTCGGTAGCGGCGGCAACATGGGTGATCTGGCGCTCGCCCCCCGTTGAACCCACCGACACCGAGTTGGCGCGCTCAGCCAGCGAGTCCACGCCCAGCGCCACGCTGTTCTCCGCCGAGGCATTCGCGCCGGCCCCCACAGCCGTACTCAGCAGGCCGTCCGCGGCACTTAGATAGCCCAGCGCGGTGCTGAAATCACCACTGGCAATGGCCCCATTGCCAAACGCGGCGGTGCCCGCAGCGGATGCCGTG
>NZ_JBDJMY010000021.1:0-68877 GCF_039674165.1 Stenotrophomonas terrae
GTCCCGGTTTGCCCCTCGCCCAAGCCGGGCTCGCCACTACATTTCTGCTCACTCCCTTTGGCGTAGCCAAGGGGAGGGTTGGGGAGGGGTAAAGCCTTTCGCTGGCTTTGCCGCTCTTGTTGGATCGCTTGGAAAGCTTCTGCCGAGCATGGCTCGGCACTACAGAGAGACAGAAAGCAGGTGCCGGGCATTGCCCGGCAACTGCCTTCAATCAGGTCAGCGCGATCGAGCGGGTCTTGCGCTCGGCCAGGCGCTTTTCCAGGTAGTGGATGTTCTGTCCACCGGCCTGGAAACCCTGGTCGCGCATGATGCGCTGCTGCAACGCGACGTTGGTCTTGATGCCGTCCACCACCATCTCGCTCAGCGCCACCCGCATGCGGGCAATGGCGGTTTCGCGGTCCGGGCCGTGCACGATCAGCTTGCCGATCATCGAGTCGTAGTTCGGCGGCACCTTGTAGCCGGCATAGATGTGCGTATCAACGCGCACACCCGGGCCACCCGGCGGATAGAAGCCGGTGATCAGGCCGGGGCTGGGAATGAAGGTTTCCGCGTCCTCGGCGTTGATGCGGCACTCGATGGCGTGGCCATGCAGCACCACGTCGCTCTGCTTGATGGTCAGCTTCTGGCCGGAGGCGATGCGCAGCTGTTCGGCGACCAGATCGATACCGGTCACCATCTCGGTTACCGGATGCTCCACCTGCACGCGGGTGTTCATTTCGATGAAGTAGAACTTGCCGTCTTCGAACAGGAACTCGAAGGTGCCGGCGCCGCGGTAACCGATGCGCACGCAGGCTTCCACGCAGACCTTGCCGATCTGCTCACGCAGTTCAGCGGTGATGCCCGGTGCCGGTGCTTCTTCCACCACCTTCTGGTGGCGGCGCTGCATCGAGCAGTCGCGTTCACCCAGGTGGATGGCATTGCCCTGGCCGTCGGCCAGCACCTGGATTTCCACGTGACGCGGATTTTCCAGGTACTTCTCCATGTAGACCTCACCATTGCCGAATGCCGCCTTGGCTTCGGATTTGGTGGTCTCGATGGAGGCCTTCAGCGCACCTTCGGCATGCACCACGCGCATGCCGCGGCCGCCGCCGCCGCCCGATGCCTTGATGATGACCGGGTAGCCGATCTCACGGGCAATCTTGGTGTTGGCGACGATGTCTTCGCCCAGCGGGCCGCCCGAACCGGGCACGCACGGCACGCCGGCGGCCTTCATCGCGCGGATGGCTTCCACCTTGTCACCCATCAGGCGGATGGTTTCCGCACGCGGGCCGATGAAGATGAAACCGGACTGCTCAACGCGCTCGGCGAAGTCGGCGTTCTCGGACAGGAAGCCGTAGCCCGGGTGGATGGCCTGGGCGTCGGTGACCTCGGCCGCAGCGATCAGCGCCGGGATGTTGAGGTAGCTTTCCGACGACGGCGCCGGGCCGATGCAGACCGACTCGTCTGCCATGGCCACGTGCTTGAGATTGCGGTCAACGGTGGAATGCACCGCAACCGTACGGATGCCCAGGGTGTGGCACGCGCGCAGGATGCGCAGCGCGATTTCACCCCGGTTGGCGATGACGACTTTATCCAGCATGGCCGGCGCCTCAGGCAATCACGAACAGCGGCTGGTCGAACTCAACCGGGCTGCCGTTCTCGCCGAGGATGGCCACCACGGTGCCGGATACTTCGGCCTCGATCGGGTTGAACATCTTCATCGCCTCGATGATGGCCAGGGTTTCACCAGCCTTGATGGTCTGGCCGACGGTCACGAAGGCCGGCTTGTCCGGCGAGGACGAGGAGTAGAAGGTGCCGACCATCGGCGCGCGCTGCACGTGGCCTTCCGGCAGGGCATTGCCCGGCTTGGCGGTGCCGCCGGTGGAGGCTTCGGTCGGGCCGCTCATCGGCATTGCCGGTGCGGCAGCAGCCGGCGCAGCGTAGACCGGTGCCGGCGCCGGGACATAGGTGCCTACCGGGTTGCGCGACAGGCGTACGGATTCTTCGCCTTCCTTGATCTCGATTTCGGCCAGGTTCGACTCTTCCAGCAGGTCGATGAGCTTCTTGATTTTGCGCAGATCCATGAGGGCCTCTTTGGGTTGCAGTAAGTCGGTAAGGAAAAGGCGCGGGGCGCCCGGGTCAAAGTTCGTAGAAATCGCGCAGCTGCCGCGTACGGTCCTGCGCGTGGGTGGTAAGACAGCGCATCTGCGCACCGTTGCGCGATGTGCCGTCGGCATTGAAGGCGTAGACCGCGTCGCAGTCCTTGTCGCGCAGCTGGATCCAGGCGCGTTGGGCGAGGATCAGCTGCTGTTCGGCCTCGGCGCAATGCGTGCAGCTGCCGTCGGCGGTCTGCTGCTGCAGCTGGCGGCGGGCCTGCTTGTAAGTGGTGTTCAAAACCGTATCGGCGTCAGTGGCACGATCAGACGCGCACAGGTCGCTTTCCATCGTGCTGGTCACATTCGCGCAGTCGATGCCTTCGGCGGCGCGATCCAGGTTCTGCGCATGCGCAGCGGCCAGCGGCAGACACACCACAGCCATTCCCGCCAGCAACCGCGGCAGCGCTTTCACGCGCTTACCCCAACGCGAGCCAGCGCCGCATCCATCGCATAGCGGTAGCTGTCGGCGCCAAAGCCGCAGATCACGCCGACGGCCTTGTCGCTCAGGTAGCTGTGCTGGCGGAACGGCTCACGCGCATGCGGGTTGGACAGGTGGATCTCGATGAACGGAATCGCCACCCCGGCCAGCGCATCGCGCAGGGCCACCGAGGTATGGGTGAAGGCGGCGGGGTTGATCAGGATGAAAGCGGTTCCATCGGCGCGCGCGGCCTGCACCCGGTCCACCAGCACGTGTTCGGCGTTGGACTGCAGGTGTTCGCTCTGGTGCCCCTGTGCCTGTGCCTGTGCAGCGAGCGCAGCGTCGATCTGGGCCAACGTGGTGTGGCCATAGACGTCGGGCTCGCGGGTGCCCAGCAGGTTGAGGTTGGGGCCGTGAAGGACCAGCAGTTTTGCCATGTGCCAAGGGTCGGCGGGGAAGGGCGGCAGTGTGAGGGAAGCTGGGAATACTGTCCAGTTCGACGAAATTAGCCGTGTTTTAATCGATTGTTTGAATTTTGGGGCTTTGCTGGGGCAGCTTGTAGGGCAGTGCCTTTGAGCTGCAGCGGATAACGGCAGGGGGCCCGCTGGGTACCCGGACCCCAAGCTGCGCATCTGCGTGATGCGCGGGACTTGCGAGAAAATGAGCGAAGTTGGGCTTTCCCCGAGACCCGCAACGACGAGAGCCCCTCTCCCGTTCACGGGAGAGGGGTTGGGGTGAGGGCAGAGCGAAGCAGTAATCGTTGATTTGCTGGCAACCATCCGCGCTTGGCTTAGAGCTATCAACTCAAAGCCCAAGCCCCCCTCATCCGCCCCTTTGGGGCACCTTCTCCCGTCAACGGGAGAAGGGACAGCTGGTGTCCACTCTTACTCCCGGTAATCACCCATTAATAGACGACCGGTCTATTTGGCGTAAGCTCCACCCCATGAACCTCTCCCCCAAAGCGCAGGCCACCCGCCAGCACATCCTGGACACCGGCTACCGGCTGGTCCTGCAGAAGGGCTTCGCCGCGCTCGGCCTGCAGGAAATCCTCAAGGCCTGCGCCGTCCCCAAGGGCTCCTTCTATCACTACTTCGCGTCCAAGGAAGTCTTCGGCTGCGAGCTGCTGCAACAGTACGTAGACGACTACGGGCGCAAGCTGGAGCAGCTGCTGGCCGAACCGGGCAACGGTCGGCAGCGGCTGATGCGTTACTGGAATGCCTGGGCGCAAGACCCGGCCGACCCGGCGCAGGGCTGGGCCGAGGAATGCCTGGTGGTGAAGCTGGCCGCCGAGGTGTCCGACCTTTCCGAAGACATGCGTCAGGTACTCGACCAAGGCGTACAGCGCCTGCTGCAACGCATTGCAGCCCTGGTCGAAGAAGGCCGCGCCGACGGCTCACTGCCCAAGGGCAAGCCCGCCTTGCAGGTCGCCCGCGTGCTGTACCAGATGTGGCTGGGCGCGGCGCTGCTGTCCAAGCTCAGCCAGGACCGGCTGCCACTGCAACAGGCCCACGAGGCCACCGAACACCTGCTGACCTGCGACAACGTCGTCGCCGCATCCTCCCCTACTTACTGAAGGCACTGCCATGAATGTTCTGTTCGTACTGACCTCGCACGACCAGCTAGGCGACACCGGCCACAAGACCGGCTTCTGGCTGGAGGAATTCGCCGCACCTTATTACGTGTTCAAGGACGCCGGCGCCAACATCGCCCTGGCGTCGCCGGCCGGCGGCCAACCGCCGCTGGACCCGCGCAGCGATGAGCCCGATGCACAGACCCCGGCCACCGACCGCTTCCGCAGCGACCGCGACGCTCAGCAGCAACTGGCCACCACGCTCCCGCTGAAACAGATCGACGCCAGCAAGTTCGACGCGGTGTTCTACCCCGGCGGCCATGGCCCGCTCTGGGATCTTGCCCGCGATGCCGACTCCATCGCTCTGATCGAAACCTTCGACCGCGCCAACAAGCCGCTGGGCCTGGTCTGCCACGCGCCCGGTGCATTGATCGCCGCACGCACTGCCGACGGCAAACCGCTGGTTGCCGGCCGCAAGGTCACCGGCTTTTCCAATAGCGAAGAAGAGGCTGTTGGCCTGACCGCCGTGGTGCCGTTCCTGATCGAAGACGAGTTCGCACGTCTCGGCGGCAACTACAGCAAGGGCCTCGACTGGCAGCCCTACGTGCTCAGCGACGGGCACCTGGTCACCGGCCAGAACCCGGCCAGCTCCGAAGCCGTAGCAAAAGCACTGCTCGCGCAGCTGGCCTGATCCGTAGCTCGGTAGCCCGGGTAAGCGAAGCGCACCCGGGAAACAAGCAGCCAACAAACTTTGCAAAACCCGCATCGCACCCAAGCCCTTAAAAAAAAGCAGCCTCACAAGGAATCGGCAATGAAGATCTTCTACAAAACCCGCGCCACCGCCACCGGTGGCCGCGCTGGCCGCACTGCACTGGACGACGGCAGCCTTGGCTTCGACCTGGCACTGCCCGGTTCCAACAAGGCCGGCACCAATCCCGAGCAGCTGTTTGCGCTCGGCTATGCCGCCTGCTTCGACAACGCCTTGCCGGTGGCCGCCAAGCAGCTGCAGTTGCAGCCGGCCGGCACCGCCACCTCGGTGGAAGTGGGCATCGGCCAGACGGCTGAAGGTGGCTACGCACTGGACATCGACCTGCACGTTGAAGTGAAGGGTCTGCCGCAGGCCGACGCCCAGCATCTGGTCGAAGCCGCACACAAGATCTGCCCGTACTCCAACGCCACCCGCGGTAATGTCGATGTGCGCCTGCACGTAACTGCAGTCTGATTCACGCATCAATGCCGAGTCAGTGCATGGCGCTGACGAATACTTGTAGGAGCGGCGTGAGCCGCGAAGCTGGCGCTGCTTACGCGAATGGCATCTGTGTCATCTGATGATGTGCTTGCTTCGCGGCTTACGCCGCTCCTACAAAAGATCTATGCCGGAGCTATGACTACGGCTATTCCTCCCGTAACAGGAGAAACACATGCGCAGCGCCATCCACACAACGTTTGGTGAGCCGGCCGAAGTACTGGCACTCGGCGACAGCCCCATCCCGCAGCCCGGCGCGGGCGAAGTCCGGATCAAGACCCTGCTCGCGCCCATCCACAACCACGACCTGTGGACCGTGCGCGGCAAGTACGGCTACAAACCCACGCTGCCGGCAATCGGCGGCAGCGAAGCGGTAGGTATCGTCGAAGCGCTCGGCGAAGGCGTGCAGGGCGTCACCATCGGCCAGCGCGTCATGGCCGCCTCGGTACACGGCACCTGGGCCGAATACTTCATCGCCCCTGCACGCATGGTTATCCCGGTGCCGGATGGCATCGCCGACGAAGCCGCCGCGCAGCTGATCGCCATGCCATTGAGCGCGCTGATGCTGCTGGAATTCCTGCAGGCCGAGCCCGGTCAATGGATCGTGCAGAACACCGCCAACGGTGCGGTCGGCAAGACCCTGGCCATGCTCGCTGCCGCGCGCGGTGTGCACGTGCTTGGACTGGTGCGCCGCGATGCAGGTGTTGATGAACTCAAGGCACTCGGAATCAACAATGTACTGTCGACGACACAGCCGGATTGGAAGTCGCGCGCGCAGGCCTTGCTCGGCGACACACTCGCACACGCAGCAGTCGATTCCATCGGCGGCCAGGCGAGTGCGGATCTGGTGTCACTGCTAGGCGACAACGGCACGCTGGTCTCGTTCGGCACAATGGCCGGCGAAGCCATGCAGATTCCTTCCGGCGATCTGATCTTCAAGCAGGCCACGGTGAAGGGCTTCTGGGGCAGCAAGGTCAGCCAGCAGATGTCGGTGGAAAACAAGCGCCGCCTGGTCGGCGAGCTGCTGCAGCGCGTGCTGAGTGGCGAGCTGGAACTGCCGGTGCAGGCGGTCTACGAGCTTGGCGACGTTGCCGAAGCAGTGGCGGCAAGCTTGTTGCCGGGGCGCAAGGGCAAGGTACTGCTGAAGCCCTGATGGTGGTAAGCAGGAGGGCTGGTTCCCATCAGCCTGAAGCGAAGTAAGCCTCAGCCCCCTCCCTTGCGCAAAGCGCAGGGGAGGGTTGGGGAGGGGTGCTCTTGGCAATAAACCATCAGCTCAGGCCCCGCCAGCTTCGCGGCTGACGCCGCTCCTACAAAAGTGCATTCCCAGTAAACAAGCAACGCAGCCCGGGTAAGCGCAGCGCAACTGGGGGAAGTGATCTGGTGATGTCTAAAACCATCTGCCAACAGCGTTGCGTGCGCTGTGCTTATCCCAGCGATGGTGATGGAGCGGCCGGCGGAAAGCCGGGGCCCTATCCCCGAAACCGCTCCAGCACACCGGCCGGATAATCCCGCTGGAACGGCAGATCCTTGCGGTGCGCATAGCCGATATAGCAGTCGCATCGCTGGTTCGGGCAGGCCCTTGCGCGCAGCTGGCCTGCGAAGCTGCCGTCATACAGATTGCCCAACGGTGTGGCGACGAAGTGGCAGCGTTTGACGTTGCCATCACCGTCCACCGATATCACGTTCTCGCCGGTGAAGCAGGGCTCGCCCAGGCTGGCCGAAGGTTCGAGGTTGAACAGGAAATGCGGGTCCACGCGCTGCAGTTGCTGGATTTCCGCCTCGCTGTAGTAGCCGGCAGGGCGTTCGTCGTAGGCGTTGATCCACAACGGCACACTGTCGGCCAGTTCCGCACGCAGCAGTTGGATCTCCTCCAGATGCTCGCGCATCGCCACCATGCCAACCGTGTAGCGCACGCCGCGCCGGTCCAGTTCGCGGCAGCGGGCCAGGAAGGCGACGCGGGTCACCTGCCCCGGGTGGTAGGTGCACCACAGCGCGAAGCTGTCGAGATTGACCTCATCCAGCCAGCGCGTGCCGATGCATAGGTTGGTCTGGATCACCACGCGGCGGATGTGCGGCATATGGCTCAGCTGCACCATCGCATCGCGGTAGTGGCGGCGCACCAGGCCCTCGCCCCACGGCGTGAACAGTACCGACAGTTCCATCGTCTGCTGCCCCGCCCAATCGACGAAGCGCGCCAGGTCCTCGGCATCGCGTCGCAGGGCGGCGCGGGTGTCGTAGGTCTTGGCGAAGGGGCAGTACGGGCAGTCGTAGTTGCAACTGCTCAGCCGGCCGCGATAGAGGATGGAAAGATGCATGCGCGGCTCAATCCAGTTGATAGTCGCGCATGCGCTCGGCCACGCCGGCGGAGATCAGCCACGGACCGATGGTGTCGGCGCGGGCAAGGCCGGTGTCATTCAACGAAATCAGTGCGTCCTCGCGCGTCGCCAGGCCCTGCTCGAACAACTCGCCCAGCTGCGGCAGGTCGTCGAAGCACTCCGTGCCGAAGCGCTCGCGGTACTGCGCCAGATCCAGGCCCGGCTGCGCCAGCAGCGATTGGATCACATAGCGACGACGTCGCTCGTCCTCATTCAAACGCACGCCGTAATCGATGTGAGCGAAGGAGGCCTCATCGCGTTCCAGGTAGTGCGCAAGAATATCCGCCACCGAGCGCCGGCTGACGCCGTACTCGCTGGAGTAATGCAGGCCACTGGTATACGAGCGGGCGCCGCAGCCGATACCGACCATTCCGTCACTCTGGCAGCAATAGGCAGGACCACCGGAGTCCGGTGCGTTCGCCGCACGGAACATGCGCATTGATACCTGCTCATAGCCCGCCGCAAGCAGCCGTTCGCGGCCGGCCTCATACAGGGCCAGCCGGTTGTCCACCGACGCGGGATGAATCACGAAGGAGCGCTTGCCGCCTTCCTTCGCGCCGATGCGGTCCAACCCGGTATGCGGGCGCACGTACAGCGGGTAGAGGTAGAGCTCTTCCGGCTGGAAAGCGAGGGCGCTGTCGATCGAGGTAAGGAAGCTGGCCATGGTCTGGCCGGCAATACCGTAGATCAGGTCCAGGTTGAGTGTTGGAATGCCCGCCGCACGTATCTGTGCAATCGCCTCCTCGACCACGGCGCGCTGCTGCGGCCGCACGAGTGAGCGCACTTCGGCATCGCTGAAGCTCTGGATGCCCATGCTGACGCGGTCGATGCCCGCGTCGCGGCAGATTTTCATCTTGGCCGCATCCACGGTTTCTGGCGATACCTCGATGCCTGCAGGAATCGAATGCAGGTCGATGTTGGCGTGGCGTTGAACGAAATCGAATAGCCGCTGCAGCTGCGGCGCATCCAGATAGGTGGGCGTGCCGCCGCCAAGCGCGAAGCGCACGAAGCGGTGTTCGCCCAAGGCATCGGCGGTCACCCGCAACTGCTTCTCCATCTGCGCCAGATAGGCTTCCACCTGTGCCGGCGCGGGGCGCGCCATCGCGAACAGATTGCAGAAGCCGCAACGGTAGCTGCAGAACGGCACATGCAGGTACAGGAACAGTGCATCACGCGGCTCGCTCGCCCATGCCTCGGCAAGCGGTGGCGGTTGCGTGATCGGCCGGTAGGCGGACTTGTGGGGGTACGAGTACGAATAGGCCTGGTAAGGCTCGAGCTGCAACAGCTCGGACAATCGATGGGCGGTCATGGGCTCAACACAAAATGCGCATAGGGAACGTTCATCACCGTCTCGTGGGCGAGGCGATGGCCGTGGAAGCCATCCTCGCCGTAAGCGGTGCCATGGTCGGAGCAGATGATCACGAAAGCCGGGCCACGCGCGCGCAGTGCGGCAAACAAGGCGGCCAGCTCGCCATCAACATAGCGCAGCGCGGCGCAGTGGCTGTCCAGGCCATCGGCGTCGCAACCCGGGAGGTAATGCCGGTTGGGCTGGTGGATGGCCGAGACATTGATGAAGAGGAAGGAGCGCTGATTGCCCGCCGCCTGCAGACGCTCGCAGGCCAGTGCCACCTGTTGCTCGGTGGAATCGAGCGCGGTCACGCCGAACTCCGGCTGCCAATGGCTTTCCTCGAACAGCCCTGGCAGTTGCGAGCCCAGGGCATTGCGGCGGTTGAAGAAGCCAACGCCGCCAATGCAGACGGTGCGGTAGCCCTGGTCACGGAAGCCACCGACGATATCGGCACGGCCGGAGAACACGAAGGTCTGCGGCACGATGGTTTCGCTGCCTTCAAACTCCAGCGCGAACAGGCGCGGATGCGGGCCCGGCCGCGCAGGTGTGGGCAGGAAGCCGGCAAAGAATGCCGAGTGCGCCGCATAGGTGAAGCTTCCGGGCGTGTGCCGCAGCTCCCAGCCATCGGCAGGCAGGTGCGGCGCAAGCACCGGCAGCTCGCCGCGTTCGAAGCAGCGCTGGGCGGCGTCGAAGCGCAGGGCGTCCAAGGTGATCATCACCACGTCGTGGCTGCCGACAATGCTGTGCATGTCTGGCAAGGGGTTCTCAAGCATGGGCGTACTCGTTGATTGCGGGCCGTGCGGGCGTCAGCAAGGCCTGGTCTTCATAGGTGGTGCGGCCGGCGTGGCGCAGATCCAGCAATAGATCGCCGAAGCCATTGGCTTCCAGTACCCAGCTGCGCATGCCGCGCACGATCAGATCGAAGCCGATCATGCGGCTGTTCGGGAATGCCGCAGCTGCTGTTGCCGTGGTGGTTTCCAGATGCTCGATGGCCTCTGCGTCCAGCAGAAAATCCAATCCGGTGCGTGCATTGCCCAGGTGCAGGTTGGTCAGCGCGCCTGCGCTCATTCGTGCCACCCGCTGCCGTGGCTGGCCATCCAGTGCGATCACGCGCACGTCATAGCGGCGGCCATCGCTGCCCGGCACCGTCGGTTTGGGAATCCAGCGTTCGATGTAAGCGCCCTGCACGGCAAGCAGGTCCACCAGCCGTGCGATGTCGTCATGCCGGTCGTAACGGCGCTGCCGCAGCGAGTTGAACACCCGCCAGCGGCCATCCTGCTCAACCAGCTCCGCAGAGCCATAGGCAACTTCGCGTCCATCGCGGTTGCGCGCGTAGGCCAACACACCGGCACCAGACGAGCCGTAGCGGGCCTTGACGAAAACGCGCTCGCAGCCGGCATCACGCAGGCGTTCACGCAGGTCTTCATAGCTGCTGATCAAGCCGAATAGCGGCGGCACCGCAACGCCCGCTGCCGCAAGGTGCTGCTGGCAGTGGAGCTTGTCCGACATGCAGGCCAGATCGGCGGGCGCATTGAGGTAGTGCGGGCCAGACGGAAGCGCGGCCAGCACATCGGCAAAGCCGGCATACCAGAATTGTTGGTGGACCAGCTCACCATGCGCGGCCGCCTGTGGGGCATCGCCGGCAGCGCCCGACAACTCCCAGCCGCGCCGCACCAATGCCTGGTGCAGCTCGGGCGCTTCCCCCGGCGATTCCAGCTTGACGATGGCGCCGGGCAGCTGCGCGAGTGCCTCAAGCAGCCGCGCAGGTTCGGCAAGCAGGGTTTCGTAATCGAACACATGTGCGGCAGGCGCGCCCTGATCGTGCAAGGCGCGCTGCAGCCACGCGATACGGCGGCTGCCGCGCGGGCCGATCAACAGCCAATCCGCCATCTTCGGCTTACTCGGACACCGCCACGTAGCGGTCACCGTCATCTTCTTCTTCCGGGTCGTCCAGCACCACTGTGCACGGCAGCGCCTGCAGCTTCTGCTGCCATTCTTCTGAAATGAAGTGGTGGCTCAGGTCGATGCGCTGCAGGCCGCCGAGGTTCGGGCTCTCGCACAGCGCCTGCGCACCGATGTCGCCAATAGTGCCCAGCGACAGATCCAGCGTCTGCAGCGAGCCCAGCCAGGGCTCGCCGGCCAGCCACACCGCCAGCTCGTCGCTGATCATGGCGTTGCGCAGACCAAGGTACTGCAGGCGCTCCGGCCCGATCGCCAACAACAGGCGCTGGTAGACCGCCACATCGCCATCGAAGCCATAGCCATCATCGCCAAGCCACAGCTCGAGATGGCGCAGTGCCGGCAGCGTGGAGTTGGCGATGGCAATGACGATCTCGTTCGGCAGGCCACCGCTCTCGATCGCCAGTTCCTGTAGCGCCGCATGCGTGAAGGGCTGCAGTTCCAGTTCGGAGGTGCCGCGGATACGCAGCGATTCCAGGCCTGGGAAGGCCTCCAGCAGCGGGTTGTAGGAGATCTGGTTGATCCAGGACATCTCGCAGTCTTCGTAGGTCATATCGCCCACGAACAGCGCCTTCAGGTTGCCCAGCTCGGTACGGCGCGCAATCAACCCATCGATCAAGCCCTGCGGGCCATCGCTGGACGCCTCATCCCAGGCACCGATGATCAACACTTCAATCGACTTCGGATCAACCCGCTCGAAGAAATCGGCCAGCAGTTCTTCCTGGCTCTCGTCGCTGTCGTATTCCTGCATCAAGCGGTAAGCGACATCGCCGGCTACAGCGGAGCCCCCCATCTTGAAATCAACGACTTTCTTGCCACGATAAACCTGCGTGTATTCGCCAATGGTCACGGTACGTCCTTGCCGGAATGGTGCCGTAGCATAACCGAGAGATTGGTGATGCTGGCAGCCATGTATCACGTTGAGCGGAAGGCACGCAGCCTTCGCCATTCCGTAATCATCCTGTGGTAGCGCAGTGATCAAGCGCAAACAACCAAACAAACAAGCAAAGCCAGCTTAGCCCCCTCCCTTGCGCGCAGCGCAGGGGAGGGCTGGGGGAGGGGTGCACTTCGCAACGAACCAACACCCCAAGCACCGCCAGCTTCGCAGCTAACGCAGCTCCTACAAAAAGGGTCACCAGCAAAGCAGCAGCTAAAAGCGCAGCCAGCTGTAACCCTCTCCCTTGCGCAACGCGCAGGGGAGGGCTGGGGAGGGGCGCATTTCGCAACGAACCAACACCCCAAGCACCACGAGCTTCGCAGCTAACGCAGCTCCCACAAAAGAAAGAGCCCACCAGCAAAGCATCAGCTAAAAGCGAAGCCAGCTTAACCCCCTCCCTTGCGCAAAGCGCAGGGGAGGGTTGGGGAGGGGTGCACTTCGCAACGAACCAACACCCCAAGCACCGCCAGCTTCGCAGCTAACGCAGCGGGCACGCTATGAGCCACCAGAACTACATCGAACTACAAACAGCCACATAGTTCCCCTGGCTGATGTCCAGATACTTAACCCCGTTGTAGTACTTGTACCCAACCCCCATAACCCGATACCCGCTCTCCGTCGGGAACACCACAAACTCATATTCATCCCCAAACAGCGGATCAGCAGGCGTAAAGCTCAGATTGACCTTGTCACCAAGATCATCGTGCTTCCGCTTCCAGGTCATCTTCCCCTGCAAGTCCTCGCCCAGCAGCTTCACTTGCGCCCGCTGCGTCTTGGTGTCCCAGGAGATCAGTTCCGGGCCGGTCGAGTCACCCTCGACCTTGCAGATGGTTGTCTGGGAAAAAGCAGGCGCAGCAACGCCGAGCAGAAGAAGGGGGGCCAGGCGAGATGGTTTGAATCGCATTGAGTAAGTCCAGTAGTTCGGGCCAGAGTTGCTCCGCAACTCCGTGCCGCGTTGTACCAGACGAAGGTGCCTGAACGCCATTGTCAGAACTGTTCTGCGTGCCCGATCGATTAGACCGAAACCGCCCAGTGCATTGCCAAGCTTCTACATATGTCCACAAGCTGGAGTAGTCCATCGCCGTAGCCAGACCTTCCTTATCACGGCAGTGTCACAGGGAAAAATCGCCCGGCCTGCATTCATTAGAAACGCTAGCCCACGGCCACATGTGTAGCCGCGCCTGCTATTGCATGACAACCGCAGGCCAGTCGATGGCCTTCCAATACAACAGGCATGCTTTGCAATCTGCGCTGGGTGTCGCCTTCAACGAAAGCGTACTGGCCCCGGTGCATCAGGCATGTGGCAATGTCGCCCACTACCGCTACTGGCCGGCCCGCAATGCGGTGCGTTCCAGCCATCTGGCAACGGATCACGGTGCCACCACCGCTCGTGATGTCACCCAGGCAGATTGGCTTGGTCATCGAGCGCGCGCTCGGTACATGAAGGGGTCTGCCTCGCTATACGGCCGGTTGTGTAGTTTCTCCTCTGCACTCGGTGGGCGCACCATCTGCAGGCTGATGCTGCCATTGTCGCCGGCATACATCACCGCGCTTGCACCACCGTCCTTATAGCTAGCGATGGCCCCCAGTCCGATCTGTACAAGGGCACTGCCAAGACCCGTATCGCCCAGACGACGGCCGATGTCGTAGCCTTCGTCCACGTTGCCCAACTCAAGCCCGTGGCCGTCGATGTTCAGCTCGTGCAAGGCATTGGTCAGGGCGATCGCGCTGTCCATGTTGCCCGTGCTGTCATAGAACACGCGCATCGGCTTTTCGCCTTCGGGTAGCGTCGCCAGCGCCTGTTCCCAGCCAGCCTTCATTGCTATTACCTGCAAGGCCGGTTTAAGTAGCTGGCCTTGCTCGTCGCGCAGCGTCACCTTAACCGGGCGGTGCAGATGACCGAGGATCGGCGCACGGTCGAACTCATCAACCTGGTGCAGCGCCCAGCGCACCGGTAACCAAGGTGTCGGCTTGAAATCGCCAGGACCGCGGTTGTCGATGTTCTTCCACAGCTCCGGCAAGGTCGACTGCCAGTAGGCAGATGTCATCGTGCCGGGAGACAACGGGTCCTGGATGCCCCTGAGGCGCTCTGCTTCCTCATAGACCTTGGCCGCGTTTCTGTCTTCTGCGTGATAGAACGCCCACAACTTGCCAAGATCGGTGCGCTGGTTTTGGTTGTCTTCCCTGTAATCCGGGGCATAGGGGCGCAGGTATCGGTCAACGCGGTCGCTGCGTGACACCAGCAGGACGGCGGTGTTGTCCAATACCTTGGGCAGGTAGCGACCGCTTGGCAGTGCTGGAGTGCTGCGTTCGCGATATCGATTTCGGATCTGGTCACCATCCCGGGTGGCGATCATCGCCTCGGGAACTTCGGGATGTGTATCGAAGAACTGGAACAACCGTTCGACCATGTCCTGCGCGTGGGTGGTATTGGCATCCTCCTGCCACAGGAATAGCGTGACGCCAAGTGATCCACTGTTCGCCCCTTCCGAGGTGAGGCCGGCCGCGCGGCTGTCATCACTCTTGTTCAGATTTGGCGGCTCGACCGTAAACGTCGGAATAGGCCAATAGGCTACCGAGTCGGTGGCGGCAAGCCGGAAGGCTATGCCCGTTCCTCGATCAGCCGCATCCTCGCGCTCCTGCACGGATTCAATGTAGTCTTCCGGGTTCTGCGAGTAGATGGACGCGAAGTTGTCCCGCTTGCGCTGGATTGCGTCCCACAGCTCAACCTGATGCACTCTATTGGCGCCCGCGCCTACGCCCCGCAGCTCCAGCGACCACACCCGTAGCCCCGGCTCGTCCAGCGATTCGTGAACCGAGCCGCAGGTCACCGGCGCGGGTATTTCCGTGTTCGTGGTTGGCCGATCGGTCCATGCGGCCTTGACACCCCAATGCCCCGCATACACCAAGCCAGTCAATGCAACTACTGCACCAATTCCCCAGCGGATTGCACTGCTCATATAGCCAATTTCCTCATCCGTCGCTGGGGCTCCCTGCATCGTAGTCATGCCCACCACCATCACCATCCATAGTCCACTCAATCCAATCAGCGACCATCCATAGGGTTTGAGCCGTGGGCGCTTTGCCATCGCTTTCATCATCATGGTTCTCTAGCTGGGAATATTGCCCTTGACAAGCGAAGGCATGCGATCCAATTGCACCAAGTCATTGCCTGGGAATAGACCCTTTCTGTAGTAGTCGTGGCAGGCAGCGGCCAGCTGCCGGGTTCGCTCTTCCAGTGACGACCAGAGTGGATTCTTCTTCATCTTTCCAAAGGCGGCTGGCGTCATCCGCCAATCGGCCATCAACATCAGCAGCTCCCGCCACTGCGGGTCGTCAAGGGTATGTGCTTGTCCAATGGCTACGTCCATCGCCGTTACCCAGCGGTGGTTCTCAGGATGGCGCAGCACCCCAGAGTGATAGCTATTGGGTTCCAATGCGGAGACGTCAGTTGCCATACGCGCGCGGATCTCGTTGGCTGTTTCCTCGCGCATGACTCGAAAGCCCTGCATGTGCAGGGATTCAGATTCGCCGACAATCGGTTCCAGCTTGACCGTCTGGGTCTGATCGTCCGGCGCCTTGCCCTCATTGAATTGAGCGCGTATTTCCTGCACGTTGGGCATTCTGGAACTGGTTTCCAGTTCGATCCATTTGAACGAAGCCTTGGGGTTGCCCATTGCTATGGCCTTGCTCACATCATCCGGGCGATCTTTACCTACGGTGGTCGGGGTTCCTTTCACCTCTTCGCCGCCGAACAGCTGTGGTGCATGTTGCGGAGTCAAGGCTTCGCCATTGATTAAGCGCATCGTGCCTTCAATCACAGGCTCCAATGCCGCCGCTCCTATCACCCAGCTATCGCCTGGATAGCGAGGCTCATCCACTGCGCGCAGAAACTGGTTACGGGGAGGTTCCCCGACCACTACCGGCTTGGCGTTCCGATAGCGCTTGGTCCACATCCGCTGATAGAAACGCTTCTCGCGCAAGGTATCCATCGCTGGAAGCTGGCCGATGCTATCCGGCACGCCATAGGTACCTATCCCCGCTACCCTGTCCAGGGCCACGGTGGTGTCGTCGGGGCAGAAGTACAAAAACACCTTGCCGCGGTTGTCGCGCTCGGGAAACACCAGCATCTGGCCGTCTTTGCCGATCCGCTGGCCCTGCTCGGCCGTCCAGGCATTACCGGCCCGGCCATAGGATTCCTTCTGGCCCATTTGCATGTCTTTGAGCGACGGCGGGCCATAAGGTGCGCCGGTGACCTGATCGACAATGTCGATCAAGGTGCCGAGGGTGTCCGATCCTGCAGGAGTCGTCTTTGCCAAGAGCGAATAAGGTGTGTCGACCATGATGACGCAATCGGCACAGCGGTGGTTGCGCTCCACCAGCATTGCTTGCGCCAGAAGCGTGATCAGCGTGCCCTGGCTGTGGCCCATCACGGTGATGGTTTCGGATGGAAACTGACTCCGGATGGTCGCGATCAATGTCGCCAGCCGTTCTGCGGCAAGCACGTAATAGCGGCGATGTGGCCCCTTGCCAAAATATTGGGTGTTGGACGCCGCGAACTGGGCTATGTGGCGCATGCCATCGTCGAACCCCTTGCCATACATTTCCGGCAGGTTGTTGGTGGCATTGGCAAAGAAACCTCCGGCCTTGCCGAAGTTGCGGTCCAGGCGATTGCCGAAGCTATCTTGGTACTGGGTGCGTAGCTTGGTCGCACCGCCAGTTGCGTCGCGCTTGATATCTTCCTTGGCTGCCCGATAGCCCCAATAGAACGGGATCAGGACACTATTGGCACCCTCGTCCTTGCGCCGGTATAGATGGGTATCGGGATCATCAAGCGTGTCATTCTCATCCATCCCCCGGGTGCCTTCGGGCTTCTTCTTCGCAGCGGCATACGCAGCGCCATACACCCCAGGGTGCAGGTCGTCTCTATCCAGCCTTTCGTTCAAGCCTTGGCACAACCCGGTTTCCACGGATTGATAGCTAGCTCCCGGATCATTGACGCCATGTAGAAAGATCACGATGCCGGGGAGCTTGCGCGGCACTGCAACGTTCCTTGGCGTTTCGCTGTTTGGTGTCAGGCGGGTGTTGTCCAGTACTTTCTTGTTACGGTTGCTCATCGTCGCTGCTTCGGTTGAGGGGCGTGCCGAGGATTCGGTGGTTTGCTGTCTTCATGACATGACAGGATCGCGATCGCATCCGCATTGCAGATATGACGGGCTTTCAGTTGACGCAGCGCCGAGCTCTTGTTCCGAAATATCGTTTGGTCGCCCGCAGGACATAAGCAAGGCCTTATGGGCTGGGTACTGGCCCGCAGGCCAGCGCATAGGGTGTGCTACTTGGCGAGCAGACCCGCAAGGTTGATCGCACGGTGGTACGAATGATCGTGATCGCTTACCGCATGGGGATGAACTCGGAGATCGGTGGGCGTTGAGCCGCTGCACCGCGTCCATTTCAACGCCCACGCAGCTTTTCCAATGCCAACGATTGCACAATCCAGCGGCCGTCCTTCTCCGTCAGATGTGCGATATGCGACAACATGACGGCTGCGCGTGGCAGCTGTTGTCGCACCAGGACCGGTCGTCCGGCGCGCACCTGCAGTGTCCACAGCCCGATGCGGGCGACATGATCCGGTCCAATGAAACGTGTTGCCTGCCGGGCCTCTTCTGCCAAGATGGCGTAGTCCGCTTGCGGCAGCTGGCGTTGCAGCGCGGCTACCAATTCATGCTGGATGGCTTCAAGCTCGCCTTGATCTATACGGCGTTCTCCCGAAGCGAGTTTCAGAACAACATACGCAGGAAGACTGGGAGCGGTCACGGGCTGATCTCTCTGATTGATTTGTACACATCCGCCTGCCATCAAAAGCAGGCCTACAAGTACTGACGACATGATGTGTCTGGTGTGGAACAGTTGCGCTTTCATCATTGCAGGCCAGGGCATTTCCATACGGATTTCGGAATCGTCCGCTGTCCTTCAGTAACCATTTCCCCCGGATAGGTATCACCGAGAATAGGATCGCGCTGACTGCCATCACTCAGGATTGTCTGGCCGCTTTCCTTGTCGTGCCCGACAGGAATGGGACCATTCGCCGATGTCGGTATTGGATAGTGGTCGTTGACAAGGTCGCGGACTGCCTGACGATCGGGCACCACGCTTCCATCGGCGTTAGTCGTGCGGAGTACGTCGCCGCCCTGGCCTGGCAGGCCCTTCGCAATTGTCCAGGCTTCGGTGGCGTAGTAAGCGTCCTCTTCCTTCTCGCGCCAAGGCATGTCTTCTGGCTGATTCTGATGTCGGATTTCGTGATAGACCGTGTTCACTGCATCCTCCGGAGATGTGCCGCTCAGTAGCCCGATGACTTTGTCATCCGTGCTGGATGTGCCGCCTGCTTCGAAACGTTTGGTACCCCACTCGGTGCCATCGTAATAGACATCATCGAAGTAGATTCTATCCGCCACCTGCACATCGGTCTGCGCCAGCTGATCCACAACGGCCTTGTCGTCAGGACATAGAAGTTTGAGCAGGTCAGCGACCTTCCAGCTTGGCGGTATTGTCGCCGCATCCTTTGCCTCCTGCCTGGCGACAAGGCTGACCCGCGACATCTCGTCGCGCTCAACGCGCTCACTGTGTCCACTAGCGCTTACCTGCCCTTGCACCTTGCTGCCGTCGTCCAGCATCAGCTGGTAGGCAAGGCCAGTAGCCACGGCTGCGATATCGCCTTGATAGTGCAGGCGGTACTGCCGCGCAGCCGGGTCGCGCCCGAAGGAGGGGAGGGGCGAGTTGTCGGTCTTGGGGCCTTGCCAATCATGGCTGGCGGCATGCACCACCGCTTTGCCTTGCGTACCGATCTCCACGCCGTTGCCGATGCGGATATAGCTGCCATCATCAGCCACCAAACGGATGGTGGGCGCCGTAACCACCACCTCGCCTTCACTGGCCGACAGATGCAGGTTCTTCTGCGCGTTGATCGCGACGTCATCTTCCTGCGCCTGTATCAGCACCTTGCCGCTGTTGGCGATAGTGCGGATGCCTTCTTCCTGCGCATACAGCGACACGCCTTTGCCCGCATGCAGCCGGGTAGCGCCGCCGCTGACGGACTGCACGTTATCGGTGGCAGCTACGTCATGATTTTCGCCGGCATAATGCAGTTGTGATCGCGGGGTGCCGGTGACGATGCCTGCCGCACCGGCGATGGCGGCCACGGGCTCACCGCCCTCGCTGCCGGGTTCGGGCCAAGCCGCCAGAGCATCACGCAACTGCACCAAGCCGCCATCATCAGCGCCTTGTGCGCCGCGGGCCGCCGCGGTCTGGCCGAGGCCACGGAAAAGGCCAACGCATTCGTCCAGTAAAGTGGTCAACTCCTGGCGGTCGAGCTGCGTGCCCTGCGCCATGTGACGGGCATAGGTCGTCAGCAGCAGCCCTTGCGCCGCGCGCACCGCGATGGCGGCGTCGCTGCGCAGTTCCGCGCCATCGCCTCGCGGCTGCGACTCTCCGTCCTGACGCGGGGTGGTCAACTTGCCAAGATTCAACTCTGTGGCATGCGGTGTAGCCGCCAAGCGGGCGCGAACCTGTCCTGGCGTGTCGTCCATGAGCAGCTCGCTGTAGCCACTACCGTGGTGCTCGCGGGTGCGGATGCCGGACAGGGCGCGGTTGCCTGGCAAGCCGCGCATACCGCTGAATTCCGGTGGCGGATGTCGGCCGTTGTGGATGGTTCCGACAATGATGGGCCTGTCGATATCTCCGGCAATGAAATCAATCAGTACTTCGTGCCCAACTCTGGGCAAAAATTGATGGCCGAATCCTTCACCAGCGCTGGGCATGGCCACGCGTATCCAGGTTGACGAACGCTCATCGTGGTTGGCGGTGCCATTGGTATGCTCGTCCGGACGCTGTGCGTGTAATTGGACACGGATGCGGCCCAATTCGTCCGTGTACACCTCTTCGGCAGGCGGTCCCACTACGATTGCGGTTTGCGGGCCCGGGGCGGTTGGACGCGCCAGCCGGTCAGCATAGGCCGGCACCAACGGGACATCACGGCGCACTGCGCTGAAACGGCAGTAAACACTGTCTGTAGAATCAGGGTCATGCAGGTCATCGCTGCACTGGTCGATTTCTCTGTGCGCCTGCGCTCGCAAAGCTTCGGGCAGGGTCCAGGAGTCGGGAAGATTGTTGCGGGCCTTCAGGGTGATGCCAGTGACCACGAAGCTACGTTGCTCCGAGGTGTCATCGGCATGCGCAGGGTGGTCCTCCAGCAGAAAGCCTTGACCGGTCGCCAGCGTGCGTAGCCTTCCCTCGCCGTGAAATGTCTTGGCCTGTAGTTCCTGCGCCTGCATCCGCAACCGCGCATAGCGGTCCATGTCGGTGTTGTTGTCGGCGTAGTACTGGGTAAGGGCGCGGTACTCACTCAATGTAGAGGCAGCTTGCTCGCCGGCTTCACCTTGCCGCTCGATGCTGCGGTCCTTTCCCTGCAGGGCTTGAGCAGGCTTGTAGTCGTAGCTGGACATTTCTACCGACGAACCGATCAACTGTCGGTGCGCTCGCCAGTCGATAAGGATGTGTTCTTCCGGGCCGACCGTCTCTGCTTGAGCGCGGTATCGCAAGTGGTGGGTGATCTCACCTTCAGGAAGAAGGTCATCACTGAGTATCAGCTGATGTTGGGGCGCATCGGATTCAAAAGAGAACCGGTAGGTGATGCCTTCCTCGGCGAGCAGGCGTTCAATGAAGTCCTGGTCGCTTTCGTTGTACTGCACGCAGTATGAGCGCGGCTTGTACTCGCGCTGTAGCGTAGAGCTATGGGAGAACGCTGCGGCAATTTGTGAGTTTTTATACCGGTGCTCGTCCAGAATTGTCGCAACGATCTGCGGCACACTCTGGTCCTGGAATATCCGGCATGTAAGTCGGCGGCCAAGCAGCGACAGTGCAGATTCAACTCGCAGCCCGATCAGCGTGAAGCCGCTCGCGTCCCCCAGCGACTTCACCCCAGTCACGATGCCTGACAGCCAGCGACGTGCTCCCGGCGCGGTTGCCAGACCAAAGCCAACGGGCTGTCCAAGGAAGGTCTTGAGTTCAAGCGTATTGGATTGACGCAAACACAGGGCATTCAACTGGAAGGCGCTGTTGAGTACATCGCTATAGCTGATCGTGTAAGGCCATAAGCCCTCTGGTGGATCGGTACGTGTCCAGCGGATGTCGATCAGACGATGGTGCGACGAAATCGCATCGCTTCTGGTCTGTGCTTGCCAATCCATGCGTCCTTGCTCCATTCGCTGGGCGAACTGCAACTAATAGCAAGCCCCTGCAAGACATCACAATGAGACTGATCCCGAACTCCTGGACGGTTGGTGGCGCCAGAGGGAACATCCGTGGTCGGTCTGGTGCGTGTGATATGCGTGGATGGAGCGATATAGCTTGGCATGCTGAAAAACAACGTGCCTGGGAAGGTGCGGCGAAGGTGGTCAGATTCCTACCAGAGGAGCGGGCAGGCCAGTGCTTGATAACGATGCTCTACCCGTTTATCCGTCTGGTTACGTCGACCATCACCCCAGCAAATGCTCATCCGTAGCAACAACCCGCCCATACCCGAACTCAAACGACGCCATCATTGCCGCATGCACCTGCGCAGCGGGCGCCACAACGCCATTGAACTCCAGATCACGCGTAGCGCAGGCGTCGTGCAGCACGGTGACCGCATAGCCCATGTCGGCCGACGCGCGCACCACCGCATCCACGCACATATGGCTCATCGCGCCAACCACCACCACATCCTCGATCCCGCGCGCTTCAAGCTGCTGCTTCAGATCGGTATCGCGGAACGAATTGACGTGGTTCTTGACGATTACCGGCTCATCGCTGATGGGTGCGACAGCGCCCATGATCCGCACCCCGTCCGAGCCCGGCACGAAGATGGGCGCATCGCTGCTGGCGGATTCATGGCGGACATGCAGCACCGGCACGCCCTTGGCCCGCGCATCGGCAATCACGCGCACCGCATTGGCGGTGGCGGCATCAATGCCCACCAGCGGCAGCTTGCCGGTGGCAAGGTATTCATTCTGAAGATCGACGACGATAATGGCGCGCTTGCTCATGTACGGCTCCCTGATGGGTGGTTGAATGGTGTGGGAGAAGTCTCCGCGACCGGCCTGCCACCACGAAGAGGCGCTACCGACATTCTTGAGGGCTGTACCGACAGATGCGCACCGACGGTCACATCCAAGTGGGAATCCTGCTGTATCCCGGCGCCCAGCTGGCGGCGGTGCTCGGCCTGACCGACCTGTTCGCCCTGGCCGACAGGCTCTCCAGTGAACGCGCAACGCCCGCCGCCCCCGAACTGCAGGTCACGCACTGGCGCATCGAAGCGCCCGGCCAAGCGCCGCAAGCCGTCTACAGCTCAAGCCAGCCGCCAACCGGTACACCGCAGGTGATGATCCTGCCGCCCAGCATGCAGCCTCCGATTTCCACCGAAGCCGCCGCGCCCTACCTGGGCTGGCTGCGCGCATTGCACGACGACGGCACCACGCTCGCATCGGTTTGCGCCGGCGCATTCTTGCTGGCCGAAACAGGGCGCCTGGCCGGCCGCACCATCACCACCAACTGGCAATACGCCGAACTGCTGGCCGCGCGCTTTCCGGACGTGACGCTGGACGTGGACCAGATGCTCATCGACGGCGGCGACATCTTCAGCGCAGGCGGCGCCATGGCCTGGACCGACCTCGGCCTGCGGCTGGTAGACCGCTACCTCGGCGCCGTAGTAATGCTAGATGTCGCACGCACGCTATTGATCGATCCACCCGGCCGCCAACAGCGCTACTACAGCAGTTTTTCGCCACGCATGACGCACGGCGACGCCGCCGTGCTGGCCGTGCAGCAATGGCTGCACGACACCCACGCCAAACAGGTCGCGTCCGCCGAACTCGCACAACGCGCAGGGCTTGAAGAGCGCACCTTCCTGCGCCGCTTTCAGAAAGCCACCGGCATGACCGCCACCGAATACTGCCAACGCGTACGCGTAGCCCGCGCACGGGAGATGCTGCAGACCAGTAACGTGCCGCTGGAGCGGATTGCCTGGGACGTGGGTTACAGCGACCCGGGTTCGTTTCGGAAGGTGTTTAGTCGGATTGTGGGGTTGTCGCCGGGGGAGTATCGGCGGCGGTTTGGTGGGCGGTGATTGAGTAGTAATGAGCAGAGCGGAAAGTCCGCTCTGTTCTTGATGCTCTTGGTGGGAGCTTCCTTGTGCACTTTCGGCTGCTTTCGGCCAGAAGCGAACAGTTACAAACGCCTGAACTAAGCCGGGCCGAGAAGCAGCATCGGCTTGAATGAATTATTGGACCGCTGACCCGCATCCATGTGGTTCCAGTAGTCTGAACAACCGATCCATCTGGCGGTTCAAAAGCCAAACGCCATGATCGAAATTATTCTGGTTCCCGGCAAGCACTCTCTGGATTTCTATTACCTGTAAGTCCCAGTCCCAATCGACGCCAGATGCGCTGCGAACGACCAACGCTGTACGCGCTCCATAATTTTTCTAAAGTTTCTCATGTACTCGCTGAAGCAAGGACTCCGTGACATTACCTTGGAGATTGCTCGCTGGCCGACTCGGATGGAAGTTTGCCATGTTGAGATGATCAGACCGGCCGAGTGCCGCTTGAATGTCTCGGGGGCAATCCTCCGCGAGAGTGATCTCAAGCCCGAGCCGCTTGCCGTCAGCGTCAAAGCATACTACATCAGGGCTGTCCGAAAGCTCTCCGAATTTGTAGGAAGTTCCTTGCTCCGCGTTGTATAGAGCGAGAAATCCGATTGCGGTCGCCACCTCGATCTTCTGCTTCTCGTTCACGGATTCCCCCCCCGAGCGGTCTAACACCTGAGTTAAGTCTCGCCACAAAGCGCGACGGATCGAATGAATGGCTAGGTTGCGCGCGCGCCCGCCAACCCGCGCAACCTACTCTCCAGAAGATCTTTGAGTTCCTTCATGCTCCTAAAAAATATGACCGGATAGTCCTTAAGATCGAACTCCAAACGTGTGCCTTCCCGCGCTATGTAGATAGGTGTTTTGCGTAGTCCCTGGGCATAGCCAGCTTCATAAAAGACGTTGGGACGGGATCCTGTAAGGTCAACGATGACGTACTCAGCCTTACGAATCGATTCCAGGATTCTGTCGGTGATGCGTTCGTTTGAATGTGGTTCGTCGACGCGCTCTGCTTGAACGCCACAACGTTTTGCTGCCTCTTTGATCGCATCAAGCACATCCTCAAGCTGTGCATCGGCCGGATCTATTGGCATTGCGATGAAAGCGTAGCCCTTCTGAACTGGATCGGGCGCCGCAATTGCCTTGGGCAACTTTGGCTCACGCGGCGGCTCCTTTAATACACCGATCGTCTTGTCAATCATATCGACCACGTGCCCCATAAGATTCATGAGGTATGGAGGACTAAACATCATTGCGAACGGATCAACGTTCTGCATGACCAAGCCACCCACAGCTGGTGGCGGTGAAATGGTCATAGTGAAAAAGCACCCGGCTTCAATCGTCTCGCGGCGCACCCAGAGAGTGTTCTCACTGATCCATGAGCGAGTCTCTACGTCATGACTTTTCTGCCATTGGAACAACTTGGCTTTGTACTCTCGGAGCTTCTGAATTTTCTCGGTGGCCTCCACGATCCCTCCTTGCAAGCTAGCGTCTGTACCAAACAGCCCCGCGGAGCGGGTTCGGCTCGAATGAATTGCTAGGCCGCGACATCGACATGCTCTTCGGCCAGATTGTCTGCCTGTTGCCGAGTATCGGTTAGGGAGATGGGCTGTTGCTCGTGCCACCACTTTCCTTGCCACTGCGGCGCACCGTTGCCCCGGATGAACAGTCGGATTCGAAAGCCGCCAGGAACAAGATGTACGCAAGCAAGCTTTGAGCCGTCTCGTGAAACGATGGAGGAAAGCAGATCCCGCGACTCAGGCTCCACTACGTGGAAGTTTGCCCCAGCAATCTCGATAACGTGCATAGCAGTCTAACGCTTGAGTTAAGCCGCGCTACGAAGCGACGTCGGCTTGAATGAATTGTTAGGCATCACGGCTTTACCCAATACTGATGCTGCATAGCCTCCAGAACAAAGGCAAGAAGCAAGTGCAACCCCGATTTCTCTATGCCAAGTTTCCGGCGTTCGCGCCCTTGCAGCCCACCGGCTACTAAATTGAGCACCTCATGGAGAGCAATTGATTGTTCACTGCCAGCTGGGTACAAGCTGAAGTCACAGACTCCTGGCAGCTTCTTGTTGATGTCTTCGAGCAGAGTCCCTCTCTCAATACCTCTATAGATCTCATCGAACGAGAGAGAATTCCCATGACCCGCTTCAATGGCCGCGTTTGCTTCAAACCCGACTAGAGCAAGTGTACTTAGCCACGGCTTTTTTTCAGTCACTACATACTCCTTGTGTGATACCTAACTACCTAGTAGACGGACCCGTCAGTCTGGCCATATGACTTATCCACAGCACACCATATAGCGGGCTATCCCCTGATTAAGCTCGATCTTAGGGCCACTGGGTCCAGCGAACAACCCAGCGTACAATCGGATCCAGAGGAGGACTCAGTGACCACCGCAAGCTCGCTTCGGTAGAAGTGCAGATGTCCGTTCGGGGTCGCATGATGCCGAGCGGCCAATTGCGGACACTCAAAATTCGAACACAGATCGCCACGTGGCTGACGCACCACTAGCGCTCGCGCATTGTTAGCGATGCAACATAACTATCGGTGACCGGCAGCTCATGTGGATTGGCTTTCAGCACAGACATCCCCGCCTGCCGAACGGGCTCACCTTGGAGCAACCCAGCGATCCGCCAACCGCATGGCTGAGTTGTCTTGCTTGGCAAATAATGTGTTTTTTTACTTCGGATGCTACCCGACACCATGGATCTAGGAATCTGCAAAACTTGCATCGTAGACGACTTCCTGAGAGTGGAGATCGAATCCAACTCGGCAATGGTTGACTGCACTGAATGCAGCAAGAAGCGCAAAGGCATCTCTATCAATGATCTTGGCCGAAGACTCGAAGGCATACTTCGGCGATATTACGTTGTGGGCGAAGAAACTAAACACTTTGCAGGCGTCGATGACGACAGGGGCTCCTGGCAGCAACTAGGAGATGATCTCTCGGATATCGTTCAAGATGTACTTGGCGAGTGTTACAACTGCCACTCATCCATTGTTGAGGCGGTCAAAGAAGCTGAGGACTGCGATCCGCAGTCTGGCGACTACGGGTACTGGTGCGATGGAACCAACTACCAGTTTAGGTTTATCCAATACGAACCCAGCGCCTTCCCCGGCTGGCATGAGACGAAAGCAGAGCTTAAGCACGGTCGAAGATTCTTTAGTCCGGTAGCGGCGTCGATGTTCGCGGCACTCTTCGAAGGCATTGATGACATCACAGCACGTGTGGACGGAAATCAGGGACCTGTGTGCTATAGCCTCCCCTTGGATGCACAACTGTTTCGCTCTCGGGTCGTAGACTCTGAATCAATGCAGCTGGCGGTAACTGCAGCACCTGCGCGTCAAGTGGGACCGCCTCCGCCCGAACTGGCGAGAAGCGGCCGTATGAACGCTGAAGGCGTATCGGTGCTTTATGCATCAAATGAGGCTAAAACCTGCGTGTCAGAGATGCGCCCGGCGATCGGGAGTACTTTGGCTGTAGTCGAGCTGAGAACCACGCGCAAACTTCGTGTGCTGGATCTCCGTAGACTCGAGAAGGCTTGGGCCAAGCACAGCCTGTTTGATCCAAAATACTCAGAGAAACGCATCCGTTTCGCGGCGCTTCGTCAGTTGCATGAGCAAGTATCCCAACCAATTTTACCTGGGAGAGAGTCCGACTACATCGTGACCCAGACGATGGCGGAGTATCTGGCCCACGTATGCGACAAACCATTTGACGGGATAGTATTCCGTTCGGCACAAGACGCCCAAGGGACCAACATCGTGCTCTTCGCACGTGGAAAGCCTTTTGACGGCAAGCTATCCTCAAAATTCGGCGTAAAATACAAAAAAGATAGCCTTAGCTTTGTTCGCATTAGATCTGTCAAAATCGAGTCCGAGAGTCTATCCATCGTCAAACTTCAGGGTCATTCATATTTGCTCGATGCCAAGGGACGCGCCGAATTCAACGAGCTATAGAGCAGCTTTTGCAAGCAAGCCTGTGTTGGGCTCGGCCAATGTCCGCTGCCGGCCAGTAGGGGGCGTTCAACGGCTGAATTAAGCCGCGCCGTGAAACGGCGTCGGCTTGAATGAATTGTTAGGCGCGCTACTTGAGTAGCTTGTCAACTTCATGATCGATGCTGGCGATGTGCTTGTTGGCGGCTACAGTCATTTCAAGAAGCAGGTGTTTCATTTTTGTGTGGTCTCGTTCTTTACTATCCAAGTGGTCATAGTACAGCTTGCGAACTTCTCGTGAAGCATGAACGCTGATAGCGCCCATCATGCTAATTGGATAATTGCGTTCCTGTAGTGCGGCCGGCAGCTTTTGGAAGATATCTGCGTAGATCCGCTCAAGGCCTTCCTTCCTGCGGCGAAGGATTTCGATGCGTTTCTCAAGCCGCCATTGTGTATGAGTTGTACGTAGAGTGATGAGGGGAACGATGCTTGCAACGGCAGCACCGATCAAAACTCCCCATAGTTGGCTATCCATACACTCTCCATAGGCACTTAACGCCTGGATTAAGCCGAGCCGCGAAGCGGCTTCGGCTTGAATGAATTGTTAAGCCCCGGCTGCGCGCCTAGTGAGCCAGCCCGAGAATGCATTGAGGCGAGCCAAGAGCCCCGCCGTGCTTTCACAAGAGCCTGGCTCGGAGAATACAAGCTCATTGGACGGTTGCTCCGTGACCAGTATGTCTAGGCAAAGCGCATGATCCCAGGCAGTAATGTCAACCAGGAGATCCTCTGACTGGTACCAAGTCGATAGGATCTCGGCGGGAAGCTCAAGCCGTTCAAACTTGAGCTGCCTAAGACCGAGCTGTTCGTGATTTGCAAGGAGCCACGCTGAAACAAAGGCTCTCGCGGTCTCTAAATTGGAAGTCTCGGTCATGCTCAATCCGGGGCCTAACGCCTGAACTAAGCCGACCCGCGAAGCGGGTTCGGCTTGAATGAACGGTTAGGCCGCATGGTAGTAGGCCGCCCAGACCCGTGAGCTCATCAAGATAAGAAAGCCGAGAACAACTAGGCGGTTACGCCAAGCATAAGTGGTCTCTGCCCGGCGACCTGCGGACTCCATTTGCTTGTTGATGCTTGGCAAAGCGTGATCAATTGCCGCGATCTCCGCTTGGGCGTGCTGCAATGAATAGACTTGCCCTGTCGCTGAGTTCAAGAACGGAGCCCCGCTTGCGAGCTGTTAAGTGAGTAGCCCTCGCTGCTCGTTGGCTCTCAGGTACTTGTGATTGAGGCTTGTGAGAAAGATGGTCGACTCGACGCGAAAGAAGCCGCAGAGCGCTGAGCCGAACAAAGCGGCTAGTGCCAGAAGTTCCAAGGTTTTGGGATTTGACCCAACTACTTCCGCCTGAAATCCATTGGCGATGTAGGCACAGAGGGCGCCAAGAATCCCAAGAACGAAGTAGTCGAACTTCTCTGCGGAAGTTCGCCAGGTGTCATATAGACGGTCGCTACGCTCTATGGTCATACGGTCTAACTACCTAATGGACGGACCCGTGGGTCCGGTTATACGACTTACCCACAAAGCACCGTATGGGGGACTTCTCCCTTGATACGGCTCGCTCTTAGGGCGCCTGAGTCCAGCTAACAAGCCAACGTACAACCGGACCCAGCGGTAGGCTCGGCGACCTCGGCAAGCTGAGGGTGCAAATGGCCGCATTGGGTCGCATGACGCCCTGCGGCCAGTAACGGACATTCGACTCCGGAATTAAGCTGACCCGCGCAGCGGGTTCGGCTTGAATGAATTGTTAGGGTTTTGCCTGAATTGTCATATAAAGGCCAAATATAGTAAGCGCAATACCGGTAAGGTTAAGAATCATGCCAAGCCAATTCAAGCCAGGCCCTGTGCTCCAAGCAGATAGTGCTTGCTTCCAGTATGCTTGATCGAGGTGGAAATGTCGGACGCCCCTTTCGTACTTTGAGCTATTAGAGAAGCGCGAATTCTTAACCAGCTTGAGTAGGTTCGGCTTGATCAAAGGCAACTGCACTGATGCATCAGCGTTGAGTGCCTCCAACTCAATTTCGTAGAGCTGGTTACTTGCTTTTCCATTTGCTGAATTTACAAGCACAAATTGATCCAGAGACAATCTAAAACTCTCGGTTGCTCTGACAAGCAGATAGTTCAAACGGTCGTTGCGAACGCTGATGAGCTTAGAAAATGATCGCCCTGAAAGCTCTGGAAAGTGCACATCCACGTACTGCTTAAAGTTTGTGCTCTCTAGATCCTTAAGTTCCTGTGCGCTAATGTTGAACTCATGCTCGGCCCGTTTCAGCTCGCCAGCGCTTTGGCTCGTTAATGTCTTGATGATGAGTTTTGTGGCGTCCCCGACATGGCGTACGCGGAGTAACGAATGAATCTCAAATAGCTGAAGATCCTCGGTATCGTAGTAGACATCATTGATCGTCTTTGTTCCTTCCAGCGAGATGCTGAACTGACCTGTGCCGATAAATCCTTGAAGTGTATCTTCGAGTTCGTCGGTGCTTTTGCTCCGGAGGGAGGTGAGCAGCTTTATCTGCTGGCCAGGCGCAGGTACTACCTTGATCTCATGCTCTTCCGTGGGTTTCACTGCAATCTCCGTTAAAGCCCAACTACCTAATAGACGGACCCGCGGGTCCGGTTATACGACTTATCCACAAAGCGCGGTATGGTGGGCTTTGCCCTTGATGCAGCTCGATCTTAGGACGGCTGGGTCAGGCTAACAAGCCGACGTATAACCGGGCCCACCGGAGGGCTCGGCGGCCGCGCCAATGGCCGCTATGGGACGGAAGCAAACGTTGGTCTAAGTGCATTGCTACAGGCGTTCTTACGTTCCTGCATGTTTCCTGCCTTGCTTCGGAACTCGACGCCTGCCGCGTGCTTTCGAAATTCCATGCAGTCTCGCCGAGCAGTTAGATGGGCTGAGTTGGCATGGGCAGCCCTGATCTTCGGCTATCGCGGATTATCAGGCTTCTTTCGGCGTTGCTGCGAGATGCCGCTCCCTGATGTAAAGAAAAAGAGGTAGCGCTAAGGACGGACCAATCACGATGCTGGACAGCGGCATCCACAGACGACGCATTCCAAGTCTGTGTCCCTCAGCACAAATGAGTGCGATGGTCGCAAGGCCCGAAATGAGGACATCCGCCCAAGCGAACGCTGCGATATTGCTGGACGTCGCCTGCTGCAGTAGGAGCGGCACATTGAGGCCGTTGGCGTATAGCCATGGCACAAACTGGGCTAGGGGCAGGGCGGTGCCCGCGATGCAGAGAAGTAGGTAAACAAACCGCATGTTGCTCTCCGGCTGAGTCGATTGGTTGTCTCTGGTGTGGATTATCGCTTGGACCAAGGAATCCTGGGCCTTGGTGAGCGCTGAGCTCGGGAGTTTCAGCGCGATCCAGGAAGGCCAGTCCGCCATTGTTTCCGACGCCCGTAAGAGCTCGGCGGTACTAAGCAGCACATAGGCGCGCTCAGCCCCCAACCACCCATTACCGATAGACATTCCCGCAGCCCCTGCACACTGGCATGCTGTCGCCTGCTCATCAGGGGATGAAAGTCGATGTTTCGATCTGTTGTTCTTGCGGCTGCACTATTTGCAGCACTTCCCGCGCGCGCGGAGCTGGCTTTCGAGGCGCCGGTGGCCTGCGCCGATGCGGATTCGTCTCCTGCGCTGGAAGGCAGCCTTTGTGTCAGCACCCATGTTCCGCTGCGGCATGAATCGCCGGCCGATGGTTCGCTGAAGCTGTTCGTGCGGTGGTTTCCCGCTGAGGCTGCAGAGCGGCGCGGGGAGGTTTGGCTGTTGGCCGGTGGGCCTGGTGAGTCCGGGGCGTCCTTGTATCCGGTGGTTGCCACCTTCCGGCGTGCGTTTCCCGGTTATGACCTGGTGATTCCGGACCATCGTGGCGTGGGCCGGTCGGAGCGCATCTGTCCGGTGCAGGAGGCTGCGGACAGCGCGGATGGTGTTGGGCTGGCCGGGGACGAGTGGGGTGGCTGCATTGGTGCGATGTATGCGGATGCGGCGCGTACGCAGGCGTTCTCGGTGACCGAGGCGGCGCAGGATCTTGCGCTGCTGATGTCGCGCTATCGGGGCAGTGGGCCGACCTATCTGTACGGGGTGTCGTACGGCACGCAGCTGGCCTTGCGTACGCTGCAGGTAGCGCCGATGCCGCTGGATGGTTTGATCCTGGATGGGCTGGTGCCGCTGGAGACCACCGAGCAGTGGGATCTGAGCCGGCGCACGGCGCTGGTGGATGCGGTGGGGCGTGCGGTGCTGGGCGAGCAGAAGGTGGCGGTCTATCAGCGTGTGCTGGCCGCTGCGCCGACGGCGTCGTGGAAGGGCGAGGTGCCGGGTGGTGATCTGCGCCGGTTGCTGGGCTCGCTGCTGAACTTCCCTGCGCTGCGTGCGCGTATTCCCGACATCGTTGATGGGCTGGCGGTGGACGATACGTCCGCGCTGCTGGCAACGGTGGCGGAGTTGAAGACGGCGATGGCGGGGATGGGGCAGGGTGGTAACAACCAGCCTTCGTTGCCGCTGGTGATGTTGATCTCGGCGTCGGAGAACAATGCGCGGCCGGGGCTTACGCGCGAGCTGGTGGAGCAGGAGGCGGCTGGGGCCTTGTTTGTCAGCGCAATTCCGGGGTTTCTGGTCGGGGCGCCTGTGCCTGCTTATGCCAAGGATGTTTGGTTTGGGAAGTCGCCTGGTGCGTTACCCAGGACTTTGGTTGTGCATGGGACCTTGGATCCGAATACGGCGTATGCGGGGGCGGTGGAGCATGCGGCGGTGCTGGGGAAGGCTGGGGAGGTGAGTTTCAGTACGGTGGAGGGTGGGGCGCATTTGCTGTCTTACTTTGCGCCTGGGTGTTTTGTTGAGGCGGTTGGGGCGTTTGTTGGGGGTGGGGAGGTTGGTGGTAGGTGTGTTGAGCGGTGAGGTTGATTTAGGTTTTACGGCTGAGTTTGGTTGGGGGGTTGGAGGTTTGGGGTTGGTGGTTTTGTTCTGCCCTCACCCCAACCCCTCTCCCGCAGGGAGAGGGGCTTTGGTCTTGCCGGTTCGGGGCTATCCGGTTGCGTCACAGATTGCTGGGTTTGGGCGCGTCGGCTCCAGCGTTAGTCGCTGCACATCTGAGAACAGCTGCTCCACCGGCATGCCGAACGGCGCGAACAAACGCAGCCGTCCTTCGCGGTCGAATACGTAGCCGCCTGCGGTGTGGCTCATCGAGTAGGCGCCGGGGTGCTTGCCTTCTTCGCGGTCGTAGAAGGCTTTGAAGGATGCTGCCATTGCGGCCAGTTGCGCATCGTCACCAACCAGCGCTGTCGCAGTCGGGTCAAACGCTTTTACATAAGTTTCGGCAACAGCTGGGGTGTCGCGGGCCGGGTCTACGGTGACGAAGATCACCTGCAGTTTGTCGGCGTCCGAGCCCATCAGGTGCTTTACGCGGTTCAACTCCACCATGGTGGTGGGGCAGACGTCCGGGCAGCTGGTGAAGCCGAAGAACAGGTAGGTCACTTTGCCGTTTAGGTCAGCCTGGCTGCGGGTTATGCCTGTGCTGTCCGGCATCGTCCATTGCTGGCCGAGTGCTTCGCAGGCGATGTCCTTGCCATAGAAATCTACTTTTGGTTTTGCGGCGCAGGCGATCAGCAGCAGGGTGGTGGCGCTTATCGCGATGGTGGACAGGTGCAGTTTGCGGGCCAGTGCGGCGAGGCCGCTGGCGGGGGTGTTGGTGCGGGACATGGCTATGGTCGATGAAGGACGGACAGCCGAACTGCATGCAACGGGCCGGCAGTGTGTGCCGGCCCGTTGCGTGCGTCAGTTGACCATCATGTGGAAGTGCATGCTCCAGATGATCCAGATGGAGAGTGCTACCACGATGAAAAGAATGACCAGCGTGAAAACAAAACTGGCCAGGTTCCAGCCGCCCTCCGAGGAGCGGTTCATGTGCAGGAAGTACACCAGCTGCACGATGATCTGCACGACGGCAAAGCCGACCAGCAGGGCCATCGTCAGTGGCCGCGACAGCGTCGGGTTCATCACCAGCATGAAGGGGATGACGGTGAGCACAGCGCAGATCACGAAACCGATCAGGTAGGACTTGGTGGAGCCATGTCCGCTGCCGGCGCGGGAGGTGTCGTTGTCGGACATGTTCAGAACACTCCAATCAGATAGACAAAGGTGAAGACGCAGATCCAGACCAGGTCCAGGAAGTGCCAGAACAGGCTCAGGCAGGAGATGCGGGTGACGTTGGTCGGGGTGAGCCCGCGACGCTTCACCTGGTGCATCACCACCGCCATCCAGATCAGGCCGCTGGCCACGTGCAGGCCGTGCGTGCCAACCAGCGCGAAGAACGCCGACAGGTAGGCGCTGGTGGTGGGGCCGGCGCCAATATGGATGAGGTGGTTGAACTCATACACTTCCATGCCGATGAAGCCGGCACCGAGTGCGAAGGTCACGCCCAGCCAGGTCAGCACGGCCTGCTTGTTCTGGCGGTGCATCGCGAGCACGGCCTGGCCGTAGGTGATGCTGGAGACCAGCAGCAGGAAAGTTTCCACCAGCACGAACGGCAGCGAGAACAGCTCGGCACCCGTCGGGCCGCCCGCATACGCGTTGCTGAGCACCGCGTAGGAGGCGAACAGCGAGCCGAACAGTACCAGGTCGGACATGAGGTAGACCCACATGCCGAAGACCTTCATGCCGCCCTGGTCGTGGCCATGGTCGTCATGGCTGTGCTCGGCCGCCTGCGCGTTGTCTACGGCGACGTTGGACATGATGTTCATGCAATCACCCTGTGCTGCTTGAGCTTGTTCTGGTGTTGGTTCTCGATGGCGGCCACTTCTTCGGCGCTGACGTAGTAATCCACGTCCTCGTCGTAGGAGCGCACTATCAAGGTGACTATCATCGCCACGAAGCTCGCACCGGCCAGCCACCAGATGTGCCAGATCAAAGCGAAGCACAGTGCCAGGATCCAGATGTTGAGGATCAGCGGCACACCGGTGTTACGCGGCATGTGGATGGGCGCGTACTGCTTGGGCGGCTTTGGCAGGCCTTCTTTCTTGGCTTCGTGGAAGGCGTCCAACGTGTCGGCCTTGGGCACCACGGCGAAGTTGTAGAACGGCGGCGGCGAGGGCGTCTGCCATTCCAGCGTGCGCGCATTCCACGGGTCGCCGGTGATGTCCTGGTTCTGCTTGCGGTCGCGGACGCTGACGTAGATCTGCACCAGCATCAGCACGATGCCTGCGAGCACGAACAGCGCGCCGACGAAGGCGGCAATCAGGTAGGGCGTCCACGCCGGGTTGTCGTACTGGTTCATGCGCCGGGTCATGCCCATGAAGCCAAGCATGTACAGCGGCATGAAGGCCAGGTAGAAACCGATGATCCAGCAGGCGAACGACCACTTGCCCAGGCGCTCGTTGAGGGTGAAGCCGAACACTTTCGGGAACCAGTAGACGAAGCCGGCCAGGTAGCCGAACAGCGCGCCACCGATGATGGTGTTGTGGAAGTGGGCCACCAGGAACAGGCTGTTGTGCAGCAGGAAGTCCGCGCCCGGGATGGCCAGCAGCACGCCGGTCATGCCGCCGATGGTGAAGGTGACCAGGAAGGCGATGGTCCACAGCATCGGCACGCTGAACTCGACGCGGCCGCCGTACATGGTGAACAACCAGGTGAAGATTTTCACGCCGGTCGGGATCGCGATGATCATCGTCATGATGCCGAAGAAGGCATTGACGCTGGCACCGGAGCCCATGGTGAAGAAGTGGTGCAGCCACACCACGAACGACAGGATGCCGATCGCCAGCGTTGCACCCACCATCGACTTGTAGCCGAACAGCTTCTTGCGCGAGAACGTGGCGGTGATCTCGGAGAAGATGCCGAACGCCGGCAATACCAGGATGTACACCTCCGGGTGGCCCCAGGCCCACACCAGGTTGACGTACATCATCGGGTTGCCACCCAGGTCATTGGTGTAGAAGTTGAAGTCCAGGTAGCGGTCCAGCGTGAGCGCGCCGAGGGCAACGGTCAGGATCGGGAACGCGGCAATGATGATGACGCTGGTGACCAGTACGGTCCAGGTGAACACCGGCATCTTCATCAAGGTCATGCCCGGCGCACGCATGCGCAGGATGGTGATGAACAGGTTGACGCCGGTCAGCAGTGTGCCGACACCGGAGGCCTGCAGCGCCCATATGTAGTAATCAACACCTACTCCTGGACTGAACTCGATGCCAGACAAAGGCGGGTACGCCACCCAGCCGGTCATCGCGAACTCACCAAGGCCCAGCGAGATCATCATCAGCGCAGCGCCGACCACGAAGATCCAGAAGCTGAAGGCGTTGAGGAAGGGGAAGGCCATGTCGCGCGCGCCGATCTGCAGCGGCACCACGATGTTCATCAGGCCCACCACGAACGGTGTGGCCACGAAGAAGATCATGATCACGCCATGCGCGGTGAAGATCTGGTCGTAATGCTCCGGTGGCAGGAAGCCATCGCTGCCGGGGCCGGCCGCAGCCAGCTGTGCGCGCATCATCAGTGCATCGGCAAAGCCGCGCACCAACATCACCAGCGCCACCACGATGTACATGATGCCGATCTTCTTGTGGTCAACCGTGGTGAACCAGTCGCGCCACAGCACGCCCCACAGCTTGAAATAGGTCACCGCGCCGAGCAGCGCAACGCCGCCCAGCACCATGCCCAACAATGTCACCACGACGATCGGGTCGTGCAACGGCACGGCGTCCCACGTCAACTTACCGAACATGCTCATTACTCCTGGGAGGCCTTGGGTTCTGCGTTGTGGCCCGACGTGGCCGCGGTGTTCTCACCCACGCCGATGAACTGGTCGATGACCTTCTTGAACAGCAACGGCTCGACGCTGGCGAAGTGCTGCACCGGTGCCTTGCGGCTGGGTTTGGCCAGACGCTTGAATTCGTCGAAGCTCAGCTGATCCGGCGATTGCCGCACCTGTGCAACCCAGTCCTCAAACTGCTGGTTGCTCATCGCGGTGGCGACAAACTTCATGTTGGAGAAACCGTGGCCGCTGTAATTGCCCGACATGCCGTCGAACTTGCCAGGCTCATTGGCCACCAGATGCAGCTGTGTGCGCATGCCGGCCATCGCATAGATCTGCCCGCCCAGCTGCGGGATGAAGAAGGTATTCATCGTCGAGTTGGAGGTGATGTCGAAGGCCAGCTGCTGCCCAGCCGGGAAGTTCAGCTCGTTGACCGTGGCGATGCCCAGGTCCGGGTAGACGAATACCCACTTCCAGTCGGTGGCGATCACTTCCACATGCAGCGGCTCGCCGGGGATATCCAGTGGCTTGTAAGGGTCAAGCTCGTGGGTGGATTTCCACACGATGACGGCAAGCACGGCGACGATGATCAGGGGCACGCCCCAGACCACGATTTCCACCTTGGTGGAGTGCGCCCAATCGGGCATGTACTTGGCCTTGGTATTGCCGGAGCGGTAGCGCCAGGCAAAGACGAAGGTCAGCACGATGGCCGGTATCACCACGATCAGCATCAAGGCGATGCAGATGATGATCAGGTCGCGTTGGGCAATGCCCACGTCGCCTTTGGAGTCCAGTAGTACCCAGTTGCAGCCAGACAGGCCCACGCATGCCAAAGCGGCCAGCGCTGGGCGGATGCGTTTCCAGCAGATATTCATTGAAGGTCGACCCTGTTGAAGGAGCTCTTGAGCGGGGACCGCCGGTGCCCGGCGCATGGGCCGGGAGCGGCTACACTGTCCGTACGGCGGTGCCTACAAAAGGATTGCCGATCCAGTCAAGTCCATACAAGATACAACATTGTATGGGTTGTTGCACGTACAACGCAGGGAAGGTTTATCCGATGCCGCAGCCAGCCGCAGGCCGACGCCTGAAAAAACCCAACCGGACCTGGGTCCGTCCCTTCGCCGAGGGCACCGGTCCGCTCTACCTGCAGATTGCCCAGCAGGTACGCGATGCCGTCGACGACGGCGTGCTGCAACCCGGCGACCGCCTGCCGCCGCAACGCGATCTGGCCCAGCTGATGGGCGTGGACCTGACCACGGTCACCCGTGCCTACGCCGAGCTGCGCCAGTCCGATCTGCTCGACGCGCAGGGCGCCGGCGGCACCTTCATCGCGATGTCGGCCGGCAACAGCGCCACCTCGGTGGACCTGAGCATGAACATCCCGCCGCTGCTGGGCAGCAGCCCGTTCGCGCAGGGCATGGAGCGCGGTTTCCAGCAGCTCAGCCAGCAGTTGGGGCAGGGCGAGTTGATGAGTTACCACGTCGGCGCAGGCTCCCGCGATGACCGCGCCGCTGCCGTGCAATGGCTGGCGCCCATCCTCGGCAGCGTCTCCGCCGAGCGGGTGGTGATCTGCCCCGGCGCGCAGGCCGCGCTGTGCGCCATCGTGCTGGCCAAGACCCAGGCCGGCGACCTGATTGCCGCCGAACAGCTCACCTATCCGGGCCTGCTGGCCGCCGCGCGCGTGCTGCAGCGGGGCATCGTCCCCATCGCCATGGACGCCGAGGGTATGCTGCCGGACGCGCTGGAAGCGGCCTGCCAGCAGCGCAAGCTCAGCCTGATCTACCTGATCCCGACCATCCAGAACCCGACCACCGCGACCATGTCGCAGGCCCGTCGCGCGGCCATCCTGGCCATTGCCCGCCGCCATGGCGTGGCGGTGGTCGAGGACGATCCGTACTGGCTGTTGGCCGCCGATGCGGCGCCGCCGCTGGCGGTGGATAGCCACCCCGACGCCCCGGTCTACTACGTTTCCACCCTGTCCAAGTGCCTGGCGCCGGGCCTGCGCACCGCCTATCTGGTGGTGCCGCCGGGCGAGCCGATGGAACCCTTGCTGGACGCCCTGCGCTCGATCGCGCTGATGCCCACCCAGTCAATGGTGGCGGTGGCTTCGCACTGGATCCGCAGCGGCCAGGCCGATGAGATGGTGCGCCGCTTCCAGCAGGAGCTGCGCCAGCGCCAGCAGATCGCCGCGCGCATCCTGCCGGCGCCGTATCAGGCGCACCCGTCCGGCCTGCATGTGTGGCTGCCGCTGCCCCCGAGGCTGGACCAGTACCGGTTGATCCAGGCCGCACAGGCGCAGGGCCTGGGCATCGCCAGCTCGGAGTCCTTCAGCATCGAGGAGCAGGCCGGCAATGCCATCCGCCTGTCCTTGGGCGGGGCGGTGGACCAGCACAGCCTGGCGACGGCCTTGACCAAGTTGACCGAGGTTATCTCGGCCGCGCCTGAGACGCGTACGCAGGCTATCGTCTAAACGCGACCCGGTCATATCCATACAAAAGTGATACATTGCGCATCTTGTATGGATATGCGGGTAGCGGCTGTGCGTCGGGACAAGCTGAAATTTCATCTGGTCATGCTGGGCTGCGCCGGCTTCGTGGTGCTGGCGCTGGCCTCGCTGGTCTATGTCTGCTCGCGGCCGCAGACCGCCGATGTGCAGGCCAGTGAACGTGCGGCCATCAACCAGTGCCTGCAGCGCAGCCGCGCGCCGGAGCGCACCGAGATCTACCGCCGCGCCCAGGCCGATTCCTGCGCCGAGATGCTTGAGCAGTACGAGCACAAGTTCGGCGCGGACGACGCCTCGTGAGCCCGCGTAGCGGTGCATCGCCGCGTCGGCGCGGCATGCGGCTTTGGATAGCGGCAGGCTGTGTGTTGATGGCCGGTATTGCGATAGCGCTGTGGCAATACTTCGGCCTCAGCGAGCAGGCCAGCTTCGCCGAACAGGCCATCGTCTTCGACGACACCCAGCTCAAGCTGCCACCGGAACTGGCCGGCGCCAACGGGCGCATCCGCGTCGTGCATTTCTGGGACCCGGCCTGCAAGGTCTGCAACCGCGAAACCGGCGCACACCTGAGTTATCTGGTCAGCATGTACCGCCGTGCCAACATCGATTTCTATGCGGTGCGCCGCCCGGGCACGACGGGTGAGCTGCCCGAGTATCTGCGTGGTCGTTTGAAGGAACTGCCGACGATTGAAGGTGCCGAACATATTCCGGCCAGCCCTGCGGTGGCCATCTGGGACCGGCAAGGGCATCTGGCCTACGCCGGGCCGTACAGCATCGGCATGGTCTGCAACTCGGCCAATAGTTTCGTCGAGCCCATCCTCGACAAACTTGTCGATGGTCAGACGGTACGGCCGCGCGGCCTGTTGGCGGTGGGCTGCTACTGCCCCTGGCAAAGCAAACCTTGATCTGCTGCTGATGAGCCTGCACGCACGCCAGCGTGCGCGGACGTTTTGTCCGCGCAAAAAAAACAGCGGGCACCCGCTCCAACCGACCGATGGTTGTGAGCAGGCACCCGCCGCTGATGTAAAAGATACGCGGCTACATCGTCCATACATGGTGCGACAGGATGTCGCAGTTTTTGCCGGTAAACAGGGGGTTTGGCGATGAGTTGGATGAACAGCGCGCTGCTCAGCAGCGGCCCGATCTACCTGCGCATCGTCGACAGCATCGAGCGCAGCGTGAATACCGGCGAGCTGGTGCCCGGCCATCGCCTGCCATCGCAACGCGCATTGGCCAAGCAGCTCAGCATCGACCTGACCACGGTGACGCGTGCGTTTGATGAAGCGCGCCGACGCGGCCTGATCGAAGCGCGTGGTCCACAAGGCAGTTTCATCGCACCGCCAAAAGCCGCCTTCGGCCAGCCGGTGGATCTGAGCATGAACGTGCCGCCGGTGCCGGATGCGACCGCCTTGAACGATGCTCTGCGTCGTGGCGCTGCAGCCGTGCTCGCGCGCAGCAATGCGCCCAATCTGATGACGTATCACCTTGCTGGCGGCAGCCCGACCGACAGGCACGCGGCGATCAGCTGGTTGCAGCCGATGCTGGGCGATGTTGCCGATGCGGGTTTGGTGGTTGCTGAAGGCGCGCAGTCGGCCTTGGCGTCGATCCTGATAAGCCAGACCCAGGAAGGCGAGGTGATTCTGTGCGATCACCTTGTCTATCCCGGCTTGCTGCAGGCCGCCAGATCATTGGGCCGACGTTTGCTGCCGGTTGCTGGCGATGCCGATGGAATGTGCCCGGATGCGCTTGAACGCGCTTCCCGGCAGAGCGGCGCACGCGTGGTCTACCTCAACCCCACCTGCAACAACCCGACCGGGTTGACGATTCCGCTGCAGCGTCGGGTTGAGTTGGCACGGGTGCTGCAGCGGTTGGATCTGCTCGCCATCGAAGACGATCCGTATTGGCATCACGATGTGCATGCGCCAACGCCGATCGCCGCGCTTGCACCGGCGCAGGTGTACTACGTATCAACTTTGTCCAAGGCGATCAGTCCCGGTTTGCGAACTGCCTTCGTGCGTTGTCCTTCCGTTCGCCATGCAGAAGGGCTTGCGACCGCCTTGCGTTCGATCTGTTTGATGGGCCATCCGCTGGTGATGGCGATGGTCAGCCAGTTGTTGCTGGATGGTTCGGCGACTGCCTTGCTGGGGCAGGTGCTGCAAGAAGCGCGCGAACGTAGCGCCTTGGCGGCGCATCTGCTGGTGCCTGCGCTGAAGGTGCAGGCCGCTGGCCTGCATGCCTGGTGCACCGTGCCCGAGCCATGGACCGACGCCGGCTTCGTGCGTGCGGCGCAACTGCAGGGCCTGGCGATATCGCCCTCGTCGTCGTTCCGGCCGGACGGCGCGCAGCGCAGCCGTGGCTTTCGACTATCGCTGGGGCAGGCCAGCAACCGGCGACAGCTGCACAGCGCCCTGCGTCGCATCAATCAACTGGTGGATGCACCAGATTCAACCGGTGCACTGGTTGTAGGAGCGGCGTAAGCCGCGAAGCTGGTCAACCAACAGCCGCCGCGCGCCATGTATCGCCACACTTAATTGCCGTCAGCTTCGCGGCTGAAGCCGCTCCTACAGAAGCCGGTCTGGATGGCTGTGGGAGCGGTGTAAACCGCGAAGCTGGTAGTGCATCAGCCGCAGGTCACCGCGAACGGCACCCCTCCCCAACCCGTCCGGCCCGAAGGCACAGCCTTCGGTCGTTCATCAGGCCGCGCGCCAGTGGCGCGCAAACTGGCCTTCTTCACCCCCTTGTCTGCGGCAAAGAGAGGGGGAAAAGCCGGTGGGACGAGGGTTGTCCTGCCCGCAGCTTTACTCAGCTCTGCTTGAACAGCTTGCGCTTGCCGGTCAATACCTTTTCCTTGGGCGTCAGTTTTGCCACGCCGGGGATCAGGAAGTCGGTCGGGGTCTGGCCGAAGCGGATCTTGGAGGCCAGCCAGAGCGGCATCTTGCCGCGGCCGGTCCAGGTGTTCCAGCGGTTCTCGGGGTCGCGGTACTTGGGCTTGACCTTGGGCCCCTTGCGGCGGCCGGGCTTGCCCTTGGGTACTGCGGCATCTGCGTCCGTGCCGAACAGCTCTTCGATCGTATAACCGGTCTGCTTGGCCAGCGCGGTCAGCTTGCGCCTGACTTTTTCCGCAGGTTGACGTTGGGTGAGCGCTTTATGCCTGTCCTGTGCGGCGCGGATGAGAGTGTTCAGCTCCCGGAGGTCAAGGGTGTTCAGATCGATACTCATGGCGTAAGCGTCAGTTCTTGGCGTGGGGGTGTCAAGCCATTGTTGGCAGCTTTTGACACCAGCACAGCTGCCTTTGGCGCTTTGCCCGGAAGTGTGTCTGGCCGTGGCCGGGCCGGGCGGCTGCCCGGCTGCCCGGCTGCCCGGCAGACAGGCAAGGGCAGGGCTGGCTTCTTCCGGGCCATCCTGTGTCGAGCGGCGCAGGGATGGCTTGGTGCCGAACCCCGGGTAAGCGCAGCGCACCCGGGGCAGTTCGCGGGTGAGCTGAAACTTCGGCAGATGCAGGCTTCCCGGGTGCGCTGCGCTTACCCGGGCTACCTCATTGCCGGCGAGATCACAAAAAACCCGATGGCCGAGGCCGGCATCGGGTTTGCGGTGCTTCAAGCGCGGGCTTGGCTTCGATCAGCGGTGGTTGCGCGAAAGCACCATCGAGTAGGCGAACCGGCCCGGCGGGTGCAGGCTGATCGCGATCAGCAGCAGGCGCGCGTTGGCATCGCGGTAACGGCGCTGCACGCGCATCGCCGGCTCGGTCTTCTTGATGTCGAGTAGTTTGGCGTCGGCGGCTTCGAAGGAGGCGGCATCGAATACCTGTTCCACCCGCGACAGCTTGGCCGGGTCAAGGAACTTGGCCAGGGCACGGGCGGCGCCGGCCACTTCCAGCAGCTTGTCGGTCGGCACGCCGCTGCGCACCGGGATCAGCATCTCGGTGACGGCGATGGGCTCGCGGGTCTGTTCTTCCAGGCGCAGGCAGTGCAGGCGCAGATATTCCTTGCCCTCATGGATGTCCAGGCGCTGCGCCATGGCCGCGTCGGCCAGCTTGCGCTCGGCTTCCAGCACCTTCAGGCGGGTGCTGTTGCCGTACTGCATCAGCAGGTCGACGGTGTCGATCTCGTGCTCGTAACGCATGGCCGCGCTCTGCGCGATCACCCGCGTGCCAGCGCCCGGCCGGCGCTGCACCAGGCCAGCACTGATCAGCTGCGCCAGCGCCGCGCGAGCAGTGTGGCGGCTGACGCTGAAGCGTTCGCACAGCTCCAGTTCGGTGGGTAGCAGGGTACCAACGGCGTAGTCGCCCTTTTCAATTGCCGCCTGCAGTAGATCGCCCAGTTCGGCATAGCGGGGCTTGCTGCGTCGCGTACCAGTCATATGTACAGATCCTTGTTCAAAGTCTGAGCGAGAGTTCCTGCCAGCTGCGCTGCAGGGTTTCACGGTGGTCGGGTGCGGCGATGGCAATCAGGGCCTGGGCCCTTGCATGGACATCGAGATGGCGTACATCAGCTACACCATATTCGCTGACGATACAGTCGGCATCTACGCGGGCAAGGCTTACGGGACCGGCGGGAAGCATCGGGACGATCCTGCTTTCGCCCTTGGGGGTACTGGCAGGGAGTGCAATGATGCCGCGCCCGGCGGTCGATTGGCGAGCGCCTTGCAGGAAATCGGGCAGCCCGCCGACGCCACTCAGTTGGCGTCCAGACAGGAACTCGCCGTTCACCTGACCCAGCAGATCCACCGATAGTGCGCTGTTGATGGCGGTCAGGCGCGGAATACCGCCCAGTACGTTGTGGTCGTGGGTATGCCCGACTTCGCGGAAGGTGATGCTGCGCGGAGCAATGTCGTACAGCGCCTGTGTACCCAGCGCGACGCCTGCCACCACGGCATCCGGTGCCGGTGACAGTGCGCCCGATTCCAGCAGCCCAAGCAGGCCGTCGGAGACCATGCCGCTGTGGATGCGCAGGTTGCGCCGCTCGCGCACCGCACGCAGCACCGCCGATTGCAGCCGGCCCAGGCCCAGCTGCAGGGTGGCGCCATCTTCCACCAGGGTGGCGACCTGCGCGGCGACAGCCTCCATCGCGGCATCGGCCGGCGGATCGGGGATGTCCAGCAGCGGCGCGTCCTGCTCGATGGCGGCGGTGATGCGCGAAAGCGGGATCGATGGGCCGCGCGTGCGCGGCATGCGCGGGTTGATATGGGCCAGGATGCGGGTGGCGCGCGGCCAGGCGGCCGGGGTGAAATCGCAGGCGATGCCCAGCGAGCAGTTGCCGTCTTCATCCGGCGGCGCCACCTGCACCAGCACGGTGTCGAAGGCCACGCTTTCACGCAACCAGCGCCAGGTGGCGGTATAGGTCATCGGCAGATAGTCGATGCGGCCATCCAGCCAGGAGCTGCGCAGCTCGCTGCTCAGGAAGATCGTGCGCTGGCGTGCCTGCGGGTGCAGCCCGGCAAAGTCGAAAGTATTGACCGTGGGAATATGCACGCCGGTGAAGCGCAGGCCGGCACAGCGCTCGGCACCTTTACGCAGCCAGTGTTCGAACAGCAGGGAATGGCCGGCGCAGCCGGGCGCGAAGATCTCCGGGCCTTGCGCGAGGTAGTCGAAAAAAGTGTCGGCATCCAGAATTCGGGGCATGGGGCTGATTGCGGCGGTGGGAGAGCGGATCATATGATATGTCCGGACAAAGTCGGTTATGCTCCTTTTACGCGGTCGCTGTTCCCACCACCCCGAACCCGCTGTTGCGGGCCTGCACCGAGACTTCATCGCGCGATGACCCTGCCTGCCGCCAGCCTTACCGAACAGCTTGCCCAGCGCCTGCAACGGCCGGTGGATGACGCCGCCCGGCGACGCGCGGCGCTGCTGCTGGTGGATTGGCTGGGCTGCGCCTTGGCTGCGCTGCGCTATCCCATCGCCAACCAGCTGCGCACGCTGGTGCAGGCGCAGGCCAGTGGCCCGGTTGTCGCCTTGGGCGCGGGCCGGCGCACCGCCGCCGACGCCCTGCTGCTCAATGCCGCGCTCGGCAACGTGCTGGAAATGGACGATGTGCACCGTGGCGCCATCCTGCATCCCGGCCCGGTGGTCATCCCGGTGGCGCTGGCGGCAGCGCAAGCCGAAGGCGCCGATGCAACCGAACTGCTGGACGCCATCGTGCGCGGCTATGAAGCCACCATCCGCGTGGGCCGCGCCCTGGGCAAGGCGCATTACCGCTATTGGCATCCCACCTCCACGGCTGGCGCGTTTGGCGCGGCCGCAGCGGCGGCATCGGTGCTGCGCCTGCCGGCCGAGTCGCTGGCCGATGCCTTGGGCAATGCCGGCAGCCGCACCGGTGGCCTGTGGCAGATGCGCCACGAGCCGGTGCCGACCAAATCGCTGCACAACGCCGAAGCCGCACGCAGTGGCTGGCTGGCGGCGCAACTGGCGCTGGCTGGCATGCGTGGGCCGCGCAGGATACTGGAAGGTGAGCAGGGCCTGTTTGCCGCCACCGCGCCGGATGCCGTGCCGGAACTGGTGATTGCCGAGGAAGCTGACTGGCTGATCCACAGCACCAGCCTCAAGCCGTGGCCGGCATGCCGGCATGCGCACCCGGCGATCGACGCGATGCTTGATGTTTTGGCGCAACTGGGTGCCGGCGAGCAGGCGCAGATACAACACATCGAAGTGCGCAGCTATGCCGAGGCGCTGCGCTTCTGCGACCGCGTGCAGCCGCAGACCGAGCTGGAAGCCAAATTCAGCCTGCAGCACGCTCTCGCTTCGATCCTGGTGCACGGCCGCCCACAGCTGGCCCATTACACAACCGAAGCCTGCAGCGATGCCGAACTGACGCCGTGGCGGCAGCGCATCCAGCTGATTGAGGATGCGGCCTGCAGCCAACGTTTTCCTGTGCATTACGGGGCCAGCGTGCGCCTGCTGCTGGCCGATGGCCGCAGTGTGCAGGCCGAGCGCATCGACGCCTGGGGCGACCCGGAATGCCCGATGTCGGCCGACGATGTGCTGGCCAAGGCAATGGCCCTTGCCCACTGGGGTGGCGTATCCGCCGGCCTGGCGCAACCCCTCTTTGGGCAGGTGCAGGCGCTGGCCGATGGCGGCAGTCTGGACGCCCTGAACTCGATGTTGGCGCGGGTGGCGTGATGCGATTTACCGAAGCCTTGTTGCAGCATGCAGGCACGCTGCGTTTTGAAGACCTGTCCGCCGAGGCCGTCGCCGCAACGCGCGTATTCGTGATGGATTCGGCCGCGGTAGGTATTTCCGGCTCCGGTCCGCAGGTGCCGCTGACCCAGGTAGTCCGTCGCAGCGCTGCCAGTTACGGCAGCGGCAATGCTGCGCGCGCCTGGGTGACCGGCGAAGCGCTGCCTGCCGCCAGCGCGGCCATGGTCAACGGCTATCAGATCCACAGCCAGGAATTTGATTGCGTACACATGCCGGCGGTGGTGCATCCGCTGGCGGTCATTCAATCGGCGGTGTTTGCCGCCGCCGAACAACGAGCCAACATTGACGGCCTGCCGGTCGATGGCAAGGCGCTGATCACCGCGCTCAACGTGGCGGTTGATGTGGCCACGCTGATTGGTATCAGTGGCCGCGCGCCGATGCATTTTTTCCGCCCTTCGATGTGCGGCGCGCTGGGTGCGGCGGCCGGTATCGCGCACCTACACGGTGCCGATGAAGAGCTGCTGCGCCGCGTGCTCGGCCTGACATACAGCCACCTGTCCGGCACCATGCAGGCGCATGTGGAAGGCTCGCCCACGTTGGCGCTGCAGGTTGCCTTGAACGCCCGCGCCGCAGTGAGCTGCTGGGAGCTGGCACGCAATGGTTTCCCGGCGCCGCGTGACATGCTGGAAGGCCCGTTCGGCTATCTGCCCTTGATCGAAGGCGCGTTCGATACCGGCCCATCGCTGCAGAAACTGGCCGCGCGTGAAGCGCAGATCCTCACAGTCAGCCACAAGGTATTCCCCACCGGCGGCGCCGCGCATGCCGCGCAGGACATGCTGATGGAGCTGCGTCAGCAGCACGGTTTGAACCTGGACAACGTCGCCAGCATCGAAGTGCAGGCGCCGCCGCTGGTGCGCCGCCTGGTTGGCCGCAGCTACCAGCCGGCGATGGAAACCAGCTATGCGCGGCTATGCCTGCCGTTCCTGCTCGGCACCGTGCTGCTGGATGGCAAGGTCGGGCTGTCAGCGTATGCACCGGAAAAACTTGCCGATGCGCGCCTGGCCGCATTTGCCACGCAGGTCAGCCTGGTGCCGAACGACTGCGAAGATCCCAATGCGCTGGTGCCGCAGTCGATGACGGTAACCCTGCGCGATGGCCGCGTGCTGCACAACCAGCGCGACGCTGCCATCGGTTCACCGCAACGGCCGCTGTCGCGTGCCCAGCAACTGGAAAAGTTCCACCACTGCCTTGATCACGCCGCGCGTCCGTTCGATGCCGGCCACCGTGATGCCCTGATCTCCCACTTCGACCAACTGCAGGACATCGACGATGTCAGGCAGCTGGTCGGCCTGCTGATTGTCGAGACCCCATGACCTACGCCACTTATTTCGAATCCTTCGATGTCAAGGAGCTGCTCAAGCAGTTCCCGCTGGACCAGGCCTTCACCGACAAGTTCAAGAACATCAGCCGCGAGGAACTGCGCGCCGAGCAGAACGCGATGTTCCTGCGCTGCGTGGCACGTGCGTGGCAGATACCGTTCTACCAGCGCCTGTGGGGCAATGCTGGCATCACGCCGGAAGATATCCAGAGCCTGGACGACATCACCAAGCTGCCGGTTTTCGGCAAGCACGAGATCATGGCCTCGGTGGAAGCCAATCCACCGCTGGGCGATTTCCACGGTTGGCAGGACGGCACCGAAGCCGGCAACAAGCCGCTGGTGTTCCACACCACCTCCGGCACCACCGGCCGCCCGCAGCCGCTGGTGTTCTCGCCGCATTCGCGCGAAGTGCAGAGCCTGCTGCTGGCGCGCCTGTACCGCTGGCAGGGCATGCAGCCCGGCGACGTGGTGCACTCGGTGTATGGGCACGGAATGATCAACGGCGGCCACTACGTGCGCGAGGCCATCACCCATTACACCCAGGCCCTGTTCTGCTCGGCCGGCACCGGCATCGAGATGCGCTCGGCGCAGCAGGTGCAGCTGATGAAGAGCATGGGCACCAATGTGATTGTGGGCTTCGCCGATTACATCAAGAAGCTGGCCGATGTGGCCCGTGAGAACGGGCTGGTGCCTGGCAAGGACATCCCGGTGCGGATGATCTGTGGCCACCTCGGCCGAGAATCGCGCGAGACCCTGTCCGCTGCCTGGGGCGGCGTCGAGCTGTACGACTGGTACGGCGTGGGCGATACCGGCGCGATTGCCGGCCAGGGCCCGGACCAGGACGGCCTGTACCTGATGGAAGACGCGCAGTACGTGGAAATCCTCGACGTCGACAGCGGCGAACTGGTGGCCGATGGCGGCACCGGCGACATGGTGGTCACCTGCCTGTACAAGGACGACATCTACCCGATCATCCGCTTCAACACCCACGACGTGACCCGCGTGCTGACCACGCCCTCGTCACTGGGCATGAACCTGCGCCGCATCGAGGGCTTCCTCGGCCGCAGCGACAACATGGTCAAGATCCGCGGCATCAACGTGTTTCCGCAGGCGATGGCACCGGTGCTGGAAGAGCACGCCTCGTTCGCCGGTGAGTTCATCTGCGTGGCCAGCCGTGATGAAGGCGGCCGCGATGATCTGGCCGTGCACGTCGAAACCCGTGGCGCGCTGGATGACGCACAGCTGGCGGCGGAGTTTGCCGCCTTGCTGCGCCAGCGTCTGGGTGTTGAGATGAGCATCGTGCTGGCCGCGCCGGGTGCGCTGGCTGCGCTGACCGGTATCGAGGTACGGCAGAAGCCGGTACGTCTGATCGACAAACGTTTCGCTTGAGGAAGACCGCGTGAGCAAGGCCGATGCGCAGTTGTTGAGCTTGGATCTGACGGCGCAGGCGGCCTTGTTGGCGGCCAATGAAGTCAGCTGTACGGAATTGATCGAGCAGCAGCTGGCGGCCATCGCCGCCAGCCAGGCGCAGATCAACAGCTACATCCACGTCGATGCGGAAGGGGCATTGGCGGCGGCCGCGCTGTCCGAGCAGCGCCGCCAGCGTGGCGTCGCACGCCCGCTGGAAGGCCTGCCGATCGCGGTCAAGGACAATATCGACGTGGCCGGCATGGTCACCACCGCCGGCATGGAAACCCGCCGTCACGATGCTCCGGCGGCCGCCGACAACCCGGCCGTGGCTGCCTTGCGTGCGGCCGGTGCGGTGATCGTCGGCAAGCTCAACATGCACGAAGCGGCGATGGGCGCGGACAACGACAATCCGTTCTACGGCGCCTGCCATAACCCGCACCGGCACGGTTACACGCCGGGCGGTTCCAGCGGCGGCAGCGGCGCGGCGGTGGCTGCCGGGCTGTGTTCGGCGGCGCTGGGCACCGACACCATGGGCTCGGTGCGTATTCCTGCAAGTTACTGCGGCGTGGTCGGGCTCAAGCCGAGCTGGGGCGCGATCAGCACGCGCGGCAGCGTCGCCCTGTGCCGGCGGCTGGATCACATCGGCCCGCTGACCCGTTCGGCGCGCGACTTGCGTCTGCTGCTGCAGCTGATGACCGGCTTCGATCCGGACTGTGCGCAATCGCGTGCCATCCACTACGCCGCACCCGATGCTGGCCACCTGCGTATTGGCGTGATTGATTTTGGTGATGCCGCCGACGTGGCTGCGGATGTGCAGGCCGCTTTCGAGGAAGGCCTGCGCGTATTGGCAAGCCTTGGCCATCGCCTGCAGCCCATGCCTGCGCCCGCATTTGCCTCGGCCCGCGCTCGACGCGCCGGCCTGTTGATGAGCGAGGCGGAGATGCTGATCGAACATGCCGACGCCTGGGCCGGCGACCGCAGCAAGTTCTCGCCGCTGCTGGTCAAGCTGATGTCCTGGGCCGAAGGCCGCAGCGCCGCCGAACTGGCTGCTGCCTCGCAATTGGCGGACCGTGGCCAGGTACAGCTGCAGCAGTGGCTGGCGCAGTGCGACGTGCTGGTGATGCCGACCGCACCGCAACGTGCGTTCGCCTTCGGCCAACCCGCACCGGCCAGCCAGGCCGACCTCACCGCCTACGCCAACCTGGCCGGCAACCCGGCCTTGTCGGTACCGCTGCCGGTGGCCGCCAACGAACTGCCCGCTGGCATGCAGCTGGTCGGCAAGATCGGCGATGAGCTGAGCCTGATCGCCTTGGCGGAAGCCTTCCAGCACGCCATCGCCTGGAAGCCTGCATTACCTGAAGCCTGCAACAGCTGGTGGCCGCGATGAAGCTGCTCGATGGGGTTCGTGTGCTGGACCTGTCACGCATCCTGGCCGGTCCCTGGGCCACCCAGGTGCTGGCCGATTTCGGCGCCGATGTGATCAAGGTCGAGCGCCCGGGCGTGGGCGATGACACCCGCAGCTGGGGGCCGCCGTATCTGAAGGATGCTGCCAGCAATGACAGCAGCGAGTCGGCGTATTACCTGTGCGCCAACCGCGGCAAACGCTCGGTGGCGATCGATTTCACCACGGGCGAAGGCCAGGCCTTGCTGCGCGAGCTGGTGATGCATTGCGATGTGCTGGTGGAGAACTACAAGGTTGGCGGCCTGAAGAAATACGGGCTGGATTTCGCCAGCCTGCAGGCGATCAATCCCAAGCTGGTGTATTGCTCGATCACCGGCTACGGCCAGGACGGGCCTTACGCGCAGCGCGCCGGCTACGACGCTGCCATCCAGGCCATCGGCGGTTTGATGAGCGTCACCGGCGAGCCCGATGGCGCGCCCGGTGCCGGCCCGCAGAAAGTGGGTGTGGCTGCGACCGATCTGATGACCGGCATGTATGCGGCCACCGCCATCCTGGCCGCGCTGCGCCATGCCGAACGAACCGGAGTGGGCCAGCAGATCGATCTGGCGCTGCTCGACACCCAGATTGCCTGGCTGGCCAATCAGGCCTCCAATTATCTGGTGGGCGGCGTGGTGCCGACCCGTCAGGGCACCGCGCACCCGAATATCGTGCCTTACCAGGTGATGCCGGCGGCGGATGGTTATTTCATGCTGGCCGTTGGCAATGACGGGCAGTTCGCGCGTTTGTGCGAGGTGATTGGCGAGCCAGAGCTGGCGCTCGATCCGCGTTATGTAACCAACAACGCACGGGTTGCGAACCGCGAGGTCTTGGTGCCGCACCTGCAACAGGTACTGGGCACGCGGCCGGCGGCTGAGTGGCTGGCGGCGCTGGAGCAGGCAGTGGTACCGGCCAATCCGGTCAATCGCATCGATCAGGTATTTGCCGACCCGCAGGTGCAGGCGCGTGGTCTGCGCATCGAGCTGCCGCATGCCGGCGGCGGAAACGTACCGATGGTGCGCAATCCGCTGAAGTTCTCGGCAACGCCGTTGCGCTATGAGCAGGCGGCGCCGGTGCTGGGGCAGCACACCGCTGAGGTGTTGGGAGAGGTGCTTGCCCTGGATGATGAGCGGCTGCGGGTGTTGCGGGAATTGGGTGTGGTTGGGTTTGCGGCAGAAGCTAAAAGCTAGAAGCTGAAAGCGTTACCCCTCCCCAACCCTCCCCTTGGCTGCGCCAAAGGGAGGGAGCGAAGCGGATCGCGATGATCTGACAGATTGCAGGCTCGCGCCCCTTCCCTTTGGCGCAGCCAAGGGGAGGGAGCAAAGCGGAAAGCAGTCACGCTCCGCGGCGTAGTTGGTAGTGCCGAGCCATGCTCGGCAGGGGCATTACAGTTGCACCATCAAACCTGTGGGAGCGGCGTGAGCCGCGAAGCTCGCAGCACCGAGATCACCAGCACACCAGCAACCGGACAGATCCATAGCTTCGCGGCTGACGCCGCTCCCACAAAACACACAAAAGCACACTCACCCGAATTCACGCACCGCCAGGAAAACCCTGCTGCCGCCACGCTTCATACACCACCACGGCGACCGAGTTGGACAGGTTCAAACTGCGGTTGTTGGGTTGCATCGGCAGGCGCAGGCGGTGGCCATCGGGCAGCGAGTCGAGCAGATCCTGCGGCAGGCCACGGGTTTCCGGGCCGAACAGGAAGGCGTCGCCATCGGCGAACTGCACGGTGTCATAGCGGACGCTGGAGCGGGTACTCAAGGCAAACAACCGCTTGGGTGCAATGCGCGCCAAGGCGGTCTCCAGGTCCGGATGGACCTGCATCTGTGCGTACTCGTGATAGTCCAGGCCGGCGCGCTTGAGCTGCTTGTCACTGAGGTCGAAACCTAGCGGTTCGATCAGGTGCAGTCGCGCGCCGGTGTTGGCGCAGAGCCGGATCACATTGCCGGTGTTCGGCGGGATCTCGGGCTGGTAAAGCACTACATCGAAAACAGGGGCAGAAGTCATCGGCGCAGTTTACGCCGGGTGTTGCGTCAAGGCTGGCTTAGTTCGAAACCAGCCCCTGCGCGACGACCTTGCCGATGGCTTCAGCAGCGGCTTCGGCAGCCATGGCCTGCACCTGCTCCACGTCCGGGCGAACGGTGATGGCCGGCAGCGAGACCATCCAGTGGCCGGCACGGGTGCCGATGGCGACCGGGGTGGCCGAGGCCAGCTGGCTGGCGGTCTGTTCGGCCATCAGCTCGACGATCTGGCCAACGGTCGGGCGGACCTGCACGACAGCCAGGGTCGGGATGTTGCTGTTGGCTTCGTGCTCGGCCTGCACCAGCTGATCAGCGGAAGGGCGAACCTGCACGGTTTCCAGGGTGACGATATCCGAGGCCTGGACCGAAGAAACAAAGCCGGCGCTGGCGACGAGGGCGAGGGCAATGGCGAGAGACTTGGCGTTCATGGCGGGACCTGTTTGGTGTGTGTGGTCAGTGGTGTGGTAGTAAGGTAGTACAGTGAATTTCGAAGTGCAAGAACTTTTTTGCTTTTTCTTTGTCTGTTCAGCATTCAGTCATTTATCGTCTGAGTGGATCTTGCTGCGAGTAATAGGCAGCAGGATGCGTGCCAATCGCATGTGGCTGATAAATATGGCTTTTCATTCTTTGCAATGTGTCCGCTGTCCGGACACCTGGCCTGCTGGCACTGACCGGACGGACACGGACGCTCTTGTATGCCTACCCATGACGCATGGCGTATGCCGTTGTGACGGCGCCCGGTTAGGATCAGCGTTCACCTTCATACCCAAGGGAAATGGAATGAACGCAGCTATGCCCCGTACCGCCTTGTTGACCCTGGCCTTGAGTGCCGCCCTCGGCGGATTCGTCGGCGTGCCGCTGGTTGCGGAGGCCAAGCCGGCCGCCGCCGCCGCGTCGGTGGACATCCCGTATGAAGAGTTCACTCTGCCCAACGGCCTGCGCGTGGTGGTGCACACCGACCGCAAGGCGCCGATCGTGGCGGTGAACATCTGGTATCACGTTGGTGCCAAGGACGAACCGGCCGGTCGCACCGGCTTCGCGCATCTGTTTGAACACCTGATGTTCCAGCGCAGCGAAAACCACAGCGGCGAATTCTTCGAACCCTTCAAGCAGGTCGGTGCCACCGACCAGAACGGCACCACCAATACCGACCGCACCAATTATTTCCAGAACGTGCCGACCACCGCGTTGGACATGGCGCTGTGGATGGAATCGGATCGCATGGGCCATCTGGTTGGCGCCATCGATCAGGCCGCCCTGGATGAGCAGCGCGGTGTGGTGCAGAACGAGAAGCGTCAGGGCGAGAACCAGCCCTACGGCCAGGTCTGGGACAAACTGACCCGCGCGATGTATCCGGCAGGTCACCCGTACCATCACGGTGTGATCGGCTCGATGAACGATCTCAACGCCGCCTCGCTGGACGACGTCAAGACCTGGTTCCAGACCTGGTACGGCCCGAACAATGCGGTGCTGGTGCTGGCCGGTGACATCGATGTGGCCACCGCCAAGGAAAAGGCCGCCAAGTACTTCGGTGATATTCCGGCTGGCCCGAGCATGGCGCAGCCGGCGGTGAACGTTGGCCAGCGTGCAGCCAGCACCCGCGAAGTAATGAGCGACAAGGTGCCGCAGGCGCGCATCTACCGCGCCTGGAACGTCGCCCAGGTGGGCACCACCGATATCGACCAGCTGGACCTGTTCTCCTATGTGCTGGGCGGTGCCAAGTCCTCGCGTCTGGACCAGCGCCTGCTTCACAACGACAAGCTGGTGGACAACATCAGCGCGATGACCGATGCCTCGCAGCTGGGTTCCAACTTCCTGATCATCGCCACGGTCAAGCAGGGCGTGGATCCGGCCAGGGTGGAAAAGGCCATCGACGAGGAACTGAAGCGACTGATCGCCGAAGGCCCGACTGCCGATGAACTCGAACGCGCCAAGGTGCAGTCGCGTGCCGGTTTCGTGCGCGGCATCGAGCGCATCGGCGGCTTCGGTGGCAAGGCCGACGCGCTGGCCCAGTGCGCCGTCTACGAAGGCAACCCGGGTTGCTTCCGCACCTCGCTGGCCAATGTGGATGCCGCCACCGCCGCGGACGTAAAGGCCGCCGGTGCCAAATGGCTGGGCGTGGGCGACCACACCATCGTGGTGGAGCCGGGCGAGCGCGTCGCGCTGGCCGAGCTGCCCTCGGTCAAGCCGGCGCCGTTCAACGTGCCGGCCGTGGACCCCAAGTTCACCACGCTGCCAAGCCAGGTGGACCGCAGTGCCGGTGTGCCCAAGACCACCAGCTTCCCCGAACTGAAGTTCCCGCAGCTGCAGCGCGCCACGCTGAAGAACGGCACCAAGGTAGTGCTGGCCGAGCGCCACGACATTCCGGTGGTGCAGTTCAGCTATGAGTTCCCGGGTGGCTTCACCGCCGACCAGGGCCGCAAGTCCGGTACCGCCAACTTCACCATGGGCATGCTGGACGAAGGCGCAGGCCAGCTCGGCTCGCTGGCGTTTGCCGATGCGGTTGAACGCCTGGGCGCCAGCGTCAATGCCGGCGCGTCGCTGGATGGTTCCAGCGTGTACCTGTCGGCACTGAAGGAAAACCTCGCACCGTCGCTGGCGCTGTATGCCGACGTGGTGCGTGCCCCGCGCTTCGACCAGAACGAGATCGACCGCATCAAGGCCACCTGGATCGCCGGCATCCAGCAGGAGAAGGCACAGCCCAACGCAGTGGCGATGCGCGTGCTGCCGCCGCTGCTGTACGGCGCCGGTCACCCGTATGCGATTCCGTTCACCGGCAGCGGCAACGAAGCGGCGATCCAGTCGCTGACCCGCGAAGACCTGACCTCTTTCCACAAGCAGTGGGTACGTCCGGAAGGTGCCACCCTGATCGTGGTGGGCGACACCACCTTGAAGGACATCGTGCCGCTGCTGGAACGCAGCTTCGGTGACTGGAAGGGCGAGGGCGCCGCACCCAAGGTGCAGGCCCCGAACACTGTCGACCGTCCGCAGACGGCACGTGTGTTCCTGATCGACCAGCCGGGCGCGGTGCAGGCCAACCTGTTTGCCGGTGAGGTAGCGCCGTCGACGATGGACCCGGGCACCACCCGTTTCGACATCGCCAATGGCGTGCTGGGTGGCGACTTCACCTCGCGTCTGAACATGAACCTGCGTGAGGACAAGCATTGGTCCTACGGCGCGCGTTCGTCGGCCTCCAATGCCCTGGGCCAGCGCCCGTGGATGGCGGTAGCACCGGTGCAGATCGACAAGACCGGTGAGGCGATGAAGGAAATGAACGCCGAGATCAGCCAGTTCGCCAGCGGCCAGCGTCCGCCCACCGACGCCGAAGTCAGCCGCATCCGCAACATCCAGACGCTGAGCCTGCCCGGTGCCTACGAAACCGCATCGGCGGTGATGAGCACCATCGGCGGCATCGTGCGTTATGGCCGCCCGGACGACTACGTGTTCAAGCGCAAGGCCGAGATCGAAGCGATGACCCCGGCGCAGGTTGCCGAAGCGGCCAAGACCCTGGATCCGTCCAAGCTGACCTGGGTAGTGGTAGGCGACCTGAAGCAGACCGAAGCCCCGGTGCGCGCGCTGAAGCTGGGCGAAGTGACCGTGATCGACGCCGACGGCAAGCCGGTGGAGAAGAAGTAAGCGGTAGGGCGCAGCCCACCGCTTCCGCTTAAGCCCCTCTCCCGCATGCGGGGTAAGAGGGGCAGCTTGCGAACCATCGGTTCGCTGCCCATCGAACGCCCTGGCGCCAGCGCAAGGGCCGGGGCGCGGAGCGGGGGTTGGGGTGAGGGCAGTTTTTCGCTGGTAAAGCCTCTGCCGAGCATGGCTCGGCACTACGCCTTTGCCCCCTCCCTTTCGCGCAGCGAAGGGGAGGGCTGGGGAGGGGTAGTTTTGTCTTTAGCCCCTCTCCCGTTTACGGGGTAAGAGGGGCAGCTCGCGAACCATCGGTTCGCTGCCCATCGAACGCCCTTGCGCCAGCGCAAGGGCAGGGGCGCGGAGCGGGGGTTGGGGTGAGGGCAGTTTTTCGCTGGTAAAGCCCTTGCCGAGCATGGCTCGGCACTACGTTTTCGCCCCCTCCCTTTCGCGTAGCGAAGGGGAGGGTTGGGGAGGGGTGGTTTTTGCTGCCAAATCCCCCGCCAAACATGGCCCACCACCACCATTTGTGCCCATCCCAAACCTTGGGATCACCACCTGTTCATCCTTTCCCGGCACAATCCGTGCTGATCTTCACAAGGAATAGTCCATGCGCGTTCTGCTTCTGTCCGCCCTGATCGCCAGCACCGCCGCCTGCACCTGGGTGCCGATTGAATCCGGCGGCAAGGCCGTACGTGTACTGCCCGCCGGTCCGGTAGCCCCGGGCTGCGTGACCAAGGGCGAGATCGTGGTGTCGGTGAAGAACAAGGTCGGCTTCTACAACCGCAACCCGCTGCGCGTGCAGGAAGAACTGGAAACCCTGGCCCGCAACGAGGCCCCCAGTGCCGGGGCCAATGCCGTGCAGGCCAGCGGCCTGCCGGCCGACGGCAGCCAACGCTTTGCCGCCTTCCAGTGCCCGCCACGCTGAGGTTTCAGCCTGTCTTACGGTCCCGGCGGCTCCATACGCCGGGCCGCCGATTTGTAAAGATGCGGTAAAAAGGCGCAGGGGCTAGAATAGCGACCCCTTCGCCTGAGTCTTGGCGCTTTCTGATGCCTTTTAAAAACGTCTCGATCGCGGGACTGGCGCATATTGATGCGCCGCATACGCTGACCTCAAAGGAAATCAACGAGCGGCTCCAGCCCACGCTGGAACGCCTGGGCATTCGTGCCGACGTGCTTGGCGATATCGCCGGCATCCATGCGCGCCGCCTTTGGGACCAGGGTACTCAGGCCTCGGACGTCGCCACGCTGGCAGGCCGCAAGGCGCTGGAAGATGCCGGCATCACCGCCGATATGGTTGGCCTGTTGATCAACACCTCCGTCAGCCGTGATTACCTGGAGCCGTCCACCGCTTCGATCGTGTCCGGCAACCTGGGCATCGGCGAAGAGTGCGTCACCTTCGACATCGCCAACGCCTGCCTTGCCTTCATCAATGGCATGGACATGGCGGCGTTGATGTTGGAGCGCGGCGACATCGACTATGCCTTGATCGTCGACGGCGAAACCTCCAACCTGGTCTATGAAAAGACCCTGGAGCGCATGATGTCCCCGGACATCACCGCCCAGCAGATGCGTGACGAAGTCGCCGCGCTGACCACCGGTTCCGGTGCGGCAGCAATGGTGATGGCACGCTCGGAACTGGTGCCGGACGCGCCGCGTTACCGTGGCGGCGTGACCCGTGCAGCCAACCAGTGGAACAAGCTGTGCGTGGGCAACCTGGACCGCATGGTCACCGACACCCGCATGCTGCTGATCGAAGGCATCAAGCTGGCCACCAAGACCTTTGAAGCCACGCGCGTCGCGCTGGGCTGGGCGGTGGATGAGATCGACCAGTTCGTGATCCACCAGGTCAGCCAGCCGCATACCAATGCCTTCATCAAGGCCTTCGGCATCGACCCGAAGAAGGTGATGACCATCTTTGGTGAGCACGGCAACATCGGCCCGGCTTCGGTCCCGATCGTGCTGAGCAAGCTGCGTCAGCTGGGCAAGCTCAAGAAGGGCGACCGTGTCGCGCTGATGGGCATTGGTTCTGGCCTGAACTGCACGATGGCCGAGGTGGTCTGGTAAGTTCCGGCCTGGCCGCGAACTTTCAGATTGCATGCTTTTCCTTCTCCCGTTGCGGGAGAAGGTGCCCAAAAGGCGGAAGAGGGACGCGTGCGCAACACGCATGCGCCTGGGGTTGGAGCGCTTGTTCAAGCTCCTCCACTCCGGCCAACCCTCTCCCCAACCCCTCTCCCGACGGGCGAGGGGCTTAGCAGCCGCAGGTGCACCCCGATGAACAAACTCCCCGGTTACCCCAGCAAGACCCACCGTTTCGAAGTCCGTCCGGGTTTGTCGATGAACTACATCGATGAAGGCCCGCGCGATGGCGAAGTGGTGGTGATGTTGCACGGCAATCCGTCATGGAGCTATCTGTGGCGGCACCTGGTCAACGGCCTCAGCGACAAGTACCGCTGTATCGTGCCGGACCACATCGGCATGGGCCTGTCCGACAAGCCTGATGACAGCCGCTACGAGTACACGCTGCAGTCGCGCGTGGACGATCTGGATGCGCTGCTCAAGCACCTGGGCATCACCGGCCCGGTGACGCTGGCGGTACACGATTGGGGCGGCATGATCGGCTTCGGCTGGGCCTTGTCGCACCACGCGCAGGTCAAGCGCCTGGTCATCACCAATACCGCTTCGTTCCCGCTGCCGCCGGAAAAGCCGATGCCGTGGCAGATCGCCATGGGCCGGCACTGGAAGCCGGGCGAATGGTTCATCCGCACCTTCAATGCATTCTCGTCCGGCGCCTCGTGGCTGGGCGTGAGCCGGCGCATGCCGGCCGATGTGCGGCGCGCCTATGTGTCCCCGTACAACAACTGGGCCAACCGCATCTCCACCATCCGCTTCATGCAGGACATTCCGCTGTCGCCGGCCGACAAGGCCTGGTCGCTGCTGGAGCGTGCGGCGGCTGCTTTGCCGAGCTTCGCTGACCGCCCGGTGTACATCGCCTGGGGCCTGCGCGACATCTGCTTCGACCATCACTTCCTGGCCGGCTTCAAGAAGGCGCTGCCGCAGGCGGAAGTGACGGCGTTCGAAGACGCCAACCACTATGTGCTGGAAGACAAGCACGAAGTCATCGTGCCGGCAGTGCGCGACTTCCTGGAGCGCAACCCGCTGGGTTGAGGCTTTAGCTTCCTCCCATTGCCGAAGGCAAGGGGGTGAAGAAGGCCAGTTTGCGCGCCACTGGCGCGCGGCCTGATGAACGACCGAAGGCTGTGCCTTCGGGCCGGACGGGCTGGGAGGGGTGAGCTTTTGTGGCCTCTCTCATTCCACCAGCTTCGCGGCTCACGCCGCTCCTACAGACACTCGCAGGTGTGCGAAGCTCTGTGCTTCTTTGCACAGGGAGTGAAGGATGGATTTCGACAGTCTGGACCGTCAGCTGCGTGACAGTGCGCAAGACTTTGCGTTGAGCAACGAAGAGCGCTCGGCGCTACGCGAGCTCGGCGCGGAACTTTCGCCGGACCGCCTGCGTTTCCTGCGCAACCGCGCCTTCGACATCGCCCGCGAACAGATCGGCGCCGATCCCGCCGAAGCGCTGCCAATGCTGAAGTGGGTTGAGCAGGTGGTGCGCACCCTGGACGTCAACGCCGGCCCGGTCGAGACCCTGACCAGTACCTATTTCTCGCCCGGCGATGCCTGCATGCAGCGCCTGCGCGCCTTGTGCGCCGGGGCCAAAAAGACGATGGATATCTGTGTGTTCACCATCTCCGACGACCGTCTCAGCAGCGTCATTCTGGACGCGCACAAACGCGGCGTGGTGGTGCGTATCATCAGCGACAACGACAAGGTCTACGACGACGGCAACGACATCCGCCGCCTGCACGATGCGGATATCCCGGTGCGCGTGGACCATAGCGAATACCACATGCACCACAAGTTCGCGCTGTTCGACGGCAAGCTGCTGGCCAATGGCAGCTTCAACTGGACCCGCACCGCGACCGAGCACAACGATGAGAATCTGGTGGTCAGCAATGACCGCAACCTCGTGCGCAGCTTCGCGCAGCAGTTCGAGGTGCTGTGGGGGCGTTACAAGGCGCTTTGAGGCAGCGCTGCCGGCTGCTCCCGCCGGGATGGGAACAAGCCAGGCAGCCGAGCGGCTTACGCCGCAATCGGCGTATTCGGCGGTGAGGCCGGGCTGTTGCCGTTGTCGTCGGGATGATCGTCATCGTTGTCGGCATCGTCGCGCCAACGCCAATCGGCCAGGGTCAGTGCCGGCATGCCATGGGCAATACGGGCGCGGTCGCACTGCGAGCTGGCCTTGCCGTACTCCCACGACGCGTCCACTTCACGGCACACGCTGGGCCGGTTGGGGTGGATGGTGCAGCGCGAATACACGCCGATCTCCGAATCCAGCGCCACGCAGCGGATCGGGTCCGAATAGGTGCCCTGCATGCACAGCCGGTGCGGATCCAGTTGCTGGGTCAGCTGGTGGGGCACACCGCCTTCGGTGACTTCGTCCGATTCCATCCAATGGAAGGCAACGCGGTATTGGGTGCAGCAGGCGCCGCAGGTCAGGCAGGGATGGGGCATGGGAGACCGGCCTTGGCGGCAGGAATAGGACAAAAGGAAGGTGGGAAATTTTCCACGCTGCGGGCCGGCGCGCAAGATTTTTCTGCATTGGCGACAATAGGTAGATGAACGAAACCTGCAATATCGCCGCGCGCCTGCCCGAGCTGGCGCGTGAACGGCCCGACCAGATCGCCATCCGCTGCCCGGGCAAGCCCGCCGCCAATGGCATGGCCGCCTACGACGTGACCCTGGATTACCGCACGCTGGACGCCCGCAGCGACGCCATTGCCGCCGGTCTGGCGGCCAATGGCATCGGTCATGGCGTGCGTGCGGTGGTGATGGTGCGGCCGGGCCCGGAGTTCTTCCTGCTGATGTTTGCGCTGTTCAAGATCGGCGCGGTGCCGGTGCTGGTCGACCCCGGCATTGATAAGCGCGCGCTGAAGCAGTGCCTGGACGAAGCCCAGCCGCAGGCCTTCATCGGCATCCCCTTGGCGCAGTTCGCGCGGGTGCTGCTGGGCTGGGCCAAGTCGGCCAGGGTCAAGGTCACCGTTGGCCGGCGCTGGGGCTGGGGCGGTATCACCTTGGCGAAGGTCGAGGCCGACGGCGCGGGTGCGGGTAGCCAATTGGCTGCAACAGCCCCGGATGACACGGCCGCGATCCTGTTCACCAGCGGCTCCACCGGCGTGCCGAAGGGCGTGGTCTACCGCCACCGCCATTTCGTCGGCCAGGTCGAACTGCTGCGCAACGCTTTCGGCATGCAGCCCGGCGGCATCGACCTGCCAACCTTCCCGCCATTCGCCCTGTTCGATCCGGCGCTTGGGCTGACCTCGGTAATCCCGGACATGGACCCGACCCGGCCCGGCAGCGCTGATCCACGCAAGCTGCACGACGCCATTGCCCGCTTTGGCGTGACCCAGCTGTTTGGGTCGCCGGCACTGATGCGGGTGCTGGCCGAGCATGGCCAGCCGCTGCCGACGGTGACCCGCGCCACGTCGGCCGGTGCACCGGTTCCGCCGCAGATTGTCTCCAAGATCCGTTCGTTGATGCCGGCCGAGGGCCAGTTCTGGACCCCGTATGGCGCAACCGAATGCCTGCCGGTGGCAGTGATCGAAGGCCGCGAGCTGGTCGATACGCGGGAAGCGACCGAGGCCGGTGCTGGCACCTGCGTCGGCCGCGTGGTCGCACCGAACCAAGTGCGCATCATCGCCATCACCGATGCGCCGATTGCTGACTGGAGTGGTGCGCGCGAGCTACCTGCCGGAGAGGTGGGCGAGATCACCGTAGTCGGCCCAACCACGACCGACAGCTATTTCAACCGCCCGCAGGCAACGGCCGCCGCCAAGATCCGCGAACTGCTGGCCGATGGCAGCGAACGCATCGTGCATCGCATGGGCGACGTGGGTTGGTTCGACGAGCAAGGGCGGTTGTGGTTCTGCGGGCGCAAGACCCACCGCGTCGAGACGGCCGCCGGGCCGCTTTATACCGAACAGGTGGAGCCGGTGTTCAACACCGTTGCCGGGGTGCGCCGTACTGCGCTGGTCGGCGTGGGTGAGCCGGAGAATCAGCAGCCGGTGCTGTGCTATGAGCTGCTGCCGGATCAGCATTTCCAGCAGGTGGAAGCGCAATTGCGGGCGTTGGCATTGCAGCGTCCCGAGCTGGTTGGGATTGAACATTTCCTGCGACATCCGGGCTTCCCGGTGGATATCCGCCACAACGCCAAGATCGGGCGCGAGAAGCTGGCGGTATGGGCGCAGGCGCAGTTGGGCTGAAGCTGAGGGTTTGAAGCTGAAGGCTTGAAGGAGGAGCACCCCTCCCAACCCTCCCCTTCGCTGCGCGAAAGGGAGGGCTAAAGCCGGGCCGCTCGAAGGTTTCGCAGCGCTGCAGCTGTTGCCCCCTCCCTTGCGCCGAAGGCGGAGGGGAGGGTTGGGGAGGGGTAAAGCGCAGTGCTGTTTGAGCCGAACGACAGCACGCCCCCCGCCATTCCCTGACTGGCTTCCAGTAACTGCAATCGCAGGCTTTCCGTACCGAAGACGGAGAGCCGTAATGGACAAGCTGCGAAAACGCGCAAGAGCCCTGCGCAACACGCCCACCGATGCAGAAGACCGCCTGTGGCAGCAGCTGCGGCGGCGTCAATTGGCAGGCTTTCGCTTCCGTAGACAGATGCCCTTGGCTGGCTACATTGCCGACTTCGTTTGTCTGGAGGCGAATCTAGTTGTCGAGTTGGATGGCGGGCAGCATCTTGAGCAGGTTGCCTATGACCAGCGGCGGACCGAGGTGCTGCGGGGGTTGGGCTTCCGGGTGCTGCGCTATTGGAATGACGAGGTTCTGCAGCGGATGCCGGCTGTTCTGGAGGATGTTTTGCGGGCTTTGGCGCAGGGTGAAGAGCACCCCTCCCAACCCTCCCCTTCGCTGCGCGAAAGGGAGGGCTAAAGCCTGGCTGCTCCACGTCCTCGCGGTCCTGCAGCTGCTGCCCCCTCCCTTGCGCCGAAGGCGAAGGGGAGGGCCGGGGAGGGGTGCTTTGCTCCCTCCCTTTCGCGCAGCGAAGGGGAGGGTTGGGGAGGGGTGCTCTCGCTCCCTCCTTTGCGCGCAGCGAAGGGGAGGGCTGGGGAGGGGTAAGGCACCGCCCTGCCATCACTAGCAAACCACCTGCCGGCCAGTGCTGCGATACTGGGCGCTTGGGCTGCACGGGGATTGTGCGCCGCCTTCATCTGCTTCCGTTGCGCGGGTTGCGCGGCGGCGGCCCTGCAGCAGAGCGATCAAACAATGAAGATTCTGGTTACCGGTGGTGGTGGTTTTCTTGGTCAGGCCCTGTGCCGTGGCCTGGTCGAACGCGGCCATCAGGTGCTGAGCTTCAATCGTGGTCACTACCCGTCGCTGCAGGAGATCGGGGTTGGCCAGATCCGTGGTGATCTGGCCGATGCCAATGCCGTGCATCACGCTGCGGCAGGCGTGGATGCCATTTTCCACAATGCCGCCAAGGCCGGTGCCTGGGGCAGCTACGACAGCTACTTCCAGGCCAATGTGGTCGGCACCCGCAACGTGCTGGCGGCCTGCAAGGCGCATGGCATCGGGCGGCTGGTCTATACCTCCACGCCCAGCGTCACCCATCGTGCCACCCATCCGGTCGAAGGATTGGGCGCGGACCAGGTGCCTTACGGTGAGGACTTCCAGGCGCCGTATGCCGCCACCAAAACCATCGCCGAGCAGGAAGTGCTGGCCGCCAATGGCGCTGATCTGGCAACCATCGCTCTGCGCCCGCGTCTGATCTGGGGGCCGGGCGACAACCAGCTGGTGCCGCGGCTGGCAGAGCGCGCCCGCGCCGGCCGGCTGCGCTTTGTCGGTGATGGCAGCAACAAGGTCGATACCACGTTCATCGACAATGCCGCGCAGGCGCACTTCGATGCTTTCGATCATCTGGTGGTGGGCGCGGCATGTGCAGGCAAGGCCTACTTCATCTCCAACGGCGAGCCGCTGCCGATGCGCGAGCTGCTCAACCGGCTGCTTGCCGCCGTTGGCGCGCCGGCAGTGGAGAAATCGATCTCGTTCAAGACCGCCTACCGCATCGGCTCGGTCTGCGAAAAGTTGTGGCCGTTGCTGCGACTGTCCGGCGAACCGCCGATGACCCGCTTCCTCGCCGAGCAGCTGTGCACGCCGCATTGGTACTCGATGGAGCCGGCACGGCGCGACTTCGGCTATGTGCCCAGGGTTTCAATCGAGGAAGGGCTGCGGCGGCTGGCAGCGGCAAACTGAATATAGTGGGGTGATCGTCATGTGGTGCTCACGCACCCATCACTGCATCACTACTGGCGATTGCAGAGGATGGAACCCTGTTTCCAACCGAGGACCAGCCACATGCTGCATTACGCCGTCGTTTTCTTCGTCATCGCCATCATTGCTGCCGTACTAGGCTTCAGTGGCATTGCCGGTGCGGCCAGCAATATTGCATGGATCCTGTTCGTCGTATTCCTGATCCTTGCGGTGATCTCGCTGTTCCGCAAAAAAGGCTAGTCATACGCCAGGCTTGAAGTGAAACGGCCCGCATCCTCATCGAGGGTGCGGGCCGTTTCGTTTGGCGTTGCGCTTGCTCAGGCCGAGGCGCTGATCGAGCTGCGCAGATTTTTGTCGGCAGCGTGACGTTCCAGCGCCAGCTCGATCAGACGCGTGATCAACGCGGTATAGCCCAGTCCGCTTGCGCCCCACAGCTTGGGATACATGCTGATCTTGGTGAAGCCGGGCAGGGTGTTCAGTTCGTTGATGACGACCTCGCCGCTGGCGGTGAGGAATACGTCCACCCGCGCCATGCCGATGCAGTCCAGCGCCTGGTAGGCGCGCACCGCGATATCGCGGATGCGCTGCTGCGCCTGCGCACCGATATCGGCCGGGATCACCGTCTCCGCACCGCTGGCACTGATGTACTTGGTGTCGTAGGCGTAGAAATCGTCATGCACCACCACTTCGCCGCAGACGCTGGCTTCGGGCACGTCATTGCCGAGCACCGCGCACTCGATCTCGCGGCCGACAATCGCCGATTCCACCAGCACCTTGTGGTCGAACGACAAGGCCAACGCCATCGCGGTGGCGAATTCTTCGGCGTTGCGTACCTTGCTCACGCCCACCGAGGAGCCCTGGTTGGCCGGCTTGACGAACAGCGGCAGGCCCAGCGTCGCCACCAGCGCGTCGTAGTCGGCGCCTGCAGCGGTGACATGGTTGAAGCAGGCAAACGGTGCCACCGACAGGCCTGCATCACGCAGCAGGCGCTTGGCCATGTCCTTGTCCATCGCCGCCGCCGCACCAAGTACGCCGGGGCCGGCGAACGGCAGGTTGAGCGTGCGCAAGAGGCCTTGCAGGGTGCCGTCTTCGCCCAGTGTGCCGTGGACGATGGGGAACACCACGTCCAGCTGCGGTACGTCGCGGCCATCGGCGGCCAGCAACTGGCCACGTTCGGCGCCGGGCAGCACCGACAGCACCGGCCCGGAGGTATCCAGCGCGATGCGCTTGGGATCATCAGCATTGAGCAGGAAACCGGCGCTATCGCACAGATGCCACAGGCCCTGCTTGTCCACGCCAACAAGGCTGACGTCGAAACGCTCCTTGTCCAATGCATCGAGGATGTTCTTCGCCGACTGCAGCGAGACCTCGTGCTCGGCCGAACGACCGCCGAAGATGATGCCAACCCGGGTCTTGCCCATTGCCTGTGTGCTCCTGCCGCTGTGTTGAAGGGGTACGCATAGCATGAACTCAAAGACGGTAATGGGGAATCGCGGATCGGGCGGGTGAAGCCGCCGCGGCAGCAGCCAGCGATTGCCACAGCGTGGCGCTCTGTGCAGGGCATTGCTGACCGGCAAACGTGGCGGGCTACATGAACAAAGCCTGTGGCGGTGACGTAGCCCGGCCAAGCGCAGCGCCCCCGGGGCTGTTGGCCGATAGCCTGAAAGAACGGCATATTCCTGCTCCCGGGTGCGCTGCGCTTACCCGGGCTAAGGCGCCGGGTACGCTGAAACATCGTGCTTGTCAGGCTCCCAATCCCGGCCCTCCGGTAGAATGCCCGGCATGCCTGCATCCCCCCTCAAGATGATCAAGCCGCTGGCCGGCCGTGCGCTGGAAGTGGCCTTGAACCGCGCCCTGGCGCTGGACCCGGACACCCGTACCGCGTTGGCCGCACTCGATGGCCAGCGCATCGCCCTGACCCTGGAATCGCCATCGCTGGCGATGCAGATCGGGGTCGCCGGCGAGCGCCTGACCGTGGGCCCGGTGGACCCGTCGCTGGAACCGGACCTGGCGGTGCGCAGCACCCTGGGCGGGGTACTGGCGCAGCTGCCATTCCTGGCGAACGCGCGCCGCAGCAACAGCGCGCCGGCCGGGCGGGTAAAGGTATCCGGCGATGCCGAGCTGGCGCGCCGCCTGCAGCAGCTGGCCACCCGTTTTGATCCGGACTGGCAGCAACCTTTTGTCAAAGCCTTTGGCGAGATTCTCGGCGTGCAGATCGCACAGACCCTGCGCGCGGCCTTGTTGCAGGCCCGCCGCAGCGCCAAGGACCTGGCCGAGACCGCCGCCGAATACGTTACCGAGGAATCACGTGATGTCGTTGCCCGTGCCGAGCTGGACGCCTTCCATGACGATGTGGACGTGATCCGCGATGACGTCGAACGCATGGCCGCGCGCATCGCGCGCCTGCGTCAGCGCGCCGGAGGTGCCGCATGAAGCTGGTCCGCGCCATGTTCCGCGCCAGCCGCATTGGCCGGGTGATCCTGCGTTACCGCCTGGATGATCTGCTCGATGACACCCCGGTCGAACGTTGGCTGAGTGTTGCCAAGCCATTCGTGCCGCGCGCCAGTGCCGATATCGCCTCGCAGTCGCGTGGTGCGCGGCTGCGTCTGGCGCTGCAGGAGCTGGGCCCGATCTTCGTCAAGTTCGGGCAGATCCTGTCCACCCGCCGCGACCTGGTGCCGCCGGATGTCGCCGCCGAGCTGACCCTGCTGCAGGACCGGGTCAAGCCGTTCGACGGCGAACGCGCGCTGCAGATCGTCGAGCAGGCGCTGGGCCTGCCGATCACCGAAGCCTTCACCAGCTTCGACACCACGCCGCTGGCCTCGGCCTCGATCGCGCAGGTGCATGCGGCGACGTTGGAAGATGGCCGCCAGGTAGTCGTCAAGGTGCTGCGCCCGGATATCGAGAAGCAGATCGCCGGTGACATCGCCCTGCTCAAGTCGCTGGCTGCATTGGTCGAGCGCACCCATCCGCGCGCCGACAAGATCCGCCCGCGCGAAGTGGTGGCCGAGATCGAAACCACGCTGGCCGCCGAGCTGGACCTGCAGCGCGAAGGCGCCAACGCCAGCGTGCTGCGTCGCTTCTGGGAAAACTCCGACGATCTGTACGTACCGGAAGTGATCTGGAGCCACACCGCCGAACGCGCACTCACGCTGGAGCGGGTATGGGGCATTCCGTCCGACGACATCGTCGCCCTGGACAAGGCCGGCATCAACCGCAAGGCGTTGGCGGCCAAGGGCGTGCGCGTGTTCTACACGCAGGTATTCCGCGACAACTTCTTCCACGCCGATGCGCATGCCGGCAACATCTGGGTCGACATCGATCCGGCACGCCGCGACAACCCGCGCTTCATCGCGCTGGATTTCGGCATCATGGGCCAGCTGTCGGAAGAGGATCAGTTCTATCTGGCCGAAAACTTCATGGCCATCTTCAATCGCGATTACCGCCGCATCGCCGAACTGCATCTGCAGGCGCAGTGGATGCCGAATACGGTGCGTATCGATGAACTGGAAGCGGCCGTGCGTGCGGTCTGCGAACCGTACTTCACCCGCCCGCTGTCGCAGATATCGCTGGCCGAAGTGCTGATGAAGCTGTTCCGCACCGCCCAGCGCTACCAGCTGACCCTGCAGCCGCAGCTGATCCTGCTGCAGAAGACGCTGCTGAACATCGAAGGCGTGGGCCGCCAGCTCGACCCCAACCTGGATATCTGGGAAGTTGCCAAGCCCGTGCTGGAACGCATCCTGCGCGAACGCTACAGCCCGCGCCGCGCGCTGAAGGAGCTGCGCAAGCGCCTGCCGGAAATCATGACCCAAGCCCCGGACATGCCGGCGCTTCTGCACAGCTGGCTGCGCCAGCAGGTGGAAGGCAAGCATGAGCTGGCGATGCGTTCGCAGGACATCGTCAATCTGGACGGCACGCTGCAGCGCATGCAGCGGCGCATGGTGACCGCAGTCGCCGGTGCCGGTCTGATGGTGGTTTCGGCCTTGTTATACGGCCTGAAGGCTGGCGGCCCGCAGTTCGCGGCCATTCCGCTGTGGTCGTGGGTGACCGGTGTGGTGGGTGTGATCGCGGTGGCATCGGCGTGGTTGCGTCGATGAGTGATGTGATTGAAGAAGTGGCAGTGGCGCCGGTTGTGTTTGAACCGCTGCCGCTGTTGTACGAAGACCAGTGGTTGGCGGTGGTCAACAAGCCCGCCGGTTTGATGGTCCACGACAGCAAGCTGGCGCGTGGCGAGGATGATTTCCTGGCTGATCGTCTGCGCGAGCAATTGGGCAAGCCGATCTTCCTGATTCATCGTCTGGATCGTGCCACCAGCGGCTGCCTGCTATTGGCCTTCGATCGCGAAAGCGCCAGTGTGCTTGGCAAGACGTTGATGAGCGGCGAGGTGGAGAAGGATTACCTCGCGGTGTGTCGCGGCTGGCCGGCCGAGGACGCCTTCACCGTTGATCACGACCTGGATGGCGGCCCCGGCAAACCGGTCAAGAAGCAGGCCATCACCCACTTCCAGAAACTGCTGGAAGGCGAGCTGCCGATTCCCTCGGCGGGCTTCCCGACTTCGCGTTATGCGTTGTTGCGCTGCCAGCCGCAGACCGGGCGTTTCCGGCAGATCCGCAGGCACCTCAAGCACATGTTCCATCACATGATTGGCGACACCAGCCACGGTGATGGCCGGCACAACCGCACGTTCCGCATGCAGGGCGTACACCGCATGCTGCTGCACGCCGAGCGCCTGGCCTTCCCGCACCCGCAGGACGGCCGCCGCATCGAAGTACGCGCCCCGCTGGACCGCGAATTCCAGAAAGCAATGGACCTGTTCGGCTGGAAGCTGCCAGACCTGCTGTAACGCCGGGCAAGCGCGACCAACGTAGTGCCGAGCCATGCTCGGCAGGGCAGCCAGTGTAGTGCCGAGCCATGCTCGGCAGGGCATTCTCAGTGCAGCATCAGCATTTGTGGGAGCGGCGTAAGCCGCGAAGCTAATGGACCGGTAAATTGCGGGCATGCCGGTGATTCCAGCAATGTCGGCTTCGCGGCTTACGCCGCTCCCACAGGGGCCGGATGGGGTCGCTCGGCCAGGCCCGAGCCCCGCAAGGGGAGGGACAACCCCAGCGCCGCCAACGCGTGTTTATGATCGGC
>NZ_JBDJMY010000022.1:0-68115 GCF_039674165.1 Stenotrophomonas terrae
GGGTCCTTTGTGTAGACGAGACAGATGCTCGGCAGGGGCTCTACCGGGGAACGCCCCTTGCCGAGCATGGCTCGGCACTGCATGACCGCCGCCCTTGCCGGGTTCAATGCGTCTGACGGCGCTCGGCCCGATGCAGCAACTGCGTGCGGCCGTCCACCACCGCATACAGTGCCAGCCGGCTCAGCTCGAACGCTTCGACCGGTACCGGCTCGGTCAACAGTTGCTGTTGCAGAGGCGGGTCCAGTGCGATGCTGCAGACACTGCAATGCGGGGTAAATTCGAAACGGTGGGGTGCAAACGCAAGACCGCTGCCAGCCAGCCGCTGGTGCAGGGCCACCAGGGGGGCCGGATCAGCCGGCGCCAGCCAGGTCACCGGGCCGCTGGCAAAGCGGCGTAAGCCTGCAAACCGCATACGAATCGGCAGGCAGGCATCGACGATGCCTTGCATGCACTCGAGCACCGGTTCCAACGCCTGCCCCGCCAGCAACGGACCCACGCCAGAGGATCCGGCTACGGTGATTTCAGCCGGAAACCCGGCCAGGCGCGGATCGTATCGACGGCGTATCGCCAGCACCGCGGCGGCGACAGGATCAGGCAGCTCCAGCACCACATAGGTCGGGTGCCTGAACATCTGCCTCAGTGCGCTTCGCGCCGCACATGCCGCACGAAGCGGCGCAGCAGCTGGCGGGCCAGCGGTGCGGCGGTCACTTCGCGGGCGACGCTTCGGGCGCAGCCGCCGTGGCGGGCGATGCAGTCGGCGCGGGCGCGGACGTAGCCACGCATGTGGTGGGTGGCGAATTCGGGGTGGAACTGCAGGCCCCAGGCCTGCTCGCCCCAGCGGAAGGCGTGGCAGTTGTCCTGCACCGAGCGGGCCAGCACGGTGGCGCCTTCGGGCGCACGCAGTACCGTCTGCAGGTGGGTGGCGTGGGCCGGGAAGCTGGCCGGCAGGCCGGCGAACAGCGGGTCGGCTGCGGCCGGGGCTTCCAGTTCCAGGCGGATTGTGCCGGACTCGCGCCCGGCCGGGTTGTAATCCACCTGCCCGCCCAGCGCGTGCGCCAGCAGCTGATGGCCGTAGCAGATGCCCAGCAGCGGCATGCCGGCATGGGCGGCGTCGCGCAGCCAGTCGGCGCTGCGTTCGCTCCAGTCGGCACGGTCGGTGACGAAGGCCGCCGAGCCAGTGACTATCGTGGCGGAGAAGTCGCCGCGGTCGGGCAGCTTCTCGCCGCGCTCGACGTTGACCACCACGGTGTCGGCTTGTTCCAGGCCGGCGGCGACGCGGATCCAGTGCGGAAAGCGGCCATAGCGGCGCAGGGTCGGGAATGGTTGCCCGGTTTCAACGATCAAGAACGGCTGGGGCTTCATTCCGAGGGCGGCAGGACAGACAGGACTTCCTCGATTGTAGTCAGCCCTGCGGCTACCTTTTCAAGACCCGTGCGGCGCAGGGTACGCAGGCCTCCGGCGGCGGCGGCTTTGCTGAATCCGGCCAGATCCATGTCGCGGGTGATCAGTGCGCGCAGCCGCGAACCCAGTGGTAGCAACTCATACAGGCCAATCCGGCCCATGTAACCGGTGCGCCGGCACTCCAGGCAACCGACCGGTGCATATGCCGTGACCACATCTGGTAATGCGTCATGGGCATGACGCAACGGCGCCCAATCGGCATCGCTCAAGGTGTCTGGCACTTTGCAGTGCGGGCAAAGGGTACGCACCAGCCGCTGCGCCAGCACGCCGTTGACGGTGGAGGCGATCAGGTAATGCGGTACGCCCAGGTCGAGCAGGCGGGTGATCGCCGAGGGCGCGTCGTTGGTGTGCAGGGTGGACAGCACCAGATGGCCGGTCAGCGAGGCCTGCACCGCCATCTGCGCGGTCTCCAGGTCGCGGATTTCGCCGATCATGATGATGTCCGGGTCCTGTCGCAGCAGGGTGCGCACGCCGGCGGCGAAATCCAGGTCGATATTGGTCTGCACCTGCATCTGGTTGAATTCGGGCGCGATCATTTCAATCGGGTCTTCCACCGTGCACACGTTCACGTCCGGCGTGGCCAGCCGCTTGAGCGTGGAATACAGGGTGGTGGTCTTGCCCGAACCGGTGGGGCCGGTGACCAGCACGATGCCGTGCGGGCGGGCGACAAGTTCGTTCCAGCCTGCGGCTTCTTCCGGGCTGAAGCCGAGCTGCTCGATGCTTTTGAACGCCGAGTCGGGGTCGAAGATACGCATCACGCACTTCTCGCCAAAGGCGGTGGGCATGGTCGACAGGCGCATTTCCACCTCGCGCCCGCCCGGCGAGCGGGTCTTGATGCGGCCATCCTGCGGGCGCCGGCGCTCGGCCAGGTCCATGCGCCCCAGCACCTTGATGCGGCTGACCACGGCGGTCATCACCGACGGCGGCAGCTCGAATACCTTGTGCAGCACGCCATCGATGCGGAAACGCACCCGCCCCATGTCGCGGCGCGGCTCCAGATGGATGTCGCTGGCGCGCTGTTCGTAGGCATATTGCAGCAGCCAGTCGACGATGCTGACCACATGGTGGTCGTCGGCATTGACGTCGCCGGCGCGGCCCAGTTCCACCAGCTGCTCGAAGCTGGGCAGGCCGCTGCCGTTGCTGCCGTCGCGGGCATCGCTGCGGGCGCCGCGCACCGAGCGGGTGACGCCAAAGAACTCCATCGAGTAGCGGTGCAGGTCCAGCGGGTTGACCAACACCATGTCGATGCGGCGCCGGCTCAGGTGCTGCAGATCGGGCACCCAGTCGCGCGCCATCGGCTCGCTGGTGGCCACCAGCACGCGCTCGCTGTCCACCGCCAGCGGCAGGATGCGGTGGCGGCGCGCATAGGCGTGCGAGACCACCGCGGTGGCGCCGGCCACGTCGACGCGGGTTGGGTCGATGCGCAGGTAGCGGCTGTGGGTACGGTTGGCCAGCCACTCGGTCAGGCGCTCCAGGCTGAGCTCGCCGGTGCCCTGGGTGGCGGCCAGTTTCAGGTTGGCCAGCAGCACCAGCGGGTGCACCTCGCTGGCATTGCGCGCACCCTGGGCGGAAAAACGGATCCGCTCCTGGTCATGCGCGGCGACCAGCCCGTCGGCCAGCAAAGCACCGGCGATATTGGAAAACTGCAGTCTTCCCGGGGCGATAGCCACCTGCGGTGATGGTGCCTGAGAGCCCTCTACGGCCGCGTTTTCCACCCCAAACCCCTTGCTGGCGCGGCCATCGCGCGGTCGGTCGCTATACTAACGCACCCCTTACGTACGGCTCAGGCAGCATGTCCGCGACTCCCCCCGTTTCGATAACTTTCCAGGGACTGATCCAGACCCTCAACGATTTCTGGGCGAAACAGGGCTGTGTCTTGATCCAGCCGCTGGACCTGGAAGTGGGTGCCGGTACCTTCCACCCGGCCACTTTCCTGCGCTCGATTGGCCCGGAAAGCTGGAATGCCGCCTACGTGCAGCCTTCGCGCCGTCCCACCGATGGCCGCTACGGCGAAAACCCCAACCGTCTGCAGCGCTACTACCAGTACCAGGTGGCGATGAAGCCGAGCCCGGACAACATCCAGCAGCTCTACCTGGACTCGCTCAAGGCGCTGGGCATCGACCCGCTGGTGCACGACCTGCGCTTCGTCGAGGACAACTGGGAATCGCCGACCCTGGGTGCCTGGGGCCTGGGCTGGGAAATCTGGCTCAATGGTATGGAAGTCACCCAGTTCACCTATTTCCAGCAGGCCGGTGGCCTGGAATGCCGGCCCGTGCTGGGCGAAATCACCTATGGCCTGGAGCGGCTCTGCATGTACCTGCAGAACTGCGACAACGTCTACGACCTGATCTGGACCTACGGCCCGGACGGCACCCCGGTCACCTACGGCGATGTCTACCTGCAGAACGAGGTGGAGCAGAGCACCTACAACTTCGAGTACGCCGACGTGGAAGAAATGTTCCATCGCTTCGACGCCTGCGAGAAGGAAGCGCAGAAGCTGGTGGAAGCCGGCCTGCCGCTCCCGGCCTATGAACAGGTCTGCAAGGCCTCGCATTCGTTCAACCTGCTCGACGCGCGCCGCGCCATCTCGGTGACCGAGCGCCAGCGTTACATCCTGCGCGTGCGCACCTTGTCGCAGGCGGTGGCCAAGCTGTACGAGGCCAAGCGCCTCGAAGCGGTCGCCGCCAAGGAGGTGCAGGCATGAGCATGCAACCGCTGCTGATTGAACTGGGCGTGGAAGAGCTGCCGGTCAAGGCGTTGCCGGGCCTGGCGCAGGCCTTCTTTGATGGCGTGATCGATGGCCTGGCCAAGCGTGGGGTGGCCTTCGAACGTGGCGATGCCAAGCCGCTGTCGACCCCGCGTCGCCTCGCCGTGCTGTTGCCGGGCGTGGAAACCGAACAGCCCGAGCAGCACTCGGAAGTGTTCGGCCCGTATCTGAACATCGCGCTGGACGCCAATGGCGCGCCGACCAAGGCGCTGCAGGGTTTTGCGGCTAAAGCCGGCATCGATTGGACCGCGTTGGAACGCACCACCGACGCCAAGGGCGAGCGCTTCGTGCTGCGTTCGGTAACGCCGGGCGCGCAGACCGCCAGCCTGCTGCCGGACATCCTGCGCGAGGCCATCGCCGCCATGCCCATCCCCAAGCCGATGCGCTGGGGCAACCACGAATACGCCTTCGCCCGCCCGGTGCATTGGCTGGTGCTGCTGCACGGCAACGACATCGTGCCGGCCGAGCTGCTGGGCCTGACGTCCGACCGCTTCAGCCGTGGCCACCGTTTCATGGCCGACAAGCAGGTGTGGCTGAGCACGCCGAACGACTACGTTGAATCGCTGAAGGCTGCCAATGTACTGGTCGATGCCGACGCACGCCGCGAGCGCATCATGGTCGAGGTCAATGCCGCAGCCGCACAGGCGGGTGGCGTGGCACGCATCACCGACGACAACCTGGAGCAGGTGGTCAATCTGGTCGAATGGCCGGCGGCGGTGCTGTGCAGTTTCGAACGCGAATTCCTGGCCGTGCCGCAGGAAGCGCTGATCGAGACGATGGAGATCAACCAGAAGTTCTTCCCGGTGCTCGATGCCGGCGGCAAGCTGACCGAGAAGTTCATCGGCATCGCCAACATCGAATCCAAGGACGTGGCCGAAGTTTCCAAGGGCTACGAGCGGGTCATCCGTCCGCGCTTCTCCGATGCCAAGTTCTTCTTCGACGAAGACCTCAAGCAGGGTCTGGTGGCGATGGGCGAAGGCCTGAAAACCGTCACTTACCAGGCCAAGCTGGGCAGCGTGGCCGACAAGGTGCAGCGCGTCAGCGCGCTGGCGCAGGTGATTGCGCCGCAGGTCGGTGCCGACCCGGTACAGGCCAAGCGTGCCGCCGAGCTGGCCAAGAACGACCTGCAGTCGCGCATGGTCAACGAGTTCCCGGAACTGCAGGGCATTGCCGGTCGTCATTACGCCGTTGCCGGTGGCGAATCGCCGTCGGTGGCGCTGGCCATCGACGAGAGCTACCAGCCGCGCTTCGCCGCCGATGACATCGCGCTGTCGCCGTTGGGCAAGGTGCTGGCCATCGCCGAGCGTCTGGACACGCTGGCTGGCGGCTTTGCCGCAGGCTTGAAGCCGACCGGCAACAAGGACCCGTTCGCGCTGCGCCGCAATGCGCTGGGTCTGGCCCGCAGCATCATCGAGTCGGGTTTTGATCTGGATTTGCCGGCGCTGCTGGCCACGGCCAACGCCGGCCTGGCCGAGCGCAAGGTGCAGGCCGATGCCGGCGAGTTGCATGACTTCATCGTCGACCGCCTGAAGGGCTATTACGCCGACAAGGGCGTGCCGGCCACCCACTTCAACGCCGTCGCCGAGTTGAAGCCGGCCTCGCTGTACGACTTCGACCGCCGCATCGATGCCATCGGCACCTTTGCCCAGCTGCCGGAAGCCGAGGCACTGGCCGCAGCCAACAAGCGCATCCGCAACATCCTGCGCAAGGCCGATGGTGAGATCCCGGGCATGATCGATCCGGCCCTGCTGCGTGAACCGGCCGAGAGCGAACTGGCCGAAGCCGTGGCCGCCGCCATCGACGACACCGGCACCGCACTTGCGCACAAGGACTACGTGGCCGTGCTCGGCCGCCTGGCCCGCCTGCGCCCGCAGGTGGATGCGTTCTTCGATGCGGTGATGGTCAACGCTGAAGACCCGGCACTGCGTGGCAACCGCCTGGCGCTGCTGCGCACCCTCGGCGACCGCCTCGGCAGCGTGGCGGCGATCGAGCACCTGTCCAACTGACGCATGGACACCGGCGCCTCCTGGCAGTCCGCACAGGCCGCGCTGGCCCGGCGTGACATGCCGGAGGCGCGCCGGCATCTGCTGGCGGTGCTGGCGCAGCAACCCGCGCATGCCTATGCGCGGGTGATGCTGGCCGGCACGGTATTGGCGCAGGGCCGGCTGCGTGAGGCCGTGCAGCAGCTGCAGCAGGCCGCCGCCATCGACTACCGCGACCCTGCATTGCTGTTGCGCGTGGCGCAGGCCCTGTTGCGCGTAGGCGACAGCGAGAGCGTGGCGCGCCTGATGCGCAACGCCTGCGTGACGCAATGCAATGACAGCCCAACCCTGGCGGCATTGGCGCATGTGCTGCAGTCCTTGGGGCTGCACGCCGATGCCCTGCGGCTGATGCAGCGTGCCGCCGCACTTGGCTTCGACAATCCCGATTTCCATTATTTCCTCGGCGTGCAGCTGCAGTTCAACGGTGAACTGGACGCGGCCGAGCAGGCGCTGGCGCGCTGCCTGCAGCTGCAGCCCGCGCATGGCCGCGCCGCATTGACGCGCGCACGACTGCGCCGCTGGCATGCAGACGACAACCACGTTGATGGCCTGCGCAGGCAACTGCAGGTGGTCGCAGCCGATAGCGAAGATGCAGCTGCGATGTGGTTCGCGCTGTACAAGGAGCTGGAGGACCTGGGCGATTTCTCCCAGGCCTGGGAGGCGCTGCGGCAAGGCAATGCTTCGATGTGGCGCCGCCTGCGCCATGATCGGCTGGCAGACCGGTCGCAGCACGAGGCGATGGCAAGGCTGGCCGCAGCGGGCACGTTCCACACGGCCGGTGCAATGGATGAAGATGACGGCGCGCAGCCGATCTTCATCATCGGCATGCCGCGCTCGGGCACCACGGTGCTTGAGCGCATGCTCGGCAATCATTCGCAGATTGCCTCTGCCGGCGAACTGGGTGACTTCGCCCAACAGCTGCGCTGGGCTGCCAACCAGGCCGGTCGCGCGCTGCTTGATCCGGCATTGCTGCAGGCGCTGCCAACGCTGGACTACGCTGCGGTAGGCAAGGGTTATCTACGGCAGACGCGTTGGCGCCTGAACGGCCAACGGCGCTTCATCGACAAGCTGCCGCCCAACTACCTGCTGGCCGGCCCGATTGCGCGCGCGCTGCCGCAGGCGGTGATCGTCTACGTCAGGCGCGATCCGATGGCGGTGTGTTTCTCCAACTACCGCGCCATGTTCGGTGACTCCTATGGCTACAGCTATGACTTCGACGCACTGGCTGCGCACCACGCGGCGCATACGCAGCTGATGCAGGCCTGGCAGCAGCATCTGCCCGGGCGTGTATTGGAGATTGATTACGAAGCGATGGTGGCCGACCCCGATGCGGCGCTTGCGCAGGTGCTGGAATGCTGTGGCTTGGCGCCTGAGCAGGGTGGCAGCGACCTGACCCGCAATGCCGCCGCGACCGCAACCTTGAGCAGCGTGCAGGTGCGCGAGCCGGTGCACGCGCGCAACGTCGACGAGTGGCGTCGCTATGCCGAGCAGCTTGCGCCACTGCGCGAACGGCTGCAGGCGGGCGGATGAAACAAGAGCGGCCGTAGCCGCTCCTGTCTCCCTGCCGTTGCTTGATGCGATTTACTGGCTGCGACCGAAACGCCAGTTCATTTCCAGCATGTACGAGCGGCCATAGCCGTTGTAGTTGAAGATGTTGTAGTACGGATAGCTGGTGTAGGTGCGGTCACGCGGCGGTCGCTCGCCGGTGAGGTTGTTGGCGGTGACGCTCAGTGAGACATCATCGGTCACCGCATAGTCCACGGTCAGGTTGAAGGTGGTCCATGCCTTGACCTTGCCGGCATCATCGGCGGCATAGCCCTCGGTGGTGTCCTGCGCGGCGAAGTTGGGCGTGCGCCCGTAGCGGATGCCATACAAGGTGGTGGTCCAACCACCCATCTGCCAGCCAAGCGTGCCGCTGAAGATGTTCTTGAACTCGGAGGAATAGTACGGGTCACGCAGCAGGTCGATCACCGGGTCCTCGGGGTACTGCTGGCTCTCATGATTGAGGGTGACGTTGTAGCGGGCGCCCAGCATGAAGCTGCCCCAGCTGTCGGTGGCCCAGCGATAGTCCAGGTTGGCGGTGATGCCGCTGACGTCTTCCTTGGCGACGTTGATCGGGTTCACCGCCACCGTGTTGATCTGGTCGGGCTGCGGCGCGTTGGGGCCGGCGCGGCCGATGCGTTGCAGGGCATCCACGCAGGTGGGCGAGCTGGCATCAAGCTGGCCTTGCCGGCATGCCGATTCGTTGCGCAGCAGCAGGTCAAGGTCGAGGTCGGCGACCTTGTTGTCGATCTTGATCCGGTAATAATCGGCGCTGACCGTGAAGCTGCTGTTGGGTGACCAGACCACGCCGCCGCCCCAGGACTTGGCGGTGATCGATTTCAGGTCGCCATTGCCGGAGCGCGAGCCGCGTACCTGCTCGTCGTTGAGCGTGCATTGGCTGATCGGCACCCCCGGTTGCTCGGTGGCGCAACGATAATAATCCGGCACGAAGGTATAGAAACCGCTGTCGCCGGCAAACACATAGGCCATGTCCGGCGACTTGAACGCGGTGGCGTAGTTGGCGCGGAACAGCAGCGCGTCAATCGGGCGGAATTCCAGCGCGGCCTTGTAGGTAGCGCGTGAATCGCTGCCGCCACCGTCGTTCTTGTAGTCATCGTAACGCCCGGACAGGCTGGCGGTGAGCTTGCTGAAGATCGGCACGCGCAGTTCCACCGCCGCCGCCCAGTTGTCGCGCTTGCCCTTGCCCTGGGTGCCGCTGAGGCCCCAGAACTGGTCGCTGACCACGCGGGTGTCGGTGGGGTTGCTCCAGGACTGCTGGCCGGCCTGCAGCACGCCGGCAAAGCCGACATCGCCAGCAGGCAGGGTGAACAGCGAGGTGTTGGTGAACTGCAGGTTGACGTTCTGCGTCCAGGTCTTGGATTTGGTGCGGATCTCGCCCTGGAAGCTGCGGTACTGCTCGGGCGTCAGCGCCTGGTAGAAGCCGGCGTCGTTGGGCTCGTAGATCGGGTAGCCGTAGTACTCGCCCAGCTGCGGGCCGAGGAAGTGCTCGCGGAAGAAGTCCTCCATCTTGTCCTTCAACGGCCACCACTGACGGCTGTCGATCTGGTATTCGGAGCGGGCGTAGTAGGCGTTGTAATCCCAGTTCGATTGCCCGACCGCACCCTTGATGCCGATGGCGATGTTGTAGGAATCGGCGGTCTGGCGCTCGTTGTTGAAGTCGACATCGCCGGTTTCCTCCGGCGAGAAGATGCGCTGGTAGCTTTCCAGGTCGCCGGTGAGGCCGTTGAAGATGTAGCCGCTGGTATCCAGCGACGGCTGCCAGAAGCGTGAGCCCGAGTTGCTCTCGTTCTTGGTGCGGTTCATCAGCAAGGTGGCGTAGATATCGGTGCTGTCGTTGAGCGCGTAGTTCAGGTTGGCATAGCCGGCCGCGCTGCGTTCCTTGTTGAGGATGGTCGAGTACCCCGGCTCATAGCGGCTGCCGCAGTAGTTGCCGCGGCCCGGGCGGGTGTCATAGATGGTGGTGCCACCAAACAGGCCGGCCAGCGGTGCGCAGGCCGCAGCACCCGGATCGATATAGGCGCCATTGCTGGCGTTGTGCACAAAGGTGCGGCTGCCATAGCGGGCGTCGGCGTCGGGACTGTCGTTGGTGGAGTCGAAGTCCTTGCGGTTGAAGCCGTAGATCGGGTCCTGGTTGCTCAGCTGCAGGCCGGCGGTCAGGTCCAGCTTGTCCCAGCTGTGGCCGCTGGTCAGCTGGAAGCGCTGGTTGCTGCCGCCGCCGCCGTCATAGCTGCCCATGCGGAAACTCATCTCGGTGCCGTCCAGCCGCTTCTTGAGAATGATGTTGACCACGCCGGCGATCGCGCTGGAACCGTAGACCGAGGATTGGTTGCCCGGGGCGATGTCGATGCGCTCGACCATGGAGGTCGGGATGCTGGCCAGGTCGACGAAGTTGCTCTGGCCGTTGTAGAGCAGGGGGTAGTCGGCCATCGGCCGGCCGTCGATCAGCACCAGGGTGAAGCCGGGGTCCAGGCCAAGCAGGCTGATCGGTTTGGCCGAGGAGGTGAAGCCGCCGGAGAACTGGCTGTCCTGCACCGCACCGGTGGCCAGCGGCTGCGAGCGCAGCACCTCGTAGACGTCCTTGAAGCCCTGCTTCTGGATGTCCTGGGCGGTGATCGAGGTGACGGGGGTGGCAGTCTCGACCTGCACCTGCGGAATCAGCGAGCCGGTGACGGTGATCTTGTCGAGGGTTTCAACGTTTCGTTTGCTTGCATCGTCCTGGGTCTGGGCGAACGCAAAGGGCGTATACGCAGCAAGGGCGGCGCACACAGCCGTGCTCAGGAGTTGTCGTTTCATCGTGGGTACCTGGACTTGGGAAAGTGCCTGGCCCAGTCAACCGGTCGCTTCCTTGCAGGAACGCACCAACCCGGGACATCTTCACCACGTGTTCTAGGAACCGGAGCGGCTGGGTGTTTACGATAATTTAACTGTACCTGTCAACGTGGCGTGACGGTCCAGACAGGTAGCGCGGCGGGAGGGCCGGCTTTTGGGGTTGCGTGATGGCCCCCGGCGCAAACGGGTCAGGTGTCGCCTGGTTGCCTGCCCCTCATGTAGTGCCGAGCCATGCTCGGCAGAGGCGTTATCGGGAGAGCTTCCTGCCGAGCAGGGCTCGGCACTACTGGGCGTTGCTGGGGGGCTTCTTGCCGAGCATGGCTCGGCACTACATGGGCGTTGCTGGGGGAGCTTCTTGCCGAGCATGGCTCGGCACTACATGGGCGTTGCTGGGGGGCTTCCTGCCGAGCATGGCTCGGCACTACTGGGGGAGCTTCTTGCTGAGCGTGGCTTGGCACTACATTGGTGGTGGAATGAGGGCCGTGTGATTTTGCGGGTCATGTTCAGACCGGTATGCTGACGCGCATGCAGCTATCTCGAATCACCCCGCTCCTTCTGTTTCTGGCATTGCTGGCGGCAGCTCCGCTCGCGCATGCCCGCGGCACCATTGAAAAAGTCCAGATCAAGGGTCTGGACAAGGGTGACGACGCTGAAATCATCGAAAACATCGAGGTTTCACTGTCGGTCTATGACGCTATCGGCAAGGTGCAGGGCGAGTCCCGGCTGGAATATCTGCTGTCGCAGGCCGAGCGGCAAACGCGGACCGCGTTGGAGCCGTTCGGTTTCTACAACCCCAAAATCACCGTTGAAGCGCCGCGTACCGGCGATACCCTGCAGGTGCTGATCCAGGTCGACAAGGGTGAGCAGATCAAGGTCCGCACCGAGGAGCTGTTCATCACTGGCCCGGCCTCGCGCGACAAATATCTGCAGGAAGACATCGAGGCCTTCCAGCCCAAGACCGGCGAGGTCTTCGATTCGGTCAACTACGAAGCCAGCAAGATCAAGATCACCCGCCGGCTGGCCGAGCGTGGTTACTTCGATGCCGATTTCACCCAGCGCAAAGTGGAAGTGACGCGCGCCGAGAATGCCGCCGACATCTTCCTCACCTGGGACAGCGGCCGCCGCTACAACATGGGCCCGATTTCCTTTGAGCAGGATTACTTCCGCCCGGACCTGTTCGAGCCGCTGGTGTATTGGGAGCAGGGCAGCTACTGGCATGAAGGCAAGCTCGACCGCCTGCGCGAGTCGTTGACCAAGCTCGATTACTTCAGCGTCATCGACATCCAGCCGCATCCGGAACAGGCCGATGACAACGGCGAGGTGCCGGTCAACGTCAAGCTGACCCGCGCCAAGCGCACCATCTACACCGCCGGTCTGAGCTACGGCAGCGAGAGCGGCCCGGGTGTGCGCGGCGGCGTCGAGCGTCGCTACGTCAACCGCCGCGGGCACAAGCTCACCACCCAGCTGGATTACGCGCAGAAGCGCAAGAGCTTCATCACCAGCTACCGGGTGCCGGGCTTCCGTTGGCTGGATGGTTGGTACACCTATGCGGTCAGCGCCTATGACGAACAGACCGACTACATCGACCTGCGCAACATCAAGCTGATCGCCAGCCGCAGCGGCGAGATCAACGAGTACTGGACCGCCATCGTGTCGATGAACGCCCTGCGCGAACGCTGGCGCTACAGCTCCGGCGATGCGTTCAATGCAGCGGTCTACAACTATTCAACGCTGGTCTACCCGCAGCTCACCGCCGACTATGTCGATGTCGATGACAAGAGCTTCCCGCGCCGTGGCATGAGCGGCAACGCCACCCTGCGCGGTGGCATTGAAGGAGCCGGTTCGGATACCAGCTTCATCCAGGCCGACGCCACCGTGCGCTGGTACATCCCGTTGGGCGAGACGGACCGCCTGATCCTGCGCGGGCAGGCCGGTACCACCTGGACCAGCGATCTGGTGTCGATGCCGCCCAGCCTGCGCTATTTCGCCGGTGGTGACCGTTCCATCCGTGGTTATGCCTACCGCGAAGTCGGGCCACGCACGCCGGCACCGGACAAGTACGCACTCGGTGCCAAGAATCTGGTGATCGGTTCGGCCGAGTACGAGCATTACTTCGGCGGTGGCCCGTGGGGCGGCGCGGTGTTCGTCGATACCGGCAGCGCGTTCGACAACACCATTGATCTGCATACCGGCGTGGGTTTCGGCGTGCGCTGGAAATCGCCGGTGGGCCCGGTCCGCATCGATATCGCACACGGCTTGAACAACCCCGATTCGCAGTTCCAGCTCTACCTCAACATCGGAGCTGACCTGTGAGCCGCCGTCCCGACGACGTGAGCCCGGAAGAACGCGAGGCGCGCATCGCCGAGCTGCGGGCCAAGCGCAAGGCGCGCCTGCGCACGCTGGCGATCCGCAGCGGCGTCACCATCACCGTGCTGGTGTTGCTGGGCCTGTTTGCCCTGTATTGGCTGCTGCAGACGGTGGCCGGGCGCGAGGTATTGCTGGCGCAGGTGGTGGCACGGCTGCCGGCCGGTTCCTCGCTGACCTGGAGCAAGGCCGAAGGCCCGCTGGCCGGGCCACTGATCCTGCATGACCTGGATTTCCGCTACAACGATCTGCATTTCACCGCCGCACAGGCCTACCTGGATCCGGACATCCGCCCGTTGCTGGGCCGCAAGCTGCGCCTGGATGCTTTGCGCATCAGCGATGCCACGCTGGAACTGGGCCCCTCCGAAGACAAGCCGTTCGAGCTGCCGCGCTGGCCGGATGTGCTGCCGGCCATCGAGCTGCCGCTGGCCCTGCAGGCCGACACCATCGTGATCGATGGCCTGCGCATCACCCAGCTGCAGCAGCCGATCATCGACATCACCCGCATCCGTGGCGGGCTGGAAGCGGCCGATGGCGAGTTCAGCGCCAGCCAGCTCAAGGTCAACAGCAACCTGGGCGATTTCCGCATCGACGGCCATTATCTGCCGCGCGAGGACTACGCCACCGACCTCACCGTGCGCGCGCTGATGCCGCCGCGTCCGGGCCAGCCTGCGGCGCGCCTGGGCCTGGTCGCTCGCGGTGACCTGGCGCATATGGAAGTAGCCATTGCAGGTTATGCACCCAAGCCGCTGCACGTCAGCCTGATCCTGGACGGCCGCACCGATCCGGTCTGGAATGTGGCCGCGCGCAGCGAGCAGCTGGACATCGGCCAGGTGGTACCGGCGCAGTTCCTGGCCGAAGCCCCGGCACCGCTGGCGCTGGATTTCACCGCGCGTGGGCGCGGAGGCCAGGCCAAGCTGCAGGGCCGGGTACGCCAGGGCGAGAACGAACTGGTGCTGGCGCCGTCCAATGTCGCCATCGAAAACCAGGTGCTGACCGTTTCACCTTTGGTTGCCGAAGCCTTCGGTGGCAGCGTGCGCCTGCAGGGCACCGCTGATTTCACCGATGCGCAGAATCCCGGCTTCCGCTTTGCGGTGGTGGCCAACCAGCTGACCTACATCCCGGAGCCGGACCCGAGCTCGCCGGACAGCACGCCGGTGCCGCTGCACCTGAAGGAAGCGCGGCTCGGCGTGGCCGGCAACCTCAAGAACTGGGCCGCGGTCGGCAAGGCCGATGTCGCGCGTGAAGCACAGGACGCCAACCTGGATTTCGACGTGCGTGGCAACGACCAGCAGGCCCATATCGAACGGCTCAAGGCGACCACCCCCGGCGGGGCGCTGGAATTGAAGGGCTCGGCAGCATGGGCGCCGAGCTTGGCCTGGGATGTGGAAGCGAGCCTGGCCAAGTTCGACCCGGGCTATTTCGTCCCCGGTTGGGAGGGCAATCTGTCCGGCACGCTCGCTTCCAAGGGCAAGCAGTTGCCGGCAGTGGCTGGCAGCACCGACATGCGCTTTGAAGCCACGTTGGACGTACCGCAGATCAACGGCATGCTGCGCGGCCGCCGTGTCGATGCACGCGCAAAGCTCGCGCTGCAGGGCACCCAGGGCGAAGGCAATGTGCGGCTGGTGATGGGCGACAGCCAGATCGAGGCCAAAGGCAAGGTCGGTGATCGCCTGGATGTGGACGCACGGCTGCAGCCGCTGCATCTGTCCGATCTGCTGCCCGGTGGCAGCGGCAGCCTGGCCGGTACGCTGCAGCTGCGCGGCACCCCCAGCCAGCCCGACATCAGCGCCGATCTGCGTGGCAACGGCCTGCAATGGGACGACTGGAAAGCGCAGCAGATCAGCATCACCGGCCGCCTGCCGTGGCGCGGTGACAGCGGCGCACTGCAGATTCATGGCAGCGCGGTCGAAGTCGGCATGCTGCTGGACCAGGTCAACATCAATGCACGTGGCAGCGTGCAGAACCTGCAGCTCGATGCCGATACCCGCAACGAGCTCGGTGCGGTAGCGCTCAGCGGCAGCGTGCGGCAGCAGGGCCAGGCCTGGCGCGGCGAGCTGGCGTCGCTGCGCATCGCCCCGGTCAAGGGCGCGCCATGGCAGCTGCGGCAGCCGGCCGCCTTCAATGTGCAGGGCAGCAACTTCACCCTGGCCAATGCCTGCCTGGGCGCGGACACCGGCGGTGCCCTGTGCGTTGCCGCCAACTGGCCGCGCGAAGGCCTGCAGCTGCGGGGCGACGCCTTGCCGCTTGCGCTGGTGCAGCCTTGGCTGCCGCCCAACGAAGGCCGCCGCATGTACCTGCGTGGCGAGCTCACCCTGGACGGCAACATCCGCCCGCGCGGCAATGCTTGGGAAGGCGCCTTCAAGGTGGCTTCGGCAGAAGGCGGCATCCGCCTGGGCGACAACGCCCGTGGCGAGCTGGTGCGTTACGACAATTTCTCGTTGAACGTGGACATGCTGCCCAACAGCATCAAGGGTTACCTGGGTGTCGGTTTCAAGGGCGACGGCTTCATCGACGCAAAAGTGCAGACCGGTTGGGAGCCCAATGCGGCGCTGACCGGCGAGTTGTACATGAACATCGCACGGCTGTACTGGCTGGAGTTGTTCTCGCCCGACCTAGTGCGGCCGCAAGGCCTGATCGAAGGCCACGTCAGCCTGCGCGGCACACGTTCGCAACCGACCTTGGGTGGCGAGGCCAAGCTCAGCAACTTCACCGGTGAGCTCCCCGCACTGGGCCTGACGCTGAGCGAAGGCACGGGCATGTTCGTCGCCCAGCCTGACGGGTCGGCGCGCATCAGCGCCTCGACCAAGACCGGTGGCGAAGGCGCATTGCAGGTGGACGGTGGGCTGTCCTGGTTTGGCGACGCGCAACCGCTGCAGCTGCATATCCACGGCGACAAGGTGCTGCTGGCCAACACCAGCGAACTGCGCGTGGTTGCCAACCCGGACCTGAACTTCACCCTGGCCGGCACCGCGATGGAGCTGCGTGGCAGCGTGCATGTGCCTGAGGCCCACCTGGACCTTGAGCGCCTGGATCGCGGCACCTCGTCCTCGGAAGACATCGTCGTGCTGGATCCGGTGGATCCGGAAGAGGGCCCGTCCTCGCCGCTGGACATGGACCTGACCGTCAGCCTCGGTGACAAGGTCAAGATGAGCGGCTTCGGCCTGAAGGGCGCGCTGACCGGGCGGATGCAGGTGCGTGCACGGCCGGGCCGCGAAATGACCGCCAACGGCGGCCTGGAAGTCAGCGGCCGCTACAAGGCTTACGGCCAGGACCTGACCATCACCGACGGCCAGCTGTTGTGGAACTACGGTGTGGTCTCCGACCCGCGCATCAACATCAAGGCCGAACGTGCGATTGGTGATGTCACCGCTGGTATCACCGTCACCGGCCGCGCACAGCAGCCGAAGGTGGACGTGTGGTCGAACCCGGCGATGTCGCAGTCCGAATCGCTGGCCTATCTGGTGCTGGGGCGCAGCCTGAGCATGGCCAGCAGCGACCAGGCACAGCAGGTCAACGCGGCCTCGGCGGCGCTGTCGGCCGGCAGCGGCCTGTTGGCCGCGCAGGTGGGCGCCAAGCTTGGCCTGGATGATGCAGGCGTCAGCCAGTCACGCGCCCTGGGCGGCTCAGTGATCGGCGTGGGCAAGTACATCACGCCCAAGCTCTACATCGGCTACGGCGTTTCGCTGGTCGGCAGTGGCTCGGTGCTGACCCTGAAATACCTGCTGCGTCGCGGCTTCGACATCGAAGTGGAATCGTCCACGGTTGAAAACCGCGGCTCGGTGAACTGGCGCAAGGAGCGTTGAGGCGCGGCACAGCCGCGCTGTGGCTGTTGCGCGGGTTGGGCGAGCTGCAATGTGTGCACCTTGTAGGAGCGGCGTAAGCCGCGAAACCAGCACTCCCTCCGCAGCCTTTGGCGCATAGCACCGGCCGAAGACGCTTCGCCGCGAAGCCACACTTCGGTGGCTTCGCGGCTCACGCCGCTCCCACAGCTCCCACAGCAGGCAGGCGCCGGCAACACGCAAGCTGATAGCAATCCCGTGTGCACCTTGTGGGAGCGGCGTAAGCCGCGAAACCGGGCTTGCGTCCGCAGCCGGTAACGCATTGCAGTGGCCGAAAGCAGGCTCCATCGCAAACTGACGCAGCAGTAGCTTCGCGGCTTACGCCGCTCCCACAACTTCCACAAGAAGCTTGCGCCGGCTGCACGCAAGTTGCTTGCAACCCCATTCTTGTAGGAGCGTCGTAAGCCGCGAAACCGGGCTTGCGTCCGTAGCCGGTAATGCATTGCAGTGGCCGAAGGCGGGCTCCATCGCAAACTGACGCAGCAGTAGCTTCGCGGCTTACGCCGCTCCTACAGCAGGGCTTCAGTGCATTGCGGTTGCGTTGTTGCGTGATCCGCGTCGCCACAAGCGCAGCCAGCTATCCCGGAGCCAGAACACCAGCGCCAATCCCGCGACCAGTTCCCCAAAGGCCAGCAGGAACATCAGCAGTTGAACGGTGATACCGCCCATCAGCACGATCGCCAGGAACCAGATAGTCAAGGGCATCTTCCAACGGTACACGTGGCGGCCGCGTCGCCAGTGGCGCCAGGCTGCCAGCATCAGCGTCAGCCATGCCAGCACGCTGCCGGCCAGGCGCGCGTGTGCCAGATGGATGAGCAGCACGCTGCTTACGCCAAGTATCGGGATCAACCAGCGATGCAGGACTGCGTAGCCAGGTCGCGGGTGCTCGTCAGCGGAAATCCAGCGCATCATCTCCAACCAGCAAGGGATGAGTGCACGCGCGGCCAACAAGATGCCGCCGCCGTAAGCGCCTGCGCGCAAGGCGCCAGGTAGCCTTGCCATGTTGCTGTCTGCCGGCGCGCGAAGGCCCAGCAGGGCCCAACCCAGCAGCACCAAAAGCAGGAAGCCCACGCCGAGCAGCAAGCCTTGCAGCAGCGCCAGTTGCATGCGCGGGCCGGCCGGCTTGCTGTAATCGCTGAGCGAGGACCAGAACGCTACCTGCGCGGGCTGCAGCGGCGCGGGGACGTTGCCGTCGCCTGCAACACCAAGGCGTTCCAGCAGACGGTTGACCTGCACCGTGCGCCAAGGGGGAACCGCCGACCACAAGGCCTGCCAGGGCTGCCAGGGGCGGGTCAGGCGCTGCAGTTCCCGCTTGGCGTCAGCGGCGGTGACGTGCCTGCCGTAGCCGCGCAGATGCCGGGCCAGATCACTTGCCCCGGCGGGTTGCAGCATCCAGTTGCGATGCAGGCGTTGGCGGCATTGTTGGATGCGGACCGGATCAACCCCGTTATCCACTTCATCCCAACGAAAAAAACGGATCAGTACGTCGAAGCTTTCATTCCGAATGGGCGCATCGTGATTGAACAGGTGCATAGCCAGCAATACGCCGACACGCGGCTTTTCCAGCAACGACCACAGCTCCGGCCTGTTCTGCAGCCAAGCTTCAAAACGGCCAGCCTCGGTGAGGAACGCTTGGCCGAGGATGAGCTGGATCATTGCATCGGTATCGAGCAACGGCGCGATGATCGGGAGGTCCGGCATCTGCACGCCAGCTACCGTGCTGTCCACGCCGGTGGCAGGAGTGCCAGCCGACGGACCGGGGGCCGGTTCAGCGTCGGTGCTGACTTCCGGCAGCGTCTGGGTGTCGCTGCCGGTGAGTTGTACTGGATCACGAAGCTCGCTGAATGCTGCAACGGCAGGGATCGCCGGCAGCTGTGAGTTCGCTGTCGGATTGTCCGTAGTTGCAGGTGCCACAGTCAGAACATGAGGCCCCGGATCAGCCTCGGTGCTGACTTCCCGCAGTGCCGGGAAGTTGCTACCTGTGAGTTGCACTGGATCATGCAGCTCGCCGAACGCGGTGCTCTCGCTGCTGGAGAATTCGGTGCCCGGCATCAAATTTGCGGATGCGAACCGAGCATCCGGCTCATCCGCGGCGTCGGCCAGTGGAGCTTGGCTCTGCGTAGGATCGTCCTGCGCGGCCTCTTCCTCCTCCCATAGCACTCGGTACTGAGCCCATTCCAGTGCTGATTTGTAAGCCTCGTGCAGTTGCTGGAACGCCTCGGGATCATCATCCGGACGAGTGATACGCAGCCGCTTCGCATATGCACGCTTGACCGTGCGCTCATCCGCATCGGGCGCCAGCTCCAACAGCGCGTAGGCCCAGTTCACAGTGAGCGTTCCAATGCATCCAATGCCTCATCCAGCTCGCTTCGTTGCTGATCGACCAGTCGCGTATCCTGGCTCTCCAGCACCTGCCGGAAGTGCGCGAGCCAACGCTGCAGGCGCTCGCGGTCATCGATGCTTTCCTCATAGAGGCGCTCGGCACGCGCAAGTACCGCAAGGTTGAGCTGCTGGTCACGAGGGTGGATTTTCAGTGATTGCAGGTTCTGCAGTCGTTCGCGGATATCTTCCGCTGACAGCAAGCCCGGGTTGCGCTCCAGGATCAGCTCATGGCGTGCGTTGCTTGAGTTCTCGGTCACTTCGACCTGCAGCAGGCCGTTCATATCGTAGGTGAAACGGGCAGTAACACTGCGATCAGCATCGGTCGCGCGGGTGGAGAGTGGTACGCGCAACTCCCCCAGTTTGATGTTCTTGTCCACCATCGGGCTCTCGCCCTGGTAGATATCGATCAGGATGTGATTCTGCTGCGGATTGGCAGGGTGGAAGCTGTCCTCGCGGCTGACCGGAACCACGCTGTTGCGTTGGATGATGGGGTGGAAGTAACCCGGGTGCATCTGACCATCCGGGCCTTGCCTCGATACCTGGGTCCCCAGTGTGTAAGGGCAGACATCGGTAAGCACGATTTCCTGCAGGCTCTGGTCACGGGCTTTCAGTCCGCCGGCTACCGCGGCTCCCAAGGCGATCGCGTGGTCAGGATGGATGTGTCGCAGCGGTAGACGCCCGAACATGCGTGCGACCAGACGACTGATCATCGGCATGCGCACCGCGCCTCCGACCAGGATGATGTTGTCCAGCGCGTCCGGCTTGAGACGGGCATCGCGAATGGCGCGTTCGATCGGTGTACGCATGCGTTGCAGCAGCGGAGCGCACAGCTGTTCGTAGCGCGACTCTTCCAGCGTCCAGCCCAGGTCCTTGCCACCTATGTTCACTTCAACACTGGCGTGTGTTTGCTGGCTGAGTTCACGCTTGAATTGCTCCAGACGGCGCACCAGCTGCGCACGCTCGGCAGCGGTTACCGAAGCAGGAGCGAGCTTGAGCTCGGTGTGGAACGCATTGACCAGCACCTCCAGAAAATCCTCACCGCCGAGGAAGTTGTCACCTGCGCTGGCATGCACTTCGACGATGCCGTCGAACAGTTCCAGCACCGACACGTCGAAGGTACCGCCGCCCAGGTCCAGCACCAGGATGCGGCCCTCTTCGTCGCGCTGCTGCAGGCCATAGGCCAGGGCGGCGGCGGTGGGTTCGTTGATCAGGCGCTCGACGCGGATGCCGGCCAGTTGGCCGGCCGCACGGGTGGCCTTGCGCTGGGCATCGGAGAAATAGGCCGGCACGCTGATCACCGCTTCCTCGACCTTGTGCCCGAGTGCGGCTTCGGCATCGGCCAGCAGCGAGCGCAGCACCAGTGCGGACAATTCTTCCGGGCGGAAGCGGTGTGCGCCCAGCCGCGTTTCGCGCTCGGTGCCCATCCAGCGCTTGAAGTGGGCAACACTTTCACCGGGATGGCTGACCAGCCGATCACGCGCGGCCTGGCCGACCAGCACCGCGCCATCGGCGACACTGACCACCGAGGGCGTCAGCACCTGTCCGTGCGGATTGGGGAAGAGTGCCGGGCCATCGGCAGTGTGCATGCCGATGGACGAATGTGTGGTGCCCAGATCTATACCAACGATCATCCCTGACTGCCCTGTCCTGATTAAGAGAAGAATTGTAGGCAAGCGCAGGCCCTGGAGCCACATTCAGGTGTTTTGAGGTTGCTGGCCTGCGCTTGCACGGCTACTGTCGGCGGCTGTTCTGTAATCCGCTGGAGATCCGATGACGCGTAAACCGCTTACCGCCGCGCTGGCGCTGGGCATGAGCCTGGCCGCTGTTGCCGCCCACGCCAACGAAGGCATGTGGATGCCGACGCAGTTGCCTGAGCTGGCCAAGACGCTGAAGGACGCCGGCTTCAAGGGCGACCCCAGGCAGTTGGCCGATGTCACCGCGCCGCCGTTGAGCGCAGTGGTGCGCGTTGGCGGCGGCACCGGTTCGTTCGTCTCCGACGACGGCCTGCTGTTGACCAATCATCACGTGGCCTATGGCGTCATCCAGTACAACGCCAGCAAGGAGCACAACATCATCGATGAGGGCTTCATCGCCCAGGGCCGCGACGACGAGCGCGCCGCCAATCCGGATTACCGGGTGCTGGTGACGGTGGGCTTCGACAAGGTCACCGATGAGGTACTCAAGGACGCACGCGGCAAGACCGGGCGCGCGTATTTCGACGCGGTGGAAAGCGCGCGCAAGCGCATTGTTGCCGACTGCGAAGTGGAAGGCCGGGTGCGCTGCTCGGTAGCCAATATGTACTACGGCAGCGATTTCTACTGCATCCGCCAGTTGGAGCTGACCGACATCCGTCTGGTCTATGCACCGCCGCGTGCTATCGGCAACTACGGCGATGAAATCGACAATTTCATGTGGCCACGTCACACCGGCGATTTCACCTTGCTGCGTGCCTACGTAGGCAAGGATGGCAAGCCGGCGCCGTACAGCAAGGACAATGTGCCCTACCAGCCGCCGGCACACCTGAAGATGGCGCTGGACGGCCCGAAGGAAGGCGATTACGCGATGCTGGCCGGTTACCCGGGCACCACCTATCGCCTGCGCACTGCTGACGAGTTCGCCAACCAGATCGATACCGTGCTGCCGCGGCGCGTCGAGGTGTTCCAACAGCTGATCGATGTCATCGAAGCGCAGGGCAAGACCAATGCCGATGCGCGCACCCGTTATGCCTCGCAGCTGCAGTCGCTGAAGAACAACCGCAAGCGTGCTGCCGGTGAACTCGAAGGCCTGCTGCGCAGCGACGCCAAGAGTCAGCGTGCGCAGGACGAGCAGGCGATGCTGGCCAGTGCCGATGGCAAGTACAAGGCCGATATCGATGCGCTGTTCGCGTCGTTGGCGGCCGGGCAGCAGGCCGGCGCCAGCGAGTTCCTGCTCAGCACCTTGTCGGGCCAGACCCAGCTGCTGCGTTCGGCACTGCTGCTTGAGCGCCTGCGCATCGAGTCGGCCAAGCCCGACGCACAACGCGAGAGCGGCTACCAGCAGCGCGATCATGCCTTGATCGAAGGTGTGCTCAAGCAGGTGCAGCGCCGCTACGATCCGGCCACCGAAAAGGCGTTGATCAGCGCATTGATGCTGCGTTACCAGCAGCTGCCCGATGACCAGCGCGAGCCTGGCTACGACGATGTTTTTGGGCGCACGCCGCAACAGCTGACCCAGCGCCTGGAGGCACTGTACAAGGGCACCGGCCTTGGCACCGAAGAGGCACGCCTGTCGCGCTTCGCCGCCGCACGGCAAGGCCAGGCGGCGGCTGCGGACCCGTTGATGCAGGCTGCAGCGATGCTGGTCCAGGCGCAGATTGCGGCCGAGGCCAAGGGCAAGGAACGCGAAGGCGAACAGCTGCGCCTGCGCCCGTCCTACATGCAGGCTTTGTTCGCCTGGCGCGCATCGCAGGGCAGGGCGGTATACCCGGACGCCAACAGCACCCTGCGCATCAGCTACGGCAAGGTCGAAGCGCTGCAGCCGCGTGATGCGGTCAGCTACGCGCCGGTCACCACCGTGGCCGGCATTGTCGAGAAGAACACCAATACGGTGCCGTTCGACGCGCCCAAGCCGCTGCTGGCGGCGATCGCCAAGGGTGACTTCGGCAGCACCGCCGATCCAGTGCTGAAGACCCAGACGGTCAACTTCCTGACCAACCTGGATACCACCGGCGGCAACTCCGGCTCGCCGGTGCTCAACGCCAAGGGCGAGCTGATTGGCCTGAACTTCGATTCCAACTGGGAATCGGTCAGCGCCAGCTGGTGGTTCGACCCGCGCTACAAGCGTGCGGTACACGTGGACATGCGCTATCTGCGCTGGCTGCTGGCCAAGGTGTACCCGGCGCCGGCGCTGCTGCAGGAAATGGGCGTGCCGGCGGAGTAAGCGGCACGGGGCAGGGCGGCGCGCAAGTGCCGCCCTTTTTTCATTCATAAAACCGCATGTACCCTGTTTCAGCGGTAACTGACATTACGCTAGGCTAAAATCCCAGATATACGTGGGCTGTTTCCTTAGGCCCGACAGGGAGAGTGTGTGGCATCGGATCTGAACTTGGCGCCCATTGGCGCGGCCAATCCCATGGCCTTGGCGCCGTTACGTATCTGGATTGTCGGCAACCTGGAACTGCTACAGCCGCTGTTGCCCTACGGTGCCCAGATCCAGGCCCTGGACAGCGTTGAGGCGCTGTACCGCGAGCTGGTGATCGTCCCCTGCGACATCGTCGTGATCGATACCACGCGGGTCCGCACAGGCATGGTCGAAACCGTCGAACACCTGCGCCGCCGTGATGACCTGGGCGTGGTGCTGCTGGTGGACCCGCTCACCCCGCAGCTGATTGCCGAAGGCCTGTGGGCTGGCGCCGACGCCTGCCTGCCGCACCGGCCGGAACCCGAATTCCTGGCGGCCAAGCTGTATAGCCTGCGCCGGCGCCTGCCCGGTGAAGCCGCGCAGCTGGTGGAAAACCTGGCTTCCGGCAACGACAACGGCAGTTGGTCGCTGGAATCCGATGGCTGGGACCTGCGTGGGCCCAATGCACAGGTGCTGGCGCTGACCGAGGCCGAACGCGCATTTCTCACTTTGCTGTTCTCCTCGCCGGCCGAAACCGTGGCCCGCGAGCGCCTGATCGCCGCCCTCACCGACCAGCCCTGGAGCTTCGATCCGCACCGGATCGAGGTGCTGGTGCACCGCCTGCGCAACCGCGTGCAGGCAGCCACCGGCTGTACCCTCCCGGTCCGCGCAGTTCGGGGTGCCGGTTACCGTTTGACGGTCTAGTTCACAGTTTTAGATTCAGGGTCGATTCACTGACTTGAAGATGCGCCTGTTCACATTTGTGAGAGGCGCCATGCGTAAAACCCACGTGAAATCAACGTGATAGGGATGTGATGCGCAATGCATCAAGTCCGTTACGAAAGCAAGTGAGATTTTCCGTCATTCAACGGAACTGAATACGCCCGGGCGCGCCGTAAGAATCGCCGCCAACACGGGCACCCCCACGGTGCCGACTTGGCAGTTCGTTTTGGGGCGAACTGTCTGACCACACGAATTTTCCCCGGGCTGCCATCTGGCGGCCTGTGCGCGCAGCGTTTGCACGAGGTTTGCACGGTGAACAAGCATTTCAAGCAGGACAGGGACGTCAGCCACTCTTCCGGTGTGCCCACAGCGGGCCGTCCGCCACGGAGTTGGCTGCGGAAGGCGTACCACGGTGGCCTGCGCGGGTTGGCGGCATTGGGGTTGATGGCCGGTTTGATGGCAGCGGCACCTGCGGCGCAGGCGTACAACGTCGGCCTGTCCTCGTTCCAGGATTCGACCAGCCCCTGGCTGATGGCCAATGGCGACCCGTCCGGTACCAATGAGGGCAGCAACCTGACGCCGCTGGGCGGCATCGTGGTCTATGACGCGGTGGTCGCCAACATCGAGGCCAGTGCTGTTTCGGACATTGCGGCGGTCTTCGACATGGCGCCGGGCATGACGGTCTACGAAATCCCATCCAACTGCAGCAGCCAGACAGCAAGCTCCGGCGCGTTGCGCATCGTCTGCACGTTTACCTCGTTGCCTGCACTGGGCACCGAGGCATTCCAGCTGAAGATGGCCACCAGCGGCATGGTCAAGTCGGTTGTCAATGTGCATGGCGCGGTGGGCCTGGCCAGCCAGGCGCCGACGCTCAATGAAAGTGTGCAGGCGCTGGATCCGGCGACGCACCCGTTCTTCCAGGGCGACAGCAATATCAGCAACAACAAGCTGACCGACAACACCACGCTGACCGACTCCGCCGATCTGGAGCTGGTCAAGACCAGCAACCCGGCGGCACCCGGCAGTGTCATTGGTGGCGGCGAAGTCACTTACACGTTGACCGTCACCAACAAGGGGCCGGGCCCGGCAAGCAACTTCAATGTTGCCGATTCGCTGCCGTCCGGCTTCACCGTGGTCGCGGGCAGTTTCCAGGGAGCGGGGTGGGCCTGGAATGCCGCCACCACCACCGCCACCCATGCCACTGGCTTGGCGGCAAATGCCACCACCACTTTCAGCTTCAAGGCAAAGGCCGACATCTCGGCCGGTGATGTCACCAACCACGCGCTGGTCACCTCGGTCGGCACCATCGATACGCAGCCGAACAACAACGCCGCCCAGGCTGACACCCGCGTCAGGCCCGGCGCGGATCTGGGCGTGGATATTGCGTGGAGCAAGAGTCCAGCCACCACGGACCAGCCGCTGGATCTGAAGATCACCGTCACCAACAAGGGGCCGGAGACGGTCAACGATGCCGTCATCAAGGGCAGCCTGCCTGCAGGCATGCCGTGGAACGGCGCGGATGTCAGCCAGGCACCTGGCTGGGCATGCGTCCCCGATGTGGCCGGTGCCGACCCGGTGCTCTTCACCTGCACCCGCCAGCCAGGCTTCAGCAAGTCCAACACCGGTGAAGTGATCACCATCAACACCACGGCGCCGACCACGCCCGGCGATTACACCGCGTCGGCAACGGTGGATTCGGCTCTGCTTGAAGACCCGGTTACCACCAATGACAGCGACAGCGCCACCGTCTCGGTGCTGGCCGATGGTGCCGACCTCGCGCTGGGCAAGAGCAAGGTCAACCTGCAATCGTTGACCGATCCCGAGCTGGCACCGAACAAGGTGCCTGCAGGCAATACCGTGGCCAGCGACATGCTGTCGCGGTTGACGCTGCACAACAATGGACCAGCCGATGTTATCGGCAACGCCGAGATCCAGGAGCTGCTCGCTGAAGGCGAAGAGTTCAAGGGTGTCCGCAACGGCAACTTCGACTGTACCGCCGTGCCTGCGGCGTGGAGCAGCGGCGTCCGCCAGTTGGTGACCTGTACGCTGAAGGCTGCTGCCTATCCGTTCAAGCTTGGGCAGACGCAGTCCCTGGAACTGATCACCCGTGCGCGGGAGCTGCCGACAGGCGGTGCCGGCGCTCTACTGGTCAACAATGCCTGCACCGGCGGCACCATGCCGAACGGCTATGTTGGTTCAGCGATCGCCAATGAACCGACCACCAGCACGGGCGTGAACGCTGACAAGGTCACTGCCAACGACTGTGCCAATGGTGATGGTGTTGCAGTCACCCAGGGCGTGGCCAATCTGAAGGTGAGCAAGGAAACCCGCGCCCCGACTGCTGGCGACCGTGTGTTGAAGGTTACCGACACCGAGATGAGCTACATCATCACGGTCACCAACACCGGCGATGCCACCGCCGGCGTGGTGGTGAACGACAAGATCCCTGGTTGGTCGAGCTTCACCAAGGCGACGGTGACCAACACTGAAAATTGGGACTGCACGGTGGCGGAAACCGTCATCTGCCGTTCCAAAGCGACGGTCATGGCAAGTGGTGCCGTCAACACGATCACCATCAAGCTGACCCATACCGATGGCGTCTCGCCGGGCTTCCTTGTCGACAGCGTCGGCAAGGTCACCGCGTGCCCGAACGCGCCGCCGGTTGCAACGAACCAACCGCACTTCCATTGCAATACGGTGGGTGTCGGCATCGACGGTGCCCAGCCCAACTCCTTGGGTGAAGGCGACTGGACGGACAACTACGCCAGCGACTGGGTCAGTGCCGAGCGCTACGCGAACATGCAGACGCAGAGCAAGAGCATCACCACCGGTGCTACCGCCGGCCAGGCCGGTGTCAACTCGGTCTATCGCGTTGAATACAAGAATGACGGCCCCTCGGCAGTGCCGGGCGTGGTCATGCGCGACACCTTCAAGCTGCTCGCGGGCGACGCAGGCTTCGTGCTGATCGATGCCAAGACGGCTGGCGGCGCAACCTGCGCCGTGGACAGCCGGGACGCTGGCATTGTCGCGGTGCAGGGGCAGGGCGGTATGTCCTACTCCAACAGCGACCCCGCCGCGGTGCAGACCTTGACGGTTGCATGTCCTGCGGCCGATTTCACTGCTGGCAGCGCGCAGACACTCAATATCACCATCCGCCCCAACGTCAACAGCGGCAATACCGGTCGCTATTTCGACAATACCGGCAATTTCACCATCACTACCGGAACCGGTGCCGATTACCACGGCAGCGATGCCAATGGTGATTTCATCTACAACAGCAACACCAATGTCAGTGACGACACCAAGGATGCCCAGCTCACTTTCAAGCAGGGCGAGGCCGACCTGGCGGTACAGAAGAAGGACGTGTTCGACACGTTCAAGGACCCGATCGGCTACGACGGCACCCAGCCGGCGAAGAATGTCCTGACCTACATGTTGGAGGTCACCAATGGTGGCCCGTCCATCGCTACCAACGCCGTCGCCGAGGATTGGCTGACACCGCCGGAAGGCAAGACCGTCCGCTTCATTGGTGCATCTGCGGTCTTGTCCCACAACGACAATGACTACGGCTCGACGCTTTGTGCGGTACAGGGCCCCTCGACCGTGACCGGCAATGCGGCAAAGACCGCGAAGCTGTACGTGCTCTGCACCTTGCCGGGTGCCGGGTACGGCGCAAACAACGCCCCAGGCGTGATCTCCTCGACCACCGGCCAGAACAAGTCGTATGTTTACCTGCGCTACCTCTATGAAACCGAGCCGGGCGCCAGCGGCGATACGGTGAACAATCAGGTGGTGGTCAGCTCTTCGGAGCTCGATCCGCAGGCTGGCAACAACGACGTCACCGAAACCACCACGCTGTACATGACCGCGGATATGGGCGTGGTCAAGACCATGGTCACCACCGAGCCCAGCCTTGATCCGAGCGTGGCATTGCCATCCGACGTTGGCGTGGTCAGCATCAAGCAGGATTTCTGGTACGTGCTGACCGCCACCAACCATGGTTCCGGGCAAAGCCTTGCCCGTAATCGCGCGCAGGCAGGCGGCGGCGGTGGCACGGTCATCGTTGATACCTTGCCTGCGGGTGTGGTGGTCACCGAGCCGGGGGAGATCAGTTGGCAGAAAATCGGCCCGGCATTCACCGGTGCCACGCCGAACGGCAGCGGCCTCTGCACGCTGGCCTCGCGCACCATCACCTGTGAAGTCGGTGATGTGACCTTTGCCAGCGGCAACCTCGGCACCGTGCGCATCATCGTGCCGTCCCGCTGGGACGCGTTGCCGCCAGGGAGCACCGCGCCGCTGGGCACCTCGAACAACACCGCCAAGGTGACCACCGAGCAGATCGATCCGAACCCGGTCAACGACACCACCACCGTTCCGTTGGACGTGGTCAACCTGTCGATTGCCGGCTACGTGTTCGTGGACAGCAATGGTGGCGCCAGTGACGGCATCAAGCAGGGCGCTGAGACGGGCATCAACAACGTCACCATCACCCTGAGCGGCAAGGATTTCAACGGCGCAACCGTAACCCGTACGCTGACCACCACGAATGATGGCGCATACCGCTTCGACAACCTGCCGCCCTCCGATGAAGCCGGTTACACCGTCACCCAGAGTCACGTGGCCGGTTACAGCAATGGCCTGGTAGCGCCGCCGACCGCCGGCAACGATTCGGCAACCTTCAACCCCGGCTCGTACCTGGCTGCAGTGGATTCCACGTATGTAGCCGTGGTTACCCCGGGCGTGGTGGCAAACCATGGCACCATCGGTACCAAGGGTGCCACGGCAATCAATTACAACTTCCCGAAAGTGCAGGCGGTGACACTGTCCGGCTATGTCTATGCGGATATCGGCTTGAACAACGTGCGCGATGGCAGCGACCCGGCCATCAGCTCGGCCACGGTCGATCTGCTGGACGCGACCGGCAACAAGATCGGTACGCAGACAACCAATACATCTGGCTACTACGAATTCACCGAGCTGCACCCCGGCCTGACCTATAGCCTGCGCGAGCTGTTGCCGGCCGGCTACCAGGATCTGCCGACCGCGATCAACCCAGGCAAGATCGGCGGCGTGCTGTGCACGACCTGCAGCACCCAGACGGTTGCACCCAATACCTCGCGCATCGACAACATCAAGTTGGTGGCAGGCAGCGGCACCGAGTTCAACTTCGGTGAGGCGCAGGTGGCCTCGGTTGCCGGTGTTGTCTATGTGGATCGCGAAGATCCTACGGGCACGGGCCTGTATGACGGTAACGGCACTTACGACAGTGGCGTGGATCGCGGGCTGGGTGGTGTCGCCATTGCCTTGTATGACGCTACCGGTACCACCTTGCTGGCCACGACAACGACCGATGCAACCAGCGGCGCTTATGGCTTCGTCGACTTCAACGAGGCTGCAGGCAAGGTCGTCGCTGGTGCGAGGTATGTGATCCGCCAGACCCAGCCGGCCGCTCTGCTCAGCGGCAAGGAAGCCAACGGCAATGTGATCAATACGATCCCAGTGCCAGCAACCGGTCTGCTGGCGCAGAACTTCGGCGAGATCGCCGGCAACATCAGTGGCCGCATCTATCTGGACGCCGCCAACGATGGCACCTACAGCCCGACCGACGCGGACCTCAACGGCGTAAGCGTGAGCCTGGGCGCCGGCACCTTGAACGTGTTTGGCGAAGTAGTAGCCGCGCAGCAGACCGTTGCCGGCAAGTACGTGTTCCGCGACCTGCCCAATGGCACCTACGCGGTCACCGAGCAGACCCAGCCGCTGTACAACACCGCAACCACCTTGAACGGTGCGACCAATGCCGGCTCCGTCAGCACCGGTGGTACCGCAGGCCTTGCAACCAGCAAGAGCGTAGTGCCCTCGGCCATCACCGGCATTGCCATCGTGGCCGGTGGTTCTTCGCCGGACAACAACTTCGGCGAAATCCTGCCGGTTTCCGTGGCCGGTACGGTGTTCATGGACGTCAACAACGACGGCGCCATGAGCGGTGCTGCCGAAGTCGGGCTGGACGGCGTACTGATCCAGCTGACCGGCGTGGACGATCTGGGCACGGTCACCACCACGATGGTGGTCCCGGTAAACACCGCCAATGGCGGCACCTTCCTGTTTGAAGGCCTGCGTCCGGGTACCTATGTACTGACCGAGCCGAACCAGCCGACCGGTACCGCCAACGGCATCACCACGGCCGGCACGGTATCGAACATCGCATCCGGCACCGCAACCCCGGTGACCACGCTGCCCAGCGCCATTTCGGCCATCGACCTGACCGTGCCTGGCAGCGCGTCCATCGCCAACCTGTTCGGTGAAACGCCGCGCGACAGCAGCATCAGCGGCAAGGTGTGGCTGGACACAAACGATGACGGCATCGTCGGCTCCGGTGAAAACGGCCTGGGTGGGGTGACGGTAACGCTGGAAGGCACCGCCACTGACGGCACCAAGATCAGCGAAACGGTGACCACCAATCCGGACGGCAGCTATGCCTTTACCGGCCTGCCGCCGGGCGACTACACCATTACCGAGCCGACCCAGCCCGCCAATACCGTGGACGGCAAGACCGTGCCCGGCAGCACCGGCGGAACCGCTGGCAAGCAGGGTGATCCGGCATCGGTGATCAGCACGATCACGCTTGGCGTGACCACGCACTCGGTGGACAACAACTTTGCCGAGCTGCCGTCCGGCAGCATCAGCGGACGCGTCTACAACGACAGCAACGACAACGGCGTCATCGAACCCGAAGAAGTGGGTTACGCCAATGTCGATGTAGTGCTGACCGGCGTCGATGACATGGGCGTAGTGGTCAACCTGACGCTGAAGACCGACAAGAACGGCGCCTACAGCTTTGATGGCCTGCGTCCGGGCACCTACGAGGTGACCGAGCCGACCCAGCCGCCGGCAACGCTCAATGGCTTCACCACGCCGGGCTCCATCGGCGGGCAGCGCGTAGGCACTGCCACCGACAAGGCGACCGTGCCGTCGAAGATCAGCGCGATCAAGCTGACCATCGGCGCCAAGTCCATCGACAACAACTTCGGCGAGATCGGCGATTCGCCGGACATGCTGGTGAGCAAGTCGTCCAGCACGGTGAAGTTCACCGTCAACAACGTCGCCACGTACACCATCCGCGTGCGCAACGGCGGGCAGAAGCCGTCCTTCGGCGAGTACATCGTCAAGGATCGTCTGCCGGTTGGCCTGAGCCTGGCAGAAGTCCCGGCCGGCAACGGCTGGACCTGCAGCGGTGCAGTGGGCGATGCCCGCTTTGAATGCCGCAGTTCGGAAGTGGTGAATGCTGGCGCGACCTCGCTGTCGGACATCACCGTCAAGGCCAATGTTGCGGCCGAAGCGGCGCAGGCCGGCACTGTCAATAATGCGGTATTGATCGAGGGCGGCGGCGAGAACGAGTTCCGTACCCCGACCACCACCGAGCGCAACAACTTCGAAGGTGACGTCAGCACGCTGCCGGTGTGCGATGTCGCCATCAGCCAGAACGCCTGCCGCGTGCCCAACCAGGTGCAGCTGTCGGCGTCGGTTGGCGGCACCGTGTGGTTCGACATTGGTAGCGAAGACACCTTGTTGGACGGCGGTGACGAGCGCCTGCAGTCGTGGGTCGTAGAGCTGGTCGACACGGCCACCGGTGCGGTGAGCAAGAGCACCACCACTGCAGCCGATGGCAGCTACCGCTTTGGCGACGTGGTGCCTGGCCAGAAGTGGAACATCCAGTTCCGCGATCCGATGTCCGGTGTGTTGTGGGCCTGGCCGGTCAACAAGGAAACCGCTGCTGGCATCAATGTGTCCTGTGACGCCGACAAGGCCATCAGCGGCAGCACCGCCTCGGCTTGTCGTATCAGCGAGAACGGCGCCAGCCAGCTGCAGGTTGTGCTTGAGGCCGGCATGCATATGCCGCAGCAGAGCTTGCCGGTGGATCCGTCGGGCGTGGTCTATGACGCCGTCACCCGTGATCCGGTGCCGGGTTCGATCGTGACCTTGTCGCCGGTTGGCGTGTGCAATGGCTACGACCCGAAGACCGCAGTGCTCAATGCCATGGCCGGCGGCTACCGCATCGAGGGCAATGCGATTTCGATGACGGTGGGCAACAGCGGCTACTACCAGTTCATGTTTGGCCCGGCCGCGCCGGCACGCTGTGAGTTGCGCCTGACGGTGACGCCGCCGGGTGGCTACCAGTTCGTGTCGTCGATGATCCCGGCCCAGGACGGTTCGCTGTCCCCGGCCGGTGCAGCCGGCACCAGCCATCTGGTGCAGCCGCAGGCCAATGCGCCGACCGGTGCGGTGGGCACGCCTACCCAGTACTGGCTGACCCTGTTTGCAGGTTCGGCTACTGCCGGCATCGTGCACAACCACATCCCGCTGGATACCGCCGAAGCCACCGGTCTGGTCATCACCAAGACCGGTGACCGCCAGACCGCTGAAATCGGTGACACCGTGCAGTACACCATCACCGTGCGGCAGACCGCCGGCAGTGCGCTGGCCACGGTCAACATCGTCGACACGCTGCCGCGTGGCTTCACCTATATCGACGGCACCGGCCGTGTCGGTGGGCGTGCGGTGGACAACCCGCTGGGCAAGCCGGGCCCGCGCCTGGGCTTCAACCTGGGGCCGATCGATGTGGGTGGCCAGCTGGTGCTGACCTACCGCGTGCGTGTCGGCGTTGGTGCGCAGCAAGGTGATGGCGTCAACCGCGCGCAGGCGCATGGCTGCTCGATCACCGGTGGCTGTATTGATCCGGTCGGGCTGACGCCGGTGCCGGGCTCGGTGCCGTCCAACCGCGCCGAGTACCGCGTGCGTGTCACCGGTGGCGTGTTCACCGAGGAAGCCTGTGTGCTGGGCAAGATCTTCGTGGACTGCAACAACAACCACGTGCAGGACCGCGAAGAGCTGGGCATCCCGGGCGTACGCATGTACTTCTCCAACGGCACCTGGATGATTTCCGATTCCGAAGGCAAGTACAGCTATTGCGGCCTGACCCCGCAGAGCCACACCTTGAAGGTGGACCCGTCCACCTTGCCGGTGGGTGCCCGCCTGACCACCAGCAGCAACCGCAACCTGGGTGATGCCGACAGCCTGTTCCTCGACCTGAAGAACGGTGAGCTGCACCGCGCCGACTTCGTCGAGGGCAGCTGCTCCAACCCGCTGCTGGAGCAGGTGAAGGCGCGTCGTACCCAGGGTGAGGTGCGTGCACCGGAAACCGAAACCGGGCAGTCGCAGCTGCGTTTTGACAGCAAGCCAGCCCGTGCGCCGCAGCAGGCCACGGACTCGTCCAACCAGAGGCCGATCGTGCAACCGCGACCCAACCCGCCGTCCGCGGCGGCCCAGCAGGAGGTGCAGCCATGAGCCGCATCGCCCTGCGCAAGATGCCGCGCGTAAGCCTGCTGGCCTGCGCGCTGGCCACCGCCTCGCTGCCGGTACTGGCCCAGAACGTGGGCAGCAGCACCCGCTTCACGCCGGTCAACGGCGAAAGCACCACGCTGTATCCGCGTTCGCTGACCACGCTCGATGCGCCGCCGGAAGTAGTGGCAGCGCGCTCGGGTGAGGTCGATTACAGCCGCAATGCCGGTGTCGATCGCGTCTCGGTGGAAGTGGACCGCGATGGCGTGCCGGCCGATGGCCAGACGCCGGTGCACATCACCGTGCATCTGCTCGGCGCCGACGACAAGCCGCTGGCTGGCAAGTCGTTCGTCACCATCGAGAACAGCGGCGGTCGCATCCGCCTGCCGGGTTCGCGTACCGACGAATTCGGCCCGGGTGCCAGCGACGCCGACAAGGTGATGCCGGGTGTGCAGCTGGAGGTCGAGAACGGCGTAGCCGAGTTCGACCTGATCGCCCCGCATGATCCGCAGGATGTGTTGCTGCGGATTACTGCCGGTGGTGAAACCGCCGAAGGCACGATTGGTTTCCTGCCGGAAATGCGCGACATGCTCGCCACCGGTTTGATCGAAGGCGTGCTGAACTTCCGCAACAAGTCCAACGCCAGCCTGATCTCGCCGGTGCAGCACAACGATGCTTTCGACCGCGACATCCGTCGCTGGGAGAAGCAGTTCAACAACGGCAAGGCCAGCGCCTCGGCGCGCACCGCGTTCTTCGTCAAGGGGCAGATCAAGGGTGAGTACCTGCTCACCGCCGCCTATGACTCGGACAAGGATGTGCGCGGCCGCCTGCTGCGCGACATCCAGCCGGAAGAGTTCTACCCGGTCTACGGTGATTCGTCGCTGCGTGGCTTCGATGCGCGCTCGGCCGAGCGCCTGTACGTACGCGTGGACAACAAGCGCAGCTACCTGCTGTACGGTGATTTCCAGACCGGCGACACCCTGGCCACCACCAGCGGCGTTGGCGGCAGCGGCCCGATCCCGCAGCGCAGCCTGAGTACCTACAACCGCACCGCCACCGGCCTGGGCTGGCACTTTGAAAGTGAGCGCGTGCGTACCAATGTGTTCGCCATCGAAGACTCGCTGCGGCAGATCATCGAAGAGTTCCGCAGCCAGGGCAGCGGCCCGTATGCACTGCGCAACAACGCGGTGCTGGAAGGCAGCGAGCGCGTGGAGATGATCGTGCGCGATCGCAACCAGCCTTCGCGCATCGTCACGGTGAAGCCGCTGGCACGCCTGGTGGATTACAGCTTCGAGCCGTTCTCCGGGCGCATCCTGCTCAACCAGTTCCTGCCCTCGTTCGACAGCGATCTGAATCCGGTTTCGCTGCGCATCACCTATGAACTTGATCAGCAGACCGAGAAGTTCTGGGTGATTGGTGCGGACGGCCAGTACAAGCTGACCGACAAGCTGGAAGTTGGCGCATCGGCGGTCGAAGACCAGAACCCGTATGCCGAGTTCAAGATGGGCAGTGTCAACGCGGGCTATCGCTTCGGCCAGAACACCATGCTGGTGGCCGAGTTCGCGCGTACCCAGAGCGAGGTCAACACCAACTCGCTCAACCAGGTGACTTCGCAGGGTTTGAAGGACGTTACCGGTCAGGTTGAAGGCGACGCTTGGCGCGTCGAGTTCGCCCACGACGGTGACAAGTTCGACGCACGCCTGTTCGGTGCGCGTACCGATCCGGAGTTCAACAACCAGGCCTCGCCGCTGTACGGCGGCCGTGGCGAGTACAGCGGCCGTATGTCCTACGCCGTTGGCCCGCGCCTGGAGCTGTACGTTGAAGCCCTGCGCAGCGAAGACCGCAACCCGGACGGCGGCAAGCGTGATGCCGGCGGCGCCGGTGTGCGCATCGGTGCCACCGAACGCCTGACCCTGGACTTCGGCCTGCGCAGCATCCGCGAAACCATCGGCATCACCTCGCCGTGGTCGAACACCGGCTACGGCCAGCTATCCGGCCTGACCGGCGGCTTTGCCACCGGCTCGGGCGGCGGCGCGCTGGGCTACGGCCAGCAGGCGCTGGACCCGGCCACCGGCCTGATGGTGATCAACAGTGGCGGCGCTGGCGATACGATGACCAGCGATCTGCCGGTAGGCACCAAGCTGGAATCGGACAGTGCCCGCGTTGGTATTGGCTACCGCTTCAACGACAAGTTCAGCGGTGGCGCCGAGTACGAGCAGAGCGTCAGCGGTGAAGACCGCAACCGCGTTGCCGCCGGCATGGACTACCAGTTGTTCGAACGCAGCCGCATCTACGGCCGCTACGAAAAACAGACTGGCCTGACCAGCGCCTACGGCATCACCACCACCGACCGCGAGGCCGATGCGCTGGTGTTCGGTATCGACAGCAGCTACATCCGCGACACCCAGGCATTCTCCGAATACCGCCTGCGTGATGCGATCAGCGGCCGCGATGTGCAGGCGGCCTCGGGTATCCGCAACAACTGGGATATCGCCAAGGGCCTGCGCCTGAGCAGCTCGATCGAACGCGTCAATGTGGTGGCCGGCGATACCGGTGACAGCACCGGCCTGGCATTGGCATTGGATTACAGCGCCAACCCGCTGTGGCGCGGCGCTATCCGTGCCGAACACCGCATCTCCGAAGACGTGCCGGGCACCGCGGACAGCAACGAGGCCTTCAAGACCTCACTGCTGCAGTTCATGGTTGCGCGCAAGCTGAGCCGCGATTGGACCTTGTTGGGCCGCAACTATTTGTTGGCAACCAACTACGAAGAACGTGGCGACGTGCTGCAGGATCGTTTCCAGATCGGCCTGGCTTACCGCGACACCGACCGCAACCGGATCAACGCCTTGATGCGCTACGAGTACAAGCTCGAGCGCGACGAAAGCGGCCTGACCCTGCTCGACGGCAACGTGGTGGATGGCAGCAGCCAGGATGTACGCACGCGTGCGCACATCATCTCCACCCACGCCGACTGGCATCCGTCGCGGCCGTGGTGGCTGACCGGTCGCATCGCCGGCAAGTGGCAGCGCGACCAGTTCGCCTATGGCGACGGCAGCCGCGTCAACAGCAGCTTCAACGCGGTGCTGGTCTCCGGTCGTGTCGTATACGACATCACCGAGAACTGGGATATCGGCGTGCTCGGCTCCACCTTCCGTGGCCAGTACGGCGCCAACCAGTTCGCCTACGGCATGGAAGTGGGCCGCCTGCTGCGGCAGAACCTGTGGCTGTCGGCCGGTTACAACTGGACCGGTTTTGAAGGCGACAGCGATCTCAATGGCTACGAGTACACGCAGCAGGGCTTCTTCCTGCGCCTGCGCTTCAAGTTCGACGAAGACCTATTCCGCCGGGACCCGGTCCGCTACCGCGACCCGGCCCGCTGAGGACGACACCATGACCTTTATGCAAACCAAGAACCGTCCGCTGCGCAGCTTGCTGGCTGTTGCTGTCTTCGCTGTCGCCGGTACCGCCGGCGCCCAGCAGACCCAGCTCAACCCGCAGGCCAAGCGAATCAGCGACGAAGCCATCCATGCCGATCTGCAGTCGTATGAAGCGACCCAGGGCCGCATCCAGGCGCTCAACGATGGTGGTCGCCCGATCCGCGACTATCACCTGTCCAAGGCGCAGTGCTGGCTGGACGTGTCCTTCCACGAATACACCCGCAACGACCGCAGCGCCTTCCCGCAGGGAGCACTGACCGAGTCGGAGAAGCTGATCGTGGACATGGAGAACGGCGTCTCGCCGATCCCCACCGACACCGCCCTGGTCAACGACGCCAAGTACCTGCGTGCCGATTTGTGGCAGCGCCTTAAGGTCATCCACGGCACGCCGGGCTTCGCCTGCGCCTCGCAGAAGGTGGCCTGTGGTGAAGTGGAGCTGGTGCATGCCGGCAACGAGTTCAACCAGCAGCAGTGGCGCCATTCCAAGCCTTACATCCAGATCGCCGAAGACCTGGTCAACGAGGCCGAAACCGCAGCGCGTCTGTGCGGCGTCGATCCGGCTGGCCCGGCGGTTGTTCCGGTAGCGGCAGGCCCGTTGATTGCCAACGTGCTGTTCGAGTTCGACCGCGACGGCTACAAGGACATCCGCACCTACTCGCTGGAGAGCGTGGACCGCGCTTTGGCCACCATCGGCAACGAGAAGCGCGAACTGGCCGGGGTCACCCTGGTTGGCCACGCCGACCGCATGCAGGGCAATGGCTTCGACTACAACCAGGCCCTGTCCGAGCGTCGCGCCAAGACCGTGCGTGAATTGCTGGTGGGTCGTGGCGTGCCGGCTGACAAGATCCGCTACGAGTACCGCGGTGACACCCAGCAGGTACAGCAGTGCGACGGCGTCAAGCCGCGTGCCGCACTGCTGGAATGCCTGCTGCCGAACCGCCGCGTGGAAGTGCGGTTTGAATTGGCGCAGTAAATTCAGCGCGAAGTGTTGACCAACAACGCCCCGGCAATGCCGGGGCGTTGTTCGTTTGGGGCTTGGCGTCAGCCCTAGCTATTCCCGCGCGCACGCAATCTACCCTCTCCCTTGCGCCGCAGGCGCAGTGGAGGGTTGGGGAGGGGTAGGCGAGCGCAGCTCGAAGCTTTGTGCTTCAGAAAATGCGGGCATGCCAAACGGCAAGCGCACCAACTGCCATCGCCAACAGCACCCCTCCCCAACCCTCCCCTGTGCTGCGCACAAGGGAGGGAGCCTAGCCGCAGCCGGCCTGATCTCCGCGTGCTCGCAATCTACAAGGGAGGGGGCAAAAACCCCCAAACCAGCGGAATGGCTACACTGACCCGGCTAAGTCGCACGGGAACTACCCTTGGTCTCCAGCTGGATCCTGCTCCTGGTCTCACTGTGCTACGCCGCGCTGCTGTTCGGCGTGGCCTGGTGGGGTGACCGCCGCCCGCTGTATCCGGACCGCCCGTGGCTGCGGCCGGTGGTCTACAGCCTGGCGCTGGCGGTCTATTGCTCGTCCTGGACCTTCTACGGTGCGGTGGGCTCGGCGGTGCGTTACGGCATCGGCTATCTGCCTATTTATCTTGGCCCGCTGCTGATGCTGATCTTCGGCTGGCGCATCATCGAGCGGCTGGCGCTGATCGCGCGCAGCGAGAACGTGGTCTCCATCGCCGATTTCATCTCCTCGCGCTTCGGCCGCTCGCGGCGGCTGGCGGCCTTGGTGGCGCTGATCGCACTGATCGGCGTGGTGCCGTACCTGGCGCTGCAGTACAAGGCCGTGGCGATGAGCCTGCAGGTGCTGACCGGCGATGCCGCGGGCAAGGGCTTTCTGACCGATCCGGCGCTGTATGTGGCGCTGTTGATGGCCTTGTTCGCCATCCTGTTCGGCACCCGCCAGGTCGATGCCACCGAGCACCACTACGGCATGATGCTGGCCATCGCGGTCGAGTCGCTGATCAAGCTGCTGGCGATGGTGGCCATCGGTGTATTCGCCTATGTCTGGCTCACCGATCGCGGTGATTCGGTGGTGCAGTCGGCACGCACCTTGTTTGAAGGCATGCCGCCGGTGGGCTTTGTATCGCAGACATTGCTCAGCTTTCTCGCAATGATCTGTCTGCCCCGGCAGTTCCATGTGGCAGTGGTGGAATGCGGCAATGCCGGCGATGTACGCCGTGCGCGCTGGATGTTTGGCGGCTACCTGGTGCTGATCTCGTTGATGATCGTGCCCATCGCCAGCGCCGGCGCAGCGCTGTTCGGCACCGGCCTGGCCTCGGACGACACGCTGGTATTGGCCTTGCCGCTGTCCGCAGGCAGTACCACCTTGGCGCTGATTGCCTACGTAGGCGGCTTCTCTGCCGCCACCGGCATGGTCATCGTGTCGTCGATCGCATTGGCGACGATGATCAGCAACGATCTGGTGATGCCGCTGCTGCTGCGGCGCAGTGGCGACCATCGCGAGGCCGCCAATGTCGCCTCGCGCGTGCTGTGGATACGGCGCATGGCGATCGTGCTGCTGGCGCTGGTGGCCTACGGTTATTACCGCGGCAGCAACGACGACACCATGCTGGCCGCGTATGGATTGATGGCCTTCGCGGCGGTGGCGCAGTTCGCGCCGGGCCTGCTCGGCGGCTTGTACTGGCGCGGTGCGAGCCGGCGCGGTGTTGAAACCGGCATGTTGGTGGGCTTTCTGGTCTGGGCCTATACGCTGTTGTTGCCGGCGCTGAGCCACGGTGGTTGGTTGGACGCCAGCCTGCTGACGCAGGGCCCGTTCGGTATCGGTTGGTTGCGGCCGCAGCAGCTGTTCGGCCTCACCGGCTGGGATCCGCTGACCCACGGCACCTTCTGGTCGTTGCTGATCAACACCGTGACCATGCTGCTGGTGTCGATGCGCTGGCGCCCTGATGTGGCCGAACGGCTGCGCGCGGCACCGTTCCTGGACCCCTATGCCAAGCGCCCGGTGGTGGCCGGTGACTGGCCGGCGCACGTCAAGGTACGCGATCTGCTGGCCCTGGCCACGCGCGTCATTGGTGACAACCGCGCGCGGCGCTCATTCGGCGAACAGGCGCAGTTGCTGGATCGCGAATTCCAGCCGGCCGCGGCCGCCGACCGCGTCTGGGTGCAGTTCACCGAACGCTTGTTGGCCGCCTCCATCGGTGCCGCCTCCGCACGCCTGCTGCTGACCAGTCTGTTGCGCGGCTCGGGTATGGACCTGGGCGAAGTGGTGGCGGTGCTGGATGAGGCTGGGCAGGAACTGCGCTTCAACCGCGAGATTCTTTCCACCACCCTGGAGAACATCAGCGCCGGCGTGAGCGTGGTTGATCCGGAAATGCGGCTGACCGCATGGAACCGCCGCTACCAGCAGATGTTCGGTTATCCGGATGGCATGCTTTACGTCGGCCGCCCGGTTGCCGACCTGATCCGCTACAACGCCGAACGCGGTGAACTGGGCTCGGGTGATACCGAGGTGCAGATCAACCGACGCATTGGCTATATGCGTGCCGGTTCGCCGCACGTGTTCGAGCGCACCGGTGCCGATGGCAAGGTGATTGAGCTGCGCGGCCAGGCACTGCCCGGTGGCGGCTATGTCACCAGCTACAACGACATCACCGATTTCAAGAACGCCGAACAGGCATTGCTGGAAGCCAACGAAAACCTGGAGCAGCGCGTCGCCGAGCGTTCGCAGGCGGCGGAAGCGGCGCAGCAATCGAAGACGCGCTTCCTCGCCGCCATCAGCCATGACGTATTGCAGCCGTTGAACGCGGCCCGCCTGTTTGCTTCGGCACTGCGCGACAGCCTGCACGAAACCGATGAGCAGCGGCATCTTGCCGAGCGCGTTGATGCTTCGTTGCGTGCGGCCGAAGAACTGCTCGACGGTCTGCTGGATGTGTCGCGCCTGGATGCCGGCGGCTTGCGCCCGACCATCACCGAGTTCGATGCCAGTCTGCTGGTGCGCGAGCTGGCGGCGCAGTACACGCCGGTGGCGGCGGGCCGTGGTCTGCGCCTGCATGTGTTTGCACGCACCGCATGGGTGCGCAGTGATCGGCGGCTGTTGCGTCGGGTGCTGCAGAACTTCATGGCCAACGCACTGCGCTATACGCGCAGCGGCCGTATCGTGTTGGCGCTACGCGTGCGCGGTGATGAAGTTGAACTGCAGGTTTGGGACACCGGTCCGGGCATTCCCGAGCACCACATGCAGCAGATCTTCAATGAATTCCACCGCTACCAGCAGCCCTTCGACTGGGGCGAGCAGGGCCTGGGCCTGGGCTTGTCGATCTGCCAGCGCATCTCGCGCCTGCTCGACCATGGCTTGAATGCACGCAGCCAACCCGGTCACGGCAGCATGTTCTCGATCAGCTTGCCGCGGGTGCCCACACCAACGGCGCCGTTGCCAACGCCGCGTCAGCAGACCGCTTTTGGGGGCGATGATTCGCTGGCCGGCATGCGCGTGCTGTGCGTGGACAACGACCAGGAGATCCTCGACGGCATGCGTGCGCTGCTGGGCCGCTGGAAGGTGGAGGTGATAGCGGCCAGCACGGTCGACATGGCCTTGGAGAAGCTGAGCGAGCAACCCGATGTGATGTTGGTGGATTACCACCTGCACGATCGCCTGGACGGCCTGGATACCCTGATCGCGCTGCGCGAAGCGGCGCAACGGCCCTTGCCGGGCGCGCTGCTGACCGCCGATGGTCGCGATGAGCTCAAGCGCATGGCACGTGAGCGCGGCTACCGCGTGCTGACCAAACCAGTGAAGCCAGCCTCGCTGCGCGCGTTCCTGACCGCATTGAACGACCCGCGCCGGCGCTAGCATCGAACCTGTAGTGCCGAGCCATGCTCGGCAGGGGGGCTCTACCGGTAATGCCCCAGCGCAGCATCGCCGCGCTTTGCCAAAGCGACCCTCACCCCAACCCCTCTCCCGCAGGAGAGGGGCTCAAACCGTAGTGCCGAGCCATGCTCGGCAAGGGGCTTTACCAGCAATGCCCAAGCGCAGCATGGCTGCGCTCTATCAGAGGTGCTGCAGGCTTCGCGGTTTACGCCGCTCCCACAACCTCGGCTGCCGCATGCAGGTGTTCGTACAGGATCGCGCAGCCGATGACGATCAGGATCACGCCGCCGATGATCTCCGCGCGCTTGCCGACCAGCGCGCCCAAGGCGCGGCCGAGCATGATGCCGATGGTCACCATGGTCATCGTGCACAGGCCGATCACCAGCGCCACCACGCCGATATGCACATCAAGGAAGGCCAGGCCCACACCTATCGCCATCGCATCGATGCTGGTGGCAAAGCCGGTGGCCGCCAGCGTCCAGAAACTCTTGTGCTGCTCGCCGGCCTCGTCGGTGTCGCCGTCAGCCTCGGTCTCGTCGTCCGGCTTCAGGCCGGCAATGATCATGTGCGTGCCCAGTACACCCAGCAGGCCGAAGGCGATCCAATGATCGAAGGCCTGCACATACTGCGACGCGGCGCGGCCCAGCAGCCAACCGATGATGGGGGTGATGGCCTCGATCACACCGAAGATCAAACCCGCGCGCAGCGCATCGAACAGGCGTGGTTTGCGCATGGCTGCGCCCTTGCCGACTGCCGCCGCGAAGGCGTCGGTGGACATGGCGAAGCCGATCAGAACAATGGAGAGTGGTGACATCAGGATTACCGGGTCGGGCGGACACAAACGGCACACGCCGCGCCCAACCGTAGTTGCGCACGCATGCCGCTGGTCTCGCCAACCGGGTCTGGCTGCCCACACCACGGCGCACTGGCCGAGTATGTTGATGTGGGCGCTTCCATTACTGGAAGCAGGCTACTCCCCAAGGGAGCGCGGATTGTAGCAGCAAGCCGGTGCCGCGGCTGCCAGGCATGTTTGTAGGAGCGGCGTAAGCCGTGAAGCTGGTGGATTTGGGCCGCCGGACACAGCGCCATTCATGAATCTGGCTGTTTTGCGACTAACTGGACTGACCGCGATCTGCGAGTGCAGTGGCTTCGCGGCTTACGCCGCTCCTACAAAGGCTGATTACCTGTGTGAGGGCTCAGTCTTCTTCCGGTGGCAGCACGATGGCGTCGTCGTCGATGGCCAGTTTGCCGGCCATCAGCACTGCCTGGGTGCGGTTGGTCACGCCGAGCTTGCGCAGGATGGCGGTGACATGGGCCTTGATGGTTGCTTCGGACACACCCAGGTCATAGGCGATCTGCTTGTTCAGGCGGCCCACGCCCAGCATCTGCAGCACGCGGAACTGCTGCGGGGTCAGCTCGCGCAGGCGTTGGCCCACTTCGCGTTCTTCATTCGGCGTGGGCGGCACGTTGTGCGCCTCCGCCGGCGCCCAGCGCTCGCCATCGAGGATGGTGCCCAGCGCATGGCCGATGGTGTCCGAATCGGCGGATTTTGGAATGAAGCCAAAGGCGCCATGGTCCAGTGCGCGTCGCATCACCGTGGCTTCCTCGCGCGCGGACACCACCACGATCGGCAATTGCGGATGCAACGCACGCAGATGCACCAATGCGTTGAAACCCTGCGCGCCGGGCATGTTGAGGTCCATCAACACCAGGTCGGCATCGGGGTGCTGTTCGGCCAGTGCGTACAGCGCTTCGACGCTGTCGGCCTCCATCAACTGCACGCCCGGTATGACGCGTTGCACCGCGCCCTTGAGGGCTTCGCGGAACAGCGGGTGGTCATCGGCAATGAGCAGGGTAGGCATGGGGCGAATAGTGAGTGATGAGGAGTGAAAAGTGAGGAGTGAGACCTTGGAGCTTGCCGCCCGATGCTACCGCTGTTGCAGCGAACAGGACAGCCGAGCATCGGTAGCGAAGGAGGAGTGAAGGCGCCGGCTGCACTTGCTGTTGCCGTTACTCGCTCCTCACTCCTCTTTACTCACTCCTCGTTGCTTCTTCAGCGGACCTTGCGCTCTTCCACCAGCGATGCGACCACCGATGGATCGGCCAGCGTCGAGGTGTCGCCCAGCTGATCCGGCGCGTTCTCGGCGATCTTGCGCAGGATGCGGCGCATGATCTTGCCCGAACGGGTCTTGGGCAGGCCTGGCGCCCACTGCAGGTGGTCCGGCGCGGCGATCGGGCCGATCTCCTTGCGCACCCATGCCACCAGTTCCTTCAGCAGTTCGTCGGTCTGCGCTTCGCCGGCAATCAGGGTGACGTAGGCATAGATGCCCTGGCCCTTGATCTCGTGCGGGAAGCCGACCACGGCCGCTTCTGCAACCTTGGGATGCGAGACCAGTGCGCTTTCCACTTCGGCCGTACCGATGCGGTGGCCGGAGACGTTCATCACGTCATCGACGCGACCGGTGATCCAGTAATAGCCGTCTTCATCGCGACGGCAGCCGTCACCGGTGAAGTAGCTGCCCGGGTAGGTGCGGAAATAGGTGTCGATGAAACGCTGGTGGTCGCCGTAGACGGTGCGCATCTGGCCCGGCCACGAATCACGGATGATCAGGTTGCCTTCGGTGGCTCCTTCCAGCGGCTCACCGTCGGCACTGACCAGCGCCGGCTGCACGCCGAAAAACGGCAGCGTTGCCGAGCCCGGCTTCAGGTCGGTTGCACCGGGCAGCGGCGAGATCAGGATGCCGCCGGTTTCGGTCTGCCACCAGGTATCCACGATCGGGCAGCGTGCATCGCCGACCACGTCGTAATACCAGCGCCAGGCTTCCGGATTGATCGGCTCACCAACGCTGCCGAGCAGGCGCAGGCTCTTGCGCAAGGTGCGCTTGACCGGCGCTTCGCCATCGCGCATCAGCGCACGGATGGCGGTGGGCGCGGTGTAGAAGATGGTGACCTGGTGCTTGTCGATCACCTCCCAGAAACGCGAGGTGTTCGGGTAATTCGGCACGCCTTCGAACATCACCGAGGTGGCGCCGTTGGCCAGCGGCCCATAGACGATGTAGCTGTGGCCGGTGACCCAGCCGACGTCGGCGGTGCACCAGTAGATGTCGTCCTCGCGCAGGTCGAACACCGCTTCATGGGTGTAGGCCGCATACAGCAGGTAACCGCCGCTGGTGTGCAGCACGCCCTTGGGTTTGCCGGTGGAGCCGGAGGTATAGAGGATGAACAGCGGATCCTCGGCGTTCATGCGCTCCGGTTCGCACTCGGCCGGCTGGGTGTCCACCACATCGTGGAACCAGCGGTCGCGCGGTGCCTGCATGTCCACCGCGCCGCCGGTGTGGCGCACGACCAGCACGGTTTCCACGGTGTTGGTGCCGGGCAGCTTCAGCGCGGCATCGACGTTGGCCTTCAGCGGCACCTTCTTGCCACCGCGCAGGCCTTCGTCGGCGGTGATGATCAGTTTGCTGGCGCAGTCGCCCACGCGGTCGGCGATGGAATTGGCGGCAAAGCCACCAAACACCACCGAATGGATGGCGCCGACGCGGGCGCAGGCCAGCATCGCCACCGCCGCATCGACGATCATCGGCAGGTAGATGGTGACGCGGTCGCCCTTCTTGATGCCGAGGCTGCGCAGGGCGTTGCCCAGGCGGCAGACGCGCTCATACAGCTCGCTATAGGTGACCTTCTGCGCCGGGCTGTCCGGGCCATCGGGCTCGAACAGGATGGCGGTCTTGTCACCGCGCGTGGCCAGCTGCCGGTCCAGGCAGTTGACGCTGACATTGAGCTCGCCGTCCTCGAACCATTTGATGCGGAAATCGTCGAGCTTGTAGCTGACGTTCTTGATCTTGGTCGGCTTCTTGAACCAGTCCAGCCGCTCGGCCGCCTTGGCCCAGAACGCATCGGGGTTTTCGACCGATTCGCGGTACAGCTGCTGGTACGTGTTCTTGTCGATCCGTGCCTTCTCGGCGAACGCGGAATCAACGGGATATACATCAGTCATGGCAACCCTCACCTTTGCACTTGTAACCAATGAATGAGCCCTGTCGTGGACAGGGCCGGGACAACCCAAGTGTGCCGCATCCACCCCACCTCGCGCTGCTTCTTCTGTTAGACGATGGTCGAACAGACGCCTGCTTACGACTAATGGCGAATAGCCGCCCGCTGCCATCCCCGCGCACGCTGGCTGTGACCGTGCAACCGGTGCGGCCCGTTCGCCAGCCTGGAGAGAGGCAGTCCCAATGAATCGAAACATCTTGAAAACGGCCCGCCGGCCACTCGCCGCTGCGCTGTTTGTCGCGCTGGTAGCGCCCGGCATGGCGTTCGCTGAAACCGCCAAGGAAAAGGCGCTGGAAGCGCGCGTGGCCGATCTTGAGCGGCAGGTGCAGCTGTTGCTGTCCACCCAGCAGCAACAGCAGGGCGTCATTGCCCAGACCCAGAGTGAAGTGGTGCAGGTGCGCAGCGCCCAGGCCGAGCGCGCCGCAGCGCCGGCGGTACCGACCGGCAAGCAGCCGATCCAGATCACCACCATCACCCCGGGCGCAGCGCCGGGCACTACCTTCAAGGTGGGCGGCTTCATCAAGGCCGATTTCCTGGCTACCCGTACCGGTGACGGCCAGCTGGCCGACGATGCCACCGGCCGCGCGCTGTACCTGCCGGGGCAGACCCCTGTGCACGGTGCCGGTGGCTCGGGCAAGGCGTCGTCGGTGGATTACAACGCACACGCCAAGTTCTCGCGCTTCAACCTGGGCGTGGACAACGTGGCCGAGAACGGCGACAAGGCTGGCGCGTTCCTGGAGATGGATTTCTTCGGCAACTCGCTGGGCAACCAGACCGCCACCAACACCTACGGCGTCACCGTGCGCCATGCCTACATGTACTGGAACAAGTGGTTGGCCGGCCAGACCTGGTCCAACTTCATGGACGCGGCCTCCATCCCGGAAGCCGCTGACTTCGTCGGCCCCACCGATGGCGTGGTGTTCGTGCGCCAGGCGCAGATCCGTTACACCACCGGCGGCCTGAGCGTTGCCCTGGAAAACCCGGAAACCACCACGCTGACCGGCGCCTACAACCCGGTTACCGGCAAGTGGAATGTACCGGGTGTGGCCAACTCCGATCGTGGCTCGATGCCCGACCTGACCGTGCGTTACGGCTGGAAGGGTGACTGGGGTACCTTCGGCGTGGCCGGCCTGGTGCGCCAGCTCAAGCTCGACAACCAGGCTACCGGCGCCGATGCCAGCAAGGTGGGCGGCGGTGTCACAGTCGGCGGCAAGTGGCTGATGGGCGATACCGACACCCTGCATTACCAGCTGACCGGTGGCGAAGGTATTTCCCGCTACATCGGCCTGGGCATCACTGCCGACGGCGGCTATGACGCCCTGCGCGATGAGATTGATCCGACCGGTGTGATTGCCGGCTACGTGGGTTGGCGCCATGCCTTCACCTCGAAGCTGCGCACCAACCTGATCTACGCCCGCAGCGACTACGACAACGATGCCTCCATCACCGGTGACCTGGTGACCAAGAGCGTGCAGTCTATCCGCGGCAACATCTTCTACACCCCGATGCCCAAGGTCGATGTCGGCGCCGAGGTGATGTACGGCGTGCGTGAGATCGAGAACGGCAAGAAGGGCGATATCAGCCGCGTGCAGTTCACCACCAAGTACAGCTTCTGACCCATTCGTTGCCGGCGGTAGCGTACCGCCGGCAACGCGCCTGAAAACGCAGTACGCCCCATCTCCCTACCCCCACGGGGAGCACTCATGTGACCGTCAAGGCAAGTTCCGCATGCCGTGGCGTTCGTATTCCCAATGCCTGGAGAATTCCGATGAATGCTTCCGTCGATCCCCGTGTAGAGCGGATCGCCTCCAACCCGAAGTACCAACGGTTGCGCAGCACGCGCAACAAGCTGGGTTGGTTCCTGACCATCCTCATGTTGCTGGGGTATTACGGCTATATCGGCCTGATCGCTTTCGACAAGGCCTTCCTGGCCACGCCGATCGGTGCCGGCAAGATCACCACTGTCGGCATCCCGATCGCGTTGGGGTTGATGGTGTTCACCATCCTGATCACCGGCTTCTATGTGCGCCGTGCCAACAAGGAATTCGACAAGTTGACCGATGAGATCGTGGAGGAAGCGCAATGAACCACTCCTTCCTGCGAACCGGCGCGCTGCTCGGCCTGCTGATCGCCAGCGGTGCGGCAATGGCCGCCGGTGGCGACATCGGCCAGACCGTGCGCCAGCCCACCAACTGGACCGCGATCATCATGTTCGCGACCTTCGTGCTGTTCACCCTTGGCATCACCAAGTGGGCCGCCGGTCGCACCAAGTCCGCGTCCGACTTCTACACCGCCGGTGGCGGCATCACCGGTTTCCAGAACGGCCTGGCCATCGCCGGTGACTACATGTCGGCGGCCTCGTTCCTCGGCATCACCGCTGCGGTGATGACCAATGGTTACGACGGCCTGATCTACGCGTTGGGCTTCCTGGTGGGTTGGCCGATCCTGACCTTCCTGATGGCAGAGCGCCTGCGCAACCTCGGCCGCTTCACCTTTGCCGACGTCGCCGGCTACCGCTTCCAGCCCAAGCCAATCCGCATGTTTGCCGCCTCCGGCACGCTGGTGGTGGTGCTGTTCTACCTGATCGCACAGATGGTTGGCGCCGGTGCGTTGATCAAGCTGCTGTTCGGCCTGGACTACTGGATCGCAGTGGCGCTGGTCGGTGTGTTGATGATGGTCTACGTGCTGTTCGGTGGCATGACTGCAACCACCTGGGTGCAGATCATCAAGGCCTGCCTGTTGCTGTCCGGCGTGACCTTCATGGCCGTGATGGTGATGTGGCACTTCAACTTCAGCTTCGAGGCGCTGTTCAGCGAAGCGGTGCGGGTCAAGACCCAGATCGCAGCCAACGGCGGCAAGAGTGCGGAGGAAGCGGCCAGTACCGGCTTGGCGATAATGGGGCCTGGCGGCTTCGTCAAGGATCCGATCTCGGCGATCTCGTTCGGCATGGCACTGATGTTCGGTACCGCCGGCCTGCCGCATATCCTGATGCGCTTCTTCACCGTTCCCGATGCAAAGCAGGCACGCAAGTCGGTGCTGTGGGCAACCACCTGGATCGGCTACTTCTACATCCTGATCTTCATCATCGGTTTCGGTGCGATCGCACTGGTGCTGACCAATCCGGAATATGCGGACCCGGTCACCGGCACCATCCAGGGCGGCCCGAACATGGCAGCTGTGCTGGTCGGCAAGGCCGTCGGCGGCAACCTGTTCATGGGCTTCATCTCGGCCGTGGCGTTCGCCACCATCCTGGCCGTGGTCGCTGGCCTGACGCTGTCCGGTGCATCGGCGGTGTCGCATGACCTGTATGCCACGGTGTTCAAGAAGGGCAACCCGGAGCCGGGCTCGGAGCTGCGTGTCTCGCGCATCACCACCTTGGCATTGGGCGTGATCGCGGTGCTGTTGGGTATCGTGTTCGAGAAGCAGAACGTGGCCTTCATGGTGTCGCTGGCCTTCGCCATCGCCGCCTCGGCCAACTTCCCGGTGCTGATCCTGTCGCTGCTGTGGAAGGACTGCACCACCCGTGGTGCGGTGATTGGTGGCTCGCTGGGCTTGGCTTCGTCGCTGATCCTGACCCTGCTGTCGCCGTCGGTATGGGTGGACACGCTGGGCAATGCGGCCGGCAGTGCGCCGTTCCCGTACACCAGCCCGGCACTGTTCTCGATGACGATTGCCTTCGTCAGCATCTGGTTCTTCTCGATCACCGACAAGAGCAAGAACGCACAGGCCGAACGTGCTGCCTACCCGGCACAGCAGGTGCGTGCCGAGACCGGCATTGGTGCGAGCAAGGCTTCGTCGCACTAACTATTGGTAACGTTTGAAACAACGGCCGGCCTTGCGCCGGCCGTTGTCGTTTGCGCGGTTGGTATGGGGGTTTTCCCTGATGCGGGGTGGGAGGGCTGCTTCCTAAGATGCGGGAGAGGGGAGTTCCGCATTGTCAGGTCAGCAGTTCCACTTCCAGCCTTCTGCGAGGAACCGTATGCCGTGCCGTATCGCCAGAACCACCTTGTCCACGGGCATCGCCCTGATCATCGCCGGCAGCCTGCCCAACGCCTTCGCTCAATCGGCCGCTCCCAAGGCGGATGACTCCACCGACAAGGTGGTGGATATCAGCAGCGTCAATGTCACCGCGTCCGGCTCGCGCATCGACCGGCCTGGCTTCAACGCGCCGACGCCGACGGTGAAGGTGACGCCGGAGGACCTGCAGCTTTCCACCCATACCAATATCGCCGCCGCGCTCAATGACCTGCCGCAGTTCCGTGGCACGGTGTCGCCGCAGACCCACACCACCGGCGTGGATGCGGCGCGTGCGCCGGTCGACCTGCGCGGGCTGGGCACCAGCCGTACCTTGGTGCTGCTGGATGGCCGGCGTTTTTCCAGTGACAACGATCTGGCCAGCATTCCTTCGATCCTGATCAGCGGCGTGGATGTGGTTACCGGCGGAGCCTCCGCCGCCTGGGGTTCAGGCGCGGTTGCCGGCGTGGTCAACGTGCAGCTGGACAGCCAGCTGGTCGGCACCAAGATCGACGTGCAGGGTGGCGTGTCCTCGCGCTCGGACAACCAGAAGCAATACGTCTCGGCCGCCACCGGCTTCGAGATCGCACAAGGCCGTGGCCACATCGTGATTGGCGGTGAGGCGCTGAACAACGACGGCATCATTCCCAAGACCTCGCGGCCGTGGCTTGGCCGCACCGCGCAGCTGTCCAACGGCGACGGCACGTTCACGATGAAAGACAATGTCGGTTACGGCAATGCCGCCATCGGCGGTTTGATCACCACCGGCGTGCTGGCCGGGCAGGCCTTCAATCCGGATGGAAGCCTGCGCAGGTTCCCGGGCTATACCGGTGCGTCACTGATCCAGGGCGGCGAGAGCCCAAGCAACGATGACATCAGCTCACTGATGACGCCGCAGCGCCGTTACAACGTGCTTGGCCGGTTGTCGTGGAACCTCACCGACAACACCAGCCTGACCATGGACGTGCGCCACTCGCGCAGCTGGAACCGTTTCCCGTGGTTCGGCGACCACAACCGTGGCACCGGGCTGAAGATCGGCGTCGACAACGCCTTCCTGCCCACTGCGGTGCGCGATGCGCTGGTGGCTGCAGGCGAAACGAGCTTCGGCCTGGGTCGCTTCAACAGTGATTTCGCGTTCCCCGATATCGACTATGACCGCCGCACCACCCAGTTCACCCTCGCGCTGGACGGCGTGGTCGGCGACAACTGGCGTTGGAGCGGCTATTACAGCCACGGCGACAACCAGTCCGATCTGGCCGCGCCGGGCTTTCTGTTGACCAGCAACTACCGCGATGCAGTGGATGCGGTGATCGATCCGGTCAGCGGCAAGCCGGTGTGCCGGGTGACCCTGAGCAATCCCAACTCCGGTTGCGTGCCGATCAACCTGATCGGCCATGGCGCACCCTCGGCCGAAGCGGCGGCCTACGTCACCGGCACGCCCAAGCGCATGACCAATACCAGGCTCGATGCGGCCGGCCTGGACCTGCGTGGCGAACCGTTCTCGCTGCCGGCAGGTGAAGTCTCGGTGGCCGTGGGCCTTGAGGCGCGCAAGGAACAGATCGAGCAGAAAGTGGGCGCACAGGATCTGAGCAAGTCCTTCAGCACCTGGAGTTCCTCGCCGATGGCCGGCAGCTTCCAGGTCCGCGAAGCCTTCGCCGAAGTGGCCGCGCCGCTGCTGCGTGATCTGCCGGTACTGCGTGACCTGCAGGTCAACGCCGCCGCACGCTTCAGCGACTACAACAGCTCCGGTGCGATCTGGTCATGGAAGTACGGCATGACCAATGAGTTCTTCGACGGCTTCCGTGGCCGCTTCACCCGTTCGCGCGATATCCGCTCGGCCAACCTGTCGGAGATGTACACCACCAGCACCACCGGCTGGTCGACCATCAGTGATCCACTGACCGGCACCTCAATCAGCGCGTTGGTGATTGGCGGCGGCAACCCGCTGCTGGACCCGGAGAAGGCCGACACGCTGACCGCCGGCTTCACCTGGGCACCGGCCAGCGTGCCGGGGCTGATCATGTCGGTGGATTACTTCGACATCGAGATCAAGGACGTGATCACCCAGGTATCGGCGCAGGAAACCGTGCTGCGCTGCATTGCCGGCAACCAGGCCATGTGCGGGCGCATCCAGCGCGATGGCAGCGGCGAGATCGAGCGGATCAATTCCAACTACGTCAACCTGGCCGAATACCGCACCAACGGCGTTGATCTGGATCTGCTCTACAACCTGCCGGCGGCCAATTTGTTCCCTGCCATGTCGGGCAACTTCCACACCCGTGTGCTGGCCACCTGGACCGATAATCTGAGCACGTACGACGGCAAGAACAGCTTCGAGTACGTGACCTCGCAAGGCCTGACCGGTGGCTCCGGCGTGCCGCGCTGGCGCGCAAACGCAACCTTCGGCTGGCGCGGTGACCGCTTCGGTGCACAGACGCGGGCGCGCTACACATCGCCTGGCGTGTACAACAACCAGCTGGTGCTGACCAACGGCAACATCCCGTCCTATGTGTACTGGGATCTGGGTGGCAAGGCGCGCTTCGCGCTGGCCGGCGACAACGAGGTCGAGGTGTACGCCGACATCAGCAACCTGTTCGACAAGAAGTCCCCATTGGGCGCGGTCGGCTCGCCTTACTACGATGTGGTGGGCCGCTACTTCACGCTTGGCGCGCGCATGCGTTTCTAGGGATGATGGCTGCCGCCCGCGCATGGGCGGCGGTGTTCCATTTGCAGAGGATTCCACATGTACCAACACCCGCTTCGTCGTCCCCCATCGCGGCCGCGCCTGCGCGCGCTGTTTGCCGCGCCGTTGCTGGCCTGCATGCTGCTGCCGGCGATGGCCGCGACCAAGCCGACTGCCAGCGCGGGACTTCAGACCGAGGCACAACGGCTGGCGGCTCTGTTGCCCGGTCAGCTCGGTGCAGCCATCGTGCATCTGGAAAGCGGACGCAGCGTCTACCTCGATGCGGATCGGCCGTTCCCGATGGCCAGCACGATGAAGGTGCCGGTGGCCGTGCATATCCTCACGCTGGTCGACGAGGGCAAGCTGAGCCTGCAGCAGCAGGTGACGCTGGACGCCGATGATGTCTACCCGGAAATGGGCGGGCCGATGGATCTGCACCTGAGTGCGGGTTCGGCCATCACCGTGCGCGATCTGCTGCACATGATGATCACGGTGAGCGACAACAACGCCACCGATATTCTGATCCGTCTTGGTGGCGGCACCACGGCAGTAAACGCACGCATGCAGGCGCTTGGCATCAGCGGCATGCGCGTGGACCGCTATATCTGGGAATTGCTGGCCAACTATCGCGGCAATGACGCCTCGCAGGCCAAACCCATGGGTCCGGCAGCCTACGCCGAGTTGTCGCGCAGTGAGCGCAGCGAGGAGCTGCGTCGTGGCCACACCAATGCCTGGAATGAAGACCCGCGCGATACCAGCAGCGCCCGCGCGATGGCGACGCTGCTGCAGAAGGTCTGGCGCGGGGAAGTGCTGCAACCGGCTTCCACCAAACTGCTGCAGGACATCATGCTCGATACCCGCACAGGTGCCGCCCGTCTGCGCGGCATGTTGCCGAAGGAAACGCCGGTCGCACACAAGACCGGCACGGTCGGTGACGTGATCAATGATGTCGGCGTGATCACGCTGCCGGGCGGACATGGCCATGCCATCGTCACGGTATTCGTGCAATCACGCGCCAGCAACGAGGAACGCGATGCGGCCATCGCCCAGCTGGCCCGCGCCGCACACGACTACTTTGTGTTCGTGCCCTGAATGGTGTCGCCTGCTCAGCCAGCAACGCTGAGCAGGCGCACCAGCTGCGCGCGGTGACCCACATCGAGCTTGCGGTAGATCGCGCTGATCTGGCTCTCGATGGTCTTGCGTGAGCGGCGCAGGTGGTTGGCGATTTCATCGTTGCGCATGCCGTCCAGCACCAGCTCGGCGACGCGGGTTTCGGTAGGCGAGAGCTTGCACCACATCGGCCGCGCCCCGGTCGGAACGTCGGCGGCGGCAGGTTGGGGCGGGGTCAAGCGCAGCAGGAACATCGGGTACAAGCCGTCAGCCTGCAGCCTGCCTTGCAGGCTGATCTGCAGTTGCGTGCCGGGTAGCTGCAGGTCGCCCATCAATACATCGGCATCGATAGGCTGGCCGGGTTGAGGCAGCCAGGCGCGCAGGGCTGCGAGGACCGTAGCGGGGAAGCCCACATGCCTGCCGCCATCACCCAGCCAGTGCGCACACAGCAGCTGCGCCGCAGGTGACAGGCTGATCAGGTGCAGCTCATGGTCAAGGATGATGTCGGCCTGGCTTTGGCGGTCAAGCAGCGCCTGGTAGATGGTGCGTCTTTCGTGCTGCAGCGAGCGCACCCGCTGCAGGCCTGCAGCCATCAGCGGGTGCAGTTCGTCGAGGAACTGCTGGTGGGCGCCGGTGATCTGTTCCTGGCCTGCGTGCATGCGGATGCTCAGCACCGCTTCCAGGCCTTCATCGCGCCAGAACGCCATGTGGATGAACTCATTCCAGCCCGGTGCCGGGTTCTGAGCGCGCAGCCGTTGCCGTGCCTGCGCATCGTCCGAGGCCACCTGCGACAGCGTGTACCAGTCGATGCGCGGATTGCGCTGCAGATAGGGTGCTGCAACATCGAGACTGCGCAGTGGCCGCGCGCCACCGTCGGCACTGCTGCCGAGGTAGTGCAGGCTGCGTTGCGGCTGGTAGGCGCCGGTGATGTCGTACATCAAGGTGCAGGAGTGGCAGGGCAGGTACTGGTTGAGCAGGTCCACGCAGGCCCGCCACAGCGCCTGCAGATCCAATGCCCGCAGCAGGTCCCGCTTGGCCTGCACGGGGCAGGCATCGGGGTTCCCTGCGATGTCATGTTCACGTCCCACCATGGTGCGGCATGCCCTCGAGATGGATCGCAGCTGCCCTGTCTGCTGCGGTCGCCATGCAGCTCTGCCGCGTCACGCCGGCACAAGCTGCACGAACTCTTCTAGCACTCATCGTGCGGGGGCGGCAAGCCGGCCCGCGGCTTCTGCGCGCTGAGCGCTGGGGTTGGTATTGCTCGACGGATCAGCTGCCTGCGAAGAGCACCCCTCCCCAGCCCTCCCCTGCGCGTTGCGCAAAGGAGGGGGCAGAAACGGCGTGCAAGGGGGGCTGACAGGTCACGCGCTTCGCTCCCTCCCTTGCGCAACGCGCAGGGGAGGGTTGGGGAGGGGTAGCTCCAATGCCTTTGCTCCCGACTTTGCGCAGCACATCACGCCCGCCTCGCAAACAATCCTTCACTCCTCAACACACACAGGTTTACAGTGGCCGCTGATCTTGGGGGAGGCACCATGGATCCACAGACCGATAATTCAAGCAATCTGCAGCAGCGTCTTGCGCAGCTGCGCGGGGCCTGGCAGCAGCACAAGCCGGACTACGAGCAGCGCCGCGATGACCTGCGCCGCCTGCGTGCGGCGTTCAAGGCGCGCATCCCGGCGATGACCGAGGCCATCGCCGCCGACTTCGGCCACCGTTCAAAGCACGAATCGGTGATCGCCGACGGTATGACCGTCACCGGTGAAATCGATCATCTGCTCTCGCACCTGCGCGGCTGGATGCGGCCGGAGCGGATCGGCGTGGGCTGGCGCTTCTGGCCTGCACGGGCGCAGGTGCGGCCGCTGCCGGTGGGCGTGGTCGGGGTGATCTCGCCGTGGAACTACCCGGTCAATCTGGCGCTGGTGCCATTGGCGACAGCGATTGCGGCAGGCAACCATGTGATGCTCAAACCTTCCGAGCACACGCCGAACAGTTCGGCCTTCCTGCAATCGCTGTTGGCGGAAGTGTTTCCCGCTGATCGGGTGGCGGTGGTGCAGGGCGACGCCGGCGTGGCCTCTGCGTTCTCGGGTTTGCCGTTCGACCATCTGGTGTTTACCGGTTCCACTGCGATCGGCCGCAAGGTGATGGCTGCTGCCGCGCAGCACCTGACTCCGTTGACGCTGGAACTGGGTGGCAAGTCGCCGGCCTTGATCGCCGCCGACTATCCGCTGGATGGCGCGGCCGCACGGCTGGCCACAGGCAAATGGTTCAACGCCGGCCAGACCTGCATCGCGCCGGACTATGTGCTGATCGATGAAGGCCGGGTGGATGCGTTGGTTGCCGCGCTGCGTGCGCAGGTGCAGCAGCGTTATGGCGACTTCAGCGATGCGGGTGATTACAGCCGCATCATCAATGAAGGCCAGTACCAGCGTCTGCAGGGCTATGTGGACGATGCGCTTGCGCGCGGCCTGCAGGTGCTGCCCTTGGCCGATATCGACGCGGAGCGCTCACGGCGCGAGCGTTTGTTCCCGCCGACCTTGATCCTGCAGCCGGGCGATGATGCCACGGTGATGCAGGACGAGATCTTCGGCCCGATCCTGCCGATCCGCAGCTACCGCTCGTTGGATGAGGCCATCGCCACCATCAACGGCCGTGACCGTCCGCTGGCCTTGTATCCCTTCAGCCATGACAAGGCGACGGTGGAGAAGATCGTCGGGCAGACGCTTGCCGGTGGGGTGACCGTCAACGACACCTTGCTGCACTTCGCGATCAACGGCCTGCCGTTTGGTGGCATTGGTGCCAGCGGCATGGGCGCGTACCACGGCAAGGCCGGGTTCGATGCGATGAGCAAGCGTTTGCCGGTGCTATGGCAGACGCGGCGCGCGGGCAGTGACCTGCTGCGTCCGCCGTATTCCAAGGTGGCGCGTTTCATTGAGATGATTTCGCGCTGAGGTAGAAAATCCGCAGCCCGGCACAGGGGGCCGGCTGCGGTGACACCGGCACGAGGGAGAGGGAGCCGGGTGTCGAAAAGCTTTTTATAGCCCCTCTCCCTTCGGGAGAGGGGTTGGGGAGAGGGTAAGAGGCGAAGCCTCTTGCGGCCTGATGTCGCCGGGCTTCGCGCTTACCCTCATCCGCCCCTTCGGGGCACCTTCTCCCGTAGGGAGAAGGGATAGGTCAGGCATTGCTTTTGCGCTCAGCCGCCCAACTCATCCGCAATCCGCTGACGCAAGGTCTGCAGATCCTTGGCAAATGCCTCAATGCCGGTTGCCAGCTTTTCAGTGGCCATCGGATCAGCCGCCATATCCGCATCGAACTTCGCTTCGTCGATCGCAGCGACATTCAAAGCCTCAGCAGCACCAGCAACCAGCTTGCGCGGTAACTCACCAAAATCGGCGTCCAGCTTCTCCAGCAGGTCCGGCGAAATCGTCAGACGATCGCAACCCGCCAGCGCTTCAATCTGCGCAGTCGAACGGAACGACGCACCCATGACAACGGTGCTGGAACCACGGCGCTTGAACTCGGCAAACACACCGCGCACGAACACCACGCCCGGGTCTTCGTCGATGTTGGCCGGGGTTTGGCCGTTTGCCACGTACCAATCCAGAATCCGGCCGACAAACGGCGAGATCAGGAAGGAGCCGGCTTCCGAGCAGGCCAAGGCCTGGGTCGGGTTGAAGATCAGTGTCAGGTTGCAGTCGATGCCTTCGGCCTGCAGCACGCGAGCGGCTTCCACGCCGGCCCAGGTGGCGGCGATCTTGATCAGCACCTTGCTGCGCGGCACGCCGGCCGCTTCGTACATGGCGATGAACTCGCGCGCCTTGGCAATCGTCGCCTCGGTGTTGTGCGCCTGGTCGGCATCCACTTCGGTGGAAACACGGCCCGGCACCAGCTCGGCCAACATCGTGCCGACGCCAACAGTCAGGCGATCGACAACGGCGTTGGCAATGGCCTGCTTGTCACCGGACTGGGCCCGGCCCCACTGCAGCTCGCGCTCGATCAGGCCGGCGTAGACCGGCAGGTCGAGGGCTTTCTTCACCAGCGTCGGGTTGGTGGTGCAGTCGACCGGGCGCAGGCGCTTGATGGCGTCGTAATCACCGGTATCGGCGACGACGACGGACAGTTCGCGCAGCTGCGCGAGCTTGGATGCAGTGCTCATGATGTGCTCCGGATCAGGCGGTGGTGTCGCCAGCATCGGCGGCGGCGATGACAGCGGCGGTGTCCTGGTCGAAGGTCGGCGCAGCGAAGGGCTGCGGGCCGGGCGTACGGCCAAACACGATGGGACGGGTGATGCCGCGATAACTGCCCAGCAGCGGGTGCGGCAGCGTAGCGATCATGTCCTCGGCCAGCACCTGCGGGTGATCGAACATGTCTTCGACCTTGCGCGCGGCCGCGCACGGCACTTCCTCGCCAAACAGGGTTTCCCACTCCAGCGCAGTGCGTGCGGCCAGTGCGGCGTGCAGCTTGGCCAGCAGTTCGTCGGAATGCTCGGCACGCTTGCGCACGGTGTCGTAACGCGGCTCGCTGCCCATCGCCGGCAGGCCGATCTTGTCGCACAGCGCCTGCCAGAAACGCGGCGTATTGGCCGAGATGTAGAGATGGCCCTGCGCGGTCGGGTGGATGCCGGTGACACCGCCCGAGCGCATGTCGCGGCCCACGCCTTCCGGCTCGCCTTCGGCCCAGATCATCCGCGCCGATTGCATGGTCAGCGCACTGCGCAGCAGCGACACTCCAACGTATTGGCCTTCGCCACTGCGTTCGCGTTCAAACAATGCCGAGGACACGCCGGCGGCAACCAAGGCGGCGGCGTAATAGTCGACAACCGAGCCGTACAGAATCTCTGGCGCGCCGCCAGGCTTGCCCTGCATCGCGCACATGCCGGTCATGGTCTGCAGCACCTGGTCGTAGCCGGCCTTGTCCTTGAGCGGACCGTCTTCGCCGTAACCGGTCACAGCGCAGTACACCAGGCGCGGGTTGATCTTGTTCAGGCTGTCGAAGTCGATGCCCAGGCGGGCCGGCACGCTGGGGCGGAAGTTGTGCACCAGCACGTCGGCCTCGCGTACCAGGCGCATCAGCACCGCGCGCTGATCGGCTTCCTTCAGGTCCAGCACCACGCCGCGCTTGGAGCGGTTCACGCCGAGAAAGGCGCGGCTTTCCGCTTCCAGCGTAGACGGGTACTTGCGCAGGTTGTCACCAACCGGCGGCTCCACCTTGATCACTTCGGCGCCCTGGTCGGCCAACAGCGTGCAGCCGTAGGGACCGGCGATATAGGCGCTCAGGTCGAGCACGCGCACGCCGCTGAGCGGGCCACGGGCACCATCGCGCTGGGCGATGTCGAACGGAGATGGGTTGTTGCTTGCTGACATGGGCTGCACTCGAATCCTTGATTGCAGTTTCCTCCCGGTGCGTGGGAAGAAACATATCGTGCGGGTATTTTCAGCGTGGACAAAAAGCAGGTATCGCCTTGTCATCGCCTGCATCGTTGCCGCTGTCTGCGCCATGCAGAGCAACAGACAGCGGCAACAGGCTTACTGCGGTGCCAATGACAGCCAGCTCAGGCGCCAGACATCATGCTCGCGGCCACCACAGCGGTAATACGGCTCGAACACCAGCGGCGCGCGGCATTCCAGCTGCATGGTCACCGTCGCACCTTCACCGGCGTCTTCGCCTACCTGCAGCCAACGTGCCGGATCACCTGCGGGCAGCTTCACCGTTTCATCGGTCTTGAAGCCATCGATCAAGCCGGTCGCATAGACCAGCGGGCCGTAGCTGAGACCAACGTATTCCCAACGCAGCACTTCCTGCGCCACCGGCGAACCATCCGGTGCGCGTGATTCCTGCACGTTGATATTGGCCGCACGGTGCAGCTGTGGCTGCATCGGCAGCTGTACGTTGACCAGGTCACCGGCCTGCCATTGCCGCTGCAGCTGCACGTAGCCATCGGCGCCCACCTGCACCGGCACATTGACGCCATTGACCAGGATGCGGGCATCTTCGGCCCAGGCCGGGATGCGCAGACCGATGCCGAAACTGGTGCTGTGCTCGGGGGTGACGCGCAGGCTGATCTCGCCATTGAACGGATAGCGGGTCTGCTGCTGCAGCACCACCTTGCCCGCATCGGCGTGGTTGAGGGTCGCTTCGCCGGCACCGTACAGGTTCACCCGCAAGCCACCATCGGCGGCAATGCCATAGGCGATCTGTGGCAGCTCTTCCACTGCCATCGCGCCGGACGACTTGCAGCAGCGCCAATACGTGGTGTGCACGCGCTTGCCGTTGGGGAAGGTGTAATAGCACCAGTCCTCGCCATTTGGCGCCATCGCTGCCAGCAGGTCGTTGTAGGCGGTGCGTTCCAGCTCATCGGCGTAGCGGGCGTGGCCGGTGATGGCCAGCAGCTCGCGGTTGAGCTGCATCCACGCCAGCACCGAACAGGTTTCCACATAGGCCTGCGGGAAGAACGTGCGCGGTGCGTTGAACACCTCGCGCGAACGATGCGCAACGCCGCCCCACGGGCCACCACCCAAAGTCAGGTGCTGCTCGCGGATGTTGTTCCACAGATTGTCGATAGCCAGCTTGTAATCGGCCTTGCCGGTGGCCTTGTACAGCTTGGCCAGGCCGACCAGATTCCACGACAGCTGGTAGGCCTTGCCGGTGGCGATGAAGGCCGCGTCTTCGTTGGCGATGCCCTTGTCGAGCAGGGCCAGGCGCGGGTTGGCGTTGGCCTGTTGCAGGATCTTCTCGGCCAGTGCCAGATAACGCGGCTCGCCGGTGACCAGATACAAGTCGGCGGCCGGGTCCAGCAGCACCGTCGCCGACATGCCGTGGTGGTTGCCCAGCGTGGTGATGTCGATGCCCGATTCCAGCGCCTGCCAGCACAGGTCGGCGATGCGCCGTGCGGCCTGCAGGTAGCTGTCATCGCCCAGCGCACGCCAGGTTTCGAGGAAGCCGAGGATCAGATAGCTGTGGGTCCAGATGTCCCAGGTGCGCAGAGCCGGCTCACCGTTCCAGCTCTCGGGCTTGGGCGGCTGCGGCACGGTGAAACGGCGGTCGGCGGCGTAGTTGCCCAGATAGCCATCATCGTCCTGCTGGCTGATCAACCAGTCGGCGACGCGGCGCAGATTGGCCTCCAGCTCGGGCTGGCTGCCCTGTGCGACTGCGCGTGCGGTGGCCGACAGCCACTTGCCGGCGTGCTCGCCGTACCAGTCGCCTTCCTGGTTCTGCTGCTTGTGTGCCTGGCCGAAGATGCTGATCGACGGGCTGGCTTCATCGACGATGAAGTGGCTCAGGCGGCCGCTGCGGTTGGCCGCGAGCATCTGCCCGAACATGCCCTCGAGCTTTACCGAGGCAGGTGCTATCAGCTGCTGGCCGATGGTGATGGCCGCACTCATGCCGCGTCCACCACGCAACGGAAGCCGAGCATGCCGCTGCGGTCCTTGGCCGGTGCCATCAGCAGGTACTTGCCGTGCTGGTCCAGGCGATAGGCCTGCGGGAAATACCAATGCGAGGTCTGCGGCTGGTAGCTGGAGCCACCACGCAGGATCGCCGCACGGGTGTGCTCGTCGCTGAACTCATCGGTCCACTGCCACACATTGCCGACCAGATCCTCGACGCCGAACGGGCTTGCGCCCTGCGGATGCGCATCGACATCGGCCGGTGCCAGCAGGCGGCGGCCACGGTTGACCTGCGGCACGCGGCTTTGATCCCAGTCGTTGCCCCACGGATAGGTTCGGCCATCGTTGCCCTGCGCTGCGTACTGCCATTCCCATTCGTGTGGCAGACGCTTGCCGGCCCACGCGGCGTAGGCGCGCGCGTCTTCCAGCGACACCCAGATCACCGGTTTGTTGTCCCAGCCGGCACGCGGTGCGCCATCCACCCAATGGGCGAGGAAGTTGATGTCATCGGCCGGGTGATACGCAGTGGCGTCGACGAAGGCCTTGAACTGTGCGTTGGTGACCGGATGACGATCGATATGGAACGCCTGCATCTGCATCAGCTTGCGGTGATGGCGACGCGGGCAGTCTTCCCACGGGAACTGCACGTCCTGGCCCGCCCAGTTGAAGCCTTCGATCTCGATGCCGCCGACGGCGAACACGAACTCGCCCGCCGGAATGGTGACCATACCGGCCGGCGCGGCCGCCTGCGCTGCCGTGGCGGGGATCTCACGCAGCTGCTGCGGGATCGCCTTCCATGCGCCGGAGAAGCTGTTGAGCGGCTGCACAGCGCGCTTGGCGGCTTCGATCAGGAAAGCATCCAGTCCTTCAACCGCAGCGCCCGGCTGCACGCTCAGCACTGCGCCAAAGCCGCGCGCTTCCATCGGCAGCTCGATGATGGCCAGGCCATCACGCAGCGCAGGCGACAGCTCAACGCCGTGCCAGACATCGTAGTAACGGGTGCCGTCCACATGCGGCAGACCGATCTGCTCGCCATTGACCGCGTACTCGTTGCGGTTGATCAAGGTGTGCAGGCTCAGCCCATCGACCGGGAACTTGCTGGCGAAGATGCCGCCCTGGTAGCAGACCTGGTACGGCTCCCACTCCATCGACACAATCAATGCGGGGAACTGGCGATAGATTGCTGCCATGCGGCGCAGCGTTTCACCATCGCGTGCGGTGAACTGGTTCCAGATGCCCCAGATGTTTTCCCAGGCGTTGTAGCCGATGCCGTTGAAGAAGCAGTATTGCAGGTCGTGGTTGCGGTTGCGCCCCCAGCGGTTCTCGTAATTGACCATGTGGCGCGGCTCCAGCCACTTCCACTTGGACACCGGCGGCACCGGGCCATCGGGTGCCTTCTTGCCCCAGCTCTGCACGTTCCAGATCAGCTGCTCTTCGGAGCTGATGGTGGATTCGGGCTGCACCACCACCGGGTTGCCATTGGCGTCACAGGCGTCGAAGAACGCGCGCGGCACGCCGTTGAAGGTGTCACCGTTGATGCCGTCGGCGCCGGTGGCCTTGATGATCTCGGCCAGGCCGTCCCAATGCGTCACGCCCGGGTCACGGGTGCCGTGATCCCACGGCTTGGCGGGCAGGAACACGCGCACGCCGCGCTTCTGGAAGGCCTTCACTGCAGCGGTCAAACCTTCCAGGCCGCCCGGCAGCGTATGCGCCAGGTCGAACTGGTTGCGGTCGTCGATACCGATGTTCGGGTAGATGTACCAGATCAATACCGAGTCCAGCCCGCCGAAGCGTTCGATCAGATCGTCCAGGTACTTGTCGACGGTGTACTGCGCGGTATCCACGTCGAAGAAATAACGGTCCTCGACCATCATCTGCGCGTGCACGAAGTTGCGCTGCGCCCACTGCAGTTCCGGGCGGCGGTAGTTCACGTCGGTATAGCCGATGCGCACCAGGTGTTCCTGGCGCCAGTCCTTCAGCTCGGTCAACCAATCGGCGGCGCTGGCATTGGCATCGATCATCCAGCTGCCGATATCGGCGAACGGCCACGCCGGCGCCTTACCCGGGGTGGGCAGGTACCGGCCGGTGGTGACGTGCGAGAACTTGTACTCGGTATGGATCGCCTCACGCCCGTGATCGGGGGAATCGTTGTCGTAATCGGGTGCGGGGTAGGGCGAAGTCATGGCAGTCATCCAACAAAAACGGGGAGGGCGTAACAGTTACAGCGCGCACCATGCCGCAAGCGCGGCATGGGCGTTGGCGCCGGGCAAGCGGCTGGCATCGGCCAGCAGCGCTTCCACCTCGGCGTGGTCGGGGATACTGGATTGTGCACCCAGGCGCGTACAGGTCAGTGCCGAAGCGGCGCTGGCGGCAAGCAGCGCCTGTTGCAGCGGCGCGTTCTGCGCCAAGCGGGCGATCAGCGTGCCGCAGAAGGTGTCGCCGGCAGCGGTGGTATCGACCGGTGAAATTGAGAACGCCGGCTGCACCAGAATCTTGCCATCGATGCTCGCCATGCAGCCGCGCGCACCGAGGGTGACGATCACGCAGGGCACATCCAGTCGGGCCAGGCCGCTGGCCAGATCCGGCGGATTGCCGGCCACCACGGCCAGCTCGCCTTCGTTGACGATCAGCATGTCCAGCAGCGCCAGCAGCTCGGCCGGCAACACCTGCGCCGGTGCGGCGTTCAAGGCAACCTTTACACCCGCCGCACGTGCGGCGGCGGCATAGGCCTGCACGGCGGCCAGTGGCGATTCCAGCTGCAGCAGCAGCCACTGCACGCCGTCCAGCGACGGTAGGTGCGCGGGCAGCAAGGCCATGTTGGCGCCCGGCGCGACGGTGATCGCGTTCTCGGCATCATCGGACAGGCAGATGAAAGCGGTGCCGGTAGGCAGCTGTGCATCGCGCACGGTGTGCAGCGTCACGCCGGCATCGTTCAACGAGGCCTCGATCGGCTTGGCGAAATCGTCAGCGCCCAGCGCCAGCAGCATCTGCGTGGCGGTGCCACCAGCACGCGCACAGGCCACGGCCTGGTTTGCACCCTTGCCGCCGGGGAAGGTGCGGAATTCACGGCCGAGCACGGTTTCGCCCGGTGCCGGCACATGCGCCGCACGCACAACGAAATCGAGATTGGCCGAGCCGGCGACAAGAACGGTGGAGGTCATGGAATGGCCTGGTAAACGAGGTTGTAGAACGGGGTGGCCAGCGAGGGCAGGCGCTTTTTGCCATCGGGCAGGTATTGCAGCAGCACGATGGCGATCAGTTTTTCGCTGCGATCCACGGTGAAATAAGTGGATGCCGCACCGGACCAGCCGAACTGGCCGACGCTGCCCAGGCGACCGCGCACGGCGGGGTTGGTAACCACATAACCGCCCAGTCCGAAGCCTTCGCCGTCGCTGAAGCCCTGGATGGCAGGCGTGAAGCCGCTGAGCTGGTCGGCCATCATCAAATCCACGGTCTTGCGCGAGAGCAGGCGCACGCCGTTGCTTTCACCATTGCCCAGCAGCATGCGGGCGAACTTCAGGTAGTCAGCAGCGGTGGAGTACAGGCCGCCGGCGCCGCTGTCATAGTCTTTCAGGCGCACGCCTGGCGTGCGAGCGCTCGGCGTATCGGCGATGTGCAGCGCGCCATCGTTGGCGCTGGTGGGCAGATCGACCACGCGTGCGCGTTGATTAGCTGCCACCTCAAAGCCGGTCTCGTTCATGCCCAGTGGCTGGAAGATGTGCTGTGCCAGGAACTGCGCGAACGGTTGCCCGCTGACGACTTCAACCACGCGCGCCAGCAACTCGGTGTTGCTGCCTTCGTAGTGGAAATGGGTGCCGGGCGCATCGGCCAGCGGCAGCGTCGCCAGGCGTGCGGCGACATCTTCCAGCGAGGTGGCGCTGTCGACGTCGGCGCGGTTCAACAATGCGGTGGCGACGGCATGCCCGTCCGAATCCGCAGCAAAGCCGCTGGTATGGGTGAGCAGATGACGGATGGTGATCGCGCGCGGCGCAGGCGCCAGCAGCGGATGTGCGGCATCGCCACCGGTCACGATCTGGCGATCGGCGAAGGCGGGGATGAAGCGCGACAGCGGATCGTCCAGTGACAGCTTGCCCTGTTCCAGCAGCATCAGGATCGCGGTCGAGGTGACCGGCTTGGTCATCGAGTAGATGCGGAAGATGCTGTCTTCGCGCATCGGCCGGGTGCGGGCGATGTCGGCATGGCCCCACTGGCCGTGGAATTCAGTACGGTCGTTTACTTCCACCACTGCGACCGCACCGGGGTAGCCGGTGGTGCTGGTGGATTGGGCGAGGAAATTGTCCAGGCGTTGCCAGCGGTCACTGTTGGCTGCCAGCGCGCTGCTGATGCAGGCCAACCAGGCAACTGCACCCAGCAACAGGCCACGCGCGATGTGGCTACGGGTGTTGTTGCGGAACATGGGCAAGCCTCCGTTTTCAGGGTCTTGGGCAGCAAGCGTTGTAGGAGCGGCGTCAGCCGCGAAGCAGGCAAGCGTAATGGCTACGAAGTGTCTGCAATTGCTGGCCCTGCGGGAGCGGCCGTTGCCCTGGTTTCGCGGCTGACGCCGCTCCTACAGCTATCAAACCAAACGGCGCCACAGTTGCCTGTGGCGCCGTCTGTCACACATGGATCAGAACTTGAAGGTGTGGGTCAGCGACACCATCCGGCCACGGCCGGAGAAGTAGTTCTGCCAGCCCGGCAGCTGCGACCAGGTCAACACGTACTGCTTGTCGAACAGGTTCTCAACGCCCAGTGCCAGCTGGCCATAACGGCCGATGTCGTAGTTCACGCTCAGGTCCCACAGCGCATAGCCATAGGTGTTCTCTTCGTTCTTGTAGACCGCGTTGTTGGCCGGATTGACGAAGGTCTCACGCAGGTCGCGGCTGAAGGTCTTGCTCACACCCAGGGTTGCGCTCAGGTCGTCGTTCGGGGTCCAGGTCACCGAGGCATTCACCTTGTCCGGCGAGATGTCCAGGATGCCCATTTCCTTCTTCAGGCCCGAGCCCGGGTAGTACTGGGTCTGGCCGCGGATGCGCGAGTACAGGAAGCTGGCCTTCCACTGCTCGTTGAAGGTCCAGGCGCTGTTCAACTCGAAGCCTTCGATCTCGACCGGTGCGCGGGTCAGGATGAAGTCGTCGGTGGCCTTGTCGATGGTCAGGGTGGAGCCGAAGTCCGAGGTCGAGCGGTACACGGAGGCACCGACTTGGCCCTGTGCGCCGCGCCAGTTGAAGCCGATTTCCTTGTTCTCGGTGATCAGCGGCTGCAGATCGGCGATGCAGGACACGGCCTTGCACGGGCTGCTGGCCTGGATGTTGCGCAACGGGATGCCGACGTTGGCGATGCCGAAGCCTTCGGAGTACGAAGCGAACACCGACCACTGGTCGGTGATGCGCCAGATCGCACCGAAGTTGGGCATGTTGGCCTTGTAATCCATCTTGCCGCCCTGCACCGGGGTGTGGTCGCGGAAGGCAACGGTGGTGTAGCTGTCGATTTCCAGCTGGCCGTCTTCGCGGCGGACGCCGGCGTCCAGGGTCACCGGGCCGATGTCCCAGCTCAGCTGCGCGTACGGCGCGATGCTGGTGTACTTCATCGGCGGCACCCACAGGCGGTTGGTCAGCGCCAGGCGCTGCTCGGCGGTGTCTTCCACCAGGTCCAGGCCGGCACGCAGGCGCAGGCCTTCGACCTTGAACAGGTCGCTGTAGGCGTAGCCGAAGCGCAGGCCCTTCTTCTCGCTGTTGATTTCCGACTGGTCCCAGATGCGCTCGGTGGTCGGCAGCATCGGCTTGACCAGCTGGCGGTCATCGCCGTCTTCGGGCACGTAACGCATGGCCTGCTCGGCCCAGTACGCATCAACGCTCAGGTCGCCGCCGAAGAAATCGGCATTGGTGTACTTCACTGCAAATTGTTCGAAATCGTTGAACTCGGCCAGCGAATCCTTGATCGAGCCCTTTTCAGCGGTGTTGGTGGTCGGGTTCGGGCATTCGACCGCATCAAACCGGCAACCTTCCACCGGGATGTAGTTGTGCTTGCCGCCGATGTGGAAGTTGCTGTAGCTGGCCTGGATGCGCTGCATCTGGCCTTCGCCGAAGTTGTAGCCACCCTTCATGAACAGGTTCTTGCTGTACGAATCGGACAGCGAACCGGAGGTGTTCAGGCCAACGCGGCGGCCGTCGCCGTCGTAGGAGATGCCACGGTCGATGTACGCGCCGCTGATCAGGTAGTCGACCGCGTCGCCCTTGAAGGCGTGGGTGACGCCGATCTTGGACTGCGCGCTGTCGTCCTTGAACTGGCTGCTGTAACGGGTGGTAACGGTGGTTTCGTGGCCAGCCACGTCCGGGTTCTTGGACAGGTAGTTGATCACGCCACCGGCGCCGCCGATGCCTTCAGCGGCGGACGGGCCGTTGATGACTTCGATGCGGCCGATCACGCCCATATCGGTGAAGGTACCGTTGCGGCTGCCTTCGCGCAGCGGCGAGCCCTGCGGCACGCCGTCGAACAGGCGCAGCGCGACGCGACCACGCAGGGTCTCACCGGAGTTGCTCATCGCCTGCGAGGATTCGGAATAGCCCGGCACCATGCGTGCGAGCACGGCGGTGGCGTCTTCGGTCAGGTTCAAGGTGCGCTGCACCTGTTCCGGGCTGATCAGGGTGACCGCACCGGGCACCTTGTCGATGGCAACCGGGGTGCGGGTACCGGTGACGATCACCTGGTCCAGCGTGGTGGCGGCGTCCTGCGCAAAGGCCGGGCTCATCGCGCTGGCGAGCAGCGCGGCGCCGATGGCGGCCGTAAGTGGCTTGATCATGTTGTTCTCTCCCCCAGGTTTGAATGTGTGACGCAACCGGACTGGGAGCCGACAACGCCAGAAAGCGGTGGGGACTAGCGCCCCTTTGATCCTGTCGTTTGCTGGCTTGAGCACCCGCTGATGCGGGCGTCGGGCGCAGCTCCGACGTTGGGCGAAGCCTAGGCGGCGCCCCGGCGGGATAGAAGCGCACCTGTGTATGTTCAAAGCCTAGGGTTTGTTGCGATTGGCAATTGAACCGGTAGTGCCGAGCCATGCTGGGCGGGGGCAGCCCCACCTGTAGTGCCGCGCCATGCTCGGCAGAGGCAGCCCCACCTGTAGTGCCGAGCCATGCTCGGCAGAGGCAGCCCCATCTGTAGTGCCGAGCCATGCTCGGCAGAGGCCTTACCGGTAATGCTCCAGCCGAGCAT
>NZ_JBDJMY010000023.1:0-65617 GCF_039674165.1 Stenotrophomonas terrae
GGCGGATGAGGGGGCTTTGGCTTTTCAAGCAAAAGCGTGGCCGCCCCCCAACCCCCCTACCCCCAGCGGGGGAGGGGGTTCAAGCCAAAGCCAAGGCTAAAAGCCAAAGCCGGGGCTACGCCCAGAACAAAAGCCAAAGCCAAAGCCAAACCCTCGAAAGCAGAAAACCCGGCCTTGGCCGGGTTTTCTTCATGCAACGACTGCTCAGCCGTGAAACACCTTACTCGCCGCGCGTCACACGCTCTTCTTCTTCCAGAATCTTCTGCTGATCGAAGGAGGCCATGATGTCCTTCATGATCGGCCAGGTGCCTTCGCGGCCCAAGGCCGACACCAGGTACCACGGGCCGGTCCAGCCCAGCTCCTTGATGATCTGCTCCGCCGCCACCTTGGCTTCGTCCTCGAACATCAGGTCAGCCTTGTTCAGCACCAGCCAGCGCGGCTTGTTCAGCAGCTCCGGGTCGTGCTTGCCCAGTTCGCGCTCGATCGCACGCACCTGCTCAACCGGCGAAATACCCTCGACACCACCTTCCATCGGCGAGATGTCGACGAGGTGCAACAACAGGCGCGTGCGCTGCAGATGGCGCAGGAACTGCGCACCCAGGCCAGCACCATCAGCCGCCCCTTCGATCAGGCCCGGAATGTCGGCGATCACGAAACTGCGGTAATTCTCGACCTTCACCACGCCCAGGTTCGGGTACAAGGTGGTGAACGGGTAATCAGCCACCTTCGGCGTCGCCGCCGACACGGCTCGGATCAAGGTGCTCTTGCCAGCATTGGGGAAGCCCAGCAGGCCAACGTCAGCCAGCAGCTTCAGCTCCAGCTTGAGCAGACGCTCTTCACCCTCTTCACCCGGCAGCGCCTGACGCGGCGCGCGGTTGGTGGAGCTCTTGAAGTGCATGTTGCCGAGGCCGCCCTTGCCGCCCCTGGCCACCAGCAGGCGATCGCCATGGGTGGTCATGTCACCGATGACTTCATCGGTGTCGACATTCATCACCACGGTGCCAACCGGCACGGTGATGATCAGATCTTCGCCGCCCTTGCCGTAGGCCTGACGGCCCATGCCGTTCTCGCCGCGCTGCGCCTTGAAAATGCGGTCATGGCGGAAGTCGACCAGGGTGTTCAGGTTTGCGTCGGCGCGGATCCAGACGCTGCCGCCATTGCCGCCATCGCCACCATCCGGACCACCGAGCGGAATGAACTTCTCGCGGCGAAAGCCGATACAGCCATTGCCGCCGTTGCCAGCGATGACTTCGATCTCCGCTTCGTCTACAAGTTTCATGAATTTAACGCCGGGATTAGGAAATGGGGATTGGGGAATAGCAAAAGCAGGTACTGCCCATTATCGGCCCTGCACCCCGGAATGTCGGGGTTCCAACGAAAAACCCCGCCGAAGCGGGGCTCTCGTCAGCTGCCCACACCGGAGTATGGGCGGCTTGCGCGTACGGAATTAAGCTTCCGTGACAACGCTGACGGTACGGCGCTTGTTGGCACCCTTCACCGTGAACTCAACCTTGCCATTGACCAGCGCGAACAGCGTGTGGTCACGGCCCAGGCCGACGCCTGCACCCGGGTGGAACTGGGTGCCGCGCTGACGCACGATGATGTTGCCTGCTTCGATGGCCTGGCCACCGAAGATCTTGACGCCGAGGTATTTCGGGTTGGAATCGCGACCGTTGCGCGAGGAACCTACGCCCTTTTTATGTGCCATGACGGATGCTCCTTAGCAATTAGCCGGCGATGCCGGTGATTTCGATTTCGGTGTAGTACTGACGGTGACCCTGACGCTTCATGTGGTGCTTACGGCGACGGAACTTGATGATCCGGACCTTGTCGGCGCGGCCATGAGCCACAACCTTGGCGGTCACCGAAGCGCCCTTCAGCGCGTCACCCAGCTTGATGCCATCGGCATCGCCGAGCATCAGGACGGTGTCAAACTTGATCTCTTGGCCGGCTTCGACTTCGAGTTTTTCAACGCGCAGGGTTTCACCCTGAACGACGCGGTACTGCTTACCGCCTGTTACCAGAACTGCATACATGACCAGACTTCCTCTGTAGTTATTGTGGTCGCCTTGCCCGCCGTCGAGGGCGGACAGAAGCGGGATTTTACCGGCCACACCCAGCTCGGGTCAACCCACCCCCTGCCCTGATACGCCGGGGCTGAACGCCAGTTCAGGCCCGCGCCCGGGATCCACCACATTGGCGGGAAACAGCACTGGCAAAACTGGCAATTGCCCCCAAATGACAAGGCCGCTAGGCTGATTGACTGCCGTCAGCGACGCCCCCACACCCCCTGCTACCGGCCCCCAGCCGGCAGTGGTCCAAATCGGATTTCCCATGGCGATGGATTTCATCCGCATCCGCGGTGCGCGGACGCACAACCTCAAGAACATCGACCTCGACCTGCCTCGCGACAAATTGATCGTGATCACCGGCCTGTCCGGCTCGGGCAAGTCCTCGTTGGCGTTCGACACCATCTATGCCGAAGGCCAGCGCCGCTATGTCGAGTCGCTGTCGGCGTATGCGCGGCAATTCCTGAGCGTGATGGAAAAGCCCGATCTGGATCACATCGAAGGCCTGTCGCCGGCGATCTCCATCGAGCAGAAGTCGACCTCGCACAACCCGCGCTCGACCGTGGGCACCATCACCGAGATCTACGACTACCTGCGCCTGCTCTACGCCCGCGTCGGCAGCCCGCGCTGCCCGGACCACGGTTATCCGCTGGAAGCGCAGACCGTCAGCCAGATGGTCGACCAGGTGCTGACGCTGGATCCGGAGCAGCGCTACATGCTGCTGGCACCGGTCATCCGCGAGCGCAAGGGCGAGCATGCACAGGTCTTCGACCAGTTGCGCGCGCAGGGTTTTGTGCGTGTGCGCGTTGACGGCGAACTGTACGAAATCGATGAAGTGCCGGCGCTGACCCTGCGCCAGAAACACACCATCGAGGCGGTGATCGACCGCTTCCGCCCGCGCGAGGACATCAAGCAGCGCCTGGCCGAAAGCTTTGAAACTGCCCTCAAGCTGGGCGACGGCATGGCCACGGTGATGCCGCTGGAAGCCGCTGACACCACCCCGCAGCTGTTCTCTTCCAAGTACAGCTGCCCGGTCTGCGATTACGCGCTGCCGGAACTGGAACCGCGCCTGTTTTCGTTCAACTCGCCGGTCGGCGCCTGCCCGGGCTGCGATGGCCTGGGCGTTGCCGAGTTCTTTGATCCGAACCGCGTGGTCGTGCACCCGGAACTGTCGCTGGCTGCCGGTGCGGTGCGCGGCTGGGACCGTCGCAATGCCTATTATTTCCAGCTGATCGCCTCGCTCGCCAAGCACTACAAGTTCGACGTGGATGCCACTTGGCAATCGCTGCCGGACAACGTCAAGCAGGCCGTGCTGTACGGCAGCGGCGAAGACCAGATCACCTTCACCTATTTCACCGAAGCCGGTGGCCGCAACCAGCGCAAGCACCGCTTCGAAGGCATCATCCCCAACCTCGAACGCCGCTACCGCGAGACCGAATCGCCGGCCGTGCGCGAGGAGCTGGCCAAGTACATCAGCTCGCGGCCGTGCCCGGAGTGCAAGGGCGCGCGCTTGAACAAGGCGGCGCGCAATGTATTTGTCGCCGACCGTCCGCTGCCGGAAATCGCGGTGCTGCCGATCGATGAAGCCAAGCGCTTCTTCAGCGAGCTGAGCCTGCCCGGCTGGCGCGGGGAGATCGCCACCAAGATCGTCAAGGAAATCGGCGAGCGGTTGGGCTTTCTGGTCGATGTCGGCCTGGATTACCTCACGCTGGAGCGCAAGGCCGACACTTTGTCCGGCGGTGAAGCGCAGCGTATTCGTCTGGCCTCGCAGATCGGTGCCGGCCTGGTTGGCGTGATGTATGTGCTCGACGAGCCGTCCATCGGCCTGCACCAGCGCGACAACGAACGCCTGCTCGGCACCCTCACCCGCCTGCGTGACCTCGGCAATACGGTGATCGTGGTCGAGCATGACGAGGACGCGATCCGGCTGGCCGATTACGTGGTCGATATCGGCCCCGGTGCGGGCGTGCATGGTGGTGAAATCGTTGGCCAGGGCCAGCTGCAGGACCTGCTGGACGCGCCGCGCTCACTGACCGGCCAGTATCTGTCGGGCAAGCGCCGCATCGAGATCCCGGCACGCCGGCACAAGCCCAATCCGAAGATGACGCTGCGCCTGCGCGGCGCCAGCGGCAACAACCTGAAGAACGTGGATCTGGACGTTCCGTCCGGCCTGTTGACCTGCGTGACCGGCGTGTCCGGCTCGGGCAAGTCGACGCTGATCAACGACACCTTGTTCTCGTTGGCGGCGAACGAAATCAACGGCTCTTCGCATCCGATCGCCAAGTACAAGAGCGTCGAAGGCCTGGACCTGTTCGACAAGGTCGTCGACATCGATCAGTCGCCGATTGGCCGCACCCCGCGCTCCAACCCGGCAACGTATACCGGCTTGTTCACGCCGTTGCGCGAGCTGTACGCGCAGGTGCCGGAAGCGCGTGCGCGCGGCTATTCGCCCGGCCGTTTCAGCTTCAACGTGCGCGGCGGCCGCTGCGAAGCCTGCCAGGGCGATGGCTTGATCAAGGTGGAAATGCACTTCCTGCCGGACGTGTACGTGCCTTGCGATGTCTGCCACGGCAAGCGCTACAACCGCGAGACGCTGGAGATCCTCTACAAGGGCTACAACATCAACGACGTGCTGCAGATGACGGTCGAAGATGCATTGCGCCTGTTCGAGCCGGTGCCGTCGATCGCGCGCAAGCTGGAAACGCTGATGGACGTGGGCTTGAGTTACATCAAGTTGGGCCAGAGCGCGACCACGCTGTCCGGTGGTGAAGCACAACGCGTCAAGCTGTCCAAGGAACTGTCGCGCCGTGATACCGGCCGCACCCTGTACATCCTCGACGAGCCGACCACGGGCCTGCATTTCCACGACATCGAAGCGCTGCTCGGCGTGCTGCACAAGCTGCGCGACGAGGGCAATACGGTGGTGGTGATCGAGCACAACCTGGACGTGATCAAGACTGCTGACTGGATCGTTGATCTGGGCCCGGAAGGTGGCCATCGCGGCGGTACCGTGCTGGTCACCGGCACACCCGAAGACGTGGCTGCGCACCCGGACTCCTACACCGGCCAGTTCCTGGCCAAGATGCTGCCTTCAACCAGCGCGCGCCCCGAACAGCCGGCCGCGGTCGCCAACAAGCCCGATGCGCGCCCGCCGCGCAAGGAAAAGCCGGTCAAGAAGACGGCCGCCAAGAAGGCTGCCGCCCCCGCAAAGAAGAAGGCTTCGAAATGAGCAGTGAGCACAAGCAACTGGCCCGCGTACCGATCAGCGTGCGCTGGCGCGACATGGACTCGATGGGCCACGTCAACAATGCCAAGTACGTGTCCTACCTGGAGGAAGCGCGCGTGCGCTGGATGCTGGGCGTGGAAGGCGTGTCGATGAGCGACCGCATCGCCCCGGTGGTAGCCAATACCAACATCAACTACCGGCTGCCGATCGTGTGGCCGAACGACATTGTGGTGGAGTTGTTCGTCGAACGCCTGGGCAACAGCAGTGTGACCATTGGTCACCGCATCGTTGACCAGAACGACGACAGCAAGCTGTACTCGGACGGCAATGTGGTGGTGGTTTGGATGGATACGCAGACCGGCAAGAGCGCGCCGTTGCCGGAGGCTGTGCGCGGGGCTTCGAGCTGAGCCGAAGCGAAGCCTGCAGATCGGAAAGATGCCTGACACATCCCTTCTCCCGCATGCGGGAGAAGGTGGCCCGAAGGGTCGGATGAGGGGAGCTTTTAGAGCTTTTTGAGCTATGAAGCGCCCTCACCCCAACCCCTCTCCCGGTGGGAGAGGGGCTTTAGCTGCGATTGCGAGCATGACGGTGAACTGCCGGCATACGCATCGCCTTACTTCAACGCCACCTTCGGGAAATCCACCGGCACATCCAACGCCACGTTGATGTAGTTGGTGAATAGGTTCAACGCGACATGCGCCAGAATCTCGACGATCTGCTCGTCACCGAAACCCACGCTGCGCAGCTCTGCCACATCGGCATCACCCAGCTGTGCACGTTGCTCAACAACCTTCAACGCAAACCGCAAAGCTGCGGCAGTGCGCGCGTCATCGGATTGCCCCGCCTGTGCGGCGGCCATTTCAGTGGCGGTAGCGCCGGCTTGCTGGCCCAGCACGGTGTGCGCGGCCAGGCAGTACTCGCAGCGGTTGCGGTTGGCGATGGCGACAGCAAGCTGCTCGCCGAGCTTGCTGCCAAGACTTCCGTTGCCCAGGGCGCCAAATGCACCCCACATGCTCTGCAACGCAGCCGGTGAATTGGCGACGGCCTTGAACATGTTCGGCGTCGCGCCGAAGGCTTTGTGGATCTGCGCCAACAGCGGCTGGCTGGCGGCCGGGGCGGTCTGGGTTTGCAGGTTGATGCGTGACATGGTGATCTCCTGATCAGATGGGGTGAACTACCGGGCCGTCAGCCCGTGAGCAAAGTATTGCCTTGCGATCCGAACGATTTGATACGATCAGTCCAACAAACAAACCAATTGATACAGATGAGCACACTTCCGCCCGTGGATCGCCTGGCCGGCGTGCTGGAGAACTTCCGCTTCCAGGCGCAGCTTTTTCACTCCGGCCCGCTGTGCGGGCTGACCAGCTTCGATGCCGATGAAGGCCATGCCTATCTGCACGTGCTGCGCCGCGGGCAGCTTGAGGTCAGCCATCCCGGCAGCCGCGACATCCCGGCCTCAATGCACTTCAACGAACCGACCCTGCTGTTCTATCCGCGCCCGCTCAGCCATCGCTTCCACAACCCGCCACGCGAAGGTGCCGACTTCACCTGCGCGCGGCTGGACTTCGATGGCGGCATCGCCCATCCGCTGGTGCGCGGTTTGCCGTCGCTGATTGCGCTGCCACTGGCCCGTATTCCCGGGCTGGCGATGACGCTGGAGCTGCTGTTCAACGAAACCGACCATGTCCGCTGCGGCCAACGCCTGCTGACCGATCGCTTGTTCGAAGTGGTGGTGATCCAGCTGCTGCGCTGGCTGCTGGATCATCCGCAGGAAGCCGGCATTCCCGCCGGTTTCATCACCGGCTTGTCGGATCCGCGGCTGGCACGTGCGCTGGCCGCCATGCACGACCGCCCCGGCGAAAGCTGGACGCTGAGCAGTCTCGCCGAACAGGCCGGAATGTCGCGCACCGCCTTCGCCAATAGCTTCCGCGATGTGGTCGGGCAGACCCCGCTCGACTACCTGACCGATTGGCGTATCGCCCTGGCCCAGCGCCGGCTGCGCCAAGGCCGGCCGATCAAGGCCCTGGCCGACGAGCTGGGCTATGCCAATGCTTCGGCGCTGTCGCGCGTGTTCGCTGCGAAAACCGGAATGGCGCCGCGTGAATGGCTGAAACAGGCTACTGCCGATCCCGCGGCGGTCAACGGCACTGACTAAGGCGCCGGCGCCTCGCGCCGTACCTGCAACGATCCATCGACCTTTGTTCCACCCTCCAGACTCAGCCGCAACGGCAGCTGCGCACCTTCGGCAAGCGGCACTTCCGGCTGCATCAGCATCAGGTGCATGCCACCGGGCTTGAGTTCGACCGATGTGCCCGCCGCGACCGGCAGGCGTTCGATCTCGCGCATCCGGCTTACCCCCTGCACCATCGTGGTTTCGTGCAAGGACACTTCGCCGAACGCCTTGCTGCCAGCCCCGATCACCACCACCTCGCCGGCACAATCGTTGCGGATCCGCGCATAACCCGCCGCCATCCGCATTGCCCCCGGCGTCAGCCGCACCCACCCCTGCTCCAGCTTCACGCAGGCCGGCGCCGCGGCCGATGCCTCGAATGCACACAGGGCCAACAGTACGCACACGAATGGTTTGGTTATCATCGGGCCACGACTCCTTGCCGTACGAGAAACCGCAGCATGACCACGCTCATCGAAGTGATCAACCATGGCCCCATCCGCGAACTGCGCCTCGCCCGGCCGCCGGTCAACGCGCTGGACACCGAGCTGTGCCGCGCCCTGATTGCCGCCGTCACCCTGGCCATGAGCGACGACGTGCACGGCATCGTGCTGTCCGGCAGCGAGCGCATCTTCACTGGCGGCATGGACGTACCGCACCTGCTGTCGCACGGCGATGACAAGCGCAAGCTGATGGACAGCTGGCAGGCTTTCTTCGGCGCCGCGCGCGCCCTGGCCGAAAGCCGCGTGCCGGTCGTGGCCGCACTCACCGGCCATTCGCCGGCCGGCGGCTGCGTACTGGCGCTGTGCTGCGATTACCGGGTGATGGCGCGCAGCACCGACCCTGCCAAGCCCTATGTGATCGGCCTGAACGAGGTACAGGTAGGCCTGGTGGCACCGGAAGGCATCCAGCGGCTGATGCGTCGCGTGGTTGGCCCGCACCGCGCCAGCGTGCTGCTGAGCGGCGGCCAGCTGGTCAGTGCCGAACGCGCACTGGAGATCGGCCTGGTCGATGAACTGGCAGACGGTGCCCCGCTGGTGGTCCAACGCGCCATCGGCTGGCTGCAGGCCCAGCTCAAGCTGCCGCCGCAGCCGATGCTGCAGACCCGCGCCATTGCCCGTGTCGACCTGCATGAGGCCATGCAGGCCGAGCACATCCAGCTGGAGCGCTTTGTCGAAGCCTGGTTCTCGGCGGATGCGCAGGGCGCTTTGCAGGCCTTGGCTGCTCGCTTGGGCAAGAGCTAGGAACGAGGGGGGCGGAGTGAGTAGCGAGTAAGAGCCAGGGCAAGAGCGAGTGTCCGAAGACTGCGGTGGCGGTGGCTGCGGCTGTTGCCCTCTCTCACTCCTCACTCCTCTTAACCCACTCCTCGCCCCACGGGCTCACTCCTCTTGACTCACTCCTGACCCCTATATAATCGCGGCCTGTCGATAAAAAGGCCGCTGCCTTGTCCAACACGCCCGAACCCGTGGTCTCAGAACTGATTGACCTGCTGTCGCTGGAGCGGCTGGAGGACAACCTGTTCCGTGGCCAGAGCCGTGATATCGGCACCAAATACGTGTTCGGTGGGCAGGTGCTGGGGCAGGCGCTGGCCGCAGCGCAGGCCACGGTCGTAAACGGCCGTCACGTGCACTCGCTGCACGCCTACTTCCTGCGCGCCGGCAATATCGACCACCCCATCGTCTACGACGTTGACCGTACCCGCGACGGTGGCAGTTTCTCGGTCCGCCGGGTTACCGCGATCCAGCACGGCAAGGTGATCTTCTTCTGCGCGGCCTCGTTCCAACAGGCCGAAAGCGGCGCCGAACATCAGCACAAGATGCCGGAAGTGCCGCAGCCCGAAGACATCGAGCCGCAACGTCCGCTGCCCGCCGATGTGCTGGAGCGGCTGCCGGTCAAGGTGCAGCGCTGGCTGTCGCGCGGCGGTCCGTTCGAGTTCCGTCACGTCTACCCGCGCGACGAGCTGAATCCACCCAAGCGCCCGCCCTACCACCAGGTGTGGCTGCGCTTGAACGAGAAGATCGGCGACGCGCCGGAACTGCATCAGGCGCTGTTGGCCTATGCCTCCGATTTCCATCTGTTGGGCACGGCAACCTTTCCGCACGGCATCAGCTACTACCAGCCGCACGTGCAGATGGCCTCGCTGGACCACGCCATCTGGTTCCATCGGCCATTCCGCGTGGATGATTGGCTGCTGTATTCACTGGACAGCCCCAGCGCGCAGGATTCGCGCGGGCTGGCGCGCGGCCAGTTCTATACCCGCGATGGCGTGCTGGTTGCCAGCACCGCGCAGGAAGGCCTGATCCGTGTGACCCCCGACGACAACGAAGCGAGCAAGGGCTGAACCATGCGCAAGATTTTCAGCAGCCAGCGCGTCGAGAACGCCGAAGGTGTGGCGCAGATCCTGCGCGATGCCGGCATCGAGGTGCGCGTCACCAATGGCCGCTCATACCGCACCAAGCGTAGTGGTCAGTTCAGCTATACCGACAAGGTCAACAACGACAACCAGCCCGCCGTGTGGGTGGTGCATGCCAACGACCAGCCGCGTGCGCGCGAAATCCTGCGCGACAAGCGCCTGCTCGATACCACCCGCCGCGACCACCCGACCGCCGAATATGCCTTCCGGGAAACACCGGCTGAAACCGGCACCAGGCGCAACTGGGCCTGGCGCATCCGCATCGCCCTACTGGTGGTGATCGCCGGCGTAGCGCTGGTGATCATGCTGCGCCATCGCAATGCGCCCGCCCCCGCGCCGGCTGCGGCGCCGGCCAGTACCGCAGCACAGAGCCAGCCCACCGCTGCGCCACCGGCCGAAGACGAGTTCCGCGTGCGCATCCAGCCGCAGCCTGACAGCCAGCCACCGGCTCCGGCTCCGGCTCCGGCTCCGGCTCCGGAAAAATAATCGGTCACATCGGGCCGCCGCGTCCGTCCTGTTTGGCAGTACCGTCGCAAAGGCCTGTCCGATGAGCACCGAAACGCTGGAGACCCTGCTGCTGAACGAACTGCCTGCCGCCCGCAAGGGCTGCATGCAGTCCTACGGGCGCATCGTTGTGGCCTGCCAGAACACGGTGACCGCCATCGCCCTGGCCATCACCCGTGACGTGCAGGCCAGCGAGGACATCGCCCAGGAAGCCTTCATCAAGGCCTGGCAGCAACTCACCCAACTCAACAACGCCTCCAGTTTCCTGCCCTGGCTGCGACAGATCACCCGCAACCTGGCCCGCGACTGGCTGCGTGCCAACCGCAACCGTCCGCTCAGCGGCGAGGCCGCGGAAATCGCCATCAGCATGGCGGCCGATCCCTCGCCCAATGGCGTGGATGCAATGGCACGGGTGGAGGAAGAACTGGTCGCCGAGGAAATCATCTCGGCCCTGCCCGAAGACAGCCGCGAAGCCCTGCTGCTGTATTACCGCGAAGGACAAAGCTCGCAGCAGGTGGCGCTGCTGCTCGGCCTGAGCGATGCGGCGGTGCGCAAGCGCTTGTCGCGTGCCCGCGCCAGCGTGCGCGAGGAAATGCTCAAGCGCTTTGGCGAATTTGCACGCAGCACCGCACCGGGCACGGCCTTCGTTGCATTGCTCAGTTCAACGCTGATGCTGGCAGCACCCGGCACCGCCAGCGCGGTGATCCTCGGCACCAGCGCTGGGGTAGCAGGCACGGGGATCGGCAAGCTGGGCATTGGCGGCCTTGGCGCCAGCACCGCCAGCAGCGGTGCGGCGGCGGGCACGCTGGGGGCCATGATCAACAACCTGTTCCCCAACTCGTTTGCTGTCTGGGTGGTGCTGGGCTCTGTTGCGCTCGGCACCGGGGCAACCTATCTCTCCAATCTCTACCTGTTGAGCTATGCCGAAACGGCGGAAGAGAAACGCAGCGTTCGGCGCTTCATGCGTTTGATCACCCTCAGCGCATTTGCGTTCTGCATCTGCACCATGGCCGGCGTGGCCCTGCGCATGGGCGTGGTCGGCGGACTGCTGACGATGGCCGTAGGCATGATCGTTCTGAACTACCAGTATCTTGTGATCCTGCCCCCGTTGATGGCACCCATGCTCGCCCGCGACGCAGCACGCCATGGCCGCACCGGACCCACCTGGGTCTACCAGAGCATGTTCGGGCGCAGCGCCATTGCCGTCACCTCGCTGATCGTGGTGGCACTGGTGCTTTTCGTCCTGCTGCGGCACTGAACCCGGCAAACAAAAACCCCCGCTGTTGCCAGCGGGGGTTGTCGATCGGCGCCTCTCCGGAACTTACTTCGCAGCCGGAGCCTGCGGCGGCACCGGGCCACGCGGGCCACGGTGATCACGATGACCGTCGTTGCGCGCGGCCTCCAGTTCGGCCGGGCTCAACTTGCCATCCTTGTTGGTATCGGCCTTGGCAAACCATTCGGCGCGACGCTGTTCGGCGCGGGCCTGGCGATCTGCCTGGTCGATATAGCCGTCCTTGTTGACGTCCAGACGGGTGAAGTTGGCCTGGTACTCGGCGGCACTGATGCGGCCGTCATGGTCGGTGTCCATGCCGCGCATGAAGCCGCCATCACGCTGCCCGTGCATGCCGCCATGGCGACCGCCGCCGTGACGTCCGGCATGGCGCGGCTGCGGCATTTCTTCGCGCTGCAGCTTGCCGTCCTTGTTCTTGTCCAGTTCGTCAAAGCGCTGTGCCATGCGCGAATGCGCTGCTGCTTCCTGGCGGTCGACCACGCCGTCGTTGTTGGCGTCCAGACGCGCCGGAGCCGGCTTCGGATCGGCCGGTGCGGCAGCCAAAGCCAGGCCGGTCGCCGAGGTGGCCAGCAGCATCGCCAGCAGGAGGAGAGGTTTGCGGTGGGTCTGGGTCATGGTGTGGCTCCGTGGTGAAACTGCGGACGCGGCATTGCGTCCTCGCTACGGTCAACGCCCCAACCGCCGCACCGGTTGACCTGTACTGCGGGGATATTCATCGCGCAGACAGGCGCAGGTTTTGCGACGCGGCGCCGCTATGCTGTGCGCATGGCAGCCCACGGTGACAACAACAACGAAGAACTGCGCCTGTTCCAGACCGGCGAGCACGCCTGTGGCTATTGGCCGGAACGACAGGCGCGCGACCTGGTGCTCGATCCGCAGGATCGCCGCCTGGGCGCGCTGTATCCAATGGCCTTGACCTGGGGCTTCCGCCGCTCCGGCGACCTGGTCTACCGCCCGCACTGCGAAGGCTGTCGCGCCTGTGTCCCGGTGCGCATACCGGTGGCGCGTTTCAACCCGGACCGCAGCCAGCGCCGCTGTCTGGCGCATAACGCCGACCTGGACTACCGCATCCTGCCCGCCGAACGTACCGAAGAGCAGTTCGCGCTGTACCAGCGCTACCTGCAGCACCGCCACCTCCATGGCGGCATGGACGGCCACGGGCCGCACGAGTTCGATCAGTTCCTGATCGGCAGCTGGTCGCACGGCCGCTTCATGGAGATCCGCACCCCGGGCGCTGCCGGCAAGCGCGGGCAATTGCTGGCCGTTGCGGTCACCGACGTCACCGAGCAGGGCCTGTCAGCGGTCTATACCTTCTTCGACCCGGACCAGGCCAAGCGCGGCCTGGGCACCTACGCCATCCTGCAGCAGATCGCCTGGGCGCAGCGCAATGGCCTGCCGCATCTCTATCTGGGCTACTGGATCAACGGCCATCGCAAGATGGACTACAAACGGCGTTTCCATCCGCTGGAGTATTTCGACGGCAAGCGCTGGATGCCGGGCGGCAAAGACAACGCCGAGGGCTTTCCTTGAGTGGGAACGCGCTCAATTGTGACCCCTTGATACACATTTAACCGGTAGTTATGCAGAATGGGAATGTCATCGCGCATCGTGGTGGCGCAAGGAAGTACCCATTCAACAGGAGCAATGCGTGAAGACCCAACTACTGATTCTGGCTGCAATTGGCACCCTGGCCCTGGCCGGCTGCAAGAAGGCCGAAACCCCGGCCACCGACGCCCCGGCCGCTGCACCGGCTACCGCCGCTGCCGAAGTCACCCCGGCTCCGGCCACCGACACCGTCAAGGCCGGCACCGGCGTCCCCGAATGCGACCAGTACCTGGAAAAGGTCTACGCCTGCATCAGCGACAAGGTCCCCGAGGCCCAGCGCGACATGATGAAGCAGGGCATCGAGCAGTCGCGTAGCGCCTGGGCCGGCGTGACCGACAAGACCGAGCTGGCCAACCAGTGCAAGACCGCACTGGAACAGGCCAAGACCAGCTTCGCCCCGATGGGCTGTACGTTCTAAGCAACGTCACAGCGCTGTCCACGAACGCCCCGCTTGCGGGGCGTTCGTGTTTTCGCCTCATCGTCATGGCAACGTGAGAAAATCCATGGATGCGCATCTCAACCCTACTCGCCCCGATGACCCTGCTGTTGGCAGCCTGTTCCACCTCACCCAGCGGCAGTGCCGCCGCGCCGGAGCAGCTGCGGCTGGCGACGTACAACACCTCGCTGTACTCCGATGACGAAGGCGGCCTGATCCGTGAGCTGCAGGGCGACAGCGCGCATGCGCGCAAGATCGCTGCTGTGCTGCAACAAGCACGCCCGGATCTGGTCCTGCTCAACGAATTCGATTTCGACGACGCACACCGTGCCGCCGACCTGTTCCAGCAACGCTATCTTGAAGTCGCCCAGCCCGGCGGCGGCGAACCCCTGAAATACCCCTACCGCTATCTGGCCCCGGTCAATACCGGCGTTCCCAGCGGCCTGGACCTGGACAACAACGGCAGCGTCGGCGGCAAGGGCCGCGAGCGCGGCAACGATGCCTGGGGCTACGGCCTGCACCCCGGCCAGTACGGCATGCTGGTGCTCTCCCGGTATCCCATCGATGAAGCTGCGGTGCGCACCTTCCAGTTGTTGAAGTGGAGCACCCTGCCGGGCGCGCTGCGCCCGATCGATCCGGGCACCGGCAAGTCGTTCTGGCCGGACGCGGTTTGGTCGCAGCTGCGGCTGTCTTCGAAATCGCATTGGGACGTACCGGTGCGCACACCGCTGGGCACCGTGCATGTACTGGCTTCGCACCCCACTCCGCCGGTTTTCGACGGCAAGGAAAAGCGCAACGCCGCCCGCAACCACGACGAACTGCGACTGTGGAAGGAATACCTGGACGGCGGCGACAAGCCTTGGCTATGCGATGACAAGGGCAGCTGCGGCGGCCTGGCCGCCGATGCGCGCTTCGTGATCGTCGGTGATCTGAACAACGACCCGGCCGATGGCGATGGCCGCCATGACGCCATCCTCGAACTGCTGGAACACCCGCGCGTGCTGCGCTACCCGACCCCGAGCAGCATTGGCGCCGAGCAGACCAGCCTGGCCTATGCTGAAAAGGGCATCGTCCGCCGCGGCGCACCGCAGCACGCCACCGGCGACTTCGGCCCGCGCTCGGGCACGATGCGCCTGGACTATGTACTGCCCTCCACTGGCCTGAGCTACATCGGCAGCGGCGTGTTCTGGCCGGCCAACGAGAGCCCGGAGGCGAAGATAGCCGATGGCAGCGACCACCATCTTGTCTGGGTGGATGTGAAATAAAAAAAACGCCGGCTAAGCCGGCGTTTTTTTTGCTTCTGGATTTTGTGGTAACGGCGTAAGCCGCGAAGCAGCTGCATCATCAGATCGCAAAGACCATGGCATTTGAGCAATGCCAGCTTCGCGGCTGACGCCGCTCCTACAAGCTGGCGATACCCTGCATTTGTGGGAGCGGCATAAGCCGCGAAGCTCATACATCATCAGGTCACGACGCTTCCCGCTGCTCCAGTAATGCCAGCTTCGCGGCTGACGCCGCTCCTACAAGCTGGCGGCACCCTGCACTGTAGGAGCGGCGTCAGCCGCGAAGCTGGAGCACCAGCAAGAGCGGTGAAGCTTACCCCTCCCCAACCCTCCCTTTGCCTTCGGCAAAGGGAGGGAGCAGAGCCGCTCAGCGCAGTTCGATGCCAATGGCAGCTGCGGCATCACGGGCGATCGCGCGGGCCTGGTCCACGTCGGCTGCACGAGCAAGCGTCACACCGACGCGGCGTTGGCCCTGCACCATCGGCTTGCCGAACAGGCGCAATGCGGAATCCGGATGTATCAATGCCTCGGCAACGTTGCTGAAGAACGGCACGCCATTGCCCTGCGCCAACATCGCGCACGAAGCCGATGCACCGTTGTGGCGGATCGTCGGAATCGGCAGGCCGAGGATGGCACGCGCGTGCAATGCGAATTCGCTCAGTTCCTGCGACACCAGCGTGACCAGACCGGTGTCGTGCGGACGAGGGGAGACTTCGCTGAACCACACTGCGTCGCCTTTCACGAACAGCTCGACGCCGAACAGGCCCCAGCCACCGAGGTCATCGGTGATCGCCCGCGCAATCTGCTGCGCGCCCTCCAACGCCTTGGCCGACATCGCCTGCGGCTGCCAGCTTTCGCGGTAGTCGCCATCCTTCTGCAGATGGCCGACCGGATCGCAGAACGCGGTACCGCCGGCATGGCGCACGGTCAGCAGGGTGATCTCGTAATCAAAATCGATGAAGCCCTCAACGATGCAGCGGCCGGCACCGGCACGGCCACCGGTCTGTGCGTATTCCCAGGCCGGGCCGATGTCGGCCTCATCGCGCAGTGTGCTCTGGCCCTTGCCCGAGGACGACATCACCGGCTTGACCACGCACGGCAGGCCAATCGCGGCAACGGCGTCGCGGTACTCGGCTTCGGTATCGACGAAGCGATACGGCGAGGTCGGCAGGCCCAGGGTTTCCGCTGCCAGGCGACGGATGCCTTCGCGGTCCATGGTCAGGCGCGCTGCGCGCGCGGTAGGGATGACCCGCAGGCCCTGCTCGGCCTCCAGCTGCACCAGGGTTTCGGTATGGATGGCCTCGATCTCGGGCACCACCAGATGCGGCTGCTCCTGCGCGAGCAGCGCCTTCAGCGCGGCCGGATCCAGCATGTCCAGCACGTGGCTGCGGTGGGCCACCTGCATGGCCGGGGCATTGGCGTAACGGTCGGCGGCAATCACTTCCACCCCGAAACGCTGCAGCTCGATGGCCACCTCCTTGCCCAGTTCGCCCGAACCAAGCAGCAGGACGCGGGTGGCGGACGGGGACAACGGGGTACCGAGGGTGATCATCAGGCAGGTCCGGAAGGGCGATAAAGAGGGTGCCTATTCTAGGCAAGCTGGCCCGGTAAGGGTTGGCCGGCGGCCCCGTCACCACGCGGGGCCGTAGCTCGGGTACGCGTAGCGCACCCGGGATTCACCGCGATGACATCTGGCGCTGCCGCCGGGAAGGATTCCCACACCCCCGGGTGCGCTGCGCTTACCCGGGCTACCGGACCTGGCCGGAAGCCGATTGTCAGAACCGCTTGCATGTTGATATCAATTTGATATCTTCCATATCAACTACCACGGAAGATGTGCCATGAAAGAGAAGTCCATCGGTTCCATGACCGGCATCCCCACCCTGCTTGGCACTCTCCTGATGATGCTTGCCGGCGCCATCGCAATCATCGCAGCGATCGTCGTCACCAAGAATGGCACCGGTGGTGGCGGGCCGATGGTGATCGGCGGCATCGTGCTGGTGATCGTCGGCATCTTCCTCAGCTGCGGCCTGTACATGGTTCAGCCCAACCAGGTGGCCGTGATCAGCCTGTTCGGCAAATACGTCGGCACGGTCAAGGAAAACGGCCTGCGCTGGAACAACCCGTTCTTCAGCAAGCGCACCGTCAGCCAGCGCGTGCGCAACTTCGAAAGCGGCAAGCTCAAGGTCAATGAGCTGGACGGTTCGCCGATCGAAATCGCCGCGGTCATCGTCTGGCAGGTGGTCGATGCTTCCGAAGCGGTCTACAACGTCGACGACTACGAGAGCTTCGTGCACATCCAATCCGAATCGGCGTTGCGGGCGATGGCCACCAGCTATCCCTATGACCAGCACACCGAAGGCCAGCTGGCCCTGCGCAGCCACGCCGCCGAGATCTCCCAGCACCTGAAGGACGAACTGGCCGAGCGCCTGGCCGATGCCGGCGTGCAGGTACTTGATGCCCGCATCAGCCACCTCGCCTACGCACCGGAAATCGCCCAGGCCATGCTGCAGCGTCAGCAGGCCAGCGCGGTGATCGCCGCACGTACGCAGATCGTCGCCGGCGCCGTCGGCATGGTTGAGATGGCACTGCTGGAACTGCAGAAGAACGCCGTCGTCACTCTGGACGAAGAGCGCAAGGCGCACATGGTCAGCAACCTGTTGACGGTGCTGTGCTCGGACCGTGGCACCCAGCCGATCGTCAATGCCGGTTCGCTGTACTGAACAACGTAGTGAGGTAATCGTAGTGAATGTCTTCGCCCCCCTGATCATTGCTGCCACCGGCATCCCCGCCCTGTGTTTCGCCGTATGGAGCGGACGCCCGGGCACCGCGCATGCGCGCGGCATGGGCCTGCGCTGGGCCTTGATCGCGCTGTGCATGTTCGTGGCGGCCACCGGCGTCTATCTGGCCGGTGACAACCGCAACATTGCCTACGGCGTGGTCATCGCGCTGGTGGTTGCGGTCAATGCGCTGGGTATTTCCCTGCTGGTGCATCTGCGTCGCGGCAACAACGGAGCACCCCGCCGGTGAGCGAGAAGAAGGCCTATCCGCTGCGCATCAACGCTGATGTTCTGGCCGCGACCCAGCGCTGGGCCGATGACGAGCTGCGCAGCCTCAACGCGCAGATCGAGTATGTGATCCGCGACGCCCTGCGCAAGGCCGGGCGCCTGCCCAAACCTAAAGCTGATGACAAGGAAGAGCAATGAGCAAGCGTTGGCAGTACCTCACCGTCGAACTTTCTCCGTCCATGCTCAAGGGCGGCCCGGCCAGCGACAAGTTGCAGGCCGAGCTGACCAAGCAAGGCAACCTTGGCTGGGAACTGGTCAACATGGTGCACTACGGGCAGTTCGCACCGGCAATGCTGATCTTCAAGAAGGAGCAGTGATGAAAGCGGCCCGTGCATGGATCACAGGACTTGCACTGCTGGCAGCGGCAGCAACCGCCAACGCAGGCGAGGCACCGGCCACACTGGCAGGCCGCCTGCTTGATCAACTCGATGCCGCGCAATACGCCGCCGCCGAAGCCAGCTTCTCGCCACAGATGAAAGCTGCAGTCCCGGCCGACAAACTCAAGGCGGTGTGGGAGTCATTGCCCGCTCAGATGGGCGCGGCAGGCCCGCGTGGCACCGCCGTAACCAGCGAAACGGATGGCTTCCGCATCGTCGTCATTCCGCTGCAATACGCCAATGGCGGCCTGCAGGCGCGCATCGTGCTGGACAAGGACGACAAGGTTGCCGGCTTCCTGGTGCAGCCCGCCGCCGCGCCGCCGGCACCCGCACCGGCCGCCGACGCCAGCTACATCGAGAAGGATTTCAGCGTACCTGCAAGCGGCACTGCGACCGCCGGGTTGCCGGGCACGCTGACCCTGCCCAAGGGCAAGGGCCCCTTCCCCGCCATCGTATTGGTGCATGGCTCCGGGCCGCAGGACCGCGATGAAAGCGTCGGCCCCAACCGCCCTTTCCTCGACATCGCGCGCGGCTTGGCCGCGCAGGGCATTGCCGTGCTGCGCTACGAAAAACGCAGCCATGCGCGCCCGCAGGATTTCAAGGCGACTTTCAGCATCGATGACGAAACAACCGACGATGCCGTGGCCGCAGTGCGTGCGCTGGCCGCTACCGCAGATATCGATCCCGGGCATATCTACCTGCTCGGCCACAGCCAGGGCGGATTGCTGGCCGGCCGCATCGCCAAGGCCGCCAACGGCACGCTGGCAGGGCTGGTACTGCTGGCTGCACCGGCTCGCCCCATCCTTGATCTGCTGGCCGAACAGAACCGCTACATGGCCAATCTCGACGGCACAGTCAGCAGCGACGAAAACGCGCAGCTGGCCGCGCTGGATGCTGCCATCGCTGCGGTGCGCGCCAATCCGGACGCGCGGCTGATGGAGGTCCCCGGCCGCTTCTGGCAGCAGCTGGAACAGGTGGACCCGGTTGCCGATGCGCGCGACAGCCAACTGCCCATGTTGCTGCTGCAGGGCGGTCGCGACTTCCAGGTGGTCGATGCCGATTGGCAGCGATGGAAGCAGGGGCTGAAAGGCGAGCGTTACCGCTTCCGGCATTACCCCGCGCTCAACCACCTCGGCATCGCCGGTGAAGGCAAGGGTTCGTTGCAGGAATATGCGCGCCCCGGCCATGTCGATGCCGCACTGATCAACGACATCGCACAGTGGATCAAGGCGCAGCCATGAGCAGCCGCAGCGCCACAGGCGCGCCCGCAAGCGCGTCATTCAAGGTCGCCGCCCCCACCAGCTCGCTGTTGTTCTGGCTGTGGTCGCCAATGCTGCTGGTGCTCAGCATCGACCCCTTGATCAGGCTGTTCGCGGGCAAGCTGCCGTTCGAGGCGGCGTTCAATTCCTGGGGCGGCTGGCTGGTGCTGCCGCTGGTCGGCATTGCGTTGACCCTGGCCTACCGCCGCCGCGAACTGCGCCTGGATCCGCAGCAGCTGACCATCGCCGCCACCCTGTACACGCGACGGGTGCCGCTGAGTTCGATGTGGATCGAGCGTGCGCGCATCGTCAACTTTGCCGAGAACCCCGACTTCAAGCCCGGCATGAAGTCCAACGGCTTCCAGTTCCCCGGTTTCCGCGCCGGCCACTTCCATATGAAGGATGGCGGCAAGGGCTTCTGCCTGATCACCGATGACAGCCGTGTGCTGGTCATCCCCTTGCGCGACGGCAACAGCGTACTGGTCAGCCCCGAGCAGCCGCGCGCATTGCTGGATGAACTCAAGCGACTGGCCGGCAACGGCGCACGGGCCTAAGCTGCGCGTATGCGCAACGCTCCCCATATCCTGCTCAATACGCCCGACATCGAAATCTGGCCGGGCGGCCTGCTGCGTGCGCGCAGCAGCGACGATGCCCGCATCCTCGCCCGCGCAAGCCATGTGCTGCGACGCAAGCGCGACGGCCGCTATCTGGCCGCACAGCTGGGCGGCGGGCTGATGCCGCTGGTCAATCGGCTGGCGGACGAGCCCGGCATCGACTTCGCATTGACCGCACTCGACGCCCTGCGCACGCAGCCATCACGCATACCACCGCCGGGCGGCAGCTTGCCGCTGCAACAACTGCATCTGCACCTGCAGCAACTGGACCTGGATGCCGACGCATATGCCACGCAGACCGGCCTGCCGCTGGTCGCCGAACCTGCGCATCTGCGCCTGGCCGGCTTCGATCGCTACCGTCGCCCGCTCTGGCTGACCACCGCTGCAGCGCGCGGCTGGCAGCGCATGCAGCAGGCTGCCGCCATCGATGGCGTAGCGCTGGATGCGATCTCCGGCTACCGCAGCCACGACTATCAACTCGGCATTTTCGAACGCAAGCTGGCACGTGGCCTGAGCGTGGACGAGATCCTCACCGTCAACGCCGCCCCCGGCTACAGCGAGCACCACGGCGGTGACGCGCTGGACATCAGCACGCCTGGCGAACCACCGGCCGAGGAATCCTTCGAGCACACCGCCGGGTTTGCCTGGCTGCAACAGCATGCAGCGCGCTTCGGTTTCCACATGAGCTACCCGCGCGACAACCCGCACGGCATCGTCTACGAACCCTGGCATTGGCGTTACCGCAGCGCAGAAGCGCTGTAGGAACGGGGCACACGGACGCCTGTGGGAGCGGCGTAAGCCGCGAAGCTGGTAATAGTCGAACCGCCGGAACAAACGCAATCAACCGGGCACAAACCAACCGCGGGCTGATGCGTGCGGCCGGCGATTCTCTGTGTTGATGGTTTATTTGCTTCGCGGCTTACGCCGCTCCTACAAGCGCCGGCATGCGCTGTTGTTTGTGGGAGCGGCGTAAGCCGCGAAGCTGGCGTCAATCAAACCATCGGAAAATCGCGCAGTGACTGCGCGTCGGGCGAATGTAAAGCGCTGGTTGGTATGCACAGGCTGTATTCCCTGCGCTGGAACTTCATCGGCTTCGCGGCTTACGCCGCTCCTACAAGCACCGGCGTGCGCTGTTGTTTGTGGGAGCGGCAGCTTGCGGCTGCCGTCGGCTCATCAGCTTCGCGGCTTACGCCGCTCCTACATCCTTACAACCTGCTGATGCGCTCAGTCCTGCGAGCGGTTGGTCTTTTGTTTGGGCTCGGCACTGAAATCGGCGATGCGCCACAGATAGAGGCTGGCCCAGGTCCGGTATGGGCCCCAGCGCTCGCCGCGCTCGGCCAAGGCTTTGGGGGTCAACATGGCCTCACTGCCATCCACACGTTGGGCGCCCTTGCGGATGCCCAGGTCATCTATCGGCAGGATGTCAGGACGCCCCAGGCGAAACATCAGCATCATTTCCACGGTCCAGCGGCCAATCCCGCGCACCGGTACCCAGGCGTCAACGATGGCGTGGTGGTCCATCAGCGACATCTGCCGCAGGTTGGGCAATTCGCCCGCCGCCTCGCGCCGCGTCAGGTCGCGCAATGCCAGTGCCTTGTTGCCCGATACGCCGCAAGCGCGCAGGCCGGCATCGTCGATCAGGCCCAGACTGGCCGCATGCAGGCGCTTGCTGCCAATCGCGGCCTCCACCCGCCCGACGATGGTCGAGGCAGCCTTGCCACTGAGCTGTTGGAACAGGATCGCCCGCGCCAATGCATCCACCGGATCGAAACTGCGCGTCCAGCCCTGCGGTGCCGGCAGCGGCCCCAGCCGGCGCATCCAGCTGGCCAGGCGCTTGTCCACCCGCTGCAGATGCGCCTGGGCAGTGTCGATGTCGAAACCGCGGCTATAGCGGGGCATGGCTCAGCGGCGCAGGGCACTGAGTGCCAGCAGCAACCAACCGCCCATCAAGGTCATGCCACCGGCCGGCGCCAGGGTCGTCGGCCACTGCATCAGCACATTGCCAACCAGGCTGCCCGAGAACAACAACGTCCCCACCAGCAACACATACAGTGCCCCGCGCCCAAGCTGGTTCAACGAGGCCGCGCCCAGACATACCAGCACTGCGCCATGGCCGAATGCGTACAGCGCGGCGGTATTCAAATGCGACTGTGCCAGCGCTTCGCTCACACCATGTGAGGCATAGGCCGAAAGCCCGACTGCCGCCGCCGCCAGCAGGCCGCCGCAGAACGCAAGAAACGAAGGTTTACGCGTCCGCCGCTCCACTCCCAACATGTCCTTCTCCCATCATTCAAGCCAGCACTTGCCACAAAAAAAACGCGCCGCTGGAAGCGGCGCGTTTCTTCGATCAGATCATCGTCAACTACCGATGATTACTTGACCGCCCAGTAGAGGTCGTAGGAACCATCAGTGGTGAAGGCCTTGGCCACGCCACCCTTCCACGACTCATACGGACGATCAACAACTTCGTTGCCGGTGGTGGTTGCCCATGCACGCAGGCCGTTACGGGCCAGGTCCAGGCCAGCCATGTGGCCGGTGTAGGAAGCAAATGCCGAGCGGTGCGCCGGAGCATGCACGTAGGTCACCGGGTTGCCCGCGGGGATCTTGACGGTCAGTTCGGCAGCGTCACCGGCAGCAACCGGTGCAGCAGCAACGGCCGGAGCAGCAGCTTCGCCGTCCTTCTTGTCAGCAGCCTTGTCGGCAGCCGGGGCAGCACTGCCCTTGCGAACCGGCAGAGCCACGTCGAAGGCGTACTTCTCAGCACCGAAATCGGTGGTGACGATACGCACCGGACCGGCAGCGACAAGACCATTGGCATCCATCGTGCGCTTGATCCATTCCATGTTGTCGTCGATCGACTTCTGGATGGCATCGTTGTTGCGGTCGATGTTACCGGCGTTGACCACCAGCAGGTTTTCAGCCGGCACCTGGATGACCTTCAGGTCGACCAGCGGTGCTTCCGGAGCGGCGTAGTCAACGTTCGGCACCGAGGCCAGCATGTTGGCCATGCGCGACAGACCCAGCTTCAGGTCGTCACCGATGTGACGGCTGACGTACAGGCCGGCGTAACGACCAAACAGGTCGAAACCGTAGTTGACGCTGTAGTCCTGGGTGATCTTGACGTTGCGGTCGTTCTTGCCGGTCGGCTCGAGCGTGAACGAGGTGACCTTGTCGGTACCGCGCGTTGCATCATCAATGGCGATCACGACGCGCTTGTTCTTCTCGCTATCGGTGATCTCCCAGCTACCCTGGCCCAGATCCTTGGAGGAAAAGTCCATGCGTGCGCCCTTGCCGGCGTCCGGACCACTGAACTTCAGCTCCACTGCCTTGTCGCGCAGCACAAGCGGATTCCAATCCTTGAAGCGGCGCAGGCTGTTGACCGTGTCATACACGATGGTCATCTTGCGATTGGTTTCGATGCTTTCGGTAATGTGGCGCTCGCCCGGCAGACACACGCCAATGAGGACAAACAGGCCAGCCACGATCCCCAAGGCGATCAGGAACTCGATAATACGGGTCATTCAGGAGTCTCCGGGGCCGATCCCACGGCCGGGTTGATTTGAAGGGAAGCCCCCATCCTATCAGGGTTTCCGCAGGTTGTTCAGCACATTTGGCGCACCGGTTTCCATTACCAGAACGCGCTATCTCCACGCCAGGTTGCAGGGTAGCGTATCAACCGCCAACCCTACGCGCCTTCAGCCGATAGCTTGCACCGTATTTCGCGTGCAGGGCGGCTATTTTCCACCCTCTCCGGTGCCCAGCACCAGCCCTGCCGGCATCTTTTCGCAATCAGCCTGCCGCATTCATCCAGCGCCGGGCAGGCGCACCTGCCCCGGCCCCTTGCTCAGACCAGCTGCAGTTCAAATGCCTTGAGCACGGCACGGGTACGGTCGCGCACACCCAGTTTGGAAAGAATATTGGAGACGTGGTTCTTGATGGTGCCCTCGGCCACACCCAGCGAATTGGCGATCTCCTTGTTGGAAAAGCCACTGGCCATCAGCCTGAGGATCTCGGTCTCGCGGTCGGTCAACGGGTCCGGCCGGTCCAGGCTGACGAACTCGTTGCGCATGTGCTCCAGCCCGGACAGCAGGCGCTGGGTCACCGCCGGCTGCACCAGCGAGCCCCCGTTTGCCACGGTACGGATGGCGCCGACCAGCTGTTCAAGGGTCACATCCTTGAGCAGGTAGCCCTTGGCGCCGGCCTTGAGCCCTGCCAGCACCAGCTGATCATCATCAAAGGTGGTCAGGATGATCGAGGGCGGCAGCGTGCCGGCGCGGCTCAGCGTCTGCAAGGCCTCCAACCCGGACATCACCGGCATGCGCATATCCATCAGCACCACGTCCGGCTGCACCTGCGGTATCACTTCCACCGCCTGGCGCCCGTCGATGGCTTCGGCCACCACTTCGATGCTGTCATCCAGCGCCAGCAGTGAACGGATGCCCTGCCGCACCAGGGTTTGGTCGTCGACCAGACAGACACGGATCATCAATTCACTCCTTGCGGCCCTGAGGCCAACATCATATTGGTTACCAGTGGCAGGCTGGCGCGAAGACAGAAACCCTCACCGCGTCGCGCCGAAACATCCAGCACACCCCCATATTGCGCCAGCCGTTCACGCATGCCGCGCAAACCATTGCCCGGCATTATTTCCTCAAAATCGCCACCGATACCGTCATCATGCGCGCAGATAACCACTTGTTCAGCGTTGCGCTCGACCTTGATCCAGAGATTGCGGGCACCGGCATGGCGCACCGCATTGGTGATGATCTCCTGCGTACAGCGCAGCAGCACGTGCGCACGCTCGGGATCTTCGACGCTGAACGGATCATCCACCTGCAGATGGATGTCCAGTGACGGCACCCGCTCGGTCAAGGGCCGCAAAGCCGCCGCCAGATCAATCGCGCCGCTTTCGCGCAGCTGGCTGACCGCCTCGCGCACGTCAGTGAGCAGCAATTTGGCCAGCGTATGCGCCTGGCGCACGTGTTCCTGCGCCTGGCCTTCGGTGATATGCCCGGCCACTTCAAGATTCAGGCTCAGCGCGGTGAGGTGATGGCCGAGCAGGTCGTGCAGCTCGCGCGAAATGCGGGTGCGTTCATTGACCCGGGCACTCTCGGCCAGCAACAGGCGGGTGGCGCGCAGCTCGGCGTTCAAGCGCCGCTGCTCCTCGCGCGCCTGGGTCTGCTGCCGGGCCACCAGGCTGGTGACAAAGATGAACATCGAGAAGCCGCCGTACAGCAGCGACTGCAGCAGCGCCTCGAACAGGGGCAGGCCCAGGATCAGGTTGTAGACCGGCAGCACCGCCAACTGGCTCAGCACCAGCCAGAAGATCCCCACCCAGCGGCTCAGCAGCCACGGGATCACCCCGGCCGCCACCATCATCAGGATGCTGCCCAGGCCGGTGGCCGAGAGGTAGCTGACCGCCAGCGCCGATACCGTCAGCACCAGCAGCGCCAGGCGGTCGTACCAGCTGGTATGGCCGGCGGCGTTGAGCCCACGGGTCAACCAGAAGTAGCAGCCGCCAAAAGCCAGGTAGGCAACGAACAGCCATACCGCCTCGCCGGCAGCCGGCTGCAGCACGCCCTCTTCCGGGGCGTACTGGGTATAGACCAGGGGCAAGCTGACCAGGGCCCAGGTAAACAGGCCGGCCAGGCGGAGCACACGGGTATGGCTGAGGTATCCCAACATCGGACCATGGTAAGGATCCGGGGGCCTTGGCGCCCTCCCTCGTAAGTCATGGGTGCCGATGATGGCTGCCGGCTCGCCCGGCTCGGCTGACCCATGCGATAATCGCGCCACAGCCCACTGGGCCGACCGCGATACCCCACGGAGTCACAATGTCGATTGTCATCCGCGACGTGCGCGAGCACGAGCTCGATTCCGTCCTGGCACTGAACAACAACGCTGGTCTTGCGATTCTTCCGCTGGATGCAGCCAAGGTCCGCCGTTTCTACGAAACCGCCGAGTATTTCCGGGTTGCCGAACGCGACGGCAACATGGCCGGTTTCCTGGTCGGCTACGGCAGCAACAGTGCACATGACAGCTGCAATTTCGCCTGGTTCCAGCAGCGCTACCCCAGCTTCTTCTATATAGACCGCATCGTGGTGGCCAGCCGCCGCCGCGGCGGTGGTGTCGGCCGCGCGTTCTACGCCGATGCCCAGAGCTACGCCGAGCTGCGCTACCCGCAGATGGCCTGCGAGGTGTTCCTTGACCACGGCGCCGATGCCGCCCTGCTGTTCCATGGCAGCTTCGGTTTCCGCGAGGTCGGCCAGAACACCATGCCCTCGGTCGATGTGCGGGCCAGCATGCTGCTCAAGGATCTGTGCAGCTACGAGTGGGTAAAAGAGACCTATGGCGACAACCTGCCCGACGTTCCCTGGGTAGGCAACACACGCCGGCTGCTGCAACAGCGGCCGACCGGAACCTGAGATGGCAGTGAATTTGGATTACGAACAGGCTGGTGAACTGAAAATCGGGCAGGTCGGCATTGCCAACCTGCGTATCCGCACCCTCGATGTAGCGCGGCTGAGCCAGGAAATGCGCGAGCGCGTGGCGCGCGCGCCCAAGTTGTTTGGCCGGGCGGCGGTGATCCTGGATTTTGGCGGTTTGAGCCAATTGCCCGACCGCGCTACCGCCCAGGAGCTGGTCAACGGCCTGCGCGACGCCGGCGTACTACCGGTCGCGCTGGCCTACGGCACCAGCGAAACCGAGACCCTGGCCCAGCAACTGGGCTTGCCCCTGCTGGCCAAGTTCCGCGCCCAGTACGAGCGCGCCGACGCCGAACCGGCCGCCGCCCCAGCGCCAGCCCCGGCGCCAGCAGCCACCCCGGCAGCAAGTAAACGCGCATCGGCAGCGGTGCCCGCCGCCGCCTCGCAGGCCGTCACCGAGGCCACCGCGCCACAGCCAGGACGCATGCAACTGGCCACCGTGCGCTCCGGCCAGCAGCTCTACGCCGAGAACTGCGACCTGACCGTACTCTCAACAGTGGGTGCCGGCGCCGAGGTCATCGCCGACGGCAGCATCCATATCTACGGTACGCTGCGTGGCCGCGCATTGGCCGGTGCCCAAGGCAACACCAGCGCACGCATTTTCTGTCGCGACTTCCATGCTGAATTAGTCGCGATTGCAGGACGGTATAAGGTACTGGACGATATTCCGGACAACCTGCGCGGCAAGGCCGTACAGGTCTGGCTGGAGCAGGACCAGATCATGATTGCTGCGCTGGATTGACGCAGCCCCCAACGACATTCAGGAGAGATCCTTTGGCTGAAATAATCGTAGTCACTTCCGGCAAAGGTGGCGTGGGCAAGACCACCTCCAGCGCCAGTTTGGCCTGTGGCATCGCGCGGCGCGGCAAGAAAGTCGCCGTCATCGACTTCGACGTCGGCCTGCGCAACCTCGACCTGATCATGGGCTGTGAGCGCCGGGTGGTGTACGACTTCGTCAATGTCGTCCACGGCGAGGCCACGCTCAAGCAGGCACTGATCAAGGACAAGCGTTTCGACAACCTGTACGTGCTGGCCGCCTCGCAGACCCGCGACAAGGACGCACTGAACAAGGAAGGCGTGGAAAAGGTCCTCAAGGACCTGGCTGCCGACGGCTTCGACTACATCATCTGCGACTCCCCGGCTGGCATCGAGAAAGGCGCGTTCCTGGCGATGTACTTCGCCGACCGCGCGGTTGTCGTGGTCAACCCGGAAGTGTCCTCGGTGCGCGACTCGGACCGCATCATCGGCCTGCTCGACTCCAAGACCGCCAACGCCGAAGCCGGCAAGCCGGTACCGGCCTACCTGCTGCTGACCCGCTACAGCCCCTCGCGGGTTGAAACCGGCGAGATGCTGAGCATCACCGACGTGGAAGAAGTGCTGGGGCTCAAGGCCATCGGCGTCATTCCCGAATCGGGCGACGTGCTCAACGCCTCCAACAAGGGCGAGCCGGTCATCCTGGACAACGAATCGCCGGCCGGCCAGGCCTACGATGACGCCGTGAGCCGCATCCTGGGCGAAGACCGCCCGATGCGTTTCATCACCGTGGAGAAGAAGGGCTTCTTCAGCAAGTTGTTTGGAGGATAAGCATGGGACTGCTCGACTTCCTGAGACAGAAGAAGACGACCGCCGAAACGGCGAAAAACCGCCTGCAGATCATCATCGCGCAGGAGCGCAGCACCCGTGGTGGCCCGGATTACCTGCCGCTGCTGCAGCGTGAGCTGCTGGAAGTGATCAAGAAGTACGTCAACATCGACGCCGATGCGGTCCGCGTGGACCTGGTCAAGGATGGCGCCAACGACGTGCTCGATATTTCCGTGGCCCTGCCCGACGACAAGTAACCAACATCCCGGCGGCTGCGGCCGCCGGGGCTTCTGCGCCCGTGAACGAAACCCCTGCCAACGATCCAACCCGCCCGGTGCTGTGCGTGGGAGATATCCAGTGGAGTGACGCGCTGAGCCTGCTCGCGCGCCATGGCCTGCGCCTGAACCATGTTGCTGCGGGCGAGAAAATCCCCGGCAGTTACTGGGGCGAGCCCGAGGCCGGCATCATCGCCTGCGATGTCTATGTGCGCGACGACACACCGGTGCATTCGATGCTGCACGAATCCTGCCACCTGATCGTGCTGCCGCCCGAGCGCCGCGCACAGGTGCATACCGACGCCACCGACTCGGTACCCGAGGAAGACGCCACCTGTTACCTGCAGATCGTGCTGGCCGGGCAATTGCCGGGCGTAGGCAGCGCGCGGCTGATGGCCGACATGGACAGCTGGGGCTATACCTACCGGCTGGGTTCGACCCAGGCCTGGTTTGAGCAGGATGCCGAAGATGCCCGCCAATGGCTGGTTGAGCGCGACCTGCTGCCGCTGTAATTGTGGGAGCGGCGTAAGCCGCGAAGCTGGCAATGCTCGGCGGCCAGCAACGCCGTTATCTGTTGATGTCCCGGCTTCGCGGCTTACGCCGCTCCCACAACAGCCCCCGCTCTAACGCGGTCTGGAGCTGCTCATATCCAGGGTAACGCGGGTGCCGCGCTCCGGCTGCGAATGGATATCCAGCCGCCAGCCCAGGTGATCACATAGCCGCGCGATCAGGTCCAGGCCAATGCCCGCGCCCGGGTTGCGCTCACCCTTGGTCATGCGCGCATAGACCTGCGCGACTTCTTCCGGGCTCATGCCGTGGCCGGGATCCTCGATGCTCAGCACCGCATCGGCGGAAATAGCCATGCGCACCACGCCGCGGTCACTGTTTTCGATGGCGTTGCGCAGCAGGTTGCCAATTGCGGCCTGCACCACTGCCAGCGGCGCAAGTATCCGGCACGGCGCCGCTTCCACCAGCAGCAGTTCCAGCTCCTTGCCCTTGGCCAGGTAACGATGGTCTTCGGCGATTTCCGGCAGCAGCTCATCCAGCGCCACCAGTTCACTCATCGCGGCCAGCTTGGCCGGGTCGCGCGCAAGCACCAGCAGCAACTGGATCAACTGCTCCATGCCGGTGGAGGTACTGCGTACCCGCAGCAGCTGCTGACGCGCCCTTTCCGGCAGGCCCGGCTGCTCCAGCGCCAGCTCGGTGGCGCCACTGATCACCGCGATCGGCGTGCGCAGCTCATGGCTGGCGGTGCTGATGAAGGCCCGCTCACGCTCGACGAAATGCTCATTGCGCTGCAGGTAGTCGTTCAAGGCGCCGGCAATCACTTCCAGCTCGGCACTGCCGCGCCGGTCCACATGCACGCGTTGCCCACGACGTTCGGGGCTCAGTTTGGCGATGTCCTGCGCCAGCACCGACAGCGGCCGTACCAGCCGGGTCATGCCCACCCAGGCCATCAACAGGGTCACCAGCAGCAAGGCCACACCAGCCAGCAGTGCCCAGCGGGTAATGAAGTGCTCAAGCTCGCCGAAATCGGTGATATCCAGTGCCAACACCACCCGCCCGAAGTCGGAGGTATCGCGCACCATCACCGCCATGTCCTTGCCTTCCAGCAAGGCCCCGTCATGCAGCCCGGGATGCAGTTTGGCCAGGCCTTCAGGGATGCCTGCGGGTACATGCGCCGCATAGAAGCGCAGCGTGTCCGAATCCTGCCAGTGGTAGTTCGGGTCGCTGCGCATCTGGCCGATGATGCTGTCCAGCTCGGTGTTCAACAGCGAACGCCACACCGCATGCTCGGCGTGCTCGTGCACGTAGTTGGCCGCACTGAATACCGCCAGCGTCACCAGTGCCACATAGATCGCCAACCAGCCCAGCAGCTTGCGGCGCAGGGTGCGGCGTGTCATTGCGCCGTACCTGCCGCCGGCGCGGACAGGCGATAGCCCACGCGCGGCAAGGTCTGCAACAGCTTCTGCTCGAACGGGCCATCAACCGCGCGCCGCAGTTCGTAGATATGTGAGCGCAGCATGTCGCCATCGGGGGGCTCGTCGCCCCACAGGGCGTATTCGAGCTGGTTGCGGGTGACCGCCGCCGGGCTGGCGCGCATCAGCACTTCCAGCAACTTGCGGCATGCCGGGTACAGATGCAGCACCTGTCCGCCACGCTGGGCTTCAAATGTGGCCATGTCCAGCTGCAGGTCATGCACCTCCAGCACCTTGCGCGGGTTGCGCCCATGGGTGCGTGCCAGCACCGCCTCCAGCCGCACTTCCAGCTCGGGCAGGGCGAAGGGTTTGGTCAGGTAGTCATCGGCGCCGGCGCGGAAGCCGGCGATCTTGTCGGGCAGCTCGTCGCGGGCGGTCAGCATGATCACCGGCACTTCGGAACGGAACTCCTCGCGCAGCTTGCGCAGTACCTCCGGCCCCTCCAGGCGCGGCAGCATCCAGTCCAGCAGAATGGCGTCGTAGCTCTGGGTGCCCGCCAGGTGCAGGCCGGTGATACCGTCCGGAGCGACGTCGAGCGTGTGCCCGCGCGCTTCGAAATAGTCGAACAGGTTGGCGATCAGGTTGCGATTGTCTTCGATGACCAGCAGCCGCATGCGGGCATGACCTTGCTGCCCCGGGCCGGGGCATTACCGACGTATCCTAGCGCCGCAATTGTCGGATTGTCGTCGGATTGGCTTCGGAACCCAGTCGAAGCCGGCCGTTGGCGGTTTCGACGCGTTTCCAACGTTGCCTGCGCCATCATCCTGCCAGCCTTCGACACCGAGCCGCCTGTGCACCCAACTCCGTCCCGCGCTCCCCGTAGCAATCTCTGGTTCGCGATCCTGATCGCGCTGGTCGTCATCAGCTTGCTGGCCGGGCTGGGCATGCGCTCCCCCAACCCGCCGGACGAACCTCGTTTTGTGCTGGCTGCACGGCATATGGTGGAAACCGGGCAGTGGTTGCTGCCACATCGCGGCAGCGAGTTGTATGCGGAAAAGCCGGCCACCTTCATGTGGATCCAGGCCGCCGCCTACAAGGTGATCGGCGACTGGAACCTGTCATTCCTGGTGCCATCGCTGCTGGCGGCACTGCTCACCCTGTGGCTGACCTGGGACATGAGCCGGCGCCTGTGGAACCGCCAGATCGCCCGCTATGCGGTGGTGGCGCTGTTCGTCTGCATCCAGTTCGGGCTGATGGCCAAGCGCGCGCAGATCGACATGGTGCTGGTCGCCATGACCACCCTGGCACTGTGGGGGCTGCTGCGACACCTGCTGCTTGGCCCCAACTGGTGGGCGCTGGCGCTGGCCGCTTTTGCCGCCGGCGCCGGCACCGTCACCAAGGGCGTTGGCTTCCTGCCGCTGTTGATGCTGCTGCCGTGGATGGCCTGGCGCTGGTGGCACCCGCAGGCCGCTGGCCCTGGGCGCAGCTGGCGCTGGTGGCTGTTGTTGCCGGCTTTCCTGGCCGGCACCGCGATATGGCTCGGCCCACTGGCCATTGCCCTGCTGCAGAACCCTGAGCCGCACCTGCAGGCCTATGCCAAGGAACTGCTGTTCAAGCAGACCGGCACCCGCTATGCCAACGCCTGGCACCATCACCAGCCGTTCTGGTACTACCTGCAGGTGATGGCGACGCTGTGGCTGCCGGGCAGCCTGCTCGCGCCGTGGCTGCTGCCAGCCTGGTGGCGCCGCTGCCGCCGCGCCGATCCGCGCTACATCCTGCTGCTGGGCTGGGCACTGCTGGTGCTGCTGTTCTTCAGCGCCAGCCCGGGCAAGCGCGAGGTCTACATCCTGCCGATGCTGCCGGCCTTGGCCGTGGCCGCCGCCCCCTTGCTGCCGGGCCTGCTACGGCGTACCAGCGTGCGCTGGCTGCTGCTGCTCTATGTACTGGTGCTGGCCATCGCCACGCTGGTGGTCGGCTATGGCGCGGTGCACGGTGATGGCTGGGCGCAGCGCAACGCGATCAAGCGCGCGATCGACCCGTGGGTATTGCCACAGGTCGGCTGGTGGCTGATCGGCTTCAGTGCCGCCTCGATGCTGCTGCTGGCAGTGCTGCGACTGCGCCGGGCCGGCCTGGCGGTGGTGCTGAGCACGGTGCTGCTGTGGAGCATGTACGGCCTGGGTGCGATGCCGGCACTGGATCCTTACAGCTCGGCCTCGTTGCTGATGGACAAGGTGCGCGCCCGGATCGGCCCGGACGCGCAGCTGGGCATGGTCGCCTGGCGTGAACAGAACCTGCTGCAGACCCATCCACAAGCCACCGACTTCGGCTTCAAGCGGCCGGTCGCTGAACAATGGGAGGATGCAGCACGGTGGGTGACTGAAGACCCGCAGCATCGCTGGCTGTTCGTGCTGGACAAGGCGATGACGCCCTGCGCTGACCGCAGCCAGGTCATCGATATCGGCAGCGCCAACCGCAACAACTGGCAACTGCTGCCTGGCACCGCCCTGCACGCCGATTGCATCGCCAAGACCCATGGCGTGGTGGTCGGCGGTGACGCCGCGATCGAGGACAGCGGCGACTGAGCGTTTCTGCGGCAATCCGCTGGCGGGTTGCCGCCTTCACATCATCAGCAGCGGCTGACGATGCTGAAGCTTCGACATAATTCCCACATCACTCCGACTGCGCTCCGACAGCGGCGGTAACAGCATGCAGCCATCCTACTGATGGCCTGTGTGCTCCATGCCCCATTCCCCCCGCCCGCTCCCTGCCACGCTTCAACCTGCCAGCAGTGCGGCCTTCGCCATGCAGGCCTTGTGGTTGCCGTTGCTGCTGGCATTGCTTGCCAGCACTGCCTTGATGGCCGGCGGCGGCGACCAGTGGTTGGCCGATCAGTTGTTCCAGTTGCAAGGCCAACAGTGGGCCGCCAAAAATGCCTGGTGGAGCGCACACCTTGTTCACAAGGGCGGGCGAAATCTCAGTTTCCTGATGGCGGCATTGGTAGCGCTGGCGCTGATCCGCAGCACCTTGCATCCGCGCTGGAAGCCGCTGCGGCGGCCGCTGGGCTATCTGCTGCTGTCTGTGGCCCTGTCCACCGGCATCATCGCTCTGCTCAAGTCCTGGACGCATATGGACTGCCCCTGGGACCTGCAGCGCTACGGCGGGCTGCGGCCGTTCATCGGCTTGTTCGAACAGCGCCCGGTACTGCTCGGCCACGCCGCCTGCTTCCCCGGCGGGCATTCCGGTTCGGCCTATGCATGGATAGCGGCGTATTTCTTCATGTTGCAGGTACGGCCGCAATGGCGCCGGCCGGCACTGCTGATTCCCTTGGCCATCGGTGTCGTGTTTGGCCTCACCCAACAGTTGCGCGGCGCCCATTTCCTGTCGCATGACCTGTGGTCGCTGGCGATCAGCTGGTCGGTCGCGGTGCTGTTGTACGCATGGATGTTCGCGCCATCCCTGGCCACTGCACGGGCACCCCGCCCGGTCACCACCGTTGGAGAAACCGCATGAGCACCACGCTTTCGCGCCCTGCCAGCCTGCGCTTGAGCTGGGACCGCCTGCGTGCGTTCCGCCCCGAGATCAGCACCGAAATGCTGATCCTCGCAGCCAGCCTGTTCTTCGCGCTGGCCTGCAACGGCTTGTTCTGGCGCAGCGCGATGGCGGCCAACCCCGGCAGCGTGCTGTTTGCGCTGTCCTTGTGCGCACTGCTGGTTGGCGTGCATGCGTTGCTGTTGAGCCTGCTGCTATGGCGCTGGAATGCCAAGGTGGTGCTGACCGCGCTGTTCATCACCACCGCCTTCGCGGTGCACTACATGAGCAGCTTCAATGTCTATCTTGACGCGGACATGCTGCGCAACGTGCTTGCCACCGACCGCAAGGAAAGCAGCGAGCTGATGACCCCGGCGCTGATCCTGCCGCTGCTGGCCTACGGCCTGCTGCCGACGCTGCTGCTGTGGCGCCTGCGCCTGCGCAAGCGCAGCTGGGGCAAAGCCCTCCTGTGGCGCGTTGCCTTCATAGCCGGCGTAGTGCTGGTGACCGGCGCCGGCGCGATGGCCTCCTTCCAGGACATATCGGCGCTGATGCGCAACCACCGTGAAGTGCGCTACCTCGCCACGCCAGTGAACTACCTGATCGCGCTGAAGCAGAACCTTGCCAGCTCCAGCCCGATCAAGAAGGAGCCCAAGCAGGCAATCGGCACCGACGCCAAGGTGCTGCCGCGCGCGGCCACCAGCAAGCCACGACTGCTGGTGCTGGTGGTGGGCGAAACCGTGCGTGCGCAGAACTGGGGCTTGAATGGCTATGCACGGCAAACCACGCCCGAGCTGGCGCAAACCGGTGCAGTCAACTTCCCCGACATGCATGCCTGCGGCTCCAGCACCGAGGTATCGCTGCCCTGCATGTTCTCGCCGTATGGCCGCCACGACTACGACGAGAAAAAAATCCGCAACCATCAATCCCTGCTGCACGTGCTGGAACATGCCGGCATCAGCACCTTGTGGCGCGACAACCAGTCCGGCTGCAAGGGCGTATGTGATGGTCTGCAGATAGAGCGCCTGGACGATGCCAAGACCCCCGGACTGTGCGCCGATGGCCGTTGCATGGATGAAATCCTGATCGACAACCTGGCCAGCCAGGTGCGCGCCAAGCCGGGCGACCGGGTGGTGGTGCTGCATCAGCTGGGCAACCACGGCCCCAGCTATTTCCAGCGTTACCCGGCGCAGTTCCGCCAGTTCGCACCCACCTGTGACACCCCGGACCTTGGCAAGTGCGAGCGCCAGGAAATCGTCAACAGCTACGACAACGCGATCCGCTACACCGACCACTTCCTGAGCCGCACCATTGCTGCGTTGCGCGGCCTGGACGACTACGACACCGCAATGATCTACCTGTCCGATCACGGCGAATCACTGGGCGAGAAAGGTTTGTATCTGCACGGCATGCCGTATGCGATCGCCCCCGAAGAGCAGACCCGGGTACCGATGCTGATGTGGTTTTCACCGGGGTTCGTGGCCGACCGCGGGCTGGACGTCCAGTGCCTGCGCCACCGTGCCGGGCAACGCACCGACCAGGACAACCTGTTCCCCTCGGTATTGGGCCTGATGCAGGTGCAGACGTCGGTGTATGACCGCTCGCGGGATGTGTTTGCTGGATGTACGGGGTGAATTGTTTGAGCGGGTTTGAGGGCTGAGGGAAAGCGCTGAGGCAGCGGCTCGATTGGTGCGGTTCTTGGCTCTTGGTTTTTTGTTTTTTGTTTTTTGTTTTTGGCTTTGGGCTTTGGGCTTTGGGCTTTGGGCTTTGGGCTTTGGGCTTTGGGCTTTGGGCATTGGGGCTTTGGGCATTGGGCATTGGGGCTTTGGGCATTGGGCATTGGGCTTGGGCTTGGGCATTGGGCTTGGGCTTGGGCATTGGGCATTGGGCTTTGGCTTTGGCTTTGGCTTTGGCTTTGGCTTTGGCTTTGGCTTGGGCTTGGGCTTGGGCTTGGGCTTTGGCTTTGGCTCTGGCTTCACCTTCCCTTCTCCCGCCTGCGGGGGAAGGTGCCCGAAGGGCGGATGGGGGGAAGCTTCTGCAATTGCGTGATTCGTGTTCCACCGATAACCCACCAGCTTCGCGGCTTACGCCGCTCCTACAACAAACTGGTGCCCCATCAGCTTCGCGGCTTACGCCGCTCCCACAAACAAGCGCTGTTCCGCTCCCCTAAGCAGCCGGCCACCGGCGACCTGGAGCTGTCATGACCACCTTTCCGCAATGGCTTCCGTGGGCGCTGCTGTCGGCGGTGTTCGCCGCGCTCACCGCCATCTTCGCCAAGCTCGGCCTGCAGAACATCGATTCGGACATGGCGATGCTGCTACGCACCGTCATCATCAGCGTGGTGCTGGCGATGTTCGTCGCGGCTGCCGGCAAATGGAGCAACCCGCTGCAGCTGCCCGGCCCCACCGTGGCCTGGCTGGCACTGTCTGCCTTGGCCACCGGCGCCTCCTGGATGTGCTATTTCCGCGCACTGCAGCGTGGCCCGGCCGCGCAGGTGGCGCCGGTGGACAAGCTCAGCGTGGTGCTGGTTGCCCTGTTCGCCGTCACCTTCCTGCACGAGCGCCTGGGCTGGCGTGAATGGCTGGGGGTGGTGATGATTGGTGGCGGCGTGCTGCTGATGGCGCTCAAGCGCTGACCTTTGTCCACTTGCGGCCCGGCCGCCGCCCCACTAGCCTTCGCCGGTACTTACTACCCGGGGTTTGCTGTGAAGAATCGTCATTTGGTCCTGGCCGCCGCCGTCGGCGTGGCCGTGCTCTCGTTGGCTGCCTGTAAAAAGGACGCCGCCACCGACACCGCCAAGCCGGCTACCACCCAAGCCGCACCGGCCGAAAGCGCCGACCAGTTCATTGCCCGGGTCAATGCCGAATACAAGGCCATGTACCCGGAGATGACCTCGGCGCAGTGGCTGTCGTCCACCTATATCAACGACGATTCGGCACGCGTCGCGGCCAAGGCCAACGAGCGCTGGCTGACCGTGCTCAACGGCTGGATCGAGCAGGCCAACAAGTACGAAGGCCAGCCGATGAGCGCCGATACCAAGCGCGCCATCAGCCTGCTCAAGCTGATGACCTCGATGCCCGCCCCGCGTGACCCGCAGAAGCTGGCCGAGCTGGCCGGCATTGCCACCAAGCTGGAAGGCGACTACGGCGCCGGCACCTACTGCGTGGGCGAAGGCGACAAGCAGAACTGCCGCCAGCTCGGCGACCTGGAGCACGTGCTGGCCGGCTCGCGCGACTATGACAAGCAGCTCGACGCCTGGCAGGGCTGGCACTCCACCGCCGTGCCGTCGCGCGCCAACTACCAGCGCTTCGTCGAACTGGTCAACGAAGGCGCCCGCGAACTGGGTTACACCGATGCCGGCCAGATGTGGCGCAGCGGCTATGACATGCCGGCCGAAGAGGTTGGCCCGGAAACCGACCGCCTGTGGGGCCAGCTCAAGCCGCTCTACGAGCAACTGCACTGCTACACCCGCACCAAGCTGGACAAGGAATACGGCAAGGACAAGGCCGAAGTGGGCGGTGGCATGATCGCTGCGCACCTGACCGGCAACATGTGGCAGCAGGACTGGAGCAACCTGTGGGACATGACCGCGCCGTACCCGAACGCCGGCAGCCTGGACATCACCGCCGCGCTGGAAAAGCAGTACCAGACCAATCTCAGTGGCGCCCTGGCCAAGGCCGGCGGCAGCGACCCGGCAAGCCGCTTCAAGGCGCAGCGTGAGGCCGAGCTGGCCACCGCCAAGCAGATGACCGAGCGCGCGCAGGACTTCTACGTGTCGCTGGGCATGCCCAAGCTGCCGGACAGCTACTGGCAGAACACCCAGTTCATCAAGCCGCTGGACCGCAACGTGGTCTGCCATGCCAGTGCCTGGGACATGAACATGGGCGGCGACGGCAAGGAAGTTGGCCCGGACGTGCGCACCAAGATGTGCATCACGCCCAACGAAGAAAACTTCACCACCATCTACCACGAGCTGGGCCACATCTATTACGACCTGGCCTACAACCCGCTGCCGCCGTTGTTCCAGGGTGGTGCCAACGACGGCTTCCACGAAGCCATCGGCGACACCATCGTGCTGGCGATGACGCCGAAGTACCTCAACTCGATCGGCCTGGTCGATGCGCAGCAGGAAAGCCGTGAAGCCACCATCAATGCGCAGATGCGCATGGCGATGTCGGGCGTATCGTTCCTGCCGTTCGGGCTGATGATCGACCGCTGGCGCTGGGGCGTGTTCGATGGCTCGATCAAGCCGGACCAGTACAACCAGAAGTGGTGGGAACTGAAGGCGCAGTACCAGGGCGTGGCCCCGGCCACTGCCCGCGGCGAGGAGTTCTTCGATGCCGGCGCCAAGTACCACGTACCGGGCAACACGCCGTACCTGCGTTACTTCCTGGCGCGCGTGTTGCAGTACCAGTTCTACAAGGGCCTGTGCGATGCGTCCGGCTATACCGGCCCGCTCAACGAGTGCAGCTTCTACGGCAACAAGGAAGCCGGCCAGAAGTTCTGGGCGATGCTGAGCAAGGGCTCCAGCCAGCCGTGGCAGGCCACGCTGAAGGAACTGACCGGCACCGAGAAGCTCGATGCCGCCCCGATGCTGGAGTACTTCTCCCCGCTGCAGGAATGGCTGAAGCAGCAGAATGAAGGCCAGATGTGTGGATGGCAGGCGGCTGCGCCGGCGGCGGCTCCAACAGCGGCACCAGCGCAGCCCTCGGCACCGTAAGCGCTGCAGCTGATGACACAAGCAAAGGGCGCCGCAATGGCGCCCTTTGCTTATCCGCTAGCGCAGCATCTGCGTCGAGGCCAACCGCCACCCGCAGCAACCAACAGAGCAGTAGCGCAGCAGGATCTGCCATACCCCAGCCTTGACACATCGGCATGCCGTGGCATCGTTGCCCGGTCACATCGGGAGATACGAATGAAATTTGCTGCAGTTCTTGTTGCACTCGCTGTTCATGCGCCTCTGCTCAAGCCTGCGCTCGCCTCCGAGATTACCGGCGCCGAGCAGATACATCTCGGCATCACCGATGCGAGCAGCACACTTGGCTTCGTCTTCACGCCTCCAGCCGAAGAAGGCTGGACAAGGAACGGTTCCGGAATGAGCACAACGCTCAGCTGGAACGCGGAATCCCCTTCGGACGACCGCAAGATCGAAGCCTACATGACCACGCTTGATGCGCCCATCTCGCCAATCGGCGGCTACATCAGGACCATCAAACGCAATCTGGAACAGGGCTACGCCAGCAGCTCCCGCTTCAAAATCAGTTCACTTCAAGTGAGCGAGTATCCTGCGGATCCACGCTGCGCAAAAATCCACCTCCTGCTCGAAGCGCGGCAGCTAACGGCGGCTGGGAAACAGCAATGGAGCGAGCAGTACGCACTCTCCTGCGGCTCGCTGCAATCAAAAGGCGTCGGCTACGAGTTGCGCTACTACCAACGCTATACCGATGGCCATCGCGATCACGGCTTGGAATCAAAAGCCAACGCCGTACTGGACAGCTTGGACATCGAAGGCGGCTGATGCATGCAGTCTTCGGTTCGCTTCGATCACAGCTCTGCGATGATCAAGCGCGAGCGGGCACGCAGCTTGTTCGCCGCACCCAAGCACACGCGGAAACACCTGAGCCAAATTGGTGGACGGCAGTCATTCCAAGGATGAACATGGACAGCAGCAACATCGCAGACCGCAGCAATGCCGACACTTCCCTGACCGGGCCTGGCAGCTACCCGCTCGATCTCACCGGCCCCAGCAGCCACACCTTGATGCGCACCCTGGGTGCGGGAAGCCTGGTCATCGCAGCGCCTGGCTCCGCAGGTAAGTCCGATCTGCAGGTCGCGCCTGATCAGAAGATCAACTGGGCAGCCTTCGCCCCATTTGCCACTCCCGCAGGCTCCCCCTGGCCGCGCGTGATCCACTACGCAGGCTCGGATCTAGGCATCTTCGAGTGGGCCCGGCAGCGCCCCATTGAACAGCTGACCTGGACGCCGGTGCTCCACACGGACACCCTGGTCGACGCCTCCCGATCCAACATCCGCACCTTGGCGATTCAACTGGACCTGCCGGGCGCGAACCTGCAGCTGCTCATGCCCGCGCAGGAAATCGCAGCGAACCTCCATCTGAGTATCTCCGGCGATATCGGCCGTTTCTCTGCACAGGGACAACTGCCCCGCTCCCTGTCACTGGCCCCGGAAACGGGCTCACGCAGGGAAACTTCTGCGTTCCAGCTACCAGACATGGGCGAACTGCATGAGGTCCACGAGCTGATGCTGGTCAACAAGCCGATGGGCCGCCCCATCTCGCTGAAGTGCCTGTCGCGCTTCACACAACTGCAGTCGCTGAGCCTTTACGGCAACTTCGTCGACCTGGAAGCGCTTGCCGAACAGCCACAGCTGCAGAACCTGCAGCTGCGCTATATGCCGTCTTTGGAAGGTTTGCCCGTACTCAGCTGCTGGCCTGCGCTGGACGGTTTCATCGCCTTCAACATCGAGGAAGCCGCAGGCAAGCGTCTGCGCCAGCAACTGAAGGCACGCACCCCGCAACGCCCGTGGACCAAACATGCGTCGGTCTCGCAGCTTCGCAAAGAAAGCTGGTGGGAAAGCGAATTCGGCCGCCCGTTCTCGGCTTGGTCAAAACGCTTGGCGAAACAGGCCAATGAGGCATTCGATGGCGCATTGGCAGCCTTGGCTTCGTCGCATTCGCTGGCCGATGCTGAAGCAGCCTTCAGCGAATTTGCCCGCCGCTTCAACGCCCTCAAGGGAATAGAGACGACGGAACGCGACGACCTGGGTGAAGCCATATGGCAACTCAGCAGTTCCGAGCACGCCGTGCGCATTGGCGTGACTGAAGAACTGGCGCAACAGTGGTTCGATGCCGTGCGTGACTATTGATCGGAACTGCACAGGCATTGCTTCAACGCTGCACTTCCGCAGCCTTCTACAAGAAGCCCGCACATCGAAGCGGCTCTGGGCGCACACCCACTCAACGAATATGGAAGACCACTGGTACCCGCAGTGTGATCTTTTCCACATCCGCCGTCGCCATTCCCGGCTCAACGTTCCACCCCAGTGCGGCCTCACGCGCTGCTCTGTCGAGGATGGCACTCCCACTACTTTCGTCGATGGCGACGCCCGTTACCACTCCGTCACCGGACAAGGTGATCAACAGGACAACGCGACCTTCGATATCCTCATCCCAGGCAGCGCGGGGATAACGTGCGGGCTTGGTGCGCGCCTTGTCTGCCAGCAACATTCCCAGAAATTCGGATGGACTGGCACCTGCACCACGCTCAGCAATCGCGCCGACTTCAATTTCGGCCGGCTTCAGTGCAATTCGAAATTGCACTGGCACACGCCGTCGCTCGCCTGACGACGCGATCACACCAGTCGCACGCCAATTTCGAGCCGCCACCCGTGCATTTGAATCCAGCAACGGGTCGCCGCTACTCTGCTCAATCAGCACCGAGGTAATGACACCGCCTTTCAATACGTCAATCACCAGAACCATCTGCCCATCGGACTTTATTCCCGAGTGCGGTATTGGAATAGGTGACTCCAGCGCAGCAAAACCCGCCGCAGGCAGGTCAACTACAACCTCCCCCTTTGAAGCGAACAGATTGGGCATGGCCGGGATAGACGGAGCCATCTCTGCCCTCAAGCCGCGCCCGCTCAGCACACGCCGCGCCTCGGGTAACACCTGCTCCGCAGTTGATTGGCTGCGAGCAGCATCATCACTTCCAATACTTGCCGTAATGTGGCCGCCTGGCTTGCTGGACATTGCGCTCACCCGCGCCTTGAGGATGGCCAAACGCGCAATGGAAGAGTCAGGTAACAGGCTTGCGTGGAACTCCAGATCCTTGCGAATCATCCTCTGATACGTTTCGATCAGACTGGGTTGCGCCCCCGCAGCATCTCTACTGCGCGTGAGTTTTTCCGCAGTGATCAGCGCACCGAATGCCAGCTCCTCGTCCGAATCAACGATCATCGACGCATAGCTTTGCCACAGCGACGGCGTGGTCGGCTGATAGCTGAGCAGTGCTTCCTGCAGCGACACGATTTCTTCCAACTGGGTATTCAGCTCATGATTCGGGTTCGCCGAGTCCGCGGACACTGTGTGCATCCGCATGGCGGAGTTCAGGTCGGCCAGGCGATGTACCAGCAACTGCACACCCCCTAACGTCGCGTCTGGCACCGCCGCCCACATTGCTTCAACCGCGGCACCGCGTTCATGCCTGAGCTCAGCCGAGCCAGCGGGATCCTCGGTTCCGTTGAGCGTTGCATAGAAGCGGTCTTTGGCCACCTCGTAAGCAAGCTTCTGGTCACGATCAGGCAATCGCTGGCGCAGCCCTGCCCATCGCTGCAGATCTTTCATGGCCTCATCAGCTGACTGTTGATTGCCGCGTGCAGCAGCACGCGCTATCACGACTACTTTCTCGCCAGCATCACGCTCATAGGCACCGCGCGATCGCCATTCCTCCACACTTGGACCGTCGCCTGCGATCGGCGTCCCAGTATCCTTCGACGCCATGGGTGTCGTTTCCGCGCCCATCGGTGACTTGCCAGTTCCAAGCAGTAGAGAAAAGAAGCCAACAGCTATCAGCACTGCCGCAAGCAGATAGCCACGAGAGCGATCCTGCGCCGCCACCTCCAGCAGCGACCACACCACCGCCACGCCGCCAATCATTACACCCGCTCTAAACGCCACCATGCCGTCACTCAGATTTTCCAAGGACAGCAGCTGCCCAAGCTTGGCAATTCCACCGAAGGCAAATGAGGCCAGCCAGCCCCAAACTGGCGCCAGCACCAGCAGCATTGCCAGCGCGACGAGCAATCCGAGAGCGGTTTTCAAGGTCTTTTACTCAGAATCAGCATAGGCACAAAGACGATGAAAACCAAGCTGGCCAATAACAGTAGTCCGCCATGCATTCCCAGCATCATGTCCACACTCCAGCTGCGGGACGCCACCGCTTTGTAGCTCCTGTAAGCAGGCATGCCCCAACTCATTACCCAGCCAAACAACAGCGGCCCAGCGATAGCCACCACTATCCGCGTCCTAAAACCGATCCGTCCCACCGGCTGTGCGGCGGGCGCGGCAGCTACGGCGTTCTGTGCTGCTGTGACCGTTGCTCCTGTGGCACGTGGCCGCTGTTGATGCCGCAGACCGCTCTTTGCCTTTTTCCCGGGACGGGCTTTGCTGGCACGCACACTGTTGGCCAACAAGGTCTTGCGCGCACAAGCCGCACACGGCATGCCACTGAAATGCTGATGCGCGCCATCCTTCGCGCACTTCACCAGCAATCCATTGTTGCGGCGCGCATAGCGCAGCAGCAGCGACGACCACTCGGCTACCGCCGGGCGCCGCCGGGCCTGGTTGGCGAACGCGCGGTCGAACATGTCACGCAGCTCGGCCGGAAATGCCGCATGGCCGCTGACCGGCGATGGCAGGATGCGGGTGTCGCCCCTGCCCTGCGCATAGGGATAGAGATGGGCGGCAATGCGCCCTGGCAGATCACTTGGCAGCGTCGCGCCATTGGGCCTGCCGCTATACGGATGCAGGCCCGAGTTGAGCAGCTGGAACACCATCACCGCCAGCGCAAACCTGTCCTGTGCTTCTTCCTCGCCGGCGGCAACGCCGCGCTGCTGAAACTCGGCAGCCAGGTAATCGGTGGTGACCTGCTCGGAAAGAAAACGTTCGCCCTTGCCCTGGATGCTGAAGCCATCGCAATCCAGCATCGCGATGAACAAGGACTTGCGGTAGAAGCGCACATTGAGCGGCTTCAGATCCACCACGTAGTGCTGGCGCTCATGCAACGCGGCCAGCATCACCGCCAGGTTGGCGGCCAGCGTCATCTTCGGGCCGAGCGCTGTTGGCAAGCCCTCTTCGCGCGCCTGCCGCTCCTGCAGCACATGTTCAAGGTCACTGGTGGCGGCAACATCCAGCGCCGGCATGGTGAAGCCGAGGAAGCCGCGCGCCTTGTCGCGCAGCAGGCCGGTGGGCCAGGCAATCTGCACCTGGCGCACGCCCTTGTCCTCGACATCGGGCAGGTCCGGGCGCAGCTCCAGCATCGCCCGCACCTTGCGCTCGTAGACCTGCCCGCCCTTGTCGGAGTGATAGAGCTTGGCGACTTCGTGCGGGCGTTCCTTGATCAGGAACACACTGCCTGCACCGCCGCTCTTGAGCAGCCGGCCCAGGGTCAGCGGTGCGCGCTGCTCGTCGTAGATGGTGTCGCCGGCTTGTGCGGCCATGCGCCTAGACCGGCAGCGCCACCAGCAACGTCTTGTCGTCGCCAGTGATGTGATCGGTGCGCGGATCGGCCAGCGTCGCCTGCAAGGCTTGGCTGCCATGCGCGGCATCCACGCCGCCCAGATAGCGCAGCACCGGTGCGATGAAGGGCTGGAACAGGCCACTGCCATCGCGGGTCATCGCAAACGGCTGCACCCCATCGGACATCAGCACCATCGCCTGCACGCGCCCTTCGAAGCGGGTCAACCGCAGTTGCTCACGCCAGTTCCCACCCGTGACGAACCAGGTCTCGTTAGCGTATTCGCCATTGGCTGGCAGCGATACCGCCGGCGCCTGCGGCGGGGCAAACTCACAGGCCGCCACGCCGTCCCCCACATGGAAGAACCAGCCGCCGCCGGCGTCGGCTACAACCCCGACCAGGGTGCAGGCGTGGTCGGCCAGTGTCAGCTGTTTGCCAGCGGCAATGCTACCCAGCTGCTCACGGGCGCCGATGATTGCCGCCTCGATGATTGCGCGCAGCGTATCCACCGACATCGCAGCCGGATTGCCGTCCAGCTGACGATGCGCGGCAATCGCCGCCACCACCGCCGTGGAAACCGTCTTTGCCCCCGTATCACTGTGCGTGGCCGAGCCCGCGCCATCACAGACCGCGGCAATCAGCACGCGCCCTGCGCAGGCCGACGCGTATGCGTCCTGGCATGGCTGCCCGCGATCCAGATGGGAGCGCCCGGTGGCCGATGCGGCCATCACCCGCCAGCCCATGTTCAAACCGTCACGTTTGACCAGCTGTCGGTCGACGGCAGCTGTACCTGGCCACCGGGCGTGGAGTTGGACACCACCCGCATGCTGGCACTGAGCCACATGAACAATTCCTTGAACTGCAGCCCCTGCAGGCGCTTCACGCCGCGCTCGCCATTGCGGCTGAACTGGCCGAGCACGCCGATATCGGCGTTGCCCACACCAATCGGGAACACCGCCACCTTGTTCTGCTGCTCGGCATCGCGGCAACGCTCGGCCACGGCTTCCCAGGCGTCGGTGGGGTTGCCATCGGACATCAGAAACAGCCAAGGCCGCGTATAAGCCACGCCGGCCTGGCGGAAGCGTGCCTTCTCGTCTTCAATTTCCTGCAGGGCCAGCTCCACCGCGGCGCCGGTCGGCGTGGTGCCATTGGCGGAAAGCTCGGGCGCGCTGAAATCCATCGCGTCACACCAGTCACCGGTGATCGCCGCATTGTCCATGTCGCCGTATTCGATCAGCAGCACGCGCACGCGCTTGGCGGCGATCACGTCGCCCTTGAGCTCCTGCTCCAGCAGCTTCAGGCCTGCATTCAATTGCGCAATGGGTTCCCCGCTCATGCTGCCGGAACAATCCAGCACCAGAATCAAGGGCGTGCGCTGCTCGCTGTTATCAACCAGCGACACATCAGGAATAGCTGCAACAGACATCAGGTGTGCCTCCATGCTCAGGGGACGTCGTGGCCGGATTATAGCCACAACTGTGGCCGCGGCTTCTTACATCCCCCAAGCCACGCCTGGACCGCCCGCTTCCTCGCAGCGTCCCCATCGGCCAAAACCTGTTTCAGCCCCTGCGCACCACGCCTCCGTGGCTGCGCTACCATCCGCCGCAACGGGGCCCGGCGGACAATGGGCACCCTTACCCGCGACCGGGCTGGCCCGGCAGCACAACAGGAGTACCTGGCATGACCTGGATCATCGCTGTTGCTCGTTGGCTGTTTGCGCTTTTCTACATCTATGTCGGCGCCAGTTGGCTCTCCTACAAGTTGTTCGGCACCGCGTGGCCGGACCACAAGGAAGCCCCTGCCGCCAAGGCACTCACCACCGCACTGACCGACAGCGGCATCGTTGATCCGTTGATCGCATCGGCTTGCCTTGCCGGCGGCCTGCTGTTGCTGTTCCGACGCACCGCCCCGCTGGGCATCGTCGTACTCGCGCCGCTGGTGGTTGGCATCTTCATCTTCCACGTGTTCCTAAACCACGATTGGCCATGGGGAACATTTCATCTGTGCTACCTGGGCATGCTCGCTTGGCTGCATCGCGCAGGTCTGCAACCCTTGTGGAATTTCCAGACGATTCCCGCCAGCAAAGCGCATTGAACTCGATGAAATCACTCCCCCGCCTGTCTGCCGTGCTGTCGATGCTGCTGGTGCTGGTGGCATGCAGTTCCACGCCTGCCCGTAGCCCACCGCCTGCAGATGCAGCGGCCATCAAGGAAAACTGCGCGCTTGCCCGGGAAAGACAGAACGAAATCGCCATCTCGCATTGGTGCGACAAATCAGGGAAGCGTTGAAATCCAGCGGGAGTTCCGGCTCCCGGGTGCGCTGCGCTTACCCGGGCTACACCCGTCGCACACCAACCTGTAGTGCCGAGCCATGCTCGGCAGTGGCCTCACCGCTAGACCAGAAGCAGCACAACCAAACGTGTACGTGCTTCGCGGCTTACGCCGCTCCCACAAGAGGCGCCGCAGCCCATCGGGCAATCACCAGCGGTCACAGACGACAAGGGCGCCAATGGCGCCCTTGTCGGTTTCAAACCTGTGCGCAGGTTCAGTGCGTACCGGCAGCTGCCTTGCCTTTCGCGCCCAGCTCACCGGCCAGGTTGCGCTTGTAGGTATCGAAGTCGATGCCCTGCTCGGCCACTTCGGCATGCGCAGCGTCCTTGAGTGCGTCCGAATACATCAGCCGCACGGGGGTATCGTTGTTCTCGTGCCATTCGGCGGCCTGCATGATCAAGGCCAGCACGCGTGCGGCACTGGTGGTCTCACCGGCGATCTTGCCATCCATGCCCAGCACCCATTCGCCATCGCGACGGACGATACCGGCCAGCAGGCCACGGTGCTGATCACGCAGCTCGGCATGCGGCTCAACTTTCGGCTTTTCCGGCGGATTGGCTTCGGCCTGGTTGCGTTCGCGCTCGGCCAGCTTCTTCTTCGCCTCGCGGCGGCCTTTGGATTGGATCGACATCAGTTGTTCACTCTTTGAACGGCCGCCGGTGATGGCGGCGCGGCTATTGTCCCCGATGCGGGGAGAAATTCGTGTCAGGACGCGGTTTCGGCGCGCTGGGCGCGCAGGCTGATGCGCTCCCACTTCCACATCGCCCAGCTGCCGAAGGCGAACAGGGCCGCGCCGATGGCCAGGGTCAGGCCACTTCGGCTGAGCATCGGCGACAGCACGCCGGCGATGATGGCGTTGGTGACCAGCGTACTGAAGGCCTGCATCGATGAGGCCGTGCCGCGCTGGCGCGGGTACATGTCGAGGATGGCCAGGGTCAGGATCGGGAAGATCAAGGCCACGCCGAACGAGGTCAGGGTCAGCGGCAGCACCGCCCACGGCACCGTCATTTCGGTGGCGAAGGCGTTGTAGGCAATGTTGTAGATCGCCGCCACCGCCATGAAGCAGTAACCGATGCGCACTGCGCGCGCGCCGTCCATACGCCCTGCCGCACGGCCCGAAGCATAGGCGCCCAAGGCCATGCCGCCGATGGTGGGAATGAACAGCCAGGCGAACTGGCGCTCGTTCATGTGCAGCAGATCGAGCACGAAGGCCGGTGCCGAGGCGATGTACAGGAACAGCCCGCCGAAACCCAGCGAGCCGGCCAGGGCCAGCCGCAGGAAGCGCGGATTGACGCCGATGCTCACGTAATCCTGCAGCAGGCGCTTGGGGTGCAGGCTCAACCGTGCGTGCGGCGGATGGGTTTCCGGCAGCCAGATGCAGGTGATCAGCAGCAACAGCGCCGAAAAACCGACCAGGAACCAGAAGATGCCCTGCCACTGCGTCCAGCCCAGCAGCCAGCCGCCGATGATCGGGGCGATGGCCGGGGCGATGGAGAAGATCATCGACACCTGGCTCATCAGCCGTTGCGCGTCATCGCCGTCGTACAGGTCGCGGATCACCGCGCGGCCGATGATGTAGCCCACGCCAGCCGACAGGCCCTGCAGGAAGCGGAACAGCAGCAGCGTGCCCATGTCGGTGGAAAGCGCGCAGCCGACCGAGGCGCCAATGAACACCACCAGCCCACCGATGATCACCACCTTGCGGCCAAGCGCATCGGACAGCGCACCGTGCACCAGGCTCATCAATGCGTAGGCCAGCAGATAAACGCTGATCACCTGCTGCATGGCCAGTTTGTCGGCCCCCAGATCGGCGCCCATCTGCGGGAATGCGGGAAACACCGCATCGATCGCGAACGGGCCGAACATCGACAGCCCCGCCACCAACAAGGCGATACGGCGCAATGAAACCTGCTTGCTTGCTTCCATGGTTTTCAATAACCAGCAACGGCACCAGCGCGGGGCCGGTGCGGGGTGAGAGACCAGATGAACAGGGCTGGGCGCCGGCGGCGCCACACGGCCATGATGCGGCAATTTGTCCGGACATTCACCCGCTTCAGGTAGCGGTTCCGGGCAGCCCGGCCTTGCGCGTGCAAGGCGCGCGTTTGAAACCGGGACGTAGATGGTAATCCAAGCCGCTGCGCGGGTCTGCCCCGGGGCTTTACCGGGCTATAATCGGGCGGCTGCACGAACAAGGTGGGAGAAGCGGTTCACCCCGCTGCCGAAGGCGCAAACGCCCGTAATCGCTCAGGCCCGATACCACCCGTATCAAAACTCTGGAGAGACCGGTTCAATCCGGCGCCGAAGGTGCACGAAGCGCACGATCCTCGTCGCGTCGCTTCCAAACTCTCAGGCAAAAGGACAGAGGGGCGCGAGGTAAGCCTTTGGCTTGCCGGCTGTGGTGGCGCGCGTGCGCGGCACCCGGACGGCAGCAGGGCAAGCCTGGCTCACCGCCCCTGCCCTGCATGCCTTCTCCGGACGTCAGCCATGACCCAGAACACTTTTTCGCTGCGCGAGCTCGAACACCACTCCGCGTTCGTCGACCGCCACATCGGCCCCAACGACGCTGAAATCGCGCAGATGCTGCGCACCGTTGGCCATGATTCGCTCGAAGCGCTAACCGACGCCATCGTGCCGGGCTCGATCAAGTCGCCGGCACCGCTGGCGCTGCCCGAGTCGCTGACCGAAGTCGACGCGCTGGCCAAGATCCGCGCCATCGCCGACAAGAACAAGGTACTGCGCAGCTTCATCGGCCAGGGCTATTACGGCACCCACACGCCGAACGTGATCCTGCGCAACATCCTCGAGAACCCGGCGTGGTACACGGCCTACACGCCGTACCAGGCGGAAATCTCGCAGGGCCGCATGGAAGCGCTGATCAACTTCCAGACCATGGTCGCCGACCTGACCGGCATGGAAATCGCCAACGCCTCGCTGCTGGACGAAGCCACCGCCGCAGCTGAAGCAATGACCCTGGCCAAGCGTTCGGCCAAGTCCAAGTCCAAGACCTTCTTCGTACAGGACAGCGTGCACCCGCAGACGCTGGAATTGCTGCGCACCCGCGCCGAGCCGATGGGCATCGAGCTGCAGATCGGCAAACCGGCTGATGCGCTGACCGCCGACACCTTCGGCGTGCTGCTGCAGTACCCGGACAGCCTGGGCAACATCGGCGACTACAAGGCGCTGGTCGAAGCCGTGCACGCCCGCCAGGGTCTGGTCGCCGTAGCCACCGATCTGCTGGCACTGACCCTGATCGCCGCTCCCGGCGAATGGGGCGCGGACATCGTGGTCGGCAACAGCCAGCGTTTCGGCGTGCCGTTCGGTTTCGGTGGCCCGCACGCGGCCTTCATGGCCTGCCGTGACGCCTACAAGCGCTCGATGCCGGGCCGCCTGATCGGCGTTTCCGTCGATGCCGAAGGCAAGGCTGCCTACCGCCTGACCCTGCAGACCCGCGAGCAGCACATCCGCCGCGAGAAGGCCACCTCCAACATCTGTACCGCACAGGTGCTGCTGGCCGTGATGGCCTCGATGTACGCCGTCTACCACGGCCCGGAAGGCCTGCAGCGCATTGCCCGCCGCACGCACCGTCTGGCCGCGATCCTCGCCGCTGCTCTGCGTGGCAAGGGCGTGGCAGTTGGCAACGACTTCTTCGACACCCTGCACATCACCGGCGTTGATTCGGCCGCGCTGAAGGCCAAGGCCGAAGCCGCCGGCATCAACCTGCGCATCATCGATGCCGGCTCGGTCGGCATCAGCCTTGACGAAACCGCTACCCGCGCCGACGTAGTCGCGCTGGGCCAGCTGTTCGGCGCCAACGTCGATGTGGATGCACTGGATGCCAGCACCGCCGACGCGCTGCCGAAGGGCCTGGTCCGTAGCAGCGAGTTCCTGTCCCACCCGGTGTTCAACACGCACCACAGCGAGCACGAGATGCTGCGCTACCTGCGTTCGCTGGCCGACAAGGATCTGGCGATGGATCGCACCATGATCCCGCTGGGCAGCTGCACCATGAAGCTCAACGCCACCGCCGAGATGATCCCGGTGACCTGGCCGGAATTCGCCAACATCCATCCGCTGGCACCGGCTGATCAGGCGCAGGGCTACAAGGAACTGATCGACGGCCTGGAAGCGATGCTGGTCGAGTGCACCGGCTATGACGCGGTGAGCCTGCAGCCGAACTCCGGCGCGCAGGGCGAATACGCCGGCCTGCTGGCGATCCGCGCTTACCACCGCTCGCGCAACGAAGGCCATCGCGACATCTGCCTGATCCCGGACTCGGCGCACGGCACCAACCCGGCCTCGGCACAGATGTGCGGCATGACGGTTGTTGTCACCAAGACCGACGGCAACGGCAACGTCGATGTCGAAGACATCCGCCGCAACGCCGAGAAGTACAGCGACCGTCTGGCCGCGATCATGATGACCTACCCGTCCACGCATGGCGTGTTCGAGGAAGAGGTGGTCGAGATCTGCGAGATCATCCACAAGCACGGCGGCCAGGTGTATACCGACGGCGCCAACATGAACGCCCTGGTCGGCGTGGCCAAGCCCGGCAAGTGGGGCTCGGACGTGTCGCACCTGAACCTGCACAAGACCTTCTGCATCCCGCACGGCGGCGGCGGCCCGGGCGTTGGCCCATGTGCGGTGAAGTCGCATCTGGCACCGTTCCTGCCGGGCAAGCTCGGCGACAACGGCCCGGTCGGCATGGTCAGCGCAGCCAGCTTCGGCAGCGCCTCGATCCTGCCGATCAGCTGGATGTACATCACCCTGATGGGCACCGCCGGCCTGCGCAAGGCAACCCAGGTTGCACTGCTCAACGCCAACTACATCGCCAAGCGTCTGGCACCGCATTACGCCACGCTGTACACCGGCCGTAACGGCCTGGTGGCGCATGAGTGCATCCTCGACGTACGTCCGCTGGAGAAGACCTCCGGCATCGGCGCCGAGGACGTGGCCAAGCGCCTGATCGACTTCGGCTTCCACGCACCGACCCTGAGCTTCCCGGTTGCCGGCACGCTGATGGTGGAGCCGACCGAGAGCGAATCGCAGCACGAGCTGGACCGTTTCATCGACGCGATGATCCAGATCCGCGAGGAAATCCAGGCCATCGAAGACGGCAAGCTGGACCGCGAGGACAACCCGCTCAAGCATGCTCCGCATACTGCCGGTGCAGTGTCGGCCAGCGAGTGGACGCATGCGTATCCGCGTGAGCTTGCCGCCTTCCCGCTGCCCTCGCTGAAGCTGCAGAAGTACTGGCCGCCGGTTGCACGCGTGGACAACGTGTACGGCGACAAGAACATCATGTGCGCCTGCATTCCGGTGGATGCGTACAAGGAAGATGTGGAGGCGTGATCGGGCTTGATTGCCTGATGGCGTGAATGAAAACAGCCGGCGAAAGCCGGCTGTTTTTTATGTCGATTGGAGAGCTGGAGCGCAGGGTCTTCCTGGAGCGGTGCGAACAGCAGGCGGCAGGATTTCTGCTTTGGCTTTGGCTTTGGCTTTGGCTTTGGCTTTGGCTTTGGCTTTGGCTTTGGCTTTGGCTTTGGCTTTGGCTTTGGCTTCGGCTTCGGCTTTGGCTTCTGCTGCTTCTGCTTTGGCTGTCCCTTCTCCCGTTTACGGGAGAAGGTGCCCGAAGGGCGGATGAGGGGGATTTTGACTTTGCTTAGCTAGAAGCTTCCCCTCACCCCAACCCCTCTCCCGCATGCGGGAGAGGGGCTTTGAGCAAACAGCCGCAGCTCCTCAATACCCCTTCTGCTTCAACCACGCATCCACCTGCGGCTTGCGCTCTTCGCGCAGTCGCAACTTTGTCTGGATCCCGGCAATCGCCGTCTCCGCATCACGCCGCGACGTCGGCGCGATATGCGCCTCGGCGAATGCCTTGATCTTGTCCACCATCTGCAGGTTGTCCGCACTACGCCCCAGGCCCGGGTAATAGCGCGCACGCGAGGTACTGTCGACCAAGGTATCCACCTTCTCGCGATGGGCAACGGCGAAATCAAACGCCAGATCCGCATGCTCACGCGACACACCACCAATCATGCCCGCGCTGTTGGTCGCACCCGGCTCATCGCTCAGCGCCATGTCCAATGCACGCTGCGCCAACGCCTTGTCCTTGGGCAAGGCCAACAAGCCGTAGTACTGGTCACGCACCATTGCCGAGGTTTCCTGCCTGGCAAGCGTGTGCAGCTTGTCCCAGGTTGCAGCGTCGGCATTGCGGGCCACCACGCCGAGTACGCTGCTGCGCAGCTCCGGCGACAGTGAGTCAGGTTTGGTCAGGAAGGCATCAAAGCGACGTTGCGCTTCGGCAATCACCTGCGCGTCGTCCAACGCCGCCAAGGTGTTGATCAAACTGCTGCGCAGCTCCTTGGTCTGCGCCGAGTCACTGTCCTTGCCGTCCCAACCCAGTGACTGCAGTACCGGCGACAGACGCGAGCGCGCATAGCCACGGAACGCGGCCTGGCGTGCCGTATCGCCATCAAACATGCTGTCGATGCCATTCAAGGTGCCGGCGACCATGTCCCACAGATCGGTCGGTGCGTCAGCGGCGACCTTTGCGGTCAGATCCAGCAGGTCCGCATCCGGCTGCAGGCCAGCGGCAGCCAAGGCACTGGTATCCATCATCACGCCCAGCTGGTCCACTACCGGCAGCTTGTCGAAGCCAGCACTCAAGGCCTTGAACTGGGCAGGCGCATACAAGCTGCGGTAATAGCCCTTCTGCCCGGCATTGACCAGCAATGGTCCGCTGCAACCCGGCAACTGAACCTGGGTATCGCCGTCGACCAAGGTATGCACCACCTCGCCACTGCCCACACGCAGACTCACCGGTACGCGCCAGTGCAGCGGCTGCTTGTCCTTGCGGTCAATCGTGTACTCGCCCTGGCTCAGCTTCACCTGGGTGTTGCCGGCCACGCAGCTGCTGCTGGCGCGGATCAAGGGCACGCCCGGTTGCAGGGTGAAGTCATGTGCCACTTCCATGAAGCGCTTCCCCGGTGCTGCCTTGTCGATCTCGGCCCACAGGTCATCGGTGACCGCATTGCCGTAGGCATGGGCGGCAACGTAGCGCCGTACGCCGTCGCGCCAGGCATCGGCGCCTACATAATCCTCGAACATCGAGATCACCGCCGAGCCCTTGCCGTAGGTGATGCCATCAAACGCCTGGCTGGCCTGCTCCACCGTCGCCACGTGCTGCACGATCGGGTGAGTGGTGACGAAAGCATCGCGCGCCATCGCACCGCGGCTGGTGTGCGCGGCATCGACGCTGTTGATGTCCCATTCCGGATGCAGCTTGCGGGTGGTGCGCGCTTCCATCCACGAGGCGAAGCCTTCGTTGAGCCACAAGTCGTCCCACCAGGCCATCGTCACCAGGTTGCCAAACCATTGGTGCGCGATTTCATGCGCGGCGATCGAGAACACCGCCTTCTTGTCGGAAACGCTGGACACCTTCGGGTCCAGCAACAAGGCGTATTCAAAGGTGAAGATCGCACCCCAGTTCTCCATTGCGCTGAAGAACTGGCTGCCGCCGGGCGCGGCGATATTGTCGAGTTTGGGCAGCGGATACTTCACACCAAAATAGTCGTTGTATTCGCGCAACACCTCCGCGCTTCCCTCAAGGGCAAAGCGCGCCTGTTCAACCTTGCCGGTCTGGGTGATGACGCCTATCTCGGTGCCGCCCTCGTTGACGGCTTCACGCTCGAACTCGCCACTGGAGAAGAACAGCAGATAGGTCGACATCTTCGGCGTGGTCTGGAACACCACCTGCTTGAGCCCCTTGCCCAGCGGCTTGCTGCTGGCCACCGGCATGTTGCTGACCGCCATTTCGGCTGCCGGCACGGTGACGCTCAGATCGAACGTGGCCTTGAAGCCGGGCTCATCCCAGGACGGAATGAAACGGCGCGCGTCGGAGTTCTCGAACTGGGTGAACAGCGCGCGCTTTTTGCTGCCATCGGCCACCGGGTAATCCAAGGCGAACAGCCCGTTTGCCTGGGTGTTGATGGTGCCGCTGTAATCGATGTTCAGCGTGTAGCGACCGGGCGCCAGCGGCGCGGCAACACTGAAGCTGGCGGTCTGGTTGGCCTCGTCCACGCTGATCGTGACCGGCATGGTCTTGCCGCCGCCTGCTGGCTGCAGCTGGCTCTTGCCGAAACGCATTCCCGCTGCCTGCAACACGATGCTGGCGGTGGGCTGCAGCACTTCCAGATCGATACTGACCTTGCCATCGAAGCGCATCTGCGCAGCGTGTGGCGTGATCTCCACCCGGTAATGCTGCGGACGCGCAGTGCGCGGCAGCTGGGTGGTGATTTCGTTCGGGGCTGCGGCGGAACCCGCCGCTTCAGCAGCAAATGCTGCGGGCGGGGCAACACAGGAAAGGGCAAGACTGATCGCGACAACAAGGGAACGGCGCATCAAAGCTCCTGACGGAAGAACATGGGCTTGATGCCCACCACCTCCGCATCATCTGCCCCTCCAACGCCTCCCAACACCCCCGGAAGTCATAGCCCTGCGCGAGCTGCTTCCTGTTGCGCGCGCTCTGCGATCATCGCCCGGTACTGACGCGGGGCCATCCCAACCTCGGCCTTGAATTTGCGGGTAAATGCGCTCTGGTCACTGAAACCACAGGCCTGGCCGATGCTGGCCACGCTGTCCTCGCCATGCAGCAGGTGCAGGGCGATCTGGATGCGCAGACGGGTAAGCACCTGCTGCGGCGTCATCTGGAACACCTTGCGGAACGAACGCTCCAGCTTGGACAGTGAGAAGCCGGTGATGTCCAGCAAGGTCTGCATGCGCACGTTTTCAGCGTAATGGGTGTTGAGGTAATCCAACGCCAGCCGCAGGGGTTCGTACTGCGACTCCAGGCCGCCGCGCTGGCCCAGATCACGCGAAATGCCGATCAGGCCGATCACCTTGCCGTTCTCTACAATGGGCCGCTTGCAGGTCAGGCACCAACCCGGCTGCTGGTTGGGGAACAACTGCAGCTCCATCACGTTCTCGATCACCTCACCGGCCAGCACGCGTGCGTCCTGCGCCACATAGGCTTCGCTCATGCCCACCGGGTAAAGCTCATCGGCGCGCTTGCCGATCGCATCGTTGCGCGACTTCATGCCCAGCCGCTGCATCATCGTCATATTGACGTGGGTGTAGCGCCCATCGATGTCCTTGGCAAAAAACAACACGCTGGGAATGGCGTCGAACAGCGCTTCAATTTCGGCAGGGTCAATACGCATCGGGTCATTCAGGCTGGCAGCGGGAACGTGCCCGGCCATTCTAGCCAGCCCCGGGCCGTTACCGCGCTGGTCATAAGTACCTACCCGGGCGAGCATCCGCCAGATGAAGACAAGTCCGTCGCCGGCATTGGCGGCATGATCGGGCCTACCTGCACCCGAACGCCTGCCCATGTCTGAAGCCAGCCCCTCCAATCCCTACGTTGTCGGCCAACTGTGGGCCTGCCAAGGCCGTCATGACGACGAACAGCCCACGCTGTTGATCAACCGCATCGACCAGCATCCGCTCGGCGGCGGCAACATCTACCACGTCACCCTGGGTGGATTGAAGATCCGTCACCCCGGCGTGCCCGGCGGCCTCATGACCGAGCTTGCCCATGCCCCGGTCACCGATCAGACCCTGCAGCGTAGCCAGCTGCGTCTGCTGGGCCAGCAAGCGCCGGATCCGGCTTACCTGAAGGGCTATGGCCAATGGCGCGAGGCATTTGATGCCGGCAATGCAGGCTCGTTCGGAGTCAGCGTACCGACCATCCTGGAAATCGTCGAACGTCGGCTCAACGGTACCCCGCTGGATCAACCCTGACGGCGAGCCCTGCCCGGCAGGAACCTAGCCGGTAACGCCCCTGCCGACCATGGGTCGGCACTACAGGTTGAAATACGCCGGGCGCGGGTTTGCTGGTGCCGACCCAGGGTCGGCAGAAGACCTTTCGGTAACGCTCCTGCCGACCATGGGTCGGCACTACAACGACAACGCCCCGCTTTCGCGGGGCGTTGGCTTTTACATCACAGCGCGGCTATCAGCCCCACGGATCCTGCAGGATCATGGTGTGGTCGCGGTCCGGGCCGGTCGAGACGATCGACACCGGGCAGCCTGCCAGCTCTTCCAGCGAACGCAGGTAGGCGCGTGCAGCCGGCGGCAGCTTGTCCCACTCGGTGATGCCGTGGGTGTTTTCGCTCCAGCCCGGGAATTCCAGGTACACGGGCGTGCACTCTTCCCAGCCCTGCGCGTCCAGCGGCGCGTATTCCGAACGCTTGCCACGGTATTCATAGGCAATGCAGACCTTCAGCTTTTCCATGCCGTCGAGCACGTCGAGCTTGGTGATGCACAGGCCGGAAATACCGTTGATGGCCACCGCGCGCTTGAGCGCGACGATGTCCATCCAGCCGCAGCGACGCGGGCGGCCGGTGGAAGCGCCGTACTCGGCACCGCGGTCGCGGATGCCCTGGCCGATTTCATCGTCCAGTTCGGTCGGGAACGGGCCACCGCCAACGCGGGTTGCGTAGGCCTTGGCGATACCCAGCACGTAATCGATGGCATCGGCGCCAACGCCAGCACCGGCCAGCGCACCACCGACGGTGGTGTTGGAGCTGGTGACGTACGGGTAGGTGCCGTGGTCGATATCGAGCAGTGCGCCCTGCGCGCCTTCGAACAGCACGCGCTTGCCCTGCTTGCGCAGGTCATGGCAGATGCCGGCAACGTCGGACTTCATCGGCTCGACGTATTCGCCGAAGGCCAGCGCTTCCTGGTAGACGGTGTCGAAATCGACCGCTTCCACGCCCAGGTACTTGGTCAGCACGAAGTTGTGGTAATCCAGCGCGGCGCGCAGCTTTTCAGCCAGCTGTTCCGGGTAGTGCAGGTCGGCGATGCGGATACCGCGACGTGCCACCTTGTCTTCATAGGCCGGGCCGATGCCGCGACCGGTGGTGCCGATGGCCTTGCCGCCGGCGGCCTTTTCACGGGCCTGATCCAGGGCAATGTGGTACGGCATGATCAGCGGCGCTGCCGGCGAGATCTTCAGGCGCGAACGCACTTCCACGCCAGCCGTTTCCAGCTCTTCGATTTCCTTGCGCAGGGCGGCCGGGGAGATCACCACGCCATTGCCGATCAGGCACAGCGCGTCATCGCGCAGGATGCCGGACGGAATCAGGTGCAGGACGGTCTTCTTGCCGTTGATGACCAGGGTATGGCCAGCATTGTGGCCGCCCTGGAAACGCACAACTGCGCCGATTTCTTCGGTCAGCAGATCGACGATCTTGCCCTTGCCTTCATCGCCCCACTGGGCGCCAAGAACAACAACTGATTGACCCATGACGGGTAACTCCTGAATTTGCTGCGGCCATCGGGGCCGCGGACGGGGCCGTGCGCTGCATTGGAGTCTGCCATCGGGGACGCCCCATCGGGGAGCATCCGGCAAACGCCAGGGCCATACACGGAAAAAGCCGAACGGGGCGCTCCAAGAGGAGTTGGCCCGACCGGCTTTTGTGGATTATCCGGGTTTTGACTGACAGCTACCACCCCCGTGACTACGGGTTGGTATGGGCGTCAGGGTTTGGTTCAGTGGCGGGCCAACCACAGGCAGCCCAGGCCGATCACAACGGCCACCGCGCCCATCCAGCGCAACGCCGAGGACGGCTGTTCCAGCAGCTGCGCGGCCATGCGCTTCCACGCCAGCGGCGCGATGAACAGAAACAGGCCCTCGATGACGGCGACGAGGCAGAGGGCGGAAAGTAGGTCTTGCATGCGCTATCGCCATTGCCTTCTCCCAGCGGGAGAAGGTGCCCGTAGGGCGGATGAGGGTGCGGGCGGAGCCCATCGAATCGGGACATCAGGGGCGTTCCGCCCCCTGCCCTCACCCCAACCCCTCTCCCGATGGGAGAGGGGCCGAAGATCAAGCGATCAGCGATCGCTCTTCATGTACTGCAGGAACGGGTCGTTCTTGTCGAGCACGATCACGCCATTGCCGTCGGTCATCGAGGCACGGTAGGCCTCCAGGCTGCGGTAGAAGGCGTAGAACGACGGGTCGGCCGAACCGGCCTTGCCGTAGATCGCCGCGGCCTGGGCGTCGCCCTCACCGCGCAGCTGCTGCGCATCACGCTCGGCTTCGGCCACGATCACGGTGCTTTCGCGGTCGGCCTGGGCGCGGATGGTCAGCGACTGCTCCTCACCCTCTGCACGCAGCTTGGCAGCTTCCTGCTTACGCTGGGCGCGCATGCGCTCGTAGACGTCGGCAATCACCTGGCTGTCGGTCGGCAGGTCGATCTGCTTGATGCGCAGGTCGATGATCTGCATGCCCAACGCCGCAATCGCTTCGTTGATCGACTTCAGCTGGCCGGCAATCAGCTCGCCACGGTCACCGGACACCAGCGCCTGCAAGGTGCGCGAGTTGATCTGGTTACGCAGCGAGTCGGTGATGATCGGCGCAAGCCGGGCATTGACGATCTTGCTGTCGCCGCCGGTGGCGCGGTAATAGGCGCGCACATCGGAGATCCTGCCAATGGCGAAGAAGTCGACGCTGACGTCCTTCTGCTCGGCGGTGAAGTAACGCGCCGGGGCGGTATCCAGCACCTGGAAGCGGCGATCGAACACGCGCACGGTTTCCACCAGCGGCACCTTGAAGTGCAGGCCCGGCTTGATGTCCGCACGCACCACCTTGCCCAGGTTTAGCACCATGGCGGTCTGGTCTTCACGTACCACGTAGATCGAGCCCAGCAGGCCCAACAACACTGCGACGACTACGCCGATAACGACTGAATTTTTCATCGGCCGGCCTCCTCACGCGATGCCGAGCGCGAGACCGAACGGTCCGCGTTGCGAATGCTGTCGGTTGCCGCCGGCAGCGCCGGTGCCACCATGTCCGGGGTCAGCTGCGGCGCGTTGCCGGCCTTGCCCGCATCGGCCGGCATCGGCACGTAGATCAGCTGGCGGCCATCGCCACCAATGACCTTGCGGTTTTCGGCCAGCACCTGCTGCACGGTTTCCAGCCACAGACGCTTGCGGGTGACTTCCGGTGCGTTCTTGTACTCACCCTGCAACAAGGTGAAGCGACGCCCGTCACCTTCAGCGCGGGCCACGATGGCCTGCTTGTAGCCTTCGGCGGTGGTGCGGGCACGCGAGGCCTGGCCACGCGCTTCCGGTACCACCTTGGCAGCATAGGCCTGGGCTTCGTTGATCAGGCGTTCCTTGACCTGCTGGGCACCGTTGACCTCGTCGAAGGCCGGCTTCACTTCTTCCGGCGGACGCGCATCGGGCAGGGTCAGGCCGGTGACGCTGAGGCCGGTCTTGTAGGCCTTCAACGAGGCCTGCAGGCGCTGCTCGGCGACCACCGCCAGCGGCCCACGGTTGTTCAGCACGGTGTTCAGATCGGCACGGCCAACCTGCTCACGCACCGCGCTCTGCGCGGACTGCTCCAGCATCTGGTCGGCATCGACCGTACCGAACAGGTACTCGCGCGGATCATCGACGCGGTACTGCACGTTGACCGACACGTTGACGATGTTCTCGTCGCGGGTCAGCACCGGCACATTGCTGCTGAAGGTCTTGATCTGGGTCGCATTGACCTTGACCACCGATTCCAGCGGCCACGGCAGCTTGAAGTTCGGGCCCGGCTGCAGGATGCGCGAGTATTCGCCAAAGCGCAGGACCACGCCGCGCTGCTGTTCGCCGATCAGCTGGAAGCTGGAGAACAACAACAGCAGAACCACTGCGACCAGCACCCAGCGCCAGATACCGCCATCAAACAGGTCGCGCAGCGGTCCCGGAAGACCCCCACCCCAACCTCCGCCGTTGCCGCCACGTGGCGTACGCGGCGCGCGGTTGTTGTCCGCACCACCACCGCTGTTGCCGCCGGGTGTATTCCAGGCCATGCATGCTCCATCTGTAAGGGCCAGGCTGCGGGGGCTCCCGCCGAGGACCTGACCATCTATCGAATCCCGATTCTAACAAGGCAGACTCTGAACAGGTTCGGGGCTACCTGAACCGACAATGTTTGCCGCCGCTCATCCACCCAGAGGGCTGAGCCTGCGGCACGGGCCCGGCCGAAGCTGGCCCCGCGGTATCCGGGCAGGCCCCGATCGGCGCCTGCTTTGAATAGGAATAAGGGCAGACCGGCCTTTTCACAACAGTTATGGTTGCATTCCCCCCGCACCAACGCAGGCCCATCGATGTCCCCCAGCGCCCCGTTCACCGCTTTCCGCATCCACAACGACGACCAGGGCTACCGCGCCGGCCTTGAGCCGCTGCAGCTGGACCAGCTGAGCCCTGGCGAGGTGGTGATCCGCGCCCGTTGGTCCTCGGTCAACTACAAGGATGCGCTGGCCGGCACCGGCAAGGGCAAGATCCTGCGCCGCTTCCCGCTGGTGGGCGGTATCGACGTGGCCGGCGAAGTGGTCGCCTCCAGCGACCCGGCGTTCCGCGAGGGCGACCAGGTGCTGACCACCGGCTGCGGCCTGAGCGAAACCCGCGACGGCGGCTACAGCCAGTACGTGCGGCTGGAATCCAGGTGGGTGATCCCCTTGCCGGCCCAGCTGAGCCTGCGCGAGGCCATGGTGCTGGGCACCGCCGGCTTCACCGCCGCGCTGGCGCTGCTGCGCATGACCGAGAACCGGCAGGTCCCGGCACAGGGGCCGTTGGCAGTCACCGGCGCCACCGGCGGGGTCGGCTCGCTGGCGGTGGACATCTTCAGCCGCGCCGGCTTTGAGGTCCACGCCATCAGCGGCAAGGCCGAGGCCGCCGATTACCTGACCGCGATCGGTGCCAGCCAGATGCTGGGCCGCGACGCCCTGGCCACCACCCGGCCAATGGAATCGGCCCGCTTTGGCGGCGGCCTGGACAATGTCGGCGGCGCCATGTTGACCAGCCTGCTGGCGCAGACCACGCCTTATGGCAACGTCGCATCGGCCGGCCTGGCGGCCTCGGGCGAGCTGGACATGACAGTAATGCCCTTCATCATCCGCGGCGTGTCCTTGCTGGGCGTCGCCTCGGCCGGCACCGCCCGCGATATCCGCGAGCAGGTCTGGCAGCGCCTGGGCAGCGACTGGAAGCCGCGCCACCTGGACCAGATCTGCACCCGCGAGGTGGGCCTGGAGGGCTTGCCTGAAGTATTTGCCAGCATGCTGGACGGCAAATCCTTCGGCCGGACCGTCGTAAGAATTGATTGACGGAGATCACAGGCCCGATCGGCGTGAAAAGTGTGACTTCACGCCGATGGCGGGCCGGCACTAGAATGCGCGGACAACTTGGGGAAAAACATGGCGCGTATCCTGATCGTCGACGATTCACCATCGCAGCTGATGGGCATCCAACGGATTGTGGAAAAGCTGGGGCATGAGATTTTCACCGCCACCGATGGCGCCTCTGGGGTAGAGGTTGCCAAGCAGGTGTTGCCGGATCTGGTGTTGATGGACGTGGTGATGCCCAATCTCAACGGCTTCCAGGCCACGCGCACGCTCAGGCGCGAGGCAACCACGCAGCACATTCCGGTGGTGCTGGTGACCACCAAGGATCAGGACACCGATCGCTTGTGGGGCATGCGCCAAGGCGCCAAGGCCTATATCACCAAGCCGTTTACCGAAGACGATCTGTCGGCGGTGATCGCCCAGGTGTTCAGTGCCGAGGCACCGCCGGTTGGGTGAGAGTGCTTTCTTGGGGAAAGCTTTCAGGAAAGGCGGGCATTGCCCGCCTTTCCTGTTTTTCAGGTCCGATTTTGCCTGACGTCGCTTTGGATTTGCCTTGGGCTTGCTTGCCAGAAGCTTGCCCTCACCCCAACCCCTCTCCCGCACGCGGGAGAGGGGCTAGCACTGCGTCGGCTGCTAGTGCCCTGCGAGCTCAAGCAATCCGAGCCTCTCTCCCGCACGCGGGAGAGAGGCTAGCAATGCGTCGGCTGCTAGTGCACTGCGAGCTCAAGCAATCCGAGCCCTCTTCCGCACGCGGGAGAGGGGCTCGTAATGCGTCGACTGCTAGTGCACTGCGAGCTCAAGCAATCCGAGCCCCTCTCCCGCGCGCGGGAGAGGGGTTGGGGTGAGGGCAAGCCTTCCGCCCCAAAAAAGAAAGCGGGCCAAGCCCGCTTTCCTTCGACCGCAACAAGCAAAGGCAATCAAGCCTCGCCGAACGCCTTTGCCAGATCCTGATACGCCTTGCGTTGTTCTTCGTTGCTCGCCACCGGCGCTACCACTTCCAGCTCCACGATCTGGTCGCCGTCAGGCTTGCCCGGCAAACCGCGGCCACGCAGGCGCAGCTTGCGGCCACTGTCCGAATCGGCCGGCACCTTCAGTTCCACTGCGCCACCCAAGGTCGGCACGCTGATGCTGGTGCCCAGCGCGGCCTGCCATGGGGTTACCTGCAGGGTGTACAGGATGTTGCGCCCGTCCACCTCGAACTGCGGGTGCGAGGCGTATTCCACCTCCAGCATCAGATTGCCGCCACCGCTGCCCTGCCCGCTCAGGCGGATCACCTGGCCCGGACGAATGCCCTTGGGCACGCGCACATCAAGCTGGCGGCCGTCCACGGTGATGCGCAGGCTGTCGCCGTTGTAGGCCGCCTCCAGCGGTACCGACAACTTGGCGCGGGTATCGCGCATCGGTTGCGGACCGCCGCCGCCGAAACCGGGGCCGGGACGCCGCGCACCTGCGCCGGCACCGCCGCGCTGACGGGCAAACAGGCTCTCGAAGAAATCGCTGAAGCCGCCGTTGGCATTGCCACCGCCGAAGACTTCCTCGAAATCAAAGCCCTGCCCGCCGCCAAAGTTGGGCGGTGCATTGAATTCTTCACCCGGGCGGTAACCCTGCGCGCGCAACTGGTCGTAGGCCTGTCGCTTCTGCGGATCGCGCAGCGCTTCATAGGCCTCGTTGATCGCCTTGAATTTCTCCTCGGCGCCGGCTTCCTTGCTTACGTCCGGATGGTATTTGCGCGCCAGCCGGCGGTAGGCAGTCTTGATTTCGGCATCACCGGCGCTGGGCTCAACCCCAAGCGTGGCGTAGTAATCCTTGAATTCCATCCTCACACCTCTGAAAAAAAACTGGCCCGACACCTTGCGGCAACGGGCCATCGTGCAATCGGCAGGCGCCGTGGCCCTATTCTACCGGGCCACGGTGCCTGCGCAGGTGGAAGTTCGCTCACGCCTATCAGGCGTTGGGCTGGCCCTGCACCACCTGGATACGGCGCGGTGCCGCTTCACTGCGCTTGGGAATGCGCACTTCCAGCACGCCATTGTGGCTGTGGGCGACGATGCCCTCGGCGTCAGCGCTGTCGGGAAGCACGAAGCGGCGGTTGAACGCGCCCTGGCCACGCTCGCTGCGGGTCAGCCGCTGGCCTTCGGCCAGGTCCGGCGCCGTGCGCTGGCCGCTGATGGTCAACACGCCCTTTTCCATCTGCACCTCGATGCTGGCCGGGTCAATGCCGGGAAGATCGGCCTGCACAACGAAGCGATTGGCTTCCTCGCGGATATCCACCGCCGGCACCCATGCCGAAGCGGCGCTGCCGGTAACCGTTTCAAGCAGCGGCGACAACAGCTGATGGATCTCGGACTGGGTCGGCCACTGGCGGTAACGTACGATGCTCATGATGTCCTCCTGCACGATGTGGGGGACTGGCATGCCGGGATGGCGCTGCCTTTCCCATGCCCAGGACGTAGTGTGTGAAGACCGCCTTTTCAAGCCGTTGACGCTGCGCTTCGCCCGCCTCTTTAAACTCAAATTCAGCCTAGGAGCCCCCAATGTCCATCAACGTCGGTGACCGTATTCCGGAAGTAACCCTCAAGCGACTGCGCGAAGGCCTGGAAACTATCGACACCCATGCACTGTTCGATGGCCGCAAGGCCGTGCTGTTTGCAGTGCCCGGTGCGTTCACCCCAACCTGCTCGGCGCGCCATCTGCCGGGCTATGTGGAGCATTTCGAGGACTTCCGCAACCGCGGCATCGAAGTGTTCTGCATGGCGGTCAATGATCCGTTCGTGATGCAGGCCTGGGCCAAGAGCCAGTCGGTGCCCGACGGGCTGCAGATGCTGTCCGACGGCAATGGCGATTTCACCCGCGCCCTGGGCCTGGAAATGGACGCCAGCGCCTCCGGCATGGGCACGCGTTCGCGGCGTTTCGCGCTGTATGTGGAAAACGGTGTGGTGCGCGCGGCGTTCGTCGAACAGCCGGGGCAATTCGAGGTATCCGGGGCCGAGCACGTGCTCGCCCATCTCCCCGCATAGGGGTTCAACAGAAAGAAGGAAAGGCCAGCCATGAGCAAGCAGCCCGCCGCCAAGTCGACCACAACCACGCAGTTGGCAGGCATAACCGATCGAACAACCCTGCGTGCCAACGCGCGCAAGAGCATCGAGGATGGTGCGGTCACGCCCACCTACAGTGCCAACCGCCCGGCGGTGATCAAGCTGCTCAACGATGCACTGGCCACCGAATGGGTGTGCGTGCTGCGTTACTACCGGCATTACTACATGGCCAAGGGCATGCTCGCCGATTCGGTGAAAGCCGAGTTCCTTGAACATGCCCAGCAGGAGCAGGCACATGCGGCCATGTTGGCCGAGCGCATCGTGCAGCTGGGCGGTGAGCCGGATCTGAATCCGGACACCCTCACCGCCCGCTCCCATGCCGAGTACAAGGAAGGCGGCAACCTGCGCGACATGGTCCGCGAGAACCTGATCGCCGAGCGCATCGCCATCGACAGCTATCGCGAGATGATCAATTTCATTGGCGACAAGGACACCACCACCAAGCGCATCCTCGAGCAAATCCTTGCCCAGGAAGAGGATCATGCAGATGACTTCGCCGATATGCTGGAAGGCTGGATCGGCGAGTAACCCGGACGCCCTGTAGAGCCGAGCCATGCTCGGCTGGGGCGCTACCGGTAAACCCGGCATCGAGGGAGCGGCGTAAGCCGCGAAGCCGACAGTCAATCAGATTGCAGACATGCAGCTGGTTTCAGAGGTATCGGC
>NZ_JBDJMY010000024.1:0-62614 GCF_039674165.1 Stenotrophomonas terrae
CTTTTCTGGCTCCGCAGGGGGCGGCGGCGTTTTGCCCTTTCGCGCCGCGGCGGTGCTGGGCGCGGCACTACATCAGCTGCGTGTGGGAGCGGTGCAAGCCGCGAAGCTGACAATGTTGGAAGGCCTCAAAAGCTCACCCCTCCCCAGCCCTCCCCTTGGCCTTCGGCCAAAGGGAGGGGGCATCTGCCGAGCATGGCTCGGCACTACATTGGTAAGGCCTCTGCCGAGCATGGCTCGGCACTACGGTGCTGCGTTTCAGGGGGTTTGCTGGCAGTTGAAGGCTTTGCGGGCGCCTTCGGTTTTGCCGACCATGCGGTCGCTCAGGGTCAGGGCGTTGCCGTTGAGGCGCCAGTCGTAGATCACGCTGAAGGCCAGCACCCGTGCTACGTATTCGCGGGTTTCCTTGTAGCTGATGGTCTCGATCCAGAAATCCGGGTCGTAGTTCGGGCGCTGGCTCTGCCAACGTGCGGTCGGCGTGGGGCCGGCGTTGTAGGCGGCGATGGTGACGTAGGGCAGGCCGTTGTACTTGTCCATCAATTGGCGCAGATACGCAGTGCCGATGGCGATGTTGGTGTCCGAGTCGTACAGGCTGGCCGCGCCGCCGTAGCCACTCAAACCGATACTCTTGGCAACGCTGGCGCCGGTGGCTGGCAATACCTGCATCAGGCCCATGGCGTTGGCCGGTGAACGCGCGTTCGGATTGAAAATACTCTCGGCGCGGATCTCGGCGGCGATCCAGGCCGGGTCCAATGCGTTGCGTGCGGCTTCGCGGCGGATGCTGTCGTCGTGGTGCAGCGGGAAGCGCAGGTTGTACAGGCGCATTTCCTGCGGGCCCTTCAATGCGAATACGGCGCGATCAAACCAACCGTTGTTGCTGGCCACTTCCACTGCCAGCCGGCGCTGGCTGTCGTCGAAACGGGTCAATGCGTCGGCCCATTCGCGTGCGGCCCAGCTTGGGCGCTCGATCTTGAACAGCTCGATGGCTCGCACCAGTGCCGGCTCACGTGCCACGGCGCTTTTTGCGCTTGCGCTGTCGCCCGGATTCCACGGGCACAAGGTGTAGGGCTGCTTGAGCTTGTCCGCAGCCAGAAAGCCGTGGAAGGTAGGTTCGCTGGCGGCGGCGCGATACAGCGCGGTGGCTTCGGCGGGCTTGCCGGTCTTTTCCAGCAGACGGCCTTCGAACCAGCGCCAGCGTGAATCGTTGCGCTGGCTTGCAGGCATTTTGCGGATGGCGGTCAACGCTGCCGGCCAGTCGCCACGTGCCATCGCCTCGCGGGTGCGCCATTCGTGCAGACGGCCGTCGTAGGCCGACTCGGGCACGGCCGCCAGGCGGCGTGCGGAATCGGGCAGGTAGGAGGCAACGGTCCACAGCGCGATTTCGTACAGCACCTGGCCTTGCTGGTCTGCGTTCAGGCCGAGACTTTGCGCGTATTGCGGCAACTGCAGCTCGGCGGCACCCGGGTCGGCCTTGGCCAGTTTCTGCAGGCCATCGACGGCGATGCGGCGGCTGCGGTCATTTTTCGGCCAGTTCAAGGCGCGGGCGTCGGGTTTGTCGACAAAGGCGGCGTAGTCGTTGGCCTGCGCCAGTTCGCCGGCCGGCAAACCGCGTGCGGCGGCTCGCATTACCGCCGGTTGCTGCGCATCGGCAGCGGCATCAATGCGTTCCCAGCGCAGTGCTGGGGTCAATCCGCCACGGCTGGCGAGTACCGCAAACACGGGGTCACAACCATCGGGCAGCGACTTGCCGGCGCTGCGCCACAAGGCTTGTGCATCGCTGGTCCATTGCGCGTCGGCCCTGCCGGTAGCCTGGCGGGCATTGAGTTCGGCGCAGCGCAGGCCCGGATCGTTGCTGGCCTTCCAGTTGGCTTGGAAAGTCGGCCAGTCCTGGCGGCGGGCCAACGCCGGCAACCACGCCGAGCGGAAGCTCTCGGCCACGGCCTGGCCCTGATAGCGCTTGAGGAAATCCTGTGCCTGCGCGGAGGGCAGGGTGTCGATGTTGCGGCGCAGGGCACTGAACTCCAGCCAGCCGTACAACGGATGGTTGCGCAGTGCGCTGGCAGCGCTGGCATCGAATTGCCCGCGCTCGGCATTGTCGATGGCGGTGCGCATTGCGGTGCGCTGGGCATCCAGGTTCTGGGCATGGGCACCGGCGCTGAGCAGCGCGGCAACGGCGGCCAGGGGCAGCAGGAGAAATCTGTTCATGGCCGAAGGATAACGGCCACGGCGTCAACGGCCGAGCGCCAGCCCAACCCGCACATGAACGGGCCCGTCCGCTGCGTGCGTATCAACCAAAGCTGAACGAGCCTTCATGCGGTAGCTGGAAAGCGAGCGGGGCTGGCGTAGCTTCGGCCTTGAGGCAGCCGGCCTCGCCCTGGGGAACTGGAATGGCATTCAGTGCAGCAGGCAATAGCGGACGTCCACTGGCCGATATCAACGTCACCCCGTTGGTTGATGTGATGCTGGTGTTGTTGATCATCTTCATCGTGACCGCACCGATGGTATCGGTGCCGATCCCGGTGGATCTGCCACAGCGCAGCGAAAAGGTCCTGCCCAGAATCGAGCCGCCACCGCCGATCGAGTTGCGCGTGGATGCGGCCGACCAGCTTTACTGGAATGGCGAAGTGCTGGCGATAGGTGACCTGCAGGCGCGGCTGCAGGCACAGGCCGATCTGCATGTGGGTAACCTGCCGGAGCTGCGCATTGATGCCTCACCCGACGCGCAGTACCAGGTGATGGCCAAGGTGCTGGCGGCCGCCAACAACGCGAAGATGGAACGCATCGCTTTCATCCAGTAAGGCACTGGCTGCGACGGCATCGGCCACCGGATTCGGTGGCTGATGCTGCAGCGTCGTGATGGCCTTTCGCGGCGTCGGATCGGATGCGGAAACTGTTTCGGCACAAGCGTTCGCGCGGTCGGCCGAATACACTAGCGGCATGCAAAATTCCCGATTCGCATCGCTGTTGCCGGTGCTGGCGGTGCTCGGCTCGGTGACGTCGTTGTCGATCGGTACCTCCTACGCCAAAAACCTGTTTCCCGTCATTGGTGCGCAGGGCACCAGCGCGTTGCGCGTGGGTTTCTCGGCGCTGTTCCTGTTGCTGCTGTGGCGGCCATGGCGCTGGCATACCAGCCGTGCCGATGGTGCGGCAATCCTGCGTTACGGCTTGACGCTGGGGCTGATGAACCTGCTGTTCTACATGGCGCTGCGGACGATTCCGTTCGGGATTGCCGTTGCCATCGAGTTCACCGGTCCGCTGGCGGTGGCGATGTTCTCCTCGCGGCGGCCGATCGATTTCGTCTGGGTGGGCTGCGCGCTGGTCGGGCTGGTGCTGTTACTGCCACTGGATGGCGGCCAGGCGCTGGACCCGGTTGGCGTGCTGTATGCCCTTGGCGCGGCATTCTGCTGGGCGCTGTACATCATCTTCGGCAAGCGGGCAGGGCACCTGCATGCCGGCCACAGCGTGTCATTGGGTTTGCTGGCGGCGTCGCTGGTGGTGGTGCCGGTGGGTGTGGCGCATGCGGGCATGGCGCTGCTGGAGCCGAAGATCCTGCTGGCCGGGTTCGTTGTTGCGGTGGTGTCCAGCGCCATTCCGATGTCGCTGGAAATGATGGCGCTCAAGCGCCTGCCCAAGGAAACCTTCGGCATCCTGATCAGCATGGAACCTGCGGTGGCTGCGCTGTGGGCGCTGCTGTTGCTGCACGAACACCTGACCGGCCTGCAATGGCTGGCGATCGGTTGCACGGTGTTGGCATCGGCGGGCAGTACCTTGACCGCGCGGCGGCGGCCGGCGCAGGCAATTGCCGCCGGCTGAGCAAGCGCTCAGCGCAGGCTGTTGGCCGGTACTTCGACTTCCATTTCCACTGCCAGGTGGTCCGAATGCGCGGCGGGAACGGCGCGCGTATCCAGCATCTTCATGGTGTCGGAAATCAGGATGTGGTCGATGGCGCGGTCCGGGCCCCAGCTGGGGAAGGTCGGCACCAGGCAGCTGGGCGGCTGCAAGCGGGTCTTGTGGTACAGCACGCGCATTTCCGGGCGGTCGGCCTTGCAGTTGAAGTCGCCCATCAGCACGGCGTTGGGGTAGTCGGCCAGTACGTCGGAAATGAAATCCAGCTGCGACAGCCGCGAGCCGGTGCCCAGCGATAGATGCGCCACCGCCACGGTCAGGCCTTCGTCGCCATCACCGTAACGGGCCACCAGCAGGCCACGGCCACCGATGCGGCCGGGCAGGGCGTGGTCCTGTACTTCCACCGGCTCCAGCCGGCTCAGCAGGCCATTGGCGCTGGAGGCCACCCCGCCCATGCGGCGGTTGGGCTGGTGGGCCCAATAGTTGAAGCCGGCACGTTCGGCCAGGTAATGGGTCTGGTTGGTGAAGCCCGAGCGCAGGCTGCCGGGGTCGGCCTCCTGCAGGCCGACGATGTCGCGGCCGCTGGCGAGCTTGGCGATCGCGTCCAGGCTGGAGCGCTTCTGCCCGGCAGGCAGGGCATGCGACCAGCTACGGGTTACGTAGTCGCTGTAGCGGCGGGTGCTGGAGCCGGCCTGGATGTTGGCGGTCAGCAAACGCAATGTCTGGGTAGGGGATTTCACGGTGGGTCGAACTCAAGGGCCTCGTTGCCGAGGCCCTTGATACCTCACTTGGCGTTGGCGGCGCGTTCGCGCGCGATCAGGTGGTCGGCAATGCGGAGCATGTCTTCATAACCCTTGCCCTTGACCAGGTACTTGCCGTTGACCACCAGCGACGGGGTGCCGGTGATCTTGCTGCGCTGGGCGAACTGCTTGCCACGGTTGACCTTGGCGGCGACGCCGAAGCTGCCCATGGTGTCGGCGAAGGTCTTGGGATCGACGCCGTACTTGCCGTAGAAGTTGGCGATGTCCTGCACCGAATCGTTACCGCGCTCACCCTTCAGGGTCTGCTCGATGTGGATGGCCGAGTACAGCGCGTCGTGGGTCTTTTCCTGCACGCCCAAGGTTTCAGCGGCGTAGTAGGCACGTGCGTAGTTGTCCCAGGTGCCGCCAAAGGCCGCCGGCACGTAGACGAAGCTCACGTCCGAGGGCAGGCCGGCCTTCCACGAGCTGATCAGCGGCTGGAAGCGCGCGCAGGCCGGGCAGACGTAGCCGAAGATCTCGGCCACTTCCACTTTGCCGGTGGCCGGCTGGAATGCCTGGCCGCCTTCGATCACAACGAAGTCGGTGCCAGCAACCGGGTCCGGGCCGACCAGACGGGCCTGGGCCGGAATCGGCGGGGCGACGGGGGCATCGGTAGCGGCGGCGGCCGGTGCGCCGGTTGCTGCCTCGGCAGCCGGTGCCGGGGTTGCGGCCGGAGCGGCTTCGGTAGCGGCCGGGGCTGCCGGAGCGGCGGTATCAGCGGTGCCATCCTGGGCTTTGCAGGCAACCATCAGCGGCAACAGGGCGGTCAGGGCCAGGGCGAAGCGGATATTCATCGGGAGGGATCTCCAGCAGGGTTTTGTTGGGGTGCCGGGCAGCGATGCCACGGCCGGCGCGCGCAGGGACGCATTATGGGCGTTGTCGGCTGAACCGGTAACCCGGATTCAGCCGGTGACTCAGCGGCGGTTGCCGCCGCTGCGTTCGCGTGCCAGCAGGGCGTCGGCGATGCGCAGGTTGTCGTCAAAGGTTTTGCCCTTGACCAGGTATTTGCCATTGATGATCAGCATCGGCGTGCCGGTGACCTTGACCCGCATGGCGAAAGCGCGGGCGTTCTTGACCTTGTCATCCACCTGCTGGCTGCGCAGCGCTTCGATGTAGCGCTGCGGCTGCACGCCGTACTGGGAATAGAAGGTGGCCAGCTCGTCCGGTGAGACGTTCTGTGCCGGCAGGCTGCGCTGTTCGTGCAGGGCCTTGAACACGTCGGCATGGCTGCGCTTGAGCACGCCTACCTGTTCGGCCGCATAGAAGGCACGGGCGTAGGAATCCCAGTAACCACCAAAGGCCGCCGGCACCGGGGTGAAGCGCACGTCTGCCGGCAGCTTGGCGGCCCAGGCTGCCAGCTGCGGTTCGAAATGGGCGCAATGCGGGCAGGTGTAGCCAAAGACCTCTACGACTTCGATCTTGCCGGCCAGCGGCGCAAACGGGCCGGGCTCGGCGATGAGCTCGTAATCCTGGCCTTCCACGGGCGCGGCAGCGGGAGCGGCCCAGGCCAGCAGCGGGGCTGTTGCCAGCAGCATCAGCAACAGTCGGGGGAACAACTTCATCGTGGTGATTCTCCGTTGGAAAAACAGACGCCGACCTTGCGGCCGGCGTGTCTGCGTGGGCAGTTGCCGGGTCGCCGGAGCGACCGGCGGGTGTCAGGGTTGCGCGGCGGCGGTGGCTACCGTTGCGTCGTTGGCTCGATCATGCAGACCTTGGATGTAACTGGCCAGCGCCTGGATCTCCTGTTCGGTCAGCGCGTGGCTGATCTGGGCCATGATCTTGAACTGGGCGGCATCGGTCTCACCGGTCTGACCGGCCTGGTAACGCTGCAGGCGCTGGGCCACATAGCCGGCATGCTGGCCGCCGATATGCGGATAGGCCGGGCCCGGGTTGCCGGCGCCGGTCGGGCCGTGGCAGGCAATGCAGGCCGGGATGTTGCGGCTGCTGTCGCCGCCACGGTAGAGCTTCTGGCCCACTTCGAAGAATTTCATGCCCTGGTACGGGCCCTCGCTGACGACGGCGTCATCGGCCACACCGGCCCCGGACTTCTGGGTGGCGAAGAAGGCACCGACATCGCGCATGTCCTGCGGGGTCATGCCCTGCACGAAGGGCAGCATTGCCGCCACCGCGCCTTCATTGCGCTGGCCGCTGGCGATCAGCGCCAGCTCCTTGGCGATATAGCGCTCGCTCTGGCCGGCCAGGCGCGGGTAGATCTCCACCGCCGAGTTGCCGTCGGCACCGTGGCAGGCCGCACAAGTGGACGCCTTGGCCTCGCCGGCCTTGGCATCACCGGGCTTGGTCTTGCTGAAGTCGATCTCCAGCGAAGCGGTCTGGACAGGCGCATTGTCCGGCGCGGGAGTGACCGAGCTCTGGGCAAAGGCGACGGCGGCGATTACAGGGACTACCAATGCAGCAACGGCAAGAACACGAGCATGGCGCATGCTGAAGCTCCGTGTGGACCGGGCCGGGCGGGGCTTTCCGCCGGCATCGACCGGATTATCAACGGCGTTTCGCGGCACGGTCAACGCAGCAGTGCAGCAAAATCGGCCGGCAGGGCCGCCCGGAAGGGTACGGAAGCCGACGCGCGGCGCCGCAACATGCGATCCTATGCACATGTCATTGCTCATAGAACGCGCCCGTTACCACCTTTCCGCCCACAATTCCCGGCAGTTGCCGCCGGATCTGGGGGCCGAAGTGGCATTTGCCGGTCGCTCCAACGCCGGCAAGTCCAGCGCGCTCAATGCGCTGACCCGCCAGAACGCCCTGGCCCGTGTCTCCAAGACGCCCGGCCGTACCCAGCAGCTGGTGTTCTTCGAGGTGACGCCCGAGGCGCACCTGGTCGATCTGCCCGGCTACGGCTACGCCAAGGTGCCGCTGGACCTGCAGGCCCATTGGCAGGCCTTCATCGACCAGTATTTCCGCACCCGCAATGCCCTCAAGGGCTTGGTGGTGGTGATGGACATCCGTCATCCGCTGCGCGATTACGACCGCCAGATGCTGGGTTATGCGGTACAGCGCGGCCTGCCGGCGCATGCCTTGCTGACCAAGGCCGACAAGCTGGGCCGTGGCCAGCAGATGCAGACCCTGAAGAAAGTACGCAGCGACCTGCACTCGATTTTCGGTGAAACGGTCAGCGTGCAGACCTTCTCCGGCGAATCGCGCCAGGGCGTGGACGAAGCCCGCGGCATCATCGGCGGCTGGCTGGGCCTGAACCCGCCGGCAGCAGACGATGCAGGGAAAGCCGGGGCTGCGGGAGCGCCGTAAGCCGCAAGGCCGACAATGCATGGCTTGTGGGAGCGGCATAAGCCGCGAAGCTGGCAATGCCAGGATTGTAGGAGCGGCGTAAGCCGCGAAGCTGCCAATGCCAGGATTGTAGGAGCGGCGTAAGCCGCGAAGCTGGCCAACCATCAGGCCTGAGCGCATAGAAAACGCCGCCATATCAGGGCGGCGTTTTGTTTTTCGGCCCGGTTGTTGTGAGAGCTGAAGCAAAAGCAAAAGCCAGAGCCAGAGCAAAAGCCAGAGCTCCCCTCACCCCTACCCCTCTCCCGTAAACGGGAGAGGGGACTGCAACTGCAACAGCAACAGCAACAGCCAAGCCAACAGCCAAGCCAACAGCCCAAAGCCGCCCTGCTTACCGCTTCAACGGCGAAAATTCGCCCGGCACCCACGCAAACGCCTCGCCTTCGCGACGTACATGCCCCAGGCCCGGGAATGGCAGGTGCGCGCCGGCTACCCACCAGCCCTGATCGGACGCTTCCGCCATCAAGCGGCGACGGCTGGCAATGGCGGCGGTGCGGTCGCTGTCGGCCTCGAAGGCGGCGTCAGGACGGGCGAACTGGACGGCGTGGAAATGTACGATGTCGCCCCACACCAGCAGCTTCTGGTCGTTGCCGCCGTCCAGCAGGTAGGAGACATGGCCGGGGGTGTGGCCGTGGCTGTCCACTGCGGTGATGCCCACCGGCAGGCGCTCGCCGGGGGTGAACCTGTGCAGTTTGCCGGCGGCGACATACGGGGCCACCGCATTGCGTGCCATGCCGAAGGCCATGCGCAACTGCTGCGGGGCGGTGGCTTCGCTGGCCGGGTCCAGCCAGTAGCTGGCGTCGGCCTGCGACAGCCACACCGTGGCATTCGGGAACGCGGTCTTGCCCTGCGCATCCAGCAGCCCGCACATATGGTCGGGGTGGGCGTGGGTCAGCAACACGTCATCAACCTCGGCCGGGTCATGGCCGGCAGCGCGCAGATTGCCCAGCACCTGGCCCAGACCCGGGCCGAAGCATTGGGCGGTGCCGGTATCGATAAGGCTCAGGTGATCGCCGCGCTGTACCAGATAGGCGTTGACCGCGGTCTGCAGGCCCTGTGCGTCTTCCGGCACATAGCGGTGATCCAGCAGGCGGGTGACCGTGGTTGGATCAATACCCACCAGTTCCTGCCGGCCCAGCGCCACCGCGCCGTCGAACAGTGCGGTGACCTGCAGTTCGCCGATCTGCTGGTGATACACGCCGGCGACCTGCTGCTGTGCATCGTGCGGGCTGCGCGCCTGGGCACCGCAACTGAGGGCTAGCATCAGCAGGGCGGTGGCAATCGTGTGTGGGGGGCGGATGGGCATGGGGGTTCCTGCAGGGGCGGCTCTGCCGCGGGACCTTCATGCTGCGCCGGTTGCCCGCCGCGATCCGCTCATAATGGCGCGCGAACTGCTCGCCCTGCGGTCAGCTATTGCCGATGGCCGCAGGCTCCAGCCCATAGCGCGCGCTGAAACGTTTGTTGAAACTGCTCAGCGAGCGGTAGCCGGCGCGCGCTGCCACGGTCTTCAAGGGCAGCCGGGTGGTGTAGAGCAGCTGCATGGCGTGGGCGAGGCGGGTATCGGCGACCAGCCCGCGCACGCTGAGCTGTTCGCCGGCCAGGCGCCGCCGCAGGGTGGCACCGCTGAGGCCCAGGTGTGATTCGAAATCACGTGATTGCCAATCGCGCTCCGGTTGCGCGGCCACCAGGTCACGGATGCGATCGCCCAACCCGGGTTCGGGTGCGACCAGCAGGCTGCCGTGGCCGCGCCGGCAGAACGCCACCACCAGCGTCGCCAGCGCCAGCCGTGCTTCAACGTAGTGACCCTGCTGCAGTGCCTGCCGCCATTGCAGCAGCGCGGCCGCGTGCTCGACCAGCCGCAACCGCGCCAGCGCAGGGCCGGCCTCGGGCAAGGGCTCGCTCCACAGGGCACGGGCTGCGCCCAGTACTTCCGGGCACAAGGGCACGAGGGCGGTCAGATACAGGCCGCTGTGCGGGTCCGGGATGTTGACCACGTCGATGCGGCAGCGGCGGCTGATCAGGAACAGATCGCCGGGCGCGAATTCCAGGGCCTGCTGTGCGGTACGTACCTGCTTGCGCCCCTGCAGCAGGATGGCGAACTGCGGCTGTGGGATTTCCACCGAACTGGCGCCATGCTCGGCGCGCGCGGTGATGCAGGCATAGCCTTCGGCACGTTGGCACTCCACCAGCGAGGACAGCTGGGCCAATACGCTGAGTGTGGCGTCCGTTTCGGCGTTCATCACTTACACGGTGATCTGGAACAGGTGACCGATGGCCGAGGCCGCGGCCATCGCCAGCGCGCCCCAGAACACCACCCGCAGCGCGCCACGCAGGGGCTGCGCGCCACCGGCGCGGGCCGCCAGTGCGCCGGTGATGCACAGCCCGACAATGGTGGCGGCGGTGGTGGTTTCCGCCACCCATGCGGGCGCTGCCAGCAACGCAGTCAGTACCGGCAGCGCGGCGCCAACGATGAAGGCGCTGGCTGACGCCGCTGCGGCTTGCAGGGGGCGGGCGCGCAGTTGTTCGGTGATGCCGAGCTCATCGCGTGCATGGGCGGCGAGGGCATCGTGGTCGGTGAGCTGCTCGGCAACCTGCCAGGCCAGATCCGGGCTGAGCCCGCGCCGGCGATAGATGGCGGCCAGTTCTTCAAGCTCGCTGTGCGGGTCTTCGTGCAGTTCGCGCTGCTCCCGCACCAGTTCGGCGCGTTCGGCATCGGCCTGGGACATCACCGAGACATATTCCCCGGCCGCCATCGACATGGCACCGGCGACGGTGCCGGCGACGCCGGTGGCCAGGATGGCCGAGGGGCTGGCACCGCCTGCGGCGACGCCAACCACCAGGCCGGCGACCGAGACGATGCCGTCATTGGCCCCCAGCACGGCGGCACGCAGCCAGCCGATACGCTCGGAACGATGGGTTTCACGATGATGGCTGCGGCTCATGTGCACAGTGTAGGGCCGGCGCCCGGCCAATCGCGGAATGACTCGCAGGCGCAGTCCCGCAGGCGGTCAAGTCTGCTTTTATAGGATGCTGAAAACTGTTGCCGTGACACGATGGCAATCTAGGCCGCGATATAGTGCGCCCTTGCGATGGCGGGGGCTGGCCCCCACCTTCCCGCCCTGACCAGAATTCTGCGAGTCTGCCCTTGTCGAGCCCGAGCCACGTCGCTGATACCCCCATCTCCCACCGCGACCAGCTGGTCGAGAGCATTGCCTCGGGCGAAAAACCCAAGTCGCAATGGCGGATCGGTACGGAGCACGAGAAGTTCGGCTTCCGTCTGGATGACCTGCGCCCGCCCACATTTGATGGTGAGCGCGGCATCAATGCGCTGCTCAATGGCCTGACCCGCTTCGGCTGGGAGCCGGTGCAGGAGGATGGCAACACCATTGCCCTGCTGCGTGATGGCGCCTCGGTGACGCTGGAGCCTGCCGGGCAGCTGGAACTTTCTGGCGGTGCCTTGCTGACCCTGCATGACACCTGCATGGAAACCGGCAGCCACCTCAATGAAGTGGCGCAGGTGGCCAGCGAGCTGCAGCTGGGTTTCCTCGGCATGGGTTTCCAGCCCAAGTGGGCGCGTGCCGACATGCCGTGGATGCCCAAGGGCCGCTACCAGATCATGAAGAACTACATGCCCAAGGTCGGTTCGCTCGGCCTGGACATGATGACCCGCACCTGCACGGTGCAGGTCAACCTGGATTACGCCAGCGAAGCGGACATGGTGAAGAAGTTCCGCGTGTCGTTGGCACTGCAGCCCATTGCCACCGCGTTGTTCGCCGATTCGCCGTTCACCGAAGGCAAGCCCAATGCCTACCTGAGCTACCGCTCGCACATCTGGACCGATACCGATCCGGACCGCACCGGCATGCTTGATTTCGTGTTCGAGGATGGCTTCGGCTACGAGCGCTACGTCGACTATCTGTTGGATGTACCGATGTACTTCTCCTACCGCGACGGCATCTATCACGATGCCAGCGGGCAGAGTTTCCGCGACTTCATGCAGGGCAAGCTGCCGGCCTTGCCGGGCGCGATGCCGACCCTGCGTGACTGGTCGGATCACACCACCACGGCATTCCCGGAAGTACGGCTGAAGAAGTACCTGGAAATGCGCGGCGCCGACAGCGGCCCGTGGAGCCGGATCTGTGCCTTGCCGGCGTTCTGGGTCGGCCTGCTGTACGACGAGACCGCGTTGAACGCCGCCTGGGACCTGGTCAAGGATTTCAGCCTGGCCGAGCGCAACGTGCTGCGCGATGGCGTGCCCAAGCATGCGATGAACCTGCCGTTCCGCAACGGCACGGTGCGTGACCTGGCGCGTGAGGCCCTGGCGATTTCGCGCGATGGCCTGCGTCGTCGTGCCGCGCTCAATGCCGATGGCCAGGATGAAACGCGCTTCCTGGATGTACTGCAGGAGATCGTGGATTCGGGCAAGACCGCGGCCGAGCGCAAGCTGGAGCTGTTCCATGGCCGCTGGAATGGCAGCGTGGATCCGTTGTTTGCCGAGTTTGCGTACTGATTGATGCGGCTTTAGGAAATGGGCCTGGGTATTGGCCCTCGCCTTGGTTTCGCCTTGGCACTGTTTCTGCCGTTGCCCTTTTGCAGTCATTCCCGCCTTGGCGGGAATGACTGAGCAGGAGCGGTTCCCGTCTTCGGGGGAATGACGCTTTGAAGAGCCGAGGCGCTCGAATAGCGTCCTGACCTAGGGCGCTTGCTAGACTGCCGGCCTCATCTCTGGAGTCACACGCATGGGCAGCACGGCAGAAGAAATCGTCTTCTATACCAATCCGATGTCGCGCGGTCGCATCGTGCGCTGGATGCTGGAAGAACTGGGGCAGCCGTATCGCACCGAGGTGCTGGAATTCGGCAAAAGCATGAAGGCGCCCGCGTTCCTCGCCATCAACCCGATGGGCAAGGTGCCTACCATCGTGCATCGCGACGTGGTGGTCAGTGAGGCGGCGGCGATATGCACCTATCTGGCAGATGCATTCCCCGCTGCCGGCCTGGCCCCGGCGTTGGACGATCCGCTGCGGGGCAGCTATCTGCGTTGGATGTTCTTCGCAGCCGGCCCGGTGGAGGCGGCAGTCAGCGCCAAGGCACTGGGCTTGCTGGCGCCGGCGGACAGGGCCGGCACGGTGGGCTATGGCAGCTTCGATCAGGTCGTCGATACGCTGGAGCAGGTGGCCGGCAACGCCTCACCGTGGTTGCTGGGCGAGCGCTTCAGCGCGGCGGATGTCTACGTCGGCAGCCAGGTGCTGTGGGGACAGATGTTCAAGACCCTGCCCGAGCGTGATGCATTCAACCGCTACGCGGCGCAGTTGCGCACGCGGCCGGCATGGGCGCGCGCCGCCGCGTTGGACGACGCGCTGATTCCGCCGAGCAGCTGAGCAGCGCGCAGAGGAGCGTGGCAAGTCGGTAACGTGCCGCGCTCAACGGGGCATCGGCCCATTGCCAGGCCGGCGCCTGTTGCCGGGCGGTTTCTGCCGCCTGGTTCCGGCCCAAGGCCCGCTGCGCCGGAGCCAGTGCCACGATGCAGGCAACCGAAGTTTCCAGCAGCGGCAGCTCGGTAGGATTCGCAGTTGGTACTGCTGCGGAAACCGCGTACGTCTGTTTGAAGAACCGCCGCCGGCCGGTGCCCAAAGTGCCGGGTGGTTGTGCTTGCAGGCCAGGGCCAGGCGACCCTTAAATAATTCATGCGTCGGCGCAGTTCTACGCATTTGTCGCACGGTCACCTGCAGCGCACAGTTCCTGCAGATATCAACCAAGGTGCGGTGATGAAACCAAGGCAGGGAGTTCGTTGGGGGTTGCGGGTGGCTGCAACGTTGGTTGCGGGAGTGACTGCAGCAAGCGCGTAGGCAGGCGAGCCGGCGGAATGGACGGCGCCGATCAAACCGTTCCGAATCGTCGATAACATCTACTACGTTGGCACCGAAGGGCTGGCCGCGTATCTGATCGTGTCAAAGCATGGTGCGATCCTGCTCGATGCCCCGATTGCCGCCAACGCCGAGCAGATCGAACGCAACATCGAAAACGTGGGCGTGCCCTTGCGCGACGTGCGACTGCTGATCAGCAGCCACGCGCATGCCGATCATGTGGGTGCGATGGCCGCACTCAAGCACGGCAGCGGTGCGCGCGTACTTGCCAGCGCAGGTGACCGCTGGGCGCTTGAGAACGGCAGAAACCAAGGTGACAACAATTACGGTGTGATGCCGTTTGCGCCGATCAAGGTGGATGAGGTCGTCAGCGACGGGCAGCAGGTGCGGTTGGGTGAGGTTGCGCTGACCGCGCATCTCACTCCCGGACACACCGCCGGCTGCACCAGTTGGAGCATGACCGTGAATGATCGCGGTACGCCGCGTGAGCTGCTGTTCCTGTGCAGCATCACGGTTGCTGGCAATACCTTGATTGGCAATCGCAGCTATCCCCGCATCGTCGAGGACTTCCGCGCGACGTTCGTGAAGCTGGGGGCGATGCATGCAGATATCGTACTGAGTGGCCATCCCGATACGGCCGGTGTTCTGCAACGGCAGGCGCGACGCGCGGGCGGTGACCTTGAGGCTTTTGTGGAACCCGGTCTTCTCGCAAGCTTGGTTGGTGAGCACAAAGCGGATTTCGAAGCGGCGCTGACCAAGGCGAGTGCGCCGGAAAAGGGGCGATGACAGGCAGCCGAGATCTTGAGTTTCCTCTTCGCTCGTGGCCATCGGTCGTCGTGTCTCAACAGCATGAGGCAATGACCTGGCCCGGTTGAGCGCAGCGACCGGATGAAGTCGTCGAACCTGCAGAACAAATCTCTCATCGACACCCGGTAGAGCTGCCGGGTGCGCTGTGCTTAGCCGCGTTACGCTTGCTTCGGTCGTGTCACTGGCTGTTTACTCAAGGGCAAGTGCCTGCCGCAGGCCTGCAACATGTGCACGGCCGACAGGCAGCTCGGCGCCACCGTTCAATACCAGCCAGTAACGGCTGCCAGTGCCGGCATGCAGCGTGCTGATATGGCGCAGGTTGACCAGATAGGAGCGATGGCAGCGCACGAAGTCCGGCGGCAGCACAGCGCTCAGCCCAGCCAGTGATTTGTCGTGCAGCTCGCTGCGGCCATCGCGCATGCGCAGTTCGCTGTAATCACCATCGGCGCGGATCCACTGCACATCGGTCAGTTCCACCAGAGCCGTGCCTTGTGCGCGCCAGATGCCGAGATAGCGGGCGCGGCCGGCGCTATAGCGGCCGACATCCAGCAGGCGCTCCAATGCCTGCCCCAGGCGTTCGCGCGAAAAGGGTTTCGGTACGAAATCCAGCACGCCGTGCTCGAAAGCCTGCAGGGCGCGTTCGCGATGGGCCGAAACGACCACGCAGTGGTAGCGGCCGGCGACGGCGCGGCGCAGCAGGTCGAAACCGTCTTCGCCGCCGAGGTTGAGGTCCAGCAACAGGCCGTCGTAGACGCTGCGCTGCAGGCGATCGCCTGCAGTGTCCAGATCGGCGACGGCATCGAAGCGCGCGCGGGTTCCTGCAAGCTCAGCGCACAGGCGCAGCAGGCGCTGTTGCACCAGCGGTTCGTCTTCGACAATCAGGATGCGCATGTCAGCTCGATGCGGCTGCACCAGTCGGCGCCATCGGCGCCTTGGCTGTACTGCCAGCGGTTGGGATGGGAGGCGGCCAGGCTGGCCTCGATGTAGCGCGTGCCAGTGCCCTGGCCACGGTGGGGGGCGCTGCCGCAGGCGCTGCGCAGCTCCAGAATCCAGCGTTGGCCATCGCGTTGCACGCGCAGCCGGAAGGGATGCTGTGCGCAGGCCACCGCGCCGGCGTGGGTCAGTGCGTTCTCGACCTGCGCGTGCAGCACGCCGGGCGGCAGCGACAGTCGCAGGTCATCGGCATCGACATCGAGTGTCATTGTCTGGTCCAGTGCCTGGCCGACGATATCCAGATGGTTGCGGCACAGCGCCAGTTCTTCAACCAGGGGCACGCTCTGGCGGCTGCTGCTGTCGCGCAGGCGGTCGAACTGCTCGGCCAATGATTCAACCAGACGGCTGGCGCGTGGTGGTGCCTGTTCGATCAGTTCCTGCAGGCAGGTGAGGGTGTTCATCAGCCAATGCGGTTGGATACCCCGCTGCAGCAGCTGCAGTGAGAGGCTTGCACGCTCTTCGCGCAGGCGTGCGTTGTGCAGGTCCAGGGCGCGTACCTGTGCTGCGTGGCAGAGCAGCAGGAAGCCCATCAGCACGGCAAGCAGCAGGAAGTACGGGCCGTCGAGGAAGGCGCCGGGCGCGACCAGCAAAGCCAGCACGCCGGCCAGCAGCAAGGCCAGGATTGGCCAGCGTTCCTCGCGCTCGCCATGGGTACGCAACAGCAGCGCCGCCGAGGCAAGCAGGCTCAACAGCAGCACCACCGCCGAGCGGATATCAAAACCGGGCAGCGCGATGACGGTCACCAGCAACACCAGTACGTAACCGATGCGCAGGCTTCTGTGCACGCTGACATTGAAACGTCGTGCAAGGTAGGCGGGCAGCAGCACGGCCGCCGCCACATGCAGAACCAGCAAGGCGTACAGGCGCGGCCCATGCCATGGATAGGGATAGCCCAGCACCGGCCGCCAGGCTTCTATCACCGGCAATGCCATGCCGACCGCGCACAGGGCGAGCAGCAAATGACCGCCCGGCATCTGCGGGCGGCCACGCTGCAGCGCAAGGAAGTACAGGCACGCGGCTGCAAGTGCGCCGGTGGCAAAGGCGGCGATCAGCCACGGCAGCACGCCGCGCTGGTACAGGACCTGCGCTGGCGCCACCGCCACCAGTGCATCGGCGCTGTGCAGGCCAAACTGCTGGTGGTGGCTGGAGGCCAGCACCCGCAGTTCGTCGACGGTATCCGGCGCAGACGGTGGCAGCACGCGGGTGATGTCGACCTGGCCGGGACGTTCCTGCGCGGCCGTCATGCCGACGCGGCCGTTGCCTGCCAGCGGCTGGCCGTTCCAGTACAACTGGCTGGCGGCGCGTAACGAAAGACGCAAGGCACGCCCGCCATCGTCGGCTGCCGTGCCTGCGGGTGAATGCCAGCGCAGCCAATAGGGGCCGCGCCAACTGGCCAGTGCACCCTGATCGATGGGTTGCCAGTCGAGCGTGGGTGGCGGTGATGTCGGCAGGCCGCCTGCGGCGCTGATGCTGGCCGGCGCCATTTCCCCGTCCAGCAGATGCAGCGTTGTTGCATCGCGCAGCAGCACGGCCAGCCAGGCGGCGACCGCAAAGACCAGTACGGCCAGTACACTCAAGGTTCGTAGGATCGGCATGGCGCTATCGTATCGGCTGGACGGAGACGCTGGGCGGTCCGCCGGAGCTGTTGGGCGGACGCACGCCACGCAAGTGCGGTGCGCGGGCAGATGCTGTTGATGTGGCGAAGGCAACCGGAGTTCCGGCGATGCCAAGGCCATGGCAACACCCACCTTCCCGCCCATCGGAGCCGGCCATGTCCAACATCTCTCTTTCCGTTACGCGTACCCGCCTGCAGTTCACCGCGACGCCTGCCAATACGGCGCTTGCTCGTATGTCGTTGGATACCGCGAAACCTGTCGCGGTGGCGCGCAAGCGCAGCGCACGGCAACTGCTGCCGGTGGCCGCAGGCCTGCTGGCGCTCGGTCTTGCGCTGGCCTCTACCTCGCCGGCGCTGGCCAGTGATGGGCCGGCGCCGCTGGTATTCACGCCGTATGCAATGCAGACCAAAGGCAATGGCACCATCGCCACCGAAGAAGCTTTCCTGGAAGTGCCGCGCCGGCACAGCGAACCGAACGGGCCGCGTATCCGCCTGCGCGTGGTGCGGTTGCCGGCGACGGGGGGCGATGGCCATGCCGCGCCGGTGGTGTATCTGGCCGGCGGCCCGGGTGGCTCCGGTTTCGGCACCGCGCTTGGCCCGCGTTGGCCGGTGTTCGACCAGATCCGGCGTGAGACCGATGTGCTGTTGCTCGACCAGCGCGGCACAGATTTTTCGCAGATGCCGCCGGAATGCCCGCACGAGCAGAAGTTCGATGATGCCCAGCCGCTGCAGCGCGAGGCAGCGCTGGTCGCGTTGAAGGCCACCCTGGCCCAGTGCATGGCCTTCTGGAAGAACGCCGGGGTGGACATGGGCGCCTACACCACGGCCGAAAGTGCCGACGACATCGAATACCTGCGCCAGGCCATGCGGCTGCCACGGCTGAGCCTGTGGGGCATGAGTTATGGCACGCATCTGGCGCTGGCCACCGTGCGCCGCCACCCAGACAGTCTTGAACGCGTGGTGTTGATGGGCAGCGAAGGGCCTGACGACACGATCAAACTGCCACTGGCCGCTGATGCCTTGTTGGCCGACCTGGCGGTGATCGCCCGCAAGGACGGCTTCGATGACCTGCAGGGATCGGCACAGCGTGTGCTGGCCAAACTGCGGCAGCAGCCGGGGCAGGGCAGCAGCCCGATGCATGACGGCAGGAAGGTGACCATCGGCGCCTTCGATGCACAGCTGGCGATTGCGATCGCGCTGGGGCGGCGTTCCACCCAGCGCATGCTGCCGCTGGCACTGCGCGAGGCCGAAGCTGGCAATTACGATCTGCTTGGTGCCATCGCCTTGATGGTGCGCGAGGGCCTGGGCGGGTTCCGCGCCATGCCCACGGCGATGGATGTGGCGTCCGGTCAGAGCCCGCAGCGCAGGGCGCTGGCCGCTGCGCAGGCGCGGCAAAGCCTGCTGGGTGATGCGCTGAACTTCCCGTTCCCGGAGGTCGCCGACGGCAGTGGCCTGCTCGATCTGGGCGACGCATTCCGCGCTCCGCTGCGCAGTGATGTGCCGGTGTTGTTCATCAGCGGCACGCTCGACGGCCGCACCCCGCATGCCAATGCCCAGGCGCTGCTGCCGGGTTTCAGCAAGGGTAGGGAGCTGCTGCTGCGAGGGGCCAGCCACGACAACGAGATGTGGCTGGGCAACCCTGCTATCGCCAGCAATATCGCCGGCTTCCTGGCCGGGCGTCCGCTGAGCGATGCGGTACTGGATGTGCCGTTGCCGGTCTTCATCGGCAGCCGCACCGAGCTGTAAGCACGCGCATGCAATGGCGGCCGGGGCGGTGCGCAGGCAGCGTGCCGCTCCGGCAAGCCGGGTGATGTCGTCAATGAAACGGTGCTGCAGGCAGCCGTAATCGGTGTGGTTCCACGGCGTCGCCCAGCCCGGGCGACGTTCTGTGTTGCGGTTGCGGCGGTGCCGGTGGTGGCAGGTAAGTAATTGATTGGTATCGGCTTCATTTATCTTCATGCAGACATCAGGCGCTTCATTCGGCTGCATGTTTGTCTGCTGGCTCCTTACCTGGAGCACCGTGATGACACTGCTGAGCCGTTTCCCCGTGTTTGCCTTCCTGCTGTTGGCTGCCGCTTCCGTGGCCGCCGCGCCGCCGCCCAGCGAGCACTGGACACTTTTCGATCCGGCCACGCATGGCTTGGATGCGGCCAGGTTCAGCGCCCTGGATGCCGCGATCAACAGCGGGCAGGCGCCGGACACCACCAGCGTGCTGGTCGTGCATCGCGGCCAGCTGGTGCACGAGGCCTACTTCAATGGCGCTGACCGCAGCAGCCTGCACAACACCCGCTCACTGACCAAGACCGTGACCGCGATGCTGGTCGGCGCGGCCATCGACCGCGGCATGATCAGCGGCGTGCAGGCGCCCGTGTTGGGCTTCTTTCCGGACCGCCATCCCGCCCACCCGGGTGCCTTCAAGAACGCGATCAACATCGAAGACCTGCTGACCATGAGCGCGCAGTGGGAGTGCGACGACAACAATGAGTATTCGGCCGGGCACGAGGAGCGCATGTACGTCAGCGCCGACTGGACCGGCTTCACCCTGGATCTGCCCGAGCGCGGTTATGCGCCGTGGATGAAGCGCCCGGCCGACAGTCCGCATGGACGCGCGTTTGCTTACTGCACGGCGAACGCCTTCCTGTTGGGCGCCATTGTCGAGCGCGCCAGCGCCATGCCGTTGCAGCGCTTTGCCGCCGAGGTACTGGAGCGGCCATTGGGCATTGCGGCATCGGTCTGGAACCGCTCGTCCGAAGGTGTGGGCATGGGCGGTGGCGGCACGGAATACCGCAGCCGTGACCTGGCCAAGCTCGGCCAGCTGCTCATCGACGAGGGGCGCTGGGATGGCCGCCAGGTACTGCCCGCCGCCTGGGCGCGGGCGATGACCCAGGTGCACGCGCAGACCCCGTTCGATGCCGACTATGGCTACCAGATCTGGCGCTTCCCGTTCACTGCGGGTGGCAAGCCGGTACACGCCTGGGCGATGTCCGGCAATGGTGGCAATGCGGTGTTCGTGGTGCCGGAGAAGCAGCTGGTGATGGTGGTGACGCGCACGCACTTCAACCAGCGCGGCATGCACCAGCAAACCCAGAAGCTGCTGCAGGACTACGTGCTCAGCGCGTTGCCGTAACGGCCTGCGCATCGGCCGGCAGCTGGCCGGAGGCGATGATACGTGCACGTTCGCTGGCCACTGCTGTCGCCATCGTGTCCAGCAGCTGCGCGAAGCCTTGGTCTTCGCGCAGCCTGGCGAACAGCGGTGACACCCGCAGATAGCCGGCGTTGCGATAGCCGGCGCTCACAGCTGCCTGCATTGCCGCCAACGCCGCCTTGTTGTCACCGGCCAGGTTGGCCAGCAATGCGGCATCAATACCATCGAGCGGGTCGCTGCCTTGTGCCAGCCCCGCGCGCAGCGAGGCGGCATCCTGCAACAGTACCGCTGAGGCGGGTGCCGGTTCTGCGCCCGCCAGCCAGGCGAGGGTTCTGGGCAGGCTTGCATCGGCTCTCAACACGCGTGCGCGTTGGGCAGCTGTGCGCGCAGCAGCTGTGTCGCCACGTTGGAGTGCCAGCTCGGTGTCCAGCAGATACAGCTGCGCGTGTTCGGTGCCGCGCGCATGCGCTTCGTCCAGCGCCGCCTGTGCTTCAGCGGGGCGGCCATGTTCATAGAGAAAGTTCGGCCAGGCGATATTGGAGAACACGTTGTCCGGGTAAAGCTGGAAGCTGCGCCGGTAGCGTGCTTCAGCGGCCGCGCTGTAGCCGAGCAGATCCAGATTGGAGGCAACCTGCAACTCCCAGAAGCGGACCTGCTCGGGATGGCGCACCGCCAGGTTGGCCGCCAATGCGTCGGCCAGGCGCCCCTGCCGTGCATACAGATAGGCGGCCGAAGCGCGGCTGCCATCGGCGTCCGGGTCCAACTGCACCGCGCGCTCATAGGCGGCGAGTGCTGCATCGACCTGGCCACGGCAATCATGGCTGTAAGCCAGCACCGCATAGGCGGCAGACGATTGTGGTTGGCGCGCGATCACTGCTTCGGCCAGGGTCTGTGCCTGCGCTGCATCCTCGGCAGTGCAGTTGTACAGGCAGACGCGCGCGGCCTGTGCACGGGCCACCCCCAGTTGTGCCTGCACATCGTCCGGGGCCTGCTGCAGATGTTGCCTGTACAAGGCAAGCGCGCGCTCATTGTTGTCGTGCTGGCCGATGCCTGCGTAATAGTCCGCGCGTTGCAGCAGGGGCGACACCGCCGCAGCATCGGCAGGCCATCGCCACCAGACCAGAGCGCCGACGAGCAGCAGGGCAGCGGTCAGCGGGATGGCAATACGCCGCGATGATGCACTTGCCGGTGCCGGGTCGGACACTGCCGCCGTTGCGGTCTGGGGAGCCTCGGCCACCGGCTCACTGCACAGCTGGTAACCCTGGCCGCGCACCGAGCGGAGGTAGCGCGCCTTGCGGCCGTCATCGCCCAGTGCCTGGCGCAACAGCCGCACCCGTTGGGTGACCGTTTCCTCGTTGACGATTGCTGGCGCCCAGATGTTGGCGATCAGCGCGTCAAAGCCGACCACCCGCGTGCCCTGGGTCAACAGATAGTGCAGCAGGCGGAAATTGAGCCCGGCGACATCCAGCAGTTGGCCGTCATCGCGCAGCACACGTTGCCGGGCCACATCGATGCGCAGGTCGTCCAGGCGGTAGTGCAGGGGCGTGCTGTCGAGGGGATCGGACATGGCAACGATGGTGGTGGGCGGCACTGGCTTGGGTGGGCAAGATTAGCAGGCGGCGCCGGCCGCACTGCGGCATGCCTGCGGCTGCAGCTCAACAGTGGGGTTGGCGTGGTGGACGAGCGCGCCTGCCGCGTTAGCGCTGTCTGGGCGGCTTGGCCCTGTGGCAGGCAGTGCCGTCAAAAGGCTGCCGACGAGGTCACGGAATTGGAGTTCTGCGCAAAATGCCGGAATCCGCCCGCCGGACCCGCAGGCAACCACGCTCTGGTCAGTACGCGGTGAGCGCACGCGGATGCAACCCGAGATCGGGCGCGCGGACAACGACGCAGTCAGGCGCGGAATATCGCCTGTGAAATTCAGGTGTCATGTAGTGGCTGCATGAGCGCTGCGTTGCAGCCGTGATGTCCGACCGCGACATTGCCGGCAGGACATCGCCAAGTGTTTGTTTTTTTTGGGGATGAATGCGATTTCGACTATTGCAGCTGACCTGTCCGCTGCATGGCTGCGTGGCTCGGAGCCGCGGGGCGCGCGTTGCAGATTTTTGCTGCAAGTCTCAGTTCGGCGGGGGCCGGGTTTCATAGGCGAAACAGCTGACTTTCGGGAACGCGGATTACCGATACCCGTGGAGGCCGCCGTAACAATCCCGACGCACGTTCACATGCGTGTTCAGGCAGATCTAATGCCATCAATCTTGACGTGGTTTTCACAGGAACGATTGCATTTTCCGCATCGGGGTATGCAGTGATCCTCAAAAGCTTCGGAGATGCCGACACCGCCTGTAGGTGTTGCGCGCTCCGGGCTGTAGTCCTTCATGACGTGTAGCGCCGTGCATAGGGGCGATGCGCAGCGATTTCCCCGGTGGGATGGGTGTTCTGGAGAGGTGCGATGTCGCAGTTGCTTGTGGCTGGTGCTCCGGTACGGCGTAAGGGTGCTGCGCGGAATTTGGCCAGGCATGTTCTCGGCCCGATCTTCCTGCTGTTGCTGCTGGGCTGGGTGCCGGTAGCCGCTGCGGCCAATCTAGGAATCAGCAGCCTCACCGAACTTGTCGATCCGGTGCCTGCGGGCGGCGTCATCGATTACAGCTTGGTCATCCAGAACGGTGGTCCCGAAGCGGTAGCCGATACCGTCGTCGCATTTGATCTTCCAGCAGGTACCAGCGCGATCAATCTGCCGGCCTACTGCAGCGTGGACGCGGTTGTGAGCACGCGCGTTGTGTGTGTGATTCCGCAGGCGCTGGCCAATGGTGATTCGTTTCAGATCGATCTGCAGGTAAGCACTGCGGGCCTCGGCCCCTCGACCGTTGGCATCACCGCCGCGCTCGGCCGCCAACCCCCGCCGCCGGCTGGCACCCCGCTGGGTAGCTTGCCGCCGAACGATCCGTTCTTCGCCGGTGACTCCAACATTGTCGACAACCTGGCAACCCAGAACACCACCTTGATCCAGGCCGGTGACCTGGCGCTGAGCAAGAGTGCCACGCCCGACCCGGTGGCGGCCGGTGGCGAAGTGACCTACACCATCATCGTCACCAACAACGGGCCGAGCGTATCGACCAATTTCAATGTTGCCGACACCTTGCCGAGCGGCGTCACTTTTGTGGCCGGCAGCGCGCAGGCTGTGACCGGCAGCTGGACGTTCGCCGCGCAGGACGGTACCTATCCCGGCAGCCTCGCGGTGGGCCAGAGCGCAAGCTATACGTTCAGGGGCAAGGTCAATGTGGCCAGCGGCAGCGTGGTCAACACCGCCACGGTCATCGCGGTGGGTACACCCGATCCGATCCCCGGCAACAACAGTGGCAGTGCGTCGGTGACCGTTGCGGCCGGCGCTGACCTGGCCATCGACAAGACCGCAGCGCCTGCACCGGCGCTGCCAGGCGAGCTGATCACCTTCACCGTTACCGTGACCAACAACGGCCCCAGCCCAGCCGAAAACGTGTCCTGGACCGATCCGATGCCGAACGGCTTCCTGATCGAAAGCACCGCCGATGCGCCGGGCTGGACGTGTACAACCAATGGCGCCAACACGGTACATGGTTGCACCTTGCCAGCCCCGCAGACCTTGGCGGTGGGCGCCAGCGCAACCTTCACCATCACCGCGCGGGTGCCACTGACAGGACCGGTAGCAATGGCGCGGTCTCCAATACCGCCACGGTCTCCGGCAGCCTGCCTGACAGCAACGCCACCAACAACGACAGCACCGCGAACTTCACCGTGCTGCCCAACGGTGCCGACCTGAGCCTGAGCAAGAGCAAGGCACCGCAGCTGGTGCCGATCTGGCCTGGCCCTGGCGCGCCTCCGGCCGGCAGTGGCTACATCATCACCTCAACCATCAATGTGCAGAACCAGGGGCCTGCGCCGGCCACCAGCGATGTGCAGGTGGTGGATGAGCTGGCCTTGGGTGAAGAGTATTTCCCCTCCGTCACCACGCCGTGGACCTGCACCGCCACCCCGTATGCGGTGAACTCGCGGCAGATCGTCACCTGCAACTTCGACGGCCCCTATCCGCTGGCCGCTGGCCAAGCCACGCCGCCATTGAAGCTGCTCAGCTTTGCCCACCCGGAGGCCGAAGGCACCAACTTGACCAACATGGCCTGCGCCGGCGGCAGTGGCGGTTCGACGGAGCCTGGCACCGGCAGCGGCCTGGGCGACCCGAACAACACCAATGACTGCAATGGTGCGGGCATCCGGCCTTCGCTCGAGCGCGCCGACCTGAGTATTGCCAAGCGCACCAATGGTGTGGGCGCGGCCGACAACACCTTGCCGATCGGCTACACCGGCATGAGCTACACCATCACGGTGAGCAACGCCGGCCCGGATGCCACCACCGGTGTGGTGGTGGAAGATTCGCTGCCGGGCTTCCTGCAGGGGCGTACCAGCGCCACCGTGCAGGCACCGGCGAACTGGACTTGCACAGTCAGCGCGTCGGGCACGCTGCATTGTGAATCCGGCACGACGCCGCTGCCGGCCAACACGCCTACCGATATCGTCGTGACGCTGACCGGGCCGCTCGCAGACAGCGCCTCACGCCCAGCCGCTGCCTGCGGCGCCGTTGCCGCACCGGCGGGCGCATGGTGCAACACCGCCGGCGTTGGCATCGACCCCTCGGTGGCCGGTGCTGCCGGCGAGGTCAACCCGGGCAACAACACCGGCTCGGACTATGTGCGCGTGCCGCGCGTTGCCAACGTCAAGACCGAGGCCAAGACCATCACCTCCGGCAACCCGGGTGGAGTGGGCCTCGAGACGACCTACCGCATCGAATACCGCAATGAAGGCCCGTCGCTGGCGCCGGCCGTGGTGTTCCGCGACGTGATCAATCTGCGCGATGATGACCCCGGCTTTACCCTGGTGACCGACAACCGCAACGGTGGCGGCAGCCAGGAATGCGTTCCCACCGTTACCGGTGGGGTGACGCTGACGCCAGGCACCGGCGGTGTACAGAACGTCACCTCCAACGGCGCGGCAGCCGGCACGCTGGTAATCACCTGCACCCCGTTGGACATGCCAGGTGGCCAGCAGAACACGCTGACTGTGGTGATCCGGCCGCTGGACGATCCAATCGCCGGTGGCCGGCTGCGCGAGTACATGAATACCGCCGACTTCTTCTTTGATCGTGATGGTGATGGCACTGCTGACGCAAGCGGCGGTGTCGATGCCAACGGCGAGTATGAGTACAACAGCATCGCCACTCCGGCCGATGACGAGAAGTCGGCCACGCTGACGGTTTCCGACGGTGATGTGGACCTGGTGATGAACAAGGAGGACACCGGCTTCACCGGCGGCGTCGATCCCTTGCCGTATGACCCCAACGACCCGGCCGGCAACTTCATCAGCTACCGGCTGAGCGTGCAGAACCTGGGGCCGTCGGTGGCCAGCAGCGTGACCATCACCGATACCATCACGCCAGAAGCAGGCAAGACGGTGCGCTTCGTGGGTGCTTCGCCATCGCCTACCGGGCCGTTCAGCCCGATCAGGTGCCCGCTGACCGCAGGTAGCAACCCGACCACCGGCAGCCCGCTGACCGTGGAATGTGAAGCGCCGGGCGCGGGTTTCGACGGCAGCAACACCGAAGGCGTGATTGCCCCCGGCGCAACGTCGATCCTGTATCTGCGTTACCAGTACCAGTCGCAGCCTGGTGCCGGCGGCGATACGATCAGGAACGTGGCAGAGGCCCTGGCGGCCGAGCCTGAAAGCAATCCGGCCAACAATACCGAAGACGAAACGACTTCCATCCGCAGCAAGGTGGACCTGGCCATCGTCAAGCAGGCCGTGTCCAGGGCCACGCCGCCAAATCCCGATCCCAGCGTTGCGCTGCCGCCGGTGCTGAGCACGGTATCGATCCGCGAGCCGTTCTTCTGGGTGTTCGACGTGGAGAACAACGGGCCGGGCAACAGCCTGTCGCGCGATCGCACCGGCAGCAGTCCGCTCAATGGCACCGGTACGGTGATCACCGATACGCTGCCGCCGGACATGGTGGTCACCGGTACGCCGATCACCTGGCAGAAAATCGGCCCGGACATTGCGACCCTGCCTGATGACCAACCCAACGGCACAGGCAGCTGCACCCAGAACGCACAGGTCGTCACCTGCAATGTCGGTGACGTGACCTCCGAAGGCAACAACCATGGGCGCGTGCGGGTGATCATCCCGGTGCGCTGGGATGTGCTGCCGCCCGGTGGCAGCGCCATCAACAGCGTGGCTGTCGGCACCGAGCAGGTGGATACCAATGCCGGCAACAACACCGCCACCGCACCGATCAATGTCACCGCCTCAACCCTGGCCGGCACCGTGTTCCAGGACCGCGACCGTACTGGCAGCAATGGCGGTGTACCGCAGGCTGCCGGGGTGGAACCGCGCATCGCGGCCGTCACCCTTACGCTGAGCGGTACTGACGAATACGGCAACCCCGTCAACGCCACAGCCACCACCAATGCCAGCGGTGATTACAGCTTCGGCAATCTGTCGCCGTCCAATGCGGCTGGCTACAACATCGTGCAGACGCAGCCGGCCGGCTTTGCCAATGGCCCGGTCGACCCGCCCAGCAGTGGACTATTGGCGCCGTCGTTTGGCGGCACCTATGCCGTCGGTACGCCCGATTCAAGCTACAGCGCGATTCCGGTGCCGGTAGCCAGCGATGGCGTGCGCTACAACTTCCCCGAGTTGATCAATGCGCGCCTGGCCGGCTTTGTCTATGTGGATGCCGATGCCAACAATGTGCGCACGGCAGGCAGCGATCCGGCCATCGCCGGCGCGACCGTCGAGCTGCTGGATGCGGCCACCTCCGCTGTGCTGCAGACCACCACCACCGATGCGACCGGTGCCTACCAGTTCACCAACCTTGATCCGGCCCGCATCTATACGTTGCGTGAGCCTTTGCCGTCAGGCCTGTACCGCAACCGTTCCACCGCGATCAACCCGGGCACCATCAACGGCGCGGCCTGCAGCAGCGGCTGCGTGCCGGGCACGGCGGTGGCCGGCGACAGCAACACCACCGATCGCATCAGCGATATCAACCTGAGTCTGGGCATCGGCGCCAGCGAGGGCCTGAACTTCAACTTCGGCGAGGATGGAATAAGCGGGTCCCTGGCCGGCCGGGTGTGGCTGGATGTCAACAACAACGGTCTCATCGATGGCAGCGAAACCGGCATTGCCGGGGTCGATATCGTTCTTGATGGCGTCGATCTGGACAACCGCACCGTCTCACTGAGCCAGTCGACCGACGCCAATGGCGCCTACCTGTTTGCAGGCCTGTTGCCGGGCACCTATACCGTCACCGAGCCCAACCAGCCCACCGGCACGCGCAACGGCATCACCGTGCCCGGCAGTACCGGTGGCACCGCCACTGCGGTGAGCGTCACCCCCTCGACGATCAGCGGCATCGTGTTGGCAGCCGAGGCGGTCAGCATCGACAACAACTTCGGCGAGATCGCCAGTTCGTCCATTGCCGGCCGCGTGTATTACGACAACAACAAGAACGGCATCATCGATGCGGGTGAATCCGGCATTGCCAATGTCACCCTGCAGCTCACCGGCAACGATGACCTGCCGGCAGGCAACCTGCGCGCCATCGTGCCGCCGGTCAGCGTGGTCACCGACGCCAACGGTGCCTACCTGTTCGACAACCTGCGGCCGGGCACCTATACCGTCACCGAGCCCACGCAGCCGCCGAACACCACCAACGGCATCACCACGCCGGGCACCGTCAACGGTGCCACCATGGGCGTTGCCACGCCCGTTGCCACCGTGCCTTCGGCGATCAGTGCGATCACCTTGACGCTGGGCCAGATGTCGATTGAACAGAACTTCGGCGAGATTGCCGATACGCCGGACCTGGTGGTCAGCAAGAGCGCCGAGCCGACCCGCTTCACTGTCAACAACCCGGCCAGCTACACGCTGCGGGTGCGCAACATCGGGCCGCAGCCGAGCGTGGGCGTATACAAGGTGGACGATCGCCTGCCCACCGGCGTGACCTTGGCGGCAACGCCGACCGGCAACGCCTGGAGTTGCGATGGCGCGCCCGGCGCCGACCGCTTCAGCTGCACCAGCAGCACCGTGATCGGCAGTGGTGCGACCTCGCCGGATGCGATCAGCGTGCGCGTTGCGGTAAGTGCGGCGGCGGCTGCCGCATCGCCCATCCACAACGCGGTGATCGTGCGCGGTGGCGGCGAAGATGCCGATCACGCACCGTCCCCTGAAGAACAGGGCGCCTTTGATGGTGACGTGACCCAGCTGCCGGTCTGTGACCCGGCCATCACCCAGAACGCCTGCCAGCTGGTCACCCAGGTGCAGGACGCCGCCTCGCTGTCGGGCACGGTCTGGTTCGATATCGGCAGTGACGATGCGCTGCTCGATGGCGGCGACATCCGCCTGCAGAACTGGACGGTGGAGTTGTTCGACCCGGCCACCAACACCGTCATCCGTACCGCCAGTACCGGCGCCGATGGCAGCTACCGCTTCGTTGATCTGCTGCCGGGCACGCGCTATTCGGTGCGCTTCCGCCACCCGCAGAGCGGGGTGCTGTGGGGCTTCCCGGTGACCGGTGAAACCGCTGCAGGCCCGCCGGCGCCGTGCGACTCAAGCACTGCCATTGCCAACGGCACCAGCAGCACCTGCCGCATCGACAGCGACGGCATGACCCAGCTGGAAGTGGTGCTGCGTGCCGGTGAGAACCTGCCGCAGCAAAGCCTGCCGGTGGATCCCAGTGGCGTGGTGTATGACGCGGTGACGCGCAATCCGGTGCAGGGGGCGATAGTGACCCTGGCGCCCAACGGCGTGTGCGCCGGTTATGACCCGGCCACCAGCGTGCTCAATGGCGGGCAGGGCGGTTACAACATCAGCGGCGACAGCATTTCGATGACGGTCGGCAGCGATGGCTACTACCAGTTCCTGTTCGGGCCAGCGGCGCCCAGCCGTTGCGAGTTCCAGCTGACGGTGACGCCGCCGGCCGGCTATACCTTCCGTTCGGCGATCATTCCGGCCGATGCCAGCAGCCTGTCGCCGCCGGGTGCATCCGGCACCACCTTCAAGGTGCAACCGCAACCGACCGCGCCGACTGCACCGGTTGGCACCGGTACGCAGTACTTCCTGGCGCTGTTTGCCGGTTCGGCCACCGCCAACATCGTGCACAACCACCTGCCGCTGGATCCGGCGGTGGCACCGGGGCTGGTGATCAGCAAGACCGGCGACAAGCAGGTGGTCGAGATCGGCGACACGCTGCTGTACACCATCAGCATCCGCCAGACCGCAGGCGAGCCGCTGCAGACGGTGAACATCATCGACAACCTGCCGCCGGGCTTCACCTACATCAACGGCACCGCACGAGTGGACGGCGGCGGCATTGCCGATCCGTTCGGCAAACCCGGCCCGCGGCTGGTGTTCAACGTCGGCAGCATCCGCCAGGGCCAGCAGAAGCTGCTCACTTACCGCGTACGCATCGGCGTGGGCGCAATGCAGGGCGACGGCATCAATCGCGCGCAGGCGCACGGCTGCTCCACCGAAGGCGGCTGCGTCGATCCCGGCACCTTGTACCCGTACCCGGGTGGGGTAACGTCGAACCCGGCGCAGTACCGTGTGCGTGTCACCGGTGGTGTGTTCACCGATGAGGCCTGCGTGCTGGGCAAGATCTTCGTGGACAGCAACAACAACCACCTGCAGGACCGCGAGGAGCTGGGCATTCCGGGCGTACGCCTGTACTTCAACGACGGCACCTGGATGGTGTCCGATTCGGAAGGCAAGTACAGCTATTGCGGGCTGCCGCCGAAGAGCCACACGCTGAAGGTGGATGCCAGCACCTTGCCGCGCGGGTCGCGCCTGACCACCAGCAGCAACCGCAATCTCGGTGATGCCGACAGCCTCTTCATCGACCTGAAGAACGGCGAGCTGCACCGCGCCGACTTCATCGAAGGCAGCGGTTCCAACGAGGTGTTGGAGCAGGTCAAGGCACGGCGTACCCAGGGTGAGATTGGTGCACCGGAAACCGAACTGCCGGGCCTGCCGTTGAGCTTCCAGGCGCAGCCGCTGCGTGCACCCACCGGCGCCACCGATACCGCAAACCAGATGCCGGGCATCGTCGCCCCGCGTGGCACCGTGCGGCCGGAGCCGGCGCAGCGTGGTGTTGGTACTACGCTCGAGCAGCCCGCCAGCATGACGGCTGGCGCCACGACGGAGAGCAGTGTGCCGACAGCTGCGCCTGCTGCCAGTGCGCAGGTGGGCCCTGGCGCCGGAGATGTCCCGACGCTGGGAGACAGCCATCGTTTCGACGGTGCACTGAGCGCCGGCCCGATTGCCAACCCGCAATCGCTGGCCTCGACCGACACACCGCCGCAGGCGATCAACCTGCAGTCCGGAGCGGTCGACTACAGCGTCAATGCGGATGTGGACACGCTGCGGGTGGATGTGGACCGCGATGGTGTGCCAGCCGATGGCCAGTCGCCGGTGCATGTGCGGGTGCAACTGTTGGGCGCCGATGGCAAGTTGCTGCCAGGCAAGCGCTTCGCCACCATCGAGTACAGCGGTGGCCGCGTGCGCTTGATCGGCGGCCGCACCGACGAGCTCGGGCCAGGTCGTCTGGATGCCGACCGCGGCACACCGGGCATCCAGTTGCCGGTGGAAAATGGCAGCGCCGAGTTCGACCTGCTGGCACCGGATGTGCCGCAGGACGTGCTGGTGCGCATCACCGCCGGCGGTGTAACCGCCGAGAACACGGTCAGCTTCCTGCCGGAGATGCGCGAATTGCTGGCGACCGGCCTGGTCGAAGGCATCGTCAATTTCCGCAACGGCGCCACGCTGGATACGGCCCGTCGTGACGATGGCTTTGACCGCGACATCCGCCGCTGGGAGCGAAACTTCAACAGTGGCAAGGCCAACGCCGCCGCGCGTACCGCCTTCTTTGTGAAGGGCAAGATCAAGGGCGAGTACCTGCTCACCGCTGCGTACGACTCGGACAAGGAAGTGCGTGGCAGGCTGCTGCGTGACATCCAGCCGGAAGAGTTCTACCCGGTTTATGGGGACTCCTCGCTGCGCGGCTTCGATGCACGCTCGGCCGAGCGCCTGTACGTACGCATCGACAAGAACCGCAGCTACATGATGTACGGCGACTTCCAGACCGGCGACACGCTGACCACGCAGACCGGCATCAGTGCCAGTGGCAAGGCGGTGATGCGCAGCCTGGGTACGTATAACCGCACCGCCACTGGCTTCGGTTGGCACTTCGAAGGCAAGCGCGTGCGCGGCAATGTATTTGCGATGGAGGATTCGCTGCGGCAGGTGATCGATGAGTTCCCCAGCCAGGGCAGCGGCCCCTATGCGCTGCGCAACAACGCCGTGCTGGAAGGCAGCGAACGGGTGGAAGTTATCACCCGCGACCGCAACCAGCCCAGCCGCATCATCAATGTGCGTGGCCTGGGGCGGCTGATTGATTACAGCTTCGAGCCGTTCTCCGGGCGCATCCTGCTCAACAGCTTCCTGCCGGCATTCGACAGCGAGTTGAACCCGATCTCGCTGCGGGTGACCTACGAGCTGGACCAGGGCACGGAGAAGTTCTGGGTGTACGGCGTAGATGCGCAGTTCCGCGTCAACAAGTACATCGAGGCCGGGGCTTCCTATGTAAAGGACGAGAATCCGTTTGCTCCGTTCAAGATGGGCAGCGCCAACCTCGGCTTCCGCTTCGGGCCCAACACCTGGATGGTGCTGGAGGCCGCGCGTACCGAAAGCGAGGTCAATACCAACTCGATCAACCAGTATGCAACGCCGGGGCTGCAGAACCTGAGCGGCGATGTGCAAGGCAATGCCTACCGGCTCGAGTTCGCCCACGATGGCAAGGCCTTCGATGCGCGGCTGTTTGCCGGCCGTAGCGACCCGGCCTTCAACAATCCGTCCTCGCCGCTGTATGGCGGGCGAGGGGAGTACGACCTGGAGCTCAACTGGCGGGTCAATCCGCGCTTCGAGGTATATGTGGAAGCACTGCGCAGCGAGGACCGCAACCCCGACGGCGGCGACCGCGACGCGGCCGGTGCAGGTGTGCGCATCGACGCGACCAAGCGGCTGACGCTGGATCTGGGCGTGCGCAGCATCCGCGAGACCATTGGGGCTTATTCGCCGTGGTCTTCACTGGCACCGTTCGGTAGTACGGGTGGTCTCAGCGGTGGCTTCGCCACCGGTTCGGCGGGCGGTGCGTTGGGCTATGGCCAACAGCCGCTGGATCCATTGACCGGGCTGCCGGTGATACGCAGTGGTGGCACGGTGCCCACCAGCAGCCTGCCGGTCGGCACAAAGCTGGAGTCGGACAGCGTGCACGTCGGTGCCGGCTACAAAGTCACCGACAAACTGGTGCTGGGCGCCGAGTACGAGCAGGACGTCAATGGCGAAGACCGCAACCGCGTTGCCCTGGGTGCCGACTACCAGCTGCGTGAGCGCAACCGCCTGTACGGCCGCTACGAGAAGCAGACCGGCCTGACCAGTGCGTACGGCATCACCACCACCGATCGCGAAAGTGATGCGCTGGTGTTTGGTGTGGACAGCACTTACCTCAAGGACACCCAGGTGTTCAGCGAGTACCGTCTGCGTGATGCCATTGCCGGCCGCGATGTGCAGATGGCATCGGGCATCCGCAACGATTGGAGCGTGCGCGAAGGCCTGCGCCTGAGCACCGCCGCCGAGCACGTCAAGATCTACGACGGCGACACTGGCGATTCCACCGCACTGGCCCTGGGCCTGGACTACAGCGCCAACCCGCTGTGGCGCGGTGCGATGCGGCTGGAATACCGGATCTCCGGTGATGTGGATGGCACGCCTGCCACTAACGAGGAGTTCAATACCACGCTGTTCCAGCTGCTATGGGCGCGCAAGCTCAATCGCGACTGGACCTTGCTGGCCCGCAACTACCTGCTGGCTACCGACTACAAGGCCCGTGGCGATGTGATGCAGGACCGGTTCCAGCTCGGCGTCGCCTACCGTGACACCGACCGCAACCGGATCAACGCGCTGGCCCGCTACGAGTACAAGTTGGAGTCGGACAAGAGCGGCATGGGCGTCGATGGCAGTTCGTTGCAGGATGTGGGCCAGGATGTCCGCACCGCTGCGCACATCGTCTCCACCCACGCCGATTGGCATCCGTCGCGGCCATGGTGGTTGACCGGGCGCATTGCCGCCAAGTGGCAGAAGGATCGCTTCGCCTATAACGACGGCAGTCGTGTCGACGACAGCTTCCGCGGCGTGCTGCTGTCGGGCCGGGTGGTCTACGACATCACCGAGAATTGGGATGTCGGCGTGCTCGGCACCACTTTCCGTGGCGACTACGGCAGCAACCAGTACGCCTACGGCATGGAAATAGGGCGGCTGCTGCGGCAGAACCTGTGGCTGTCGGCCGGCTACAACTTTGTTGGCTTCGAGGCCGATCCGGATCTGGCCGGCTACGAGTACACCGACGAAGGCGCCTTCATACGTCTGCGTTTCAAATTCGACGAAGATCTCTTCCGTCGCGACGACAACCGCTACCGCAAGCCGGCGCAGCATTGAGGACCCTGACATGACACCTCGTCGCACGCGATTGATCACTGCACTGCTGCTGGGCGCGGCATGCTCGGCACCTTCGTGGGCACAGCAGCCTGGCGCCGGGCAGCGGACCGAACTGCTGCCGCAGAAGGCGCGCATCACCGACGAGGCCCTGTACGCGGACCATTCGCGCTACCAGGCTACCCAGGACCGCATCCAGGCACTCAACGACGGCGGTCGCCCGGTACGGGACTATCACCTGTCCAAGGCGCAGTGCTGGCTGGACGTATCCTTCCACGAGTACAGCCGCAACGACCGCAGCGATTTCCCGCAGCTGGCATTGGATGAGTCGGTCAAGTTGATCGATGGCATGGAGCGGAACGTGTCGCCGATGCCGACTGACACGCCGCTGGTGAATGACGCGCGCTACCTGCGCGAGGACTTGTGGAAGCGTCTACGCGTCATCCATGGAACCCCCGGGTTTGAATGCGCGCAGCAAGCGGTAGCCTGCGGCGAAGTGGAGCTGGTGCATGCCGGCAACGAATTCAACCAGCAGCAATGGCGGCATGCCAAGCCATATATCCAGATGGCCGAAGACCTGACCAACGATGCGGAAGCGCTGGCGCGTCAATGTGCCGTGGAGCCGGCTGTTGTGCCGCCGCAGCAAGCGGTTCTCACCGCAAACGTGGTGTTCGATTTCGACAAGGACACCCAACGACACATCCGTCCGGAGTCGCTGCGAGCTGTGGACGATGCACTGCGCCGCGTCAGCGAAGAGAAACGCAGGATTACCGGGGTGCAGCTGATCGGCCACGCCGATCGCCTGAAGGGCCCAACGGATCAATACAACCAGGGCCTGTCCGAACGCCGCGCACAGACCGTGCGCCAGTACCTGATAGGTAAGGGCATCGCTGCCGATATCATCAATTACGAATGGCGCGGTGACACTGAGCAGGTGCAGGCTTGCGACGGCATGAGCGGGGCGAAGCTGCGCGAATGCCTGCTGCCCAATCGTCGGGTGGAGGTCAAATTCACCACGGAGCGCTGAAATCACCTTCGCGGCTCCCCCCGTCGCCGCACCAGCCCGGTAGTGCCGAGCCATGCTCGGCAAAGGCACTACCCGTATAGCACCAGCCGCCGAGCAAGAGCATAAGGTAGTGCCGAGCCATGCTCGGCAAGGGCGCTACCCATACAGCACCAGTCGTCGTGCAAGAGCGGTAGGCCGGGCCATCAGCCGCCGCGCGCCCGACCAACCAACGACTACTTTTTTGTCGGCAACGCGACGTCACGTCCATAAACAGTCTCCGCGATGGCTTCCAGGAACCTCCTGAACCTGGCCAAGGGCATCTTTCGAGCGAAAGCTGTCATCCGCAGTCCCGTTGGCTGAGCTCAGCAGAGGCTTTCGAACTGCCGCCGGTTCCGGGCATATTTGCTTGTTATCCGTACGAGTACACCGACGGATAGCAAATGCCGAAGTTCGCAAATATACTATCCCCCAGTACAGGATGTGGGCGCAGCCATGCCGCACTCCCCCGCAGAGAAAAAGAAGGTCCTGGCCCGGGTCAAGCGCATCCGTGGCCAGTGCGATGCGCTGGAGCGGGCGTTGGAGGCCGGTGCTGATTGCAACCCGGTGCTGCAGCAGATCGCGGCCATCCGTGGTGCGGTCAATGGGCTGATGTCCGAAGTGATGGAAGCCCACCTGCGCGAGGAGTTTGGCCAGCCCGCGCGCTCCGACGCGCAGCGCGCCACGCGTGTCGCCGAGATGTCCAGCCTGATCCGTTCCTATCTCAAATAATTCCGGTCGGCGCGTTGCGTCGTCCTTCGTCATTCCCGCAGGAGAAACCACATGAAATCACGTGCCGCCGTTGCCTTTGGTCCGGGCCAGCCTTTGCAGATCGTCGAGATCGATGTCGCACCGCCGAAGGCAGGCGAAGTGCTGGTCAAGATCACCCATACCGGTGTCTGCCATACCGATGCCTTCACCTTGTCCGGTGATGATCCGGAAGGCCTGTTCCCGTGCGTGCTGGGCCATGAAGGCGCCGGCATCGTGGTGGAAGTGGGCGAGGGCGTTACCTCGGTGAAGGCCGGTGATCACGTGATTCCGCTGTATACCGCCGAGTGCGGGGAGTGCCTGTTCTGCAAGAGCGGCAAGACCAATCTGTGCACGTCGGTGCGCGCTACCCAGGGCAAGGGCGTGATGCCAGATGGCACCAGCCGCTTCTCGTACAACGGCGAGCCGATTTACCACTACATGGGCTGCTCGACCTTCTCCGAGTACACCGTGGTGGCCGAGGTGTCGCTGGCCAAGGTCAACCCGGAGGCCAACCCGGAGCATGTCTGCCTGTTGGGCTGCGGCGTCACCACCGGTATTGGCGCCGTGCACAACACCGCCAAGGTGGCCGAGGGCGACAGCGTTGCGGTGTTCGGCCTGGGCGGTATTGGCCTGGCGGTTATCCAGGGTGCGCGCCAGGCCAAGGCGGGCCGCATCATCGCCATCGACACCAACCCGTCCAAGTTCGAGCTGGCCAAGCAGTTTGGCGCCACCGATTGCGTCAATCCGAAGGACCACGACAAGCCGATCCAGCAGGTGGTCGTTGAAATGACCGGTTGGGGTGTGGACCACAGCTTTGAATGCATCGGCAACACCAACGTGATGCGCGCGGCGCTGGAATGTGCGCACCGTGGCTGGGGCCAGAGCGTGATCATCGGCGTGGCTGGTTCCGGCCAGGAAATCTCCACCCGTCCGTTCCAGCTGGTGACCGGTCGCAAGTGGATGGGCACCGCATTCGGCGGCGTGAAGGGCCGCAGCCAGCTGCCGGGCATGGTTGAAGATGCGATGAAGGGTGATATCGAACTGGCACCGTTCGTGACCCATACGATGGAGCTGGACAAGATCAACGAAGCCTTCGAGCTGATGCACGAAGGCAAGTCGATCCGCTCGGTCATCCATTACTGAGATCAGTTTGTAGGAGCGGCGTCAGCCGCGAAGCACACACTCCATCAGCTGCACTAGATCCAGCAACCCAGCATCAAGGATTCCGAACCATGCAACGACTCGAACACCGCGCCTGCTTCGGCGGCTGGCAGGACGTGTACCGGCACGATTCCAAGGTGCTGGGCTGCGAGATGACGGTGGGCGTGTACCTGCCGCCGCAGGCCGAGCATGGCCCGTGCCCGGTGCTGTATTGGCTTAGTGGCCTCACCTGCACTGAGCAGAATTTCATCACCAAGGCCGGTGCACAGCGTCATGCGGCCGAGCACGGCATCATCCTGGTGGCGCCGGATACCAGCCCGCGCGGTGAATCCGTTGCCGATGCCGACGGCTACGACCTGGGCAAGGGCGCAGGTTTCTACCTCAATGCCACACGTGAGCCGTGGGCGCGGCATTACCGCATGTACGACTACATCGTTGATGAGTTGCCGGCATGGGTGGAGGCCAATGTCCCGGCGAGCGGGGTGCGGGCGATCAGCGGACATTCGATGGGCGGGCACGGTGCCTTGACGATTGCCTTGAAAAACCCGGGGCGGTATCGCAGCGTGTCGGCGTTCTCGCCGATCGTGGCGCCGTCGCAGGTGGCTTGGGGGCAGAAGGCGTTTGCAGCCTATCTGGGTGAGGATCGCGAGGTCTGGAAGGCCTATGACGCGACCGAGCTGGTGGCACACGCGCAGGAAAAGCTGCCGCTGCTGATCGATCAAGGCGGTGCGGATGAGTTCCTGCAGAGCCAGTTGCGCCCGGAGCTGTTGCAGGCCGCGTGCGAAGCAGCGGGGCATCCGCTGGAGCTGCGCATGCAGCCGGGGTATGACCACAGCTATTACTTCATCAGCAGCTTCATTGGTGAGCATATCGCGCACCATGCCGAGGCGATGCGCTGAGCCGAGCTGATTTTTGTAGAGCCGAGCCATGCTCGGCTGGGGCTTTACGGGTAGAGCCTCTGCTGAGCATGGCTCGGCACTACGGGAATTGCTGCTAGAGCTTCTGCCGAGCATGGCTCGGCATTACAGGGGATTGCTGGTAGAGCCTCTGCCGAGCACGGCTCGGCACTACAGGGGATTGCTGGTAGAGCTTCTGCCGAGCATGGCTCGGCACTACGGGATTGCTGGTAAGGCCCCTGCCGAGCATGGCTCGGCACTACCGCGCGGTCATGCTCTTGATCGCGTGCTGTCCTGAAGCGGCAGAAGTACATCTGCCCGGTCATGCAGGGCGGGGTCTGGGTCACGTTGTCGCCGCATCGCCCGCGTTATCTTGCCGGTATACGGGTTGGCGATAAGGGAATGCATGCCGCTGCTGCTGGTCCTGCTTTTTCTGGTTTGTCATGGGGTGGTGCTGGCGTTGGGGGCTGGCCCGGCCGGTGTGGGGTCCTTTGTGTTTCTGGTGGCTGCGCCTTTGTTGGCCGGGGCTGCTTGTCTCTGGCGCGCGCGGCGTGGCCGCGCGGCGTTGGACTGGTATGCGATCGCGCTGTCGATGCTGCTATGGGCCGGCGGCATGGCGTTCAACCTGGTCGATGCCTTGGGCGCCGGTCGGGCCGACCTGACGCCACGCATCAGTCTGCTGCTGTATGTGCTGTACGCCGTGCCACTGGTGTTCATTCTTGCCCGTGCACGCCATGAGCGCCTCAGTATCAGCCTGATCGATGCGGCCATGGCTGCGCTTCTGGGGGTGTTGTTCTTTGCGCACACCCTGCATTTCTCCGCCCGTATCGATGTCGATGCATCGGCGATGTCGAGCATGCGTTACATGTTCGACATCCAGAACCTGTGCATTGCCGTTTTTGCCCTGGTGCGTTGGCTGGCCACGGATACGGCACAACGACGTGGTTTTTTCCGCGTGCTGGCGCTGTACGCCACGGCGTATCTGCTGGTGGCCAGCTACATCAATCATTTTGCATCGGAGGATGCTTTCGGCACGTACAGCGACCTGCTGATTGACCTGCCGTTCCTGTTGCTTGCGGTGCTGGCGCTGCGGCAGACAGCACCTTCCCCGGTGGTGCCAAGTCCGCGTCTGTCGCGGTTGGTGCAGGCGGGAGGACCGATGATCCTGCCGCTGCTGTTGCTGGTGGTCGGCACCTTGGTGGTGGACCACGCGCGGCCGCTGGCGGTGACCGGTTTCGTGGTCGCCACGCTGGGCTTTGGCCTGCGCAGTACGCTGCTGCAGATCAGTCTGCTGGAGCGGCAGGCGGCATTGGATGAGCTGGCGCGCAAGGACGCGTTGACGGGCGTGGCGAACCGCCGTCAGTTCGATACGGTGCTGCAGGCCGAATGGAACCGCATGCGCCGCAGTGGCGCCGGCCTGGGCCTGCTGCTGGTGGATATCGATCACTTCAAGGCCTTCAACGATGCGCACGGGCACCCGGCCGGTGATCGCTGCCTGCAGGCGGTTGCGGCGGGTCTGCAGGCGAATGTAAGGAGGGCCGGGGATTGCCTTGCACGCTATGGCGGCGAGGAGTTCGCGGTGGTTGTGGCCGACGCTACGCTGGAGGATACGGTCTCTCTCGCCGAAACCCTGCGGGGCGCGATGGAAACACTTGTGTTGCCGGAGGGCGCGATCACCATCAGCATTGGTGCCTCCTTCCAGCACAGCTCGGCGCTGGTTGATATCGAGACCTTGCTGGCCGAGGCGGACGCCGCGTTGTATGCGGCCAAACATGCAGGCCGCAACCGCGTAGCCGTGCGTGCCACGCAGGCCGCCCAGCTGGATACCGATGCAGTGCCCTGATCCTGCCGTGCGCTGGCGCTGGCGTTGTAGGCTGCGGGGCGCCATGGCATGTATCTGCCGCCATGCGCGCGAGTGCATGCAGGAGCGCTTGTCATGGCAATCCTGCGGTGTGCGTTGAGTCTAGCTGCGCAGGCTGAAATCGGTATACGCGTAGCGGGAATCGCGCAGCACGGTGTCCCCTTGTTCAAGCGGCAACGGCGCGCGGAACATGGGGCCAGCGCTGACACAGGTGTGGAACTCGCCGTTTTCGCCGCAGGCGTCGATGCCGGCGGGGAGTTGGTCGATCAGCGTGTTGTCGAAGGCGCGTCCGCTGAATTCTGCATCCAGCAGCGTACTGTCCACGCAGCACAGGTGGGCCTGCAATCCTTGCCTGATCATCTGCCGGGCCAGCGCCGTGGTATCACGGCCGAACAACGGAAACAGCGTGCTCCAGCCCTGGGCCGCGTACTGCTGTTCGCGCCAGGCGCGGATATCCTGCAGCAGCAGATCACCGAATGCGATGGTGCTCAGGCCGGGCCAGCGTCGCTGTGCCTCGGCCAGGGCGGCGTTCATGCGCTGCAGGTATATCGCGTTGTCGCAGGCCTGCGGTATCCAGGCTTCCAGCAATGGCACCGCGGCAGCGGCGGCCTGCGCCTGCAGCACTTCGCGGCGTACCCCCTGCATCGAGGAGCGTTCATAGCCTTCTGTCAGTGTGCTCAACAGCGCGACAACCTCTATGTCATCGCGCTGCTGCAGTTCGTATAGCGCCCAGGCGGCGTCTTTGCCGCCGCTCCAGGACAGGAGAACCGCCGTGCTCAAGACTCAGCGCACATCGCGCAGTTCCCAATGGCTGCCGGCGAGCATGCGCAGACGCTGCTTGAACAGGTCGCCGGGCAAGCTGGTGCTGGCAACCAGGTCGATGCGCAGGTCGGATTGCTTGCCGGTCACCGTGGCCTGCGGATCGGTTGCACCCAGCCCCGGATCCACATCTTCCGGCTCGTCCTGGGTGGCTTTCCAGCGCTCGAACAGTTCTGGTGTGCGCAATGCGGCCTGCAGCTGCTCGGCGAAGGCGTCGGCGCCGCTGGCGGTAAACGACAGGCGGGGGTCGTTGCCGCGCGCCTTGGCAGGATCAGGCAGTGAAATGGAGTAGTGCACGGTCATGGGGGCCTCCTTGATGGAATGTCAGGTTAGCGCTTCAAACGTAGTCATGTTGTCCACGTCGTGTGCGCTTGTCAGCTGCCGAAGGTATGTGGGCCATCGGCAAAGCCAATGGTCACCGCGCCCTTGCCGACGTTGACCATGCCGGTCAGGCTCATCACCGCTTCGGTCAGCTGCACGCCATGGCTGTCGCAGATCTGGCGCAGCTGCGCATAGCCCGGCAATGCGCGCAGCTCGTCCAGCGGGCCGCCGTAGCTCACGCACACCACCGGCGTCAGCAGGCCGGCGCCAACGCGCTTGCCGACGAAGCCGAACAGGGTCTGTACCGCGTTGTCGAAGCCCTTGATCTTGGCCACCGGCTCGGTATTGCCACGGTAGCCATGCAGCACCGGCTTGATGTCCAGCGCGCTGCCCAGTGCGGCACTGAACAAGCCGACGCTGCGGTCACCCTTGTGGCGGGCGCGGGCGCGCATGTAATAGAGGTCACGGGTCACCATGTAGCCGTGCACGTTGCTGGCCACATGCTCCAGGCGCTCGCGCATCTGCGGCACGGTGGCGCCGCTGTCGCGCAGCCGCACCGCCTCCACCGCGCTTACTGCCTGCGCGGCGAACAGGTTCTGGGTGTCGATGACGCGCAGGCTGAAGGGAGAGTTGTAGCCGGCGGCCTGGCGGACCGGCTTGTACTCGTTGAGGATGCTGTAGCCGGCCTGCACCGCGTTGTCGTGCAGGGGGCTGCGGGTGCGGGTGATGGTCAGGCAGAACACCTGGTCGAAATCGGTGACCAGGCGGCTCAGGAACAGTTCGCGGATCTGCTCGGCGCTGTAGGGGATGGTCTCGGCCTCGGCGCTCTGGTCACTGAGCGGGCCCTGCAGGAAGGCCAGGGTGGCGGCCTCGTCGCGGTGGTCCGGCAACAGGGTCTCGCCGATCCGTACGGTGATGGGCAGCAGCACGACATTGTTTTGCTGCAAGTAGCCTGCGGGCAGGTCACAGGCTGAGTCGACCACAATTCCAATACGCATGCGGTTGTATCCCCTGGGTCGTAACAGTGTCGAAAGATCAGAACCCTATCGCAAATTCAGGTGCCCAAAGATGGTTTCTGCGGCCATCTTCGCAATATAGGTCAACTTTTTTCACCATTTCCTCATTTCATCCAGCGCGGCTGGCTATTAAGCTACTGCCAAGCAACTGCGGCCAGCTCCCCGGGTGCGACGGCATGGGTGGGAGTTCACCGCCTGACGGTGGTGGTGAGCCAGGAATCAGTAATGGAAACGGCAAGTTCGGTAGTTGAGTTCTGGCGCGCGGCGGGTCCGCAGCGTTGGTTTGAGCGTGATGCGGGCTTTGATGCACAGTTCCGCGAGCGATTCCTGGAGGCGCACCATCAGGCGGCGAGCCGTGCCTGCGAGGGTTGGCTGGAAAATGCCGAGGGCGCCCTGGCGCTGCAGATCCTGCTGGACCAGTTCCCGCGCAACTGCTTCCGTGGCACCGCACACTCTTACGCTACCGACGGGCTCGCGCGGCATTACGCCATCCGCACCATCGAGGAAGGTTGGGACCGGGAGTTGCCGCTCAAGCTGCGGGCTTTCATCTACCTGCCGTTCGAGCACTCCGAAGATCCGCACGACCAGGAACGCGCGGTGGCGATGTTCGAGGTATTGGGTGACCTGGAGTACCTGAAGTACGCCGAGCTGCACCGCGATATCATCCGCCGCTTCGGCCGCTTCCCGCACCGCAACGCCGTGCTTGGCCGCATTCCCACGGCCGAAGAGCTGCATTTTCTTGCTGAAGGCGGCTTTGCTGGCTGAGGGCTGTGGTGCGCTTGCTGCCGGATCTGGTTGAAACGCTCCCCCGATCCAGCACCTAATCACGGACAAGAAAAATACCGCTGAAGCGCGGGCCTGGTGTTTGTCTGTGGGAGCGGCGTGAGCCGCGAAGCTGGTGGTGCTTGAAGCCAGGGCAACGCTGATATCTGATGATCAGCGTGCTTCGCGGCTGACGCCGCTCCCACAAGAATCCGAAGCAAGAGCTCTGGCATCGCGTTCGTGTGACTCAAATGCCTGAAATGAAAAACGCCGGCGATGCCGGCGTTTTTATTTACTGCTGCAACGTAGCCCGATCAGTACTTGGGAACGCTGTTGTCCACGTTCTCCGACCAGGCATCAATGCCGCCGGTGACGTTGAACACATTGGTGAAGCCCAGCGCCAGGAACTGCGCGGCAGCCTGTGCGCTGCGGCCGCCACGGTGGCACAGGAAGGCCAGCGGGGTGTCCTTGGGCAGGGCTTCGAGCTTGGCGCGGTTGTCACCGTCGAAGGTTTCGAACTTGCCGTTGATGGCGGCGATGGCGCGTTCGTCAGCCGGACGCACGTCCACCAGGGTGATGGCACCGGCACGCAGCTGGTCGTCGGCGGCGCGCACGTCCAGTTCCTGCACCGGCTTGGGCGCGTTCGGGTTGTTGATCGCCAGGCCCTGGCCGCGGATGTCGTCGACCCAATCGATGGTGATGCCATCGGCGCGACGTGCGCTGGCGCTGTCGAACTGCACGCGCAGGCCGTTGGACTCGGCAGCGATGGCGTTGTCGTCGCGCGGGGCCAGCTGGAAGTTCGGCTGGAAGCTGGCGTCGATGCTCAGCTGCAGGGCCGCGCCGGGGGCGTCAGCCAGTGCGCCTTTGAGCATTTCAACCGCCGCCGGGGTGACGGTGATCGACGGCGGGGTGCGGTCGGGTGCGGCCAGGCCGAGCAGGCTGCTCAGTTCGCCGCTGCTGGCCATCTGCAGGATGATGTCGCTGCCGCCGATCAGCTCGCCGTCCACGTACAGCTGCGGAATGGTCGGCCAGTCGCCGTAGGCCTTGATGCCTTCACGGATTTCCTGGTCGGCCAGCACGTTGACGTGGCCGAACTGCACGCCCAGGTCCTGCAGCGCGCCAACGGCCTTGGCCGAGAAGCCGCACTGCGGCATGGCCGGCTGGCCCTTCATGAACAGAACGACGCGATCGGCGCCGAGGATGGATTCAATGCGCGAACGCAGGGCGGGGTCCAGGGACATCGTGAACTCGTATAAGTGGTCGTAGACCAGCTGATTCTACGCTGCATGGCATCATGGGGAATGACTGCCCCGGAAACCCTGCATCGCATTCCCGTACGCCCCTGGCGCTGGCTGCCCTGGCTGCTGATCTCACAATTGCTGGTGGCCTTGTTGTGGTGGCGGCTGGGCTGGATGTGGGGCCTGCCGGCGCTGCTGCTCAGCCACGCGCTGTTCATCGTGCCGGTCTTCCTGCCCAACAGCCGCTTCTATGCGCCGGTGGTGAGCCGCGCGCCCGGGCAGGACGTGTGGCTGACCATCGACGATGGCCCGTCCGCGGAGACCCTGGCGGTGCTGGACCTGCTCGATCAGCACGACGCCAAGGCCACCTTTTTCATGGTGGGCGAGCGGGCGCAGGCCCGCCCGGAGCTGGTACACGAGGTGTTGCGGCGCGGCCACGACCTGGGCAATCACAGCCATTCACACCCGCAGGCGCGCTTCTGGGCGCTGGGCCCGGCGCAGATGGCAAAGGAAATCGGCCAATGCCAGCAGGCGCTGGCGGCGATTGCCGGCGCGCCGCCGCGCTGGTACCGCTCGGTGGTGGGCATGACCAATCCCTTTGTAGCGGCGGCACTCAAGCGACATGCGCTGGCGCGGATCGGCTGGAGCGCCCGTGGCTATGACGGTGTGGACTGCACGCCGGAGGGCGTGGTGGCACGGATTGCACCGGATCTGGGGCCAGGTGCCATCGTCCTGCTGCACGAAGGTGCCGCCCACGGCCATAACCTGGCCATCATCGAAGCCGTGTTGCAGCAGCTGCAGGCCCGTGGCCTGCGCGCCCGCCTGCCGCAGCCAACAGCGTAGACTCGCCTCCCCGCCGTTTTGGCGGTTTCTGGACCCGCACCATGCCCTTCTCCCAACTCGGCCTGTCTCCCTACGTGCTGCCTGCGCTGCAGCAAGCCCTGCAGCAGGCCGGCTATCTGGCGCCGACACCGATCCAGCAGCAGGCCGTGCCGTTGTTGCTGAAAGGGCGTGATGTGGTGGCGCTGGCGCCTACGGGTTCAGGCAAAACTGCTGCCTATGTGCTGCCAGCGCTGCAACGCTTCTTCATGGCAACGCCGCGCAAACCACGCGTGCTGGCGCAGCTGATCCTGGTGCCGACCCGCGAGCTTGCCCAGCAGGTGAGCGATGTATTCACCACCTTGGGGCGGGAGTTGCCGCGCCGGCCGCATCTGGTCTGTGCGGTGGGCGGGGTGTCGATCAACCCGCAGATGATGTCGCTGCGGGGCGGTGCCGACATCGTCGTGGCCACCCCGGGGCGCTTGTTGGATCTGATGGCACACAACGCCCTGTCATTGAAGCAGGTGCAGCTGCTGGTACTGGATGAAGCCGACCGCCTGCTGGAACTGGGTTTCGGCGATGAGTTGCGGCAGATATTGGCGCAGCTGCCGGCACAGCGGCAGACGGCCTTGTTCTCGGCCACGTTTGCTGCGGATATCGAAGCCTTGGCAGCAGCCGGCCTGCGTGAGCCGCAGCGCCTGGAAATCGGCGAACAGTCCGCGCCGGCCATCGAACAGCGCACCATCCATGTGGATAGCGCTCGCCGTGCCGAGTTGCTGCTGTCCTTGCTGGAAGACCCGCAGTGGCAACAGGTGCTGGTGTTTGTCGGCAGCATCCGTGACGGTGACCGTCTGGCCAGGCTGCTGCGCAAGGCCGATATCAACGCGCAGGCCCTGCATGGCGAACTGTCGCAAGGCCGCCGTTTCCGCATGCTGCAGGATTTCAAGGACGGCGAAGTACGGGTGCTAGTCGCGACCGACCTGGCGGCGCGCGGCATCGACATCACGCGTCTGCCGGTGGTGGTGAATTACGACCTGCCGCGCGCGCCGGCCGATTACCTGCACCGTATTGGCCGTACCGGCCGGGCAGGGGAAAAGGGCTTGGCGGTGAGTTTTGTCGATTCGGCGGCCATGCCGCATTGGCGTCTGATCTGCAAACGCCATGGGCTGGACAGCGCCACGCAAGTGCTCGAGGGCTTTGAGCCGACGCAGGCAGCACCGGCAGCCACGGTGGTGGCTGACGACAAGGGCGGTATCAAGGGCCGCCGGCCCAGCAAGAAGGACCGGGCGCGGGCTGCGGCGGCGGAAAAAGCCGAGCCGTGCCCGCCCCCGCCCCACCTGGAGCGCCTACCCTTGCGCGGCTGGGGCTTTACCAGTAAAGCTACTGCCGAGCTGGGCTCGGCACTACAACGGCAGGTCGCTGCCGAGCATGGCTCGGCACTACGGTGCTTCGGTGATCAATCTTCGAAATCGGTTTCCGCTGCCGGGGCCGGCTCGGCTGCCGGGCGCGGGGTGCGCTTGGCCGACTTGCTCGTCACTTCGACGTAGAACTGGGTGTTGCCAGCCGCTACCAGCGCGTCAATGGCGCGGAACAGCTCGTCATAGGCCACCGGCTTGGCGGAGGCTTCGTCCACACCCAGCTTGCTGTCGAAACCCCAGGTGTCGGCGCCGGCCGGCAGGGCCTTGCCGCGCTCACGCTTGGTGTACTTGCGGATGTCGTGCTTGCTGGCTTCCAGCAGACGGTCGGGGTGCTTGCCTTCGATGGCGAGGCTGTAGGTCTTCTTCACGGGAATCTCGTTGCTGCGCCAGCCCGGTTGGGCCGGCAGGGAATGGCGCCATTATCGGCGCAAAAGGCTGGACCGTGCTTCAACCGCGGTGTGCGACCAGCAGCCAGTTGTTGAACGGGGTGTTGCCGTACAGCGGGCGCAGGCTGACCTGCAGGCCGCATTGCTGCAGCAGGGCGCGCAATGACTCGGCATCCGGGTAGTGGCGGGGCCGGAACTGCATCCAGCCGATCAGGTTGGCTGCGCGGTCGCCGATGCGCGAAATGCGCCCGCGGCGGCTGCTATCGGCCAAGGCCATGCGCATCACCAGACGGCCATCGCCCTCCAGCATCGCCGCTGCGTTGCGCAGCAGTGCCTGCTGGGCTTCGGCGTTCAGATACTGCAATACATCCAGAATGGCGACACTGCCACGGTGGACGGGCAGCTGGGTGCCCAGGTCCATGACCTCGAAACTGCTGGCGGCCAGCCCGGCGCGCGCCGCGACCTTGCCGGCGCGGGCAATCTTGGCCGCGTCGTTGTCGACCCCTCGGTAGGGCATGGACTGGCCGTCGTGGCGCAAGGCGTGCGCCAGCAGACCCAGTCCGCAGCCCATATCCAGCACGGGGGCGCTGCTGCCACGCAGGGCGTCCAGCACGCCGGGGTAGAGCGGGTCGCTGCGCAGTTTGGCAAGCGTGTAGCAGTAGTCCCAGCGGTTGCCCCAAGGCTGTGCCGGGGCGAACGCGCCGGCGATGGCACGTGCGGCATCCCTGGGAAGGGCCTGGTTGTCGGCGCCCGCCGTCACGCGGCCGGGGCTGCCAGCAGCAGTTCGGCTGCGGTCGGCAGTGCTGCCTGCATCCAGCGCTGGTACATCAGGGCGGAAGGATGCAGGCCGTCTTCAGCCAGCATCTGTGCGTCCTGGCCGTTGTCGCGGCTGATCGGGGTGATGTCGACGAAGGCCACGCCATAGTCGCCGCAGCAGGCCTGGGCGGCGGCGTTGAAATCGTCGATTTCACGCGCCACCTGGGCCGCATCGCGGCCGTGCTGCTGCGCGTACGGGGTGAAGCCCCAGTCCGGCGTGGACAGTACCAGCACCCGCCGCGGGTCCTCGCCGGCCAGCGCAATCGCGCGCTGCAGCAGCTGTTCGAACTGCTGGCGGTATTCGGCCAGCGGGCGCCCGCGGTACTGGTTGTTCACGCCGATCAGCAGGCTCACCAGCGCATACGGCCCCTGCGGGGCTTCGGCGTCGATGGCTGCCGCCAGTTCGTCGGTGGTCCAGCCGGTGGTGGCGATGACCTGCGGGTCGGCAAGTTGGATCCTCTGCGCACGCAGTGCCGAAGCCAACTGGAACGGCCAGCTGCCGGCTTGTGGAACGCCTTCACCGATGGTGTAGGAGTCGCCCAGTGCCAGGTAGGACGTGGTGGTGGCTGCGGTTTCGCTCATCAAGGCCGGTCAGCCCACCGCGCTGCGCGGCTTGAGCTGCACGACTTTGGTGACGGCTTCGGCGCGGCGGCTGAGCAGCTTGTCGATGCGGCCGAACACCTCGCGCATCACGCTGGCCTCGGGCAACAAGGTGACGCGGAAGTGGTTGCGGTAGGGCACGTTGAAGCTCGAACCCGGCACCACCAGCACGCCTTCTTCTTCCATCAGCTGCAGGGCGAAGTCGTGGTCATCAAAGCCCTGTGCGGCCGGCCCGATCACTGCCGGGAAGGCGTACAGCGCCCCCGCCGGAGCGACCAATGACAGGTGTTCGCTGGCCGCGCAGGCCTCGATCACCGCGCGGCGGGTTTCGTACAGGCGACCACCGGGGCTGCACAGCTCGGTGATGGTGTCCGGGCCGTTCACCGCGGCTTCGATCGCGTACTGGCCGGGCACGTTGGCGCACAGGCGCAGCGCGCTGAGCAGATCCAGTGCGGCGCGGAACTCGCCCAGCTGTTCGCCAGCGCCGGACAGCAGCATCCAGCCCACGCGCCAGCCGCAGGCGCGGTGCACCTTGCTCAGGCCGCTGAAGGTCAGGCAGGGATGGTCGCCGGCCAGCGGAGCTACCGGCTGGAACTGCGCACCGTCGTAGAGGATCTGGTCGTAGATTTCGTCCACCAGCAGCAACAGGTTGTGCTTGCGGGCGATGGCGACGATTTTTTCCAGCAGTTCGCGCGGGTAGCTGGCGCCGGCCGGATTGTTCGGGTTGATCAGCACGATGGCGCGGGTGCGCGAGGACACCAGCGCTTCCATCTCCACCGGGTCGGGCAGGAAGCCGTTTTCCGGGCGGCAGCGGTAATACACCGGGCGGCCGTCATTGAGGATGGTGGCGGCCGACCACAGCGGATAGTCCGGCGAGGGGATCAGTACTTCGTCGCCCGGGTTGAGCAGGGCACGCAGCGACAGATCGATCAGCTCGGACACGCCGTTGCCCAGGAATACCCGGTCAGCCACGGCATCGGGTGCGCCACGGCGTGCGTAGGCGGCTGCGATGGCTTCACGCGCGACCGGCAGGCCTTGCTGGTGGGTGTAGGGATCGGTGCGGCCCATGTCATCGGCGATGGCGTGCTGCAGATGAGCCGGCGCACGGAAGCCGAAATTGCCCGGATTGCCGATATTGAGCTTGATCAGCTTGTGGCCCTGGGCCTCCAGCTCCCGCGCTCGTCGGGCCAGTTCACCACGGATCTCGTAGCGGACTTCAGACAGGCGTTCACGGGTGGCTAGCGGTTTGACAGGGCTTGACATTTTCTCAGGGCCATCAAGGGCATGGATTTGGCATGGTAGCCGAATTGTTGCGCTGCGGGGCGGGGCTTGGGGGCGGATGAGAGGAATCGGGATTGGGGATTGGTTGCAGGTAAAAGCAAGCGTTCAAGCGAGGGCAACGGCACCCCTCCCCAACCCTCCCCTGCGCTGCGCGCAAGGGAGGGGGCGCTTGGCTCCCTCCCTTTGCCGCAGGCAAGGGGAGGGTCGGGGAGGGGTGCTCCTGTTCTGCTTTGATTCCGGCCCCGACAAACCCACATTCCCGGCGGCAAGCGCTACCCCGGTAGAATCGGCCAATGACAGATTCCATCGATTTCGATTCGCTGCGCCATATCGGCTGGCCCTGGCCCGGTGCTCCTGAGGATCCGGCCTGGCAGGCGGCCTTTGCCGAGCATCCGCAGGCGCGCCCGGGGCGGGTGATCGAGCAGCACCGTTCCGGCTACGTGGTTGCCGATGCGCCCGATAACAGCCTCAAGACCGAGTCGCCGCCGGAGTGGCAGCGTCCGCGCTTCCCCAGCCATGAGCGGGCGGCGGTGGGTGACTGGGTGCTGCTGGAAGGCAAGCGCATCGTCGCGCTGCTGCCACGGCATACCTCGATCAAGCGCGGCGCCGCCGGTGAGCATTATCACCAGCAGGTGATCGCGGCCAATATCGATACGGTGTTCATCGTCTGCGGGCTGGATGCGGACTTCAATCCGCGTCGTATCGAGCGCTATCTGCTGCTGGTAGGCGGTGGTGGCGCGTCGCCGGTGGTGGTGCTGACCAAGGCCGACCAGACCGACTACAGCGAAGATGCACTGGCGGTGCTGGAAGACCTGGCCGCGCAGCAGATTCCACTGCTGGCGATCAACGGCAAGGACCCTGAAAGTGTTTCCGCCTTGCTACCGTGGCTGGGTCCAGGCAATACGGTGGTGCTGGTGGGTTCCTCCGGTGCCGGCAAATCCACCTTGACCAACACGTTGTTGGGCGAGGACCGGATGAAGACCAATGAAGTGCGCGGCAATGATTCGCGCGGCCGCCATACCACCACCCATCGCGCGCTGATGCCGTTGCCCTACGGTGCCTGCCTGATCGATACCCCGGGCATGCGTGAGCTCAAGCCCACCGGCGAGGAAACCCTGTCCGAGGGCGGCTTTGCCGATATCGAAGAACTGACCACGCAGTGCAAGTTCCGCAACTGCTCGCATAACAGCGAGCCGGGATGCGCGGTGCAGGAAGCGATCGAGCGCGGCGACATCGATGAAACCCGGCTGGAGAGTTACCTCAAGCTGCGCGAAGAAGTTGCGCTGGCGGCGGCCAAATTGGCGCAGCGTCAGGCCGAGCAGGCGACCGAACGCAAGCACACGGGGCGCGGTGCGCAGTGGCGGCCAATCAACAAGGGCAAGCGGCGCTGAGCGTGGGGCCGCTTTTGCTTCGACTCCCTCCCTTTTGCGTAGCAAAGGGGGTGAAGAAGGCTGCTTGCGCGCCACTGGCGCGCGGCCTGATGAACGACCGAAGGCTATGCCTTCGGGCCGGGCGGGTTGGGGAGGGGTAGGCTGTTCGCAGCATTGATGCGGGTTTGGCTTCGCGGCTTACGCTGCTGCTTCAACTCCCTCCCTTTTGCGTGGCAAAGGGGAGGGTTGGGGAGGGGTAGGCTTTCGCAGCGCTGATGGGTTTGTGGCTTCGCGGCTTATGCCGCTCCTACATAAAGCGTGCAGAGGCTGCGCGTTATATCGATTTGAACGAGGCGGGCATGGACACGGTTGATACCCACAACGATCCAGCCATCAGCCATCACGCCGCGCTCGATGCGCGCATGGTGGCGGCGGTACGTGGTGTCCGTTTGCTGGGTCTGACCAGCTGGCCGGCCACCACCCAGGCGCCGTTCCTCGACAGCGTCGCACGTGGCAAGCCGCTGCTGCCGCAGGTGGAATACCCGAAGCAGGATTTCAGCGATACGCGGCGCGAACTGGCCGCGATCATGGCCGCCGCCGATACCTCGCATCCGCTCGGCGTTTACGTACACGATTCGGCCCACAGCTGGGACCTTGCCGCCGGTCTGCTGGAAGCACTGGGCACGCGCGCGGTGAATGATTATTCCGCGCAGTTGTTCGGCGTGCCGGAGCAGCCCATGCCGGGCAATGGCCCGACCACCCGCGATGCCGCGCGGCATTTCATCCAGATCGCCGAAGAACTCGATCACGAACTGTTGGCACCGGAAGAGCAGGTGCCGGTGTCGGCCACCGCGCTGCAGCTGATGCTGCAGAGTGACCTGGATGATTTCTTCGATGGGCGCCTGATCACGGTGGAACTGGACCGCGAACTGATCGCCAAGGCCGCCGCTGGTGCCACCCGCATCCGCCTGCGCACCAGCGCCACATTCAGTGCCTACGACCGCGCCCAGCTGTACCACCACGAGGCGCTGGTGCATTCGTTGACTGCCCTCAATGGCCGTGAGCAGACCTTGCTGCCCAGCCTCGCGTTGGCCTCTCCGCGTATCACTGCCACCCAGGAAGGCCTGGCCACCTTTGCCGAACAGATCACCGGCAGCATCGACATCCAGCGCCTGAAGCGCATCAGCCTGCGCATCGAGGCGATCGCGATGGCGCGCGACGGTGCCGATTTCATCGAGATCTTCAATTTCTTCCGTGCTGCCGGGCAGACCGCCGAGGAAAGTTTCTCCTCGGCCCAGCGCGTGTTCCGTGGCGTGCCCACCAGCGGCGGTGCCGCCTTCACCAAGGACACCGTCTACCTGCGCGGGCTGGTCTCGGTGCACACCTTTTTCCGGCAGATGCTGCGCGATGAAAAACTGCAGACCTGCCGCTGGCTGTTTGCCGGCAAGATGACCCTGGGCGATGCAGTGGCGCTGACGCCCTTGTTCGAAGCCGGCGTATTGGCGCCGCCACGCTGGTTGCCGCAGTGGATCAACCGCGCCAACGGCCTGGCCGGCGCCTTGGCGTTCTCGCTGTTCGCCAACCGCATCCGCATGGACCAGATCAGCGAAACCTGAGCGGGCTCAGGGCGTGTCGAGCAGCTGCTGCACCGCGCGTTCGCCACTGCCCATTGCCAGCGTCCAGCCGAGCATGCCGTGGCCGATGTTGCAGGCCAGGCCATCGCCAAGATTGCGGATGATAGGCGACGACCACGGCGTGACCGGTCGCAGCCCGGCCCAGCTGCTTTCGATGTGATCGTAGTCGGCCGCCTCGGGCAGCGAGGCGCGTGCCTGTGCGATCAGGGTGGCAAGCCGCGCCGGCTCGGGGGTGGGATTCCAGTCGTTGAGATCAGCCAGCCCTGCAACGCGGATGCGATCGCCCAGGCGGCAGAACACCAGCTTGCGCTTGGTATCGGTGAGGCTGACCCGTGGCGCGTTGGCGCCCAGCGGTGCGGTGAACGAATAGCCCTTGATCGCCATCAGCGGCGTGCGCAGGCGCAGCGGTTTGAGCAGCGCGGCGCTGTCGATGCCGGCACAGACCACCACGCGCGCGGCCTCAACGCTGCGGCCATCGCCGGCCTGCAGCTGCCAGCGGCCATCGGCATGGCGCAATGACCGGGTGTCGAAGCCGAAGCACGCCTGCATGCCGTAGTGCTGCTGCAATACCTGCAGCAGGCCCTGGCTGAAACGGTAGGGGTCGCCGGCTTCTTCCTCGGGCGAGTAGACCGCGCCGCCCAGCCATGGCGCGCCAGCGAGCGCAGGTTCGATGGCACGGGCTTCGGCGGCATCCACCAACCGTTGCTGCACGCCACTTGTGCGCTTGAGCGCGATCATCGCGGCGGCACCGTGCATCGCCTCGGCCGAGGGGTACAGGTGCAGTTTGCCGGAGACCTGATGATCGAAATCGATGGGGTGCTGCTGCAGCAAGGCCTGCATGGCGGTGCGCGATTGAAGCGCAAGTTCCAGCGTGGCCAGGGTATTGCGATGCAGGCCGCCGCTGCTGGCCTGGCGCAGGAAGGCCAGCCCCCAGCGCAGGAAACCCGGGTCCGCCGACCAGCGCGTGCGGAACGGCCCGTTGCGGCCGAAGGCCATTTCCGGCAGTTGCGCCCAGGTGGCGGGGCCGGCCATCGCGTCGGTATAGGCGTAGCTGAGCTGTGCGCCATTGGCGAACGAGGTGCCCAGCGCCGGGCCGGCATTGCGGTCCAGCAGCAGCACCGAGCACCCCCGCTTTGCGGCGGCATACGCCGTGGCCAGGCCCACCACGCCAGCGCCGATGACGATGAGGTCATGGCCAGAAGAAACCGGGGGCGCAGCATTGGGGGTCATCAGCGGAGCAACACGGGACAGGTGAGTGCCCATTGTCGCGCCAACCCGCGCGCAAGGCACGGGTGTGGCGCACGGAACAGCCCGATCAGTGCGGCCAGAAGTTGAGGAAGCCGGTAATGATCAAGGCGTTGATGAAGTCGATGAAGAACGCGCCGACCAGTGGTGCCACCAGGAAGGCGCGCGGCGCCGGCCCATAGCGCTGCGCCAGCCGCCGCATCACCGCCATCGCATTGGCGGTGGTGCCCAGCATGAAGCCGATGAAGCCGCCACCCATCACTGCCGCGTCGTAGTCGCGGCCCATCAGCCAATAGATCGGCACCGCGAACAGCGCGACCACCGCCACCTGGATGATTAGGTTGACCAGCAGCGGGAAGCCCATTCCAGCCAATTCCCAGAGTTTGAGATCCATCAGCGCGATGGCCAGGAACAGCGCCAGGCAGATATTGCCGATCAGGTCGGTGGTGGGCACTGACAGTTTGATCCAGCCGGTGTAGTCATCGATGTTGCGGATCACCGCGCCCACCAGCATCGCGCCGATATACGTCGGCAAGGTCAGGCCCAGGCCTTCAAAGCCCTTGCCTACCCAGACGCCGAGCCACATCGCCATCAGCAGCACGACGATGCTCTTGAGCGCATCGAACTCGCGTGCCGATTCGCTGGGGTAACGCACGGTGACGGCTTCGTCTTCGCCGAGCTGCGCGCCGGTGGCCTTCTGGCTGGGGTGCTGCACCTTGAAGCGCTGCATCAGCACGGTGATCACCGGGCCGCCGACCAGGCCGCCACAGATGATGCCGGCCATGGCCGCAGTCACCGCCAGGCTTTCCGCGCCGACCAGACCGGCCTGTTCAAAATGCCCGGCAAAGGCCAGGCCGGTGGCCGGGCCACCGGTGAGCGTGGCCGAGCCGGCCAGCACACCGAACATCGGGTTCAGGCCGAACATCTTGGCCACGCTGATGCCGATCAGGTTCTGCAGCACCGCGAAGAGGCTGCCGATCAGCAGGAACAACATCACCTGCTTGCCGCTGACCCGCAGCAGCCGCACGCTGGCATTGATGCCCAGGGTGGTGAAGAAGGCCACCATCAGCGGTGTCTTGAGGGTGGTATCCAGTGTGAACAGGGTGGTCTGCTGGCCATGCGCCCACCACACCGCCAAGGCCACCAGCAGGCCGCCAACCACCGGTTCGGGCAGGTTGTAGCGGCGGAAGAACGGAATGGCGCGGCACAATGCGTAGCCGGCAAACAGGGTCAGGCCGGCAAAGGCGACTGTCTGTACTGCGTCAAGTTGGATCATCAGGGCGGGGACCTTGCACCAGCGAAAGGCGAACTTTGTCGTTCCCCCGGCACAATAGCAACCGGGCCTATTGGCACTGGCCGGGCTGTCAGGGTGCGCTCGCCCGCCCCAATGTGGTGCCGAGCCATGCTCGGCTGTCGCATTACCTGTAGTGCCGAGCCATGCTCGGCAAGGGCTTTCCAAGCGGGCGGTAGTGCCGAGCCATGCTCGGCAAGGGGCCTTCCCGGTAAAGCCTCTGCCGAGCATGGCTCGGCACTACAGTTTGGGTCTTGCGGTAAAGCCCCTGCCGAGCATGGCTCGGCACTACAGTTTGGGTCTTGCGGTAAAGCCTCTGCCGAGCATGGCTCGGCACTACGGTGATGCGGCAGGCTCAGCGTTGCGGGCGCTTGTAGGCCACGCAGTCCACTTCCACCTTGCAGTCCACCACCATGCGGCTTTCGACGCAGGCGCGGGCGGGTGGGTTCTCGCCAAAGTAGTGTTTGAACACGCCGTTGAAGGCATAGAAGTCGCGGGCGTCGTCCAGCCAGACGCCGCAGCGCACGACGTGCTCCGGGCCGTAACCGGCTTCGGCCAGGATCTCCAGCACATTGCCGATCACCACATGCGATTGTTCGGTGACCGTGCCGGCGACCAGTTCGCCGTTGCGCATCGGTACCTGCCCGGACACGAACAGCCAGCCATCGGCTTCGACCGCGCGCGAGAACGGCATGTGTTGCTTGCCCTGGCCAACGCCACCTTCGGCGCCGTAGCGTTTGATGTCACTCATCGGTATTCCTCTTCATGGGGTGCAGCGGTAGCAGTCAGGCTGTCGGTGCGGGTTCTGGCCGCACAAAACGGCCAGCGCGGGCGACGACGCGACTGCCGTCATAGCTCAGGCAGCCGTTGACCCAGACGGCGTTGATGCCTTCGGCGGCGCGGATCGGATCGTGGAAACTGGCGGTGTCGCGTACCCGCGCCGGATCGAACAGCACCAGGTCGGCGCACCAGCCGGCACGGATCAAGCCGCGCGCGCCCATCGCGAAACGCGAGGCCGGCAGGCCGGTCATCTTGTGCACGGCAGTGTGCAGCGGGAACAGCTGTTGATCGCGGGCGTAGTGGCCCAGCACGCGCGGGAATGTGCCCCATAGGCGTGGATGCGGGCGCGGATCGCGTGGCAGCCCATCGGAACCGATCATGGTCAGTGGATGGCTCAGGATGCGGCGCACGTCGGCCTCGTCCATGCCGTGGTACACCGCGCCGGCAGGTTGCAGGCGTATCGCGGCATCCATCAACGGGACCTTCCAGTCGGCGGCGATCTCGGCCAGCAGGCGGCCGCCCTGGCTGGGTTCGGGCTCGGACCAGGTGATCAGGATGTCGTAGGCCTCGGTGACCTGCTTCAGGTCCAGGGTCGAGGCGCTGGCCGCATACGGGTAGCAGTCGCAGGCCACATCCTGGCTGGCCGAGGCCGCATGCAGGCAGTCCAGTACTTCGCCGCTGCGGCCCCAGTTGTCGACACCGGCACACTTCAGGTGCGAAACACGCACTGCGGCCTGTGGCGCACGTGCGGCGTAGAAGGCTTCTTCCATCGCATCGAGGATGCCGCTGAATTCATCGCGCAGGTGGGTGGCATACAGGCCGTTGCGTGGCAGCTCCTTGGCCAGCGCGTCCACTTCCGAGGACGGTGCGCTATAGGCCGAGGCATAGGCCAGACCGCTGCTCAGGCCCAGTGCGCCCTGTGCCAGGCTGTCGCGCAGCTGCGCCCGCATCGCGCTGATTTCCTCGTCGGTGGCGGCACGGTCCAGGCGATCCATATGGTTCTGCCGCAAGGCGGTGTGACCGACCAGGGCTGCCACATTCACGGCCGGGCCGGCATGTTCGACGGCGTCGCGATAACTGGCGAAATCCGCATAACGGAAATCCTCGGCATCACCGAGCAGGTTCATCGGGTCCGGCACCTGCGCATGGATCCTCACAGGGCTGGCGCTGATGCCACAGTTGCCAACCACCACCGTGGTCACGCCCTGCGACAACTTGCTGAGCATGTCCGGGTTGCGGATCACCTCCAGGTCGTCATGGGTGTGCACATCGATGAAGCCCGGCGCCAACGCCAGGCCCTGCGCGTCGATGACATTTGCAGCCGCAGCCTTGCCCAGCGCGCCGACAGCAGTGATGCGCCCGGCATCGATGGCGACATCGCCGTGCTCGGCCGGTTGGTCACTGCCATCGAAGATCAGCGCGTTGCGGATCAGGAAATCATGCATGGATCAATCACCCAGCGGAAGGCGCGAATCACCGCCACGGTGGCGGTCCAGCGCCAGCTTGATGCGGCGCAGGTGTTCATGGTTGGCGTTGGCGTCGTTGAGCGCGGTGGTGGTGGCAAGCACGTCGATGGCCAGCATCATCGCGTAGCGCGAGGCCGAGGGCTTGAACACGAAATCGGTTTCCTCGATCTGGATCGGCAGCAGCCAGTCACTGCGCTCGGCCAGCGCCGTGTTGGCCTGGGTGATGGCGCCGATGCGGGCGCCATAGGTGCGGGCGATATCCACCGCTGAGATGATTTCCGGGGTGATGCCGCTGACCGACAACACCAGCACCAGATCCTGCGGCCCAAGTGTGGCGCCGATGATCTTCATCATCAACGCATCGCTGCAGGCCGATACCGGCCGCCCGAAACGCACGAAGCGGCTCTGCAGCTCCTGCGCGAAAACGGTGGAGCATCCGCCCAGGCCGAAGATATGGATCATCCGCGCCTGGCAGATTGCTTCGGCCAGCTCCTGCACCACCTCTTCCTTCAGGTTGGCGATGTTGTGACGCAGGCTTTCCTGGATGTCATCGCAGATCTGCGCGTACAGCGCGGATACCGGCGGTGCGTTCTGCTGTTCCAGGAAGCGCTTGCCTACCGCGCTGGCCGAGGCCAGCCGCGCACGCAGCTCACGCACATGCTCGCAGCCCAGCGCCTTGGCAAAACGCGAGATGGCGGCGGCGCTGACTTCGGCGCGTTCGGCCAGCTCGCTGACCCCGTACTGCGCGGCGGCATCCACGTCGGCGAGGATGGCCGCGGCGATGCGCGCTTCCACCGGGCTGAACTCGTGCTGGCGCTGGCGCAGCTCATAGACGATATCGAACGTATTCTGCGACATGTTCAGAGCACCATTGAGAGGGCCATCACCAGCGACAGGGCGATGACGGAAATAAGGGTTTCAAGCACCGTCCAGGTCTGGAAGGTCTGGGTGACGGTCATGTTGAAGTATTCCTTTACCAGCCAGAAGCCACCGTCGTTGACATGTGACAGCACCACCGAGCCGGCGCCGGTGGCCAGCACCAGCAATTCAGGGTGGGCGTAGCCCATGGCGGCGGCAATCGGGGCGACGATGCCCGAGGCGGTAATCATTGCCACCGTCGCCGAGCCGGTGGCGATGCGCATCAGCGCGGCCATGGTCCAGCCCATCAGCAGCGGTGACAGCTGCAGGCGCTGGGACAGGGCGGTGATTTCCGCCGCGACGCCGGTATGCAGCAGGATGCCGTTGAGGCCGCCGCCTGCGCCCACCAGCAAGGTGATCGCGGCGGTGGGGGCAAGGCATTCCTGGGTGAATTTGAGGATCTGTTCGCGGCTGAAGCCGCGCATCATGCCAAGGGTGATGAAGCTCATCAATGTGGCCAGCAGCAGGGCCACCACCGAGTGGCCGATGAAGCGCAGGCCGTGGTTGAGCGTCGAGCCGGGGGCGGCGATCTGATCGGCCCAGCCGCCGAGCAGCATCAGTACTACCGGCAGCATCAAGGTGGCCAAGGTGATGCCGAAGCTGGGCAGCTGCTCATCGGGAATGCGCTGATGGCCCTCGTCCAGCAATGCCGCTTCCATCGGGTTATGCGCAGGCAGCTTGACCCGCGGCGCGATGAACTTGGCGAACACCGGGCCGGCCAGTGCCGCCGTTGGCAGGCCAACCAGCAGCGAATAGAACACGGTGCGGCCGACATCGGCGCCATAGGCGTTCACCGCCAGCATCGCCGCCGGGTGCGGTGGCACCAGCCCGTGCACCACCGACAAGCCGGCCACCATCGGCAGGCCGACCAGCAGCAGCGGCACGCCGGTGCGGCGGGCGACATTGAGCACGATCGGAATCAGCAGCACGAAGCCGACTTCAAAGAAGATCGGCAAGCCCACGCAGAAGGCGATCAGCATCATCGCCCAGTGCACGTTCTTGCTGCCGAAGCGGGCGATCAAGGTGCGTGCGATGCGCTCGGCGCCACCGGACTCGGCCATCATCTTGCCGAGCATGGTGCCCAGCGCGACGATCAGCGCGATATGCCCAAGGATCTTGCCGACGCCCTGCTCATAGGCTGGCAGGATCTCCGGCGCCGGCATGCCAGCAAGCAGCGCCAGCCCGATTGAAACCAATGTGACACTGATGAAGGGGTTGAGCCGAAAGCGGGCGATCAGCACGATCAGTGCAAGGATCGACAGTGCGGCGTAGATCAACAGCAGATTACCGTTGCTCATGCGTACAGACCCGATGGAAGCGGTTAGAACTGCGTGGAAACAGCACCGACAACGCGGTGCGCGTCATCGACCACCAACAGGTGGCGCCATTTGTCGAAGGTCAGGCAGGGGTGAGAAATATCGAAGCAGAGCATGTCGCCCACCTGCAGGGCATCGTCAGCCTGCAGCTCGAGGAACGCATGCTGGTCCATCATCGCGGTGAGCTTCCAATGCGCGGCGGCAGCGCTTGGTGCGGCATCGCCGGGCCGGTAGTGCAGGGCAGGCACCGGCAGGCCGGCATCGAAGGCGGCATCGCGCTTGCCCAGGCCGATGATGGCCTTGCCCGGTTCCGGGCGGGACTGCACGTAAGCCCATAGCCGCAGTGCCGGCTGCAGGCTGCTGCCCATCGTGCGCGCGATCGGGTTGCTGGCGTGGATGCGTTCGGCTGCTTGCCGGTAGATGCCGACGTCGTGGCTCAGATAGCAGCCCGGACGCAGCACGATCTGTGCGTCGGCATCGTTGGCGAGTACCGAGAACTCTTCGGCCACCACGTCGAACCAAGCCGAGCCAGCGCCGCTGAGGATGGCCGGCAACTGGCGGAAACCACCATTGGCGCGGATCGCCTGCCACTGCGCAAGGCTGCGCTGCAACATGGTGCGCACGCCGGCCTCGTCGCTGGCGACACCTTCATAGACTTCAACGCCGACCAGCGCCACGGCATCCGGCCAGCGGGCGATTTCGTCCAGCACGGCCTGCGCCTGTGCCTCGTCGCGCACACCGGTACGGCCGCGGGCCAAGCCAATCTCCAGCAATACCTTGATCTGCTGCCCACGCGCGCTGAAATAGCGGCCCAGCGCGGCCACGTTGTCGGCCGAGTCCACCACGCAGGCAAACCAGAAGCCCGGGTCACGCTGTTGCAGCGAGGCGATCAGCTCGAAGTTGCCCTTGCCGACCAGCTGGTTGGCGAGCAGTACGCGCTGTACGCCCTGCGCGTGTGCGGCCACGGTCTGCGGCGCGGTTGCCAGGGTGATGCCCCAGGCGCCGGCGTCCAGCTGCATGCGGAACAGCTCGGGGCTCATCGTGGTCTTGCCATGTGGCGCCAGCTGGCAGCCATAGGCCTGCGCGAACTCGCGCATCCACAACAGATTATGCTGCAGCGCCGATGCGCTCAGCACCGCAGCGGGCAGGCTGAGCTGCTCTGCAAGCAGCGACGGTGCGGCGGCGGCCAGCGACGCCGGCGTCCATGGGCCACCGCTGGGGAGGCCCTTGCCGACCAGAACTGCTTCGGAATGAAAGTAATTTTCCTGCACGAATCCTACCCCTTGCCTTGTTCACCCGGAAGTACGGGTGGCTGTCGTGGCGAAAGGTGGAGAATACGTGAAAATTATTTTCTTGTGTGTCCGGGCCGGATCACGTCGGCGCGGGCGGGGTCAGAAGTGCAGCTGGGCGCGCCCGGCCAGTACCCCAGTGTGGTCCAGGCGTTGTCCGCGCAGTTCATCACGGCGGCGGCTGTCGGTCCAGTCCAGCATCAGCCGGACGTTCCTGGAGGCATACCAGTTCACGCCGAGGGTCCAGGCGTCGGCCGAGACATCGCGCTGCTGCGTTGGCCACTGGCGACCGGTGATGTGGTCATAGCGGGCCACCAGCTCCCAGGCGCCGAAGTCACGCTCGGGCTCCAACTGGACGAAACGGCCGCCCTTGGCGTCGTAAGGGCGGGTTTCACCGGTGAGCAGCCAGCTGCCCTGCAGATAGCCGGCCTGTATTTTGCCGCGTTGCTGGCCATCGTCGTAGCGGGCACCACCGTACTCGGCCTGCCATGACCACGGCCCAGCCACGCCGGCGGTTTCAAAACTGTAGCGTTTGACCGACACCGCGCGACCGCTGCGGAAATCCACCAGCGGCAAGCGGCCGTTGTTGCCGAAGTGGCCGTTGGCACGCACTTGCGCACGCAACGGCAGGGCGCCATCGGCACCGGGATGGCTGTGATGCTCATGGGCGCCGGAGACACCAAAGTGCAGGGCATGGCCCGGTTGGCTCCATGGCGCGTAGCCGATGCGGCCGCCGATGACGTGGCCCTTGGCCTGCCACACATCGATGCTTTCCAGGCTGAAAACGCTGCCGCTCCAGAAAATGCCGCTGTGATGCCCCTGTGCGCCGATGCCCAGCCGGTAAGCCGTGCCCAGCGACTGCACCAGAAAGCTGCGCTCGATGGTGGGCGTGTGATTGGCGCTGCTGCGGTCGTCCAGCGTATAGAACTGCTTGAACTGGCCCAGGGTGAGCTGGGTGTTGCCAAAGGTGTGGGTCAGGTAGACATCGCGGGCAACCGGGCGGTGGCCGGCGAAGTCCGCCTCGACCTTGTAGCCCAGGCTGTAGGCCTTGCCCGATAGGCCCAGCCACGCTGCACGCAGATCGTCGCCGCTGCGTTCTGGCGGGCCAAGGCGGTCGTTGTCGAAGTGGCCGAATTCGTAATACAGGCGGCCGCTGGCCTTGGCGGTGAACGTGTCGTTGGCAAGCGCGGCGGGTGCGGCGGCCAGCAACAGCAGGCCGGTGAATGCAGCACGCAGGGGGAAACAGGCCATCCGTTGCCTCGGTACAGTTGGGAGTGCGCGGACGATAGACAGGGCCAGGGTGCCAACCAATAGCGATTTGGGACTAGGGCAGGCAAGCCGTGCCCGTGCCAAACTGGCGCCATGAGCCTGATCAAGGTGCTTGTTGCCGACGACCACCCGTTGTTTCGCGCCGCCGTGCTGCATGCGCTGCGCGAGGGCGGCGCCGTGGGCGAGATGCTGGAGGTTGCCAGTGTTTCGGCCTTGACCGAGGCGGTGGCTGAGCATGCCGATGTGGACCTGGTCCTGCTTGATCTGACCATGCCCGGTGCGCACGGGTTTTCTTCGCTGGTATGGCTGCGTGGCGAACGCCCGGAGCTGCCGGTGATCATCATTTCTTCCAATGACAACCCGCGGGTGATCCGTCGCGCCCAGCAGTTCGGTGCGGTTGGCTTCATTCCCAAATCCGCGCCGGTGGAATCGATAGGCGCGGCGGTGAGCGCGGTGATGGACGGCGATACCTGTTTCCCGCCCTTGGCGGCGGTGCGCTCCGAGCACGATGCGCTGCTGGCCTCGCGGCTGGCGCGGCTGACCCCGCAGCAGATCCGCGTGCTGCTGTGCATGGCCGATGGCCTGCTCAACAAGCAGATCGCGCACGTGCTGGGCCTGGCCGAAAACACGGTCAAGGTGCACGTCACCGCCGTGCTGAAGAAGCTCGAATGCAATAGCCGCACCCAGGCCGCGGTACTGCTGAAGACTTTGGAGGCAGAGTGGGAGCCGGAGTTGGACGCAGGCAATTGGACCGCGCCTAACCCGTAGTGCCGAGCCATGCTCGGCAGAGGCGTTACCAGCTAAACCCCAACTGTAGTGCCGAGCCATGCTCGGCAAGGGCGTTACCAGCAAACCCCTGACTGTAGTGCCGAGCCATGCTCGGCAAGGGCATTACCGGGAAAGCCTCTGCCGAGCAT
>NZ_JBDJMY010000025.1:0-59094 GCF_039674165.1 Stenotrophomonas terrae
TTTACATCCCACCCCCCCCCCAACCCGGCCGCCCCCCGGGTTCGGGGGCCGCGCCCGCTCCCACAACCCAGTTGCAGCAACAATTGCAGCCATCGCCGCCGCCGCCGATACTCGGCGCGGCCATGAATCCGCTTTCTCCCACTCTCCTGCAGGACGCAACCGACATCCCGGTGATGGTCGGCTTCAGCGGCGGCCTGGATTCGACAGTGCTGCTGCACCTGCTCGCCAACGCGCCGGGGCGCCAACCTGGCAGCCTGCGCGCCTTGCACGTACACCATGGCCTGCAATCGGTCGCCGATGACTGGCAGCAACACTGCATCGAACTCTGCGCGCAATGGAACATCCCGCTGCAGGTAGCCCATGTCGATGTGCCTAGAGACGCCGGCCGCGGCCTGGAAGCCGCCGCGCGCGATGCGCGCCATGCCGCCTTCAAAGTCCATCTGGGCCAAGGCGAGTGGCTTGCATTGGCCCATCATCAGGACGACCAGGCAGAAACCTTCCTGCTGCGTGCCCTGCGTGGCTCCAGCGTGGATGGGCTCGGCGCGATGCGCGGGCAGCGCGACTTCGGCCCCGGCACGCTGTGGCGGCCGCTGCTGAACGTGCCGCGCGCCGCGCTGGAGGCCTATGCACAACAGCAGCAACTGCACTGGATTGATGATCCCAGCAATGACAGCGCGGATTTCGACCGCAATTTCCTGCGCCTGCAGGTGATGCCGCTGCTGCGTCAGCGCTGGCCGCATGCCGCTGCGGCGATGGCACGCAGCGCAGGCCTCGCGGCGCAGGCGGCGCAGTTGTTGGGCGGCAATGACGCCGACCTGCTGCAGCAATGTCTGGGCAACGGCGACACGCTGCAGCTCAGCCCGCTCAAGCAGCTCAGCGCTGCGCAGCAAGCCCGCGTGCTGCGCCTGTGGGCCCAGCAGCAACGGTTGCCGCCGCTGCCGGCCAAGGGTGTGCAGGCAATCCAGCAACAGCTGCTGACCGCCGATAGCGACCAGCAGGCTGAATTCCGCTGGCAACGCGCACGGGTCGTACGCTGGCGCGATCAACTGCATGCCGCCCCCTTGCTGCCGGCTTGGCCCAAGGGCTGGAGCCAGCAATGGAACGGCGCCGAGCCGGCGCGGCTGCCCGATGGCGGCATGCTGTTCCTGCACGGCGCAGCGGCGTTTGATCAACCCCTGCTCCTGCGCCAACGCCAAGGCGGCGAGCGCATCCAGCTGGCTGGGCGCAACCACAGCCACCAGCTCAAACACCGCCTGCAGCACTCGGATGTGCCACCGTGGCTGCGCGCGCAACTGCCGCTGCTATGCGATGGCGACAGCGTGCTGGCGGCCGCTGACCGGGTCATCTCGGCGCCGCTGCAGGCCTGGTTGCAGGCGCACGGCGGCCATCTTGAATGGCAACCGCCAGATCCGGTGAATTGACCCTTTCCCGCTGCCCGCTCACACTTGCGCCATGGCAAAGAAGTCCCCCAATGAAACCTCGCCGGTGGCCCACTTCGAGCAGTCGCTTGAAGAACTGGAGCAACTGGTCGAGAAGATGGAAGCCGGCGACCTGAGTCTGGAACAGTCGCTGACCGCATACGAACGTGGCGTTGGCCTTTATCGCCAGTGCCAGCAGGCGCTGGAACAGGCCCAGCTGCGCGTACGCCTGCTCACCGACCCGGGCCAGCCGGAAAAGTCCGAACCCTTTGAAAGCAGTGGCAATGAAGACTGACGCCCTGCTCACCCGCTGGCTTGAGCGCACCGAAGAACAGCTGCAGGACGCCCTGCCCGACCCGGAGCTTGCCCCGCAACGCCTGCACCAGGCCATGCGCTATGCGGCGCTGGGCGGCGGCAAGCGCATGCGGCCGATGCTGGTCTATGCAGCCGGCTACCTGTTCGCGGCCGAAGAAGCGCGCCTGGATGCCGCTGCGGTAGCAGTCGAGCTGATCCACGCCTATTCGCTGGTACACGACGACCTGCCGGCAATGGACGATGACGACCTGCGCCGCGGCCGCCCGACCACCCATATCGCCTTTGACGAGGCCACCGCGATCCTCGCCGGCGATGCCCTGCAGACCCGCGCCTTTGAGATCCTCGCCGACGCCTGGATGCCACCGGCATTGGCGCTGAACTGCATAAAGACATTGGCAGGCGCCTCTGGCGCCAGCGGCATGTGCGGTGGGCAGGCCCTGGACATCGACGCTACCGGTCAACAACAGGCATTGGCTGATCTCAAGCATATGCATGCGCTGAAGACCGGCGCGCTGATCCGCGCGGCAGTGCGCATGGGCGCGTTGTGCGGCGAGGCCAGCGACGCCCAGCTTGCACAGCTGGACAGCTTTGCCGACACCTTGGGCCTGGCCTTCCAGGTCCGCGACGATATCCTCGATGTCGAGGCCAGCTCCGAGCAGTTGGGCAAGACCGCCGGCAAGGACCAGGCCCAGGACAAGTCGACCTTCCCCTCATTGCTGGGCATGGACGGCGCCAAGGCGACCCTGGCCGAACTGGCAACCGCGATGCAGGCAGCATTGATTCCGTTCGGCCAGCGTGCGGCAGCGTTGGCGGCATTGGCCGAACTGACGGTACGTCGCTCGCATTGATTCGGGGTTTGTGGGAGCGGCGTCAGCCGCGAAGTTGGCACTGCCTGCATGGCCGCGAACGGCCAACCCCTCCCCAGCCCTCCCCTTGCCTTCGGCAAAGGGAGGGGGCAAAGCGGCAAAGCCGCACTGCACCCAAACGCACAAAAACAAAAAGCCCGGCTTTCGCCGGGCTTTCTGCCAAACAACCTTCGCGCCGATTACTTGATCAGGCGGATGGTCATCGGATAGCGATAGGTCTCGCCCTTGTTGGCCGCCAGGCCAGCAAGAATCGCGAACACCAGGCCACCAATCCATGCCACGGCATAGGTCAGGAAGCCGATCAGCACGACCATCAGGATGCCGCTGATGAAGTACGCGCCCAGCAGCGTGAGCTGGAAGTTCAGCGCTTCCTTCGAGTTTGCATTCAAGAAGGCCTTTTCCGGCTTGTCCTTGTTCACCAGCCAAACGATCAGCGGCACGATGAAGCTGAAAAAGATGCCCGACAGATGCACCAGCATTGCAATGCTGTTGTCGTCGGAAGCACCGGCGCTGGTCGGCGGCGGCGGCGGAGTGTTCTGGTAATCGCTCATTGTTCCCCAAGATCCTTGTAAAGGGCGTATCAATATTGGCTGACAGCTATAGGGAGCGCACTAGCTCCCACATAAGAATAGTCCGCTGTTTACCAAGACTGCGTCAATCATTACCTGCCACGGTCATTTTGCCGACCAGGATCGAGCCGACCGAGACATGCGAGCGCTTATCCACGTCGGTGCCCACCGCTTCAATACCGGCAAACATCTGCTTGAGGTTGCCGGCGATGGTGATGCCGTCCACCGGGTAGGCGATCTGCCCGTTCTCCACCCAGAAACCACCGGCGCCGCGCGAGTAGTCGCCGGTGATGCCATTCACGCCCTGCCCCATCAGTTCGGTCACCAGCAGACCGGTTCCCATACCTGACAGCATGGACGCGCGATCGCCTGCATTGGCCTTCACTTTCAGGTTGTGCACGCCGCCGGCATTGGCGGTGGTCTGCAGGCCCAGCTTGCGCGCCGAGTAGCTGCCCAGGATGTAGCGCTGCAATACGCCGTCGGTGATCAGGGCCGAATTGCGGGTAGCCACGCCTTCGCCGTCGTAGGAACTGGAACGCAGGCCGCGACGCAGCAGCGGCAACTCGTCAATGCCAAACCACTCCGGGAACAGCTGGGTGTCCACGCTGTCGAGCAGGAAGCTGGCACGCCGGTACAGCGCGCCGCCAGACACCGCGCTGAGCAGGTGGCCTACCAAGGAACGCGCCATTTCCGCAGCGAACAGCACCTGCACCTCGCCGGTCGGCAACGAGCGCGGCTGCAGCCGCGCCACGGTGCGCTCGGCCGCACGCAGGCCTACCGCCGCCGGGTCGTCCAGGTCTTCGCGGGCGATGGCGCTGGTATACCAGCCATCGCGCTGCATGCCGTCGCCCTGCCCGGCAATCAGCGCGCAGCCGATGGAATGGTGGCTGCTGCGATCACGGCCGATGAAGCCATGCGAGTTGGCGTAGACCGACACGCTCTGCGCGGTGGAGGCCGAGGCGCCGTCGGAGTTGCTGATGCGGCTATCGCTCTGGCGGCCTGCCGATTCGCAGGCCAGGGCCAGGTCCAGCGCCTGTTCGGCAGTGAGCTCCCAAGGGTGCCAACCGTCCAGATCGGGGAATTCGGTGGCCATCAGGGCCGGGTCGGCAAGACCGGCGGCAGGGTCATCTTCGGTATGCCGGGCGATCGCGCAGGCCTGCGCCACGGTGGCTTCCAGGCTGGACTCCTGCAGGTCGGCGGTGCTGGCACTGCCCTTGCGCTGGCCGAAATACACGGTCACCGCGATGCCGCGGTCGTGGGTAGCCTCGACCGTCTCGACCTCACCCAGGCGCACGTTCACATCCAGACCGCGGTCCTCGCTGCAACTGACCTCGGCCTGGCTGGCGCCCATCGCGCGGGCCCGCTCCAGCAACCGCTGGGAGATGCCGGTCAACCGCTCCAGGCGCTGCAGGCTGTCGTCGACGGCAGGGTTTTGGGTGCTAATGACGTTCAATGCTTTATCCTTGGTGGCCGAATCCCTTCACATCTGCCCGGTCTTGCCTGACTGGCGGCGGTGTGACGGGGATCCCTCGTGAAGCCCGGCGAGCGCCCGGCTTTCCTGTCATGAAGTTTAGTAGGTAGCAGTGCGATGCGCGGACGCGATCAAGAAACCGGTGAATTTTTGGGCGAAAGCCGTAGCCAGAACCGGCGCGAAGCGCTGGAGGTGCTGGCGCTGGGCGAAACCCTGGTGGAGCTGACCCCGGCCCAGCTGGCACGCCTGCCTATCCCGGAAGGCATGCTGGAACACATCGAGTACACCAAGCGCATCACCTCGCACGGTGCCCGCAAGCGCCAGCTGGCGTTCCTTGCCAAGCAGATGCGCCGCGAGGAAGACGAAACCCTGGAAGCGATCCGCGACGCGCTGGACGCCAACAGCGAGACCTCGCGCCGTGAAGTGGCCATCATGCACCGCATGGAGCGCTGGCGTGAGCGTTTGATGACCGAGGGCGACGTCGCCCTGGGTGAGCTGCTGGACGAGCACCCGGAAGCCGACCGTCAGGGGCTGCGCACGCTGGTCCGCAATGCGCTGGCCGAGAAAGCCAAGAACAAGCCGCCGCGCGCCTACCGCGAGATCTACCAGGTACTGCGCGAGCTGATGCTGGTGCCGGTATTGAGTGCGGCTGCGGAAGTTGGCGGCGGTGATGACGATGCTGATGATGTGGATGACGACGACGCGCAGGATTGATCTGGGTTGAGGGGGTTTGCTGCTGGTTTGGTTCTGTAGCGAAAAGCTTCCCCTCATCCGCCCCTTCGGGGCACCTTCTCCCGCAAGCGGGAGAAGGAATTGCAGAGCTGCAGTTCGAACTGACGCCACAGAATTCCAAATGCCAGCTGTCCCTTCTCCCGTTTACGGGAGAAGGTGCCCGGAGGGCGGATGAGGGGGGCTCTTCAACCGCACCCTCAAGCCTGCGTGCCACCCACCGTCAGCCCATCAATCAGCAACGACGGCTGGCCGACACCGACCGGCACGCTCTGCCCGTCCTTGCCGCAGATGCCCACGCCTTCATCCAATGCCAGATCGTTGCCGATCATGCGCACCTTCTGCATGGTCTCCGGGCCGTTGCCGATCAGGGTCGCGCCCTTCACCGGCGCGGTGATTTTGCCGTCTTCGATCAGGTAAGCCTCGGTCGCCGAGAACACGTACTTGCCACTGGTGATGTCGACCTGGCCGCCGCCGAAATTGACCGCGTACAGGCCCTTTTTCACCGAACGGATCATCTCCTGCGGATCATGGTTGCCAGCGCGCATATAGGTATTGGTCATGCGCGGCATGGTCATGTGCGCGAAGGATTCGCGGCGGCCATTGCCGGTCGGCGCAACGCCCATCAAACGCGCGTTGAGCGTGTCCTGCATGTAGCCGACCAGGATGCCGTCCTCGATCAGGGTGGTGCACTGGGTCGGTGTGCCTTCGTCATCGATGTTCAAGGAGCCACGGCGCCCATCCAGAGTGCCGTCATCGACGATGGTCACACCCGGTGAGGCCACACGCTCTCCGATCCGGCCGGCATAGACACTGGTGCCCTTGCGGTTGAAGTCACCTTCCAGACCGTGGCCGACCGCTTCGTGCAGCAGCACGCCCGGCCAGCCCGGGCCAAGCACCACCGGCATCACCCCGGCCGGGGCCGGAATGGCTTCCAGATTCACCAGCGCCTGGCGCAGTGCCTCGCGGGCAAAGGCTTCCGGGCGTTCGCCTGCAAACAGTTCCTGGTAGCTGTAGCGGCCGCCGCCACCGGCATAACCGGACTCGCGACGACCGTTCTGTTCAACGATGACCTGCACATTGAGCCGCACCAGCGGGCGTACATCGGCCGCCAGCACGCCGTCGCTGCGCGCGATCAGCACCGTATCGACACCACCGGACAGGCTCACCATCACCTGCTGCACACGCGTGTCCGCCGCGCGCAGGTAACGGTCCAGGCGCTTGAGTACTTCCACCTTGGTTTCGTTGCCGATGCTGTCCACCGGGTCCAGCGCCGGGTACAGCGCGCGACCGGTGCCGCGCACCAGCGAGCGCACGTTCTGTTCGCCGCCCTCGCGGGAGATCGCCCGCGCCGACTGCGCCGCCGCCAACAATGCGGCCGGCTGGATGTCGTCCGAATACGCAAAACCGGTCTTTTCACCGGCTATCGCGCGCACACCGACGCCTTGTTCGATCGAATGCGCACCGTCCTTGACGATGCCGTCCTCCACGCTCCAGCTCTCCCGGCGCGAATGCTGGAAGTACAGGTCACCAAAATCGATACCCGGCCCCAACAAGGTGCCAAAGGTGCGTTCCAGACGATTGGCATCCAGCCCTGAAGGCAGCAGCAGGCGGGTTTCGGCGAGCGTGAGAGCGTTTTCGGTCATGTCAATCCAGATGGGGGCAGACCCGCCTCATGCAAGCCTGCAGTGATTCAGGGGCTGCCTGCAGCCCCGGGTGTAACCGCCGGCGGCGGCATGCGGGCCGCCTCACGGTCCAGCACTTCGACCTTGGGATCTTTCCAGGGCCCGGTCACCTTATAGGTCTTGGAGCCGATTTCGCCCAGCGGCTTGCCCAGCACCGCATTGGCTGCGGCACCTACCGCAGCGCCCACTGGACCGCCGGCCACCGCGCCTACCACGGTCAGCAGATTGCCCGAGCGCGGGTTCACATCGATGGTCTGGTTGAACTGCTGGGCAACCAGATCCGCTTGGCCGCGGATGGTGATTTCCGCTGCCGGCGCCTCAATGGCGATCTTGTCGGTGCTGGCCTGGCCATTGCCGAAGCGCATCGCGCCTTCGACGTGGTTGAACGCCAGGCCCTTGGAAAACAGGTCGCGGAAATCAAACAGCAAGCGCCGTGGCAGCTGCGCCACGCTGAGCAGGCCAAGCACGCGGCCGGCGCCCGGGTCCACTTCCAGCAGCTGGCCGTTGCGCAGGTCCAGATCCAGGCCACCTTCCAGGCTGGCCAGGTTGAAGGCCATCGGCCCGCCCTGCCAGCCTGCCTGCAAGCGTGCCTTGCCTTGCCCGCCCCGCAATTGGCCGGCGTAGCCCAAACGCTGCAGCAGGTCGCCGAGGTCTTCGCTCTGTACGTCCGCCGTTGCCTGGGTGCGCGCCTGCGCGCCCATTCCACGCCACTGCCCGTGCACGTCGATGACCTGCTTGGGCGCGCGTATCGCCAATTCCTGTACCTGCAGGCCGTCGCCGGTCGGTCGCGTGCGCAGCCGGGTCTGGCCGAGTTTGATCGCGGCAAACTGCAGGTCGTCGATATCCAGTGCCAACGGTGGGATGTTGGCCGGATTGATGGGCTCGGCCGGGGTGTCGCTGGACTCGGCCGTTGCCGCTGCGGCAGGCTGCCAATACACCCGCGCCAGCTGCCCGCTGACCGTGCCGCCATCGGCGGTTGGCACGCGCAGATTGCCGGCAAGCGCCGGGCCATCGAGCTGCACCGCGACCGCATCGGCACCCGGGCGCAGCTGCAGCCGGGTCTGCGCAAAACGCCCGCCCACCATCATCAGCTGGTCGGCCAGTACGTCCACCTGTTTCAGTGCCACGCCGCCGTCGCTGCCATTGCTGTCGCCGCCACGCGCCAGGGTGATCCACTCCAGCGCATCCAGCGAGGGCGTGCGGCCATTGACCACCAGACCCTCGGCCGGCGGTTCGTGATCGACGCGGTCATTGCCCATGGTGACCTGCACGCCGGTCTTGCCGTTCTGGCTGCGTGCGGCCAGCGCCATCAATTTGCCGAAGGAGACATCGATACGCCCGGCGCCCATCGGCAAGGCAGCCTGCACCGTGGTGGTCAGGGCATCGGCGGCGGGCTTGTTCAAGGGCGCCGGCAGCTGCAGGCGGGTGCCCTGCAGGTCCGAGCGCAGCGTCAGCAGCGTCGGCGGACCGCTGCGCGCAGCTGCCGCCACCTTGGGCAGGCTGACCCCGACCGTCCATGCCGAAGTGCCATGTACATAGGGCTTGAGCCACGCCAACTCCGGCGCGCGATCCAACAGCTTGCCCGCATCCAGGTCCGCGCTCAGTTCGGCCTCGAACGCATGGGCAGGATCCTTCACCGGCTTGCCGGCGCGCAGCGCCAGCACGCCGTCACGTTCCTGATGCCGCACCTGCAGCGCCGGCGCGTCGAAGCCCTCGCTGCTGTACTGCGCCTTGCCGCGCACGCCGTCGAACTGCAGGTCCCAGCGTTTGTCGGCCATGCGCATGCCACGCAGATCGATATCACCCTGCAGGTGGCCGGCGCTGTCGTGATGCAACGGCAGCAACAGGTCAAAACTGACAGCAGCCGGCCCGCTCACTGTCAGATTGTCCAGCGTGTCGCCATAGCTGGCCTGGAGCGGTGTCTGCCGCAGCATCGCCAGCAGACGCGCACTTTCATCCACCGTGCTGGCCTGCACCTCCAGCTTGGATTCACGGAAACTGGCGATGCCCGCACGCAGCTGATCGACCTTGACCCCGGCCAGATCGCCGCGCCCATGCAGATCGAAGCCGCCGCCGACGAAGGTGATATCGGCGTTGACGTGCTGCATCAACGGCCAGTCCTGCTGGAAGCGGATGGCGCCGTCATCGATGCGGCCGCCGGCCTCGAAACGGCCGTTGTTGCCGGTGAACGGCCAATCGTCCAGATCGCCCACCGCCAGACCGGTGCCGCCGCGCAGGGTGCCATCCACCAGCGCCGCATCCAGCCACTTCACTGCCGCCTCGCTCATGTTCGAGCGCACCCAGAACTGCTTGGCAGCGGTCATAGGTACGTCGTCGATCTTGGCCGCCAGGTTGATCCACGGCCGGGTGCCGTCGCCCTGGAACCACAAGCCGCCGCGTATGTCAGCGGCATAGTTGAGGCCCTGCATGCGCAGCGCAGGCGTGCCCACCTGCCAGCCGGCACCTTCGCGCCAGCCGACCAGGTCACCGGAGAGTTGCAGCTCATGCAGCACGCCGAAGCCGGTGGGCCAATCAAAGCGCACCACGTGATCGGGCTTCAGCGCGAGCGAGAACGCCTGCGCGTCGCCTTCAAAATGGCCGCGCAGGCCACTGATTCCCGGGCTGCCACCGACCGGCGCGAAACTGGCATCGAGCAGCTCGCCACTGCCACGCACCGCGCCATCGGCAGTTCCCAACAGACTGATATCGGCAAAGCGCAGCGAGGGCTGCGAGCGCTGCAGCCAACGCCGCAGGCTGGGTTCGAGCCGGTCGCTGAGCGCTGCCACCTGCAGCAGCGGGCCGGCATCAAGTTGCTTGCCCTGCACCGCAAAATGTTTTCCACCTGCCAGCAGCAAGCCGTCCAGGGTCTGGGTAGCGCCGTTGGCTGCGATCCGCAGACGTGGCGCGTCAAGCCGCCAGCCGCCGTCGATGGCCTTCCAGCGCGCGCGCAGCTGCAGGTTGCTGAATGCCAGGCTTGGCGGGGCGTCACCTGCCTGCAGCGGCGCACCGGCCAACTGCACGGCTTCCAGCTCGCCTTCGGCGGTGACTGCCACTACCCGCTTGTCACGCAACTGCACCCAGCCCTGCAGCTCGCCCTTGCCCTGGCGTATCTGCAGCCCGGCGAACTTCAACAGCGGTGCCCACGCGCCCAGCTCGGCGGGATCGGCCGAAAACCAGGCCTGCCCGTCCCCGCGCTGGCGTTGGAAATCCAATACCGCAGTGACCGGTGCGGCGCCGGTATCGATCCAGCCCTTGGCACCCACCCGCAGGCGTTGCCCATCCACGCGCAGGCGCAGGTCGATGCGCGGGACGCGGGTCTGCAGACCGATCGACGGTGCCTGTATCTGCAGCTGGCCACCAATCACCTGCAGCTCTCCGAGCCTGCGCAGGGTTTCCAGCGGATCGCCGCCGGCCTTGGAACTGGGCAAGCCGCGCACCGACCAGCGGCCGTCATCGTCACGTTGCAGGGTCAATGCCAGCCCGCGCAGGCGCAGCTCGGTCAGCGGTGCGCCGGGCAGCAGGCCCGAATACACCGCCACCAATACTTCGGCCTGACCAATGCGTACGCCGTCACCTTCGCCAATCCGCAGCCCATCGAGTTGCAGCAGCGGGCCGCGCCGGGTCCAGCGCGTATCCAGGCGGTCGAAGGCCACCGGCTGGCCGGCGCGCTCGCTGAGCCAGGCGGCAACCTTGTCCGGATGCGCCTCCACCATCGGCAGCAGCTGGCTGACCGTGCCCACCAGCAGGGCAACGCACACCAACGCCATCGCCAATGCCATCAAGGCGTAGCGACGGAAGCGGCGTAGGCGGTGGCGCAACAACGTTGTCATCAGCTCACTTCGTGCTTCCGTGCCGCGAAGTGAGCGTGCTCAGAGCAGCACGACATCGAACTGCTCCTGCAGGTATTGATCATCGGCCTGGAAGCGGATGCTCTTGCCCAGGAACTCCTCCAGCTCGGCGACCGCGGCCGACTCTTCGTCGGTGATGCGGGCAACCACTTTGCTGGAGGCGATCACCAGCAGGCGCGCGGCCTCGAACTGACGCACGGCGCGGGTGATCTCGCGGAAGATTTCGTAGGTGACGGTCTCGGCGGTCTTGATGCTGCCGCGGCCGCTGCATTGCGGGCAGGTTTCCGACAGCTGCCGTTCCAGGCTCTCGACCGTGCGCTTGCGGGTCATTTCCACCAGACCCAGCGGCGAGAAGTCGTACACCGTGGTCTTTGCGTGGTCGCGGGCCAGTGCCTTTTCCAGCGTGCGCAGCACCTGGCGGCGGTGTTCGGCGTCATCCATGTCGATGAAGTCGATGATGATGATGCCGCCCAGGTTGCGCAGCCGCAGCTGCCGGGCCACCGTCTGCGCCGCTTCCAGATTGGTGCGGAACACGGTCTCTTCGAGATTGCGCTGGCCAACGAAGGAACCGGTGTTGACGTCGATGGTGGTCATCGCCTCGGTCTGGTCGATGACCAGGTAGCCGCCGGATTTGAGCGGCACCTGCTTGTTCAAGGCGCGGACGATCTCGTCCTCGACCCCGAACATGTCGAAGATCGGGCGGTCGCCGGTATACAGCTCCAGCTTCTCGCCCAGCACCGGCATGTATTTGGCGACAAAGGCCTGCAGCTGGCCGAAAGTTTCCTTGGAGTCGACCTTGACCTTGTCCACGTCCTTGCGGATCAGGTCGCGCACCGAACGCAGCGGCAGGCTCAGGTCTTCATAGATGATGCTGCACGGCGGTGCTTCGCGGCCACGCCGCTCCACCACGGCCCACACCCGCGACAGATAGGAGATGTCTTCGGCCAGCGCCTCGGCCGGCTGGCCTTCGGCGTTGGTGCGCACGATGTAGCCGTAGCCGCCGTGCTGGGCCGAAATTTCGGTCACCAGCGATTTCAGCCGTGCGCGCTCGCCTTCATCCTCGATCCGCGCCGACACGCCGACCATCTTGGACTGCGGCAGCAGCACCAGATAACGCGACGGGATGCTGATCTGGGTGGTCAGGCGGGCGCCCTTGGTGCTGATCGGGTCCTTGACCACCTGCACCACCACGTCCTGACCATCGCGCAGCAGCTCGACGATCGGCACCGAGGACGGCAGTGGCAGGCTGGGCGCGGTTTCGTCGGTATCGGCGGCAACCGGCGCCGGCCGCACCACATCGTTGGCGTGCAGGAACGCAGCGCGGTCCAGCCCCACCTCGACGAAGGCCGCCTGCATGCCCGGCATCACCCGCTGCACCTTGCCCTTGTAGATGTTGCCGACCACGCCCCGGCGCCAACCGCGCTCGATGTGCAGCTCCTGCAACATGCCATTTTCGATCACAGCCACGCGGGTTTCGCGCGGGGTGACATTGACCAGAATTTCTTCGGACACGTCCTTCACTCCCCCTTGTCCATGGAATCGTCACCCGCTCCGGCGGCAAACGCCGCCAGCAGCGCAGCGGTCTGTTGCAACGGCAGCCCCATCACCCCGGAGTAGCTGCCAGCCAAATGACTGATGAAACGCTCCGCGCCGCCCTGGATGGCATAGCCACCAGCCTTGCCCATCGGTTCACCGGTAGCGACATAGGCCTGGATCTGCGCCGCACTCATCGGCGCGAATGTCACCTCCGAGACCACTGTCTCCAGCGCGTGGCGCCCGGCGGCGGCCAGGGCCACCACGGTGATCACCCGATGCGTGCGCCCGGCCAGGGAGGCCAGCATCGCCGCCGCATCGGCGGCATCGGCCGGCTTGCCGTAGACCCGATCGCCCAGCACCACCTCGGTATCCGAGCCCAGCACCACTGCCTGCGGATCGTCGGCGACCAGCGCCAGGCCGGCCTGCGCCTTGTCCAAGGCCACCCGGCGCACGTAGGCTTCAGCGGGTTCACCTTCCGCCCGCACTTCAGGCACGTCCAGATCCAACGTCCGGAATGGCACGTCGAGGCGGGAAAGGAGTTCGTTGCGGCGGGGGGAACGGGAGGCGAGATAAAGCATCGCGGAAGCATAACCTGCGGCGGCTGGCTGAATGATCGGCAAAGCAGTCAAAGTCACTGCAACCCCGAGCCGGCTCACCACCCGTTCATCGCCCCGTAGTCACTTTCACGATCCAGCCAAGGAGGATCACCATGCGCCGTACTGCCCTTGCTCCACTGTTGTTGTCCCTGTCACTTGCCCTGGGAGCCTCGATGACCGCTCACGCCCAAACTGTGCCCACCGCCGTTGCCAGTGATGCCACCTTGCTCAATGTCTCGGCCCAGGCCGAAGCGCACCGGGTTCCAGACATCGCCACGCTGTCGGCTGGCGTGGTCACCCAGGCCGTCGATGGCAACACCGCCATGCGCGAAAACGCCGTGCAGATGGACAAGGTGATGGCCGCGATCAAGGCCGCTGGCATCGCCGAGCGCGACATCCAGACCAGCGGCATCAACCTCAGCCCGCAGTACCGCTACGCCGAGAACGAGCCGCCGAAGATCACCGGCTACCAGGCCAACAACACCGTCAGCCTGAAGGTGCGCGACATCACAAAACTGGGCAAGGTGCTGGACAGCCTGGCCGCGCAGGGGGCAAACCAGATCAATGGCCCCAGCTTTGAAATCGACCAGCCCGAGCCGGTCTATGACGAAGCCCGCCTGGCCGCGCTGAAGAAGTCCCAGGCCCGCGCCGAGACCTATGCCAAGGCACTGGGCCTGCGCGTACGCCGCATTGTCAGCATCTCCGAGGGCAACCAGGGCGGCTTCCGGCCGATGCCGATGATGGCCATGTCCGCCGGCCGCAGCGCCAAGGCGGAAATGGACACCGCCGTGTCGCCAGGCGAAACCACCGTGTCGGTCAACCTGGACGTGGTGTTCGAACTGGGCCGCTGAGCCCGCTTGCGATCGCAACCGGAACGGCGCCTGCGGGCGCCGTTTTTGTTTTGGTCATCGACCTTGCCGGCCCGCACTCGCGGCTGTCCGGTGCAGGAGCGGCGTAAGCCGCGAAGCTGACGCCGCTGAAGTCCCTTGGCAGCTGTGCCATCTGCAGATGTATCTGCTTCGCGGCTGACGCCGCTCCTACAAAAGCTGCATATCCATCTGCTTCGCGGCTGACGCCGCTCCCACAAGGACCCACCTGCGCACCATCAAGCTGTCCGCCAGCTGACCGGAAACAATCCCCCCGCTTGTCGAGCGCACCGATAACAGGCGCACTGCAGCTACGGGACCGCAGTCAGCAACCCCGTCCCGTGTCATCGCGCGTTGTTCTCTGTCACACGCCCACGCATGGAGGTGGTACATGGTCCGCACGCAACAACACCGCAGTCCGTCCCTGCACGTAGAACCCTCGCGCATCCTCGCCTACAGCACCGCGCTGGCCCTGCACGCATTTGCTTTGGGGCTGTTGCTGATCCCGCTGTCACAGGTGCCGATCCACAGCGATGCGGTGCGCGAGCGCTGGCAGGTGCCCGACGCCAAACCCATCGTCCCCAACCCACCTGCGCCACCGGTCGACGTGCCGGTAACGTCCACGCCTTCACCACCACGGCAGCCGGCGCTGGCCACACCGGTGGACCACGCACCGATGCCGGTCTTCGCCACCGAAGCGGTAGTCACCGCACCAGTGGATGTAGCCCCGGCCATCGACAATCTGCCGGCCAGTGATTCGACCGCTGTTTCCACACCGCTGCAGGGTGTGCAGTTGCGCTACCTCAAGGCACCGCCGCCGGGCTATCCGCGCGATGCCCTGCTCGCCGGTGCGCAAGGCACGGTGACTCTGCGGGTATTGGTGGACGTGGATGGCACGCCACTGGAAGTGAGCGTCGAGCACAGCAGCGGCAACCGCAGTCTGGATACCGCCGCACGCAATCAGGTGCTGCGTCGCTGGAAGTTCCAACCCGCTACCGATGGCGGCCGCCCGGTGCAGGCCTATGGCTTGATCCCGGTCGACTTCAAACTTGGCTGAACAGGGCGTATCGCCCCTTATGGCAGCGCTATCTAAACGCTGCCATAAGAACCGCCAAACTGTCTGTGGCTATTAATGATTATTTCACTGCGTCGTCACCCATGGGAAACCTAGATTCGCGGCCGTCGATGTTCTTTGGCCGCGCTCTGGCGGCCTTCTTGCCGCTGTACCCTGGAGAGAGACCGTGAAACATTCGACCTACCCCCGCAGCAACCGTCTCAGCGACGCCATAACAGGCAATCTCACCCGTCTTCTGCTTGTCCCCCTGACCCTGGCAGCGACCGCACCGCTGGCCATGGCGCAGGACGAAAAAGCCACCAACCTGGACCGGATCACCGTCACCGGCTCCAACATCCCTCGCGCCACCACTGAAACCGCTTCGCCGGTGCAGGTCATCACCCGGCAGGAAATCGACCGTACCGGCAAGGCCACCATCGCCGAGTACCTGCAGACCCTTACCGCTGATGGTGCAGGCTCCATTCCCAAGAGCTTTGGTACCGGCTTTGCCGGCGGCGGCTCGGGCATCTCCCTGCGCGGCCTGGGTGCAGCCTCGACCCTGGTCCTGCTCAATGGCCGCCGCATGGCGCCTTATGGCTTGGCCGATGACGGCCAGAAAGTCTTCACCGACCTGAGCGTCATCCCGATGGATGCGGTCGAGCGGGTGGAGGTGCTGAAGGATGGCGCGTCGGCCATCTACGGTTCCGACGCCATCGCCGGCGTGGTCAACATCATCCTGCGTCGTGACTTCACCGGCGCCATGCTCAAGGCGTCCTACGGCACCTCCGGCGACAGCGACGGCAACGCCCGCAAGGCATCGTTGACCGCAGGCGTTGGCGATCTGGACACGGATGGCTACAACGCCTTCGTCAGCATCGACCTCAGCAAGACCGATGACATCCGCATTTCCGATCGCCGCGACCGCAAATGGATCGGCAATGGTGACCTTGGCCGCTACGGCTTTGATCGCGTGGCAGGCGGGCAGTTCTTTCCGCTCAATGGCGCCATCACCGCAGGCGGCACCGTCGCCGGCAACTCGCCGGTCGGCAGCATCCGCGACCCGGCAACCGGGCTGTATCAGTCGCTGCCCGGCTGTGCCCAGTTCTCCAACATCAGTCCGGCCGATGCAGGCGGTGGCTGCCTTTGGGAAACCCAGGATTTCCGCAGCCTGAGCCCGAGCGAGGAGTTCGGCAATCTGTTCGCGCGCGGCACCTTCGTGTTGTCGGACAACTACGAGATGTACGGTGAGTTCGGCTACTCGAAGAAAAAGAACGTGTTCTACAACACCCCCAATGGCGTCTCCGGCACCTGGGGTTACCCGGGCGGCCCGGTCAATGCCAGCAGTGGCCCCGGCGCCACGGTACTGGGTGCCGGCCACCCCGATAACCCGTTGGGCGTGGACGCACGTCTGCGCTACGCAGCCTTCGACGTCGGCCCGCGCGTGACCACCAACACCAATGAGTTCACCCGCTTCCTGGTTGGCGTAAAGGGCACCGCAGGCGAATGGGATATCGATACCGCCTATCTGCACTCGGCGACCCAACTGGTCAACGAACGCACAGGCTTCCTGCGCTACAGCCATGTCCGCACCGCATTGACTGATCCCAACAGCCCGGTGGGCTGGTGGCGTATTGGCGCCAATGCAGGGCTGAACTCGCAGGCGCTGTATGACTACATCTCGCCAACCATCCATGCCAACGCATCAACGTCGTTGGATATGATCGATTTCAAGGCCACCCGCAGCCTTGCCGATCTGGCCGGCGGCCCCTTGGGCTTTGCATTCGGTGCCGAGTACCGGCGGCAGAAGGCCAACCTCGACCCGCAGAGCTACACCGATCTGGGCGACATCATCGGCCTGGGCTATTCGGCCTACAAAGGCACCCAGGAAGTAGCCGTTGCCTACACCGAAGTCGTCGCACCGGTGCTGGAATCACTGGAATTGTCCGGCGCACTGCGCGTTGATAAATACAAGGGCGGCGACACCGCCACCACGCCGAAAGTCGGTTTGAAGTGGACCCCGGCCGACTGGATCGCGCTGCGTGCCACCTATGCCGAAGGCTTCCGTGCACCGGGTCCGGCGGAAGCTGGTGATGGTGGACAAGCCGGCTTCAGCACTGCGCGCGACCCGGTGCGCTGCCCGAGTGGCACCCCGGCCCCCGGCGCAACCGCTGCGGACTGCGCGGTCAATCTGGCCGTCATCACCTCGCCCGACCCGAACCTGAAACCCGAGAAGTCCAAGAGCTACACCGTTGGTCTGGTATTGGATCCGACCTCAAGCACGACGATGACCTTCGATGCATGGCAGATCAAACGCACCAATGAGATCAACAGTGGCGATACCGACCTGGCCTTGGCTGCCGGCAATGGCATCCGCTCGGACAACGACCTGCCAGGCATTCCCAACAGCGGCAGCTTGTTGGCGGTAAGCGTTGCCTATATCAACTCCGCAGCAACCACCATCCGCGGGTTTGACTTCGACATCCGCCAGCGAGTGGAACTGGGCAACTACGGCAAACTGTTGATGGACCTGCAGTGGACCCGCATCAACTCGTTCGAGCGCGACGATGGCACCGGCACCGTGTTCCAGTACGCCGGCACCCACGGCAACTGCGATGTCACCAATTGCATCGGTACGCCGAAGGACCGTCTGAACTTCGGCCTGACCTGGGACATGGACCGTTTCAGCATCAGCAGCATCGCCAATTACATCGGCAGCATGGACAACGTTGCCTTTGAAGGTGACAGCTGTGCCAATCGCTATGGCGATGGCTCCGACGCACCGCGTGGCTGCGAACTGCGCGCGTTCTACACCATCGACCTGTCCGGCCGCTGGCGTGCAACCGATGCGTTCGAGATCTTCGGCTCGGTGCAGAACGTCACCGATCGCATTGCGCCGCTGGATCCACAGACCTATGGCGCGGTCAACTACAACCCGCTGCATTACAGCGGCGCGGTTGGCCGTTACTTCACCCTGGGTGCCAAGTACACGTTCAAGTGATGTTGCCGACCCCGGCGCCGACTGCGCCGGGGTTGCTTGAACCGCGGACAAGAAAAAACCCGCATCTGACGATGCGGGTTTTCTTTGAATCTTGGCGCCCGAAGTTGGACTCGAACCAACGACCCCCTGATTAACAGTCAAGTGCTCTAACCGGCTGAGCTATTCGGGCGGGGAGGCGCATTCTATACGTTAATTACGCGCGATGGTAGGGGTGATTGGCCAACATCGCTGCTGCGCGATACAACTGCTCGGCAACTACCAGCCGAACCAGCATATGCGGCAAGGTCAGCGGGCCTATCGACCACTTCTCATCGGCCGCTGCGGACACCTCGCTGGCATGCCCTTCCGGGCCACCAATCAGGAATGCCAGGTCGCGCCCCTGCGTGCGCCAGTGTTCCAGCCGCTGCGCCAGCTGTTCGGAACTGAGCTGCCGGCCGGGCACGTCCAGTGCCACCACGTAGGGATTCTTGGGTAGCGCGGCCAGTACCCGCTTGCCTTCGTCCTCGATCGCGCGTTTGGGATCGCGGCCCTTGCCGCGCAGGCCCGGCTCGATTTCCACCAGTTCCAGCGGCAGCCAGTGCGACAAGCGCTTCTGATATTCGGCAAAGCCCTGCGCCACCCAGGCCGGTGCGCGTTCGCCGGTGGCGATCAATCTGGCTTTCATGCGTGGCCTCCTGTCAGCCGGCACAAACGAAGACGGCGCCCTGCGGCGCCGTCACAGAATCAGGAACAGTGGGGCTCAGCCCGCATCCTGCTCGTCTTCGTCGTCATAGGCAGAGCGCGGCTGGTCGCCAACGGTCCACAGACGCTCCAGCGCATACAGCTCGCGCACGCGCGGCAGCATGACGTGGACGATGACGTCGCCCAGGTCCACCAGCACCCACTCGGCTTCGCGCTCGCCTTCGACACCCAGCGGCATCACGCCCAGGTTCTTGGCGAAACGCACGACTTCTTCACCGATCGACTTGACGTGACGGGTGGAGGTGCCGGAGACCACAACCATGTAATCAGCGACGCTGGACTTGCCACGGACGTCGATCTCGACGGCATCCCGGGCCTTGATCTCTTCAAGGGCGGAATGGACGGACGCCAACAGGGCCGGCACGGAGGGTGCCGGGTTGGGCATTTGGGTCTTGATGACTTGGGCTTCGGTGGTCAAAGCAGCAGAACTCGATGAATTAAGGGGAACGATTATAGAGAACCTGGCCGCCGCCGGCATTCACACCGTTGCGGCGCTGCCATACAGGCCTTGGGCAAGGATGTACTCCGCCACGGCCGAAGGCAACAAATCGCGCCATTGCTGACCGCCATTGGCGATCAGCGCGCGCAGCGCGGTGGCCGATTCTGAATGCAGTGGCTGCCGCAGCCGCCAGACCCGCCCCGCCGGGGCATCGGCCAGGGCCTGCGCCGAACCGGCCCAGGCACCGTTCAGGCGCTGCGCCAGCGCTGCCGGCAATGCGCCGTCCAGGCCGCTGCCAGGGCGTTCAGCCACCACGATATGCGCAAGATCGAGCAGATGTTCCCATTCATGCCAGCTGGGCAGGCCGAGCAGGCTGTCGGCCCCCATCAGCATTGCCAGCGGACGCTGCGGGCCAATCTGGGCGCGGATCTCGCGCAGGGTGTCCACCGTCCACGAGGGCACACCAGGCAGCCGCGCGGCACGCTGCAGCTCGCGGGTGTCCACCTGCAGTGCGGGCTCGCCAGCGACCGCCAGCTCCAGCATGTGCGCGCGTTGAGCGGCATTGGCGCCGGGTGGCGCACGATGCGGCGGGTCGGCGGCCGGCATCAGGTGAACCGGCACCTGCAGTTCGGCAGCGGCGCAGCGGGCGATGGCCAGATGGCCGTTGTGCACGGGATCGAAGGTGCCGCCGTACAGCAGCCACACGCCCCGCTGCCCGGCAGCGGCCGCCAGCGGCGGCCCGGCCACGTCAGCGCACGCCACGGACAAGCAGGCGCACCGCGCGGGCTTCGGCCAAGGCGATCAGCAGGCGCTCCAGGGCCAGCCAGGGATCGCCCTCGGCGCGCCCCTTGGCCATGCGGTCCACCTGCGATGCTTCGGCGAGGAAGCGCTCCCAGCGGCGCGGATCGGGATGGCGCTGCAGCGCCCGCTTGAAGGGCGCCTGGCGTGACTCCCAGATGCCCTTGGATTTCATTTCCGCGCCCAGATTGCCGCCACTGGCCTGTACCCGCGCCAGCCCGGCGGTGATCAGCAGCTCGCGAATCAGGATCGGCATCAAGGCGGCCACCGCCTCACCTTCGGCGCGCAGCCCAGCCAACATCCGCAGCACGGCCGGTGCCTGTCCGGAGAAGGCGGCATCGCTGAGCCTGAAAACATCGTAACGGGCGGCATCGGCCACCAGCGATTCCATCTTGGCCACATCCAGCGGCTGGCCATCGGCCAGCAAGGCCAGCTTGTCGATTTCCTGCGCGGCGGCCAACAGATTGCCTTCAACCCGTTCGCTCAATCGCTGCACGGCAGCCGGATCGGCGCGCAGGCCCTTGCTGCGCAGGCGGCGTTCGATCCAATCGGCGAGCTCGTGCGGCTTGATTGCCCAGGCCACCGAGAGCACCCCGGCCTTGTTGACCGCTTCGGCCCATTTGCCCTGGTGTGCCTTGCTCCATTCGCCGGCGGTGATCAGCAGCACCACGTCCGGCGCGGGCCGCGCACAGAAGTCGCTGATCACCTCGGCGCCCTCTTTGCCAGGCTTGCCATTGGGCAGGCGCACCTCGACCAGACGGCGGGCGCTGAACAGGCTGGGCGCATTGAAGCTGGAGGACAGCTGCCCCCAGTCGAAATCGCGGCCATCGGCATCGAATACTTCGCGTTCGCCAATTCCGTCGGCACGCGCCTTGGCACGCACCGCATCGGCGGCTTCAATCACCCGCAACAGTTCGGGGCCGGCAATCAGGTACACCGGCGCCAAGGGCTGGGCGCTTATCTGGCTGGCCAGCTGTTCCGGTCGCAGTTCCATCGTTCAGGCCTGCTGCGGCTGTGCAGCGCCTAGCGGCGCCAACTCAGCGCACCCCGCCTGCAGCATCGGGCTTGGGCTCGGGCGCGGCAGCACCCTCCGCCGGCACCGGGGCGTGCAGGGCTTTCTCCAGATCGGCGCGGACCACGCTGTCGATGCGGCGCAGGATGGAGGCCGACATTTCACGGCGCAGTTCGTCGGCCAGGATTTCGCGTTCGGTCGTGGTGCCGGTGGCGTCCTGCGGCGGCGACACGTAGTCACGCGACAGTTCCACCGCCTGTTCCGGCACGATCACCGTGCCATCGGGGCGGGTGAACATGAACACCACTGCGTAGCGCAGGCTGTATTCCTGGGCACGGCCCTGGGCGTCGATGGCGATGGGCAGGTCGCCCCAACGCTCGGAACGGATCTGCAGACGCGCAGCGCCGGACCGCTTGCCGGCGGCGGCCAGCGTGTCGCCTTCTTCAAGCACCGTAGCGCCGGAGGCGCGCAGGCCACGGTTGAGGAGTTTGACCAACTCGCTGTAACGCACCGCTGAATCCACCTGCACCGCCGGCATATCGGCAGGCAGCGCGAGCTTGTTACGCAGATGGAAGCCGCAACCGGTGAGGCTGGCGGCGAGAATCAGGGCAGTCAGGTATCGAGTCATGCACACAGTCTGGATGAGCCGGCCGGGGGCGGCAACAGGCAGCAAGCCTGCCTGATGCCGCGTGAACAGCGCTTGAGATACCCGTTGCGGCTTACGCCGCAACGATATTGACGATCTTGCCGGGCACGATGATGACCTTGCGGATGGTCAGGCCATCGAGGAACTTCGCCGTATTCGGCTCTTCCTTGGCAAGGACTTCGATCTGCTCGCGCGAGGTATCGGCAGCCACGTCGATGGTGCCACGCAGCTTGCCGTTGACCTGCACCGCCAGGGTCAGGGAGTCCTTGACCAGCGCCGCCGTGTCCACCTGCGGGAACGGTTGGTCTTCCAGCAGCGTTTCAGCGTGACCCAACAGCTGCCACATGCCGTGACAGGCATGCGGAGTGATCGGGTTCAACAGCAGCACGGCCGCCTGCAGGGCTTCCTGACGGACCGCACGGCCCTGCGCGCTGGCATCGTCGAACTTGGCCAGTGCATTCAACAATTCCATCACCGCAGCGATGGCGGTGTTGAAGGAGTGGCGGCGACCGTAGTCGTCGCTGACCTTGCCGATGGTTTCGTGGGTCTTGCGACGCATCGCCTTCTGCTCGGCACTGAGTGCTGCAGTATCCAGCGTCGGCGCAACACCATCGGCAACGTGCTTGTGCACCATCGCCCACAGCCGGCGCAGGAAGCGCGCCATACCGTCGACGCCGGCCTCGTTCCACTCCAGCGACTGTTCCGGCGGTGCGGCGAACATCGAGAACAGGCGCACCGTGTCGGCGCCGTACTTGGCCACCATGGTCTGCGGATCGACGCCGTTGTTCTTGGACTTGGACATCTTCTCGGTGCCGCCGATCACCACCGGCTGGCCATCCGTGCGCAGGGTCGCGCCGGTGATGCGGCCACGTTCATCACGCACCGTATCCACGTCGGCCGGGTTGAACCAATCCTTGGAACCGTCGCTGTTCTGGCGGTAGAAGGTTTCGGCAATCACCATGCCCTGGCACAGCAGATTCTGCGCCGGCTCGTTGCTGTCCACCATGCGCGCATCACGCAGCAGCTTGTGGAAGAAACGGAAGTACATCAGATGCAGGATGGCGTGCTCGATGCCACCGATGTACTGGTCCACCGGCAGCCAGTAGTTGCCACGCTTGTCCACCGCCTCACGGGCGCCGGGCGAGGTGTAACGGGCGTAGTACCAGCTCGACTCCATGAAGGTGTCGAAGGTGTCGGTTTCGCGCTCGGCCGCGCCGCCACAATCCGGGCAGGTGGTCTTGCGCCATTCCAGGTCAGCCTTGATCGGCGAACCGGTACCGTTGAGGGTCACGTCTTCGGGCAGGATCACCGGCAGCTGGTCTTCCGGCACCGGCACCGCGCCACACTTGTCGCAGTAGATCACCGGGATCGGGCAGCCCCAGTAGCGCTGGCGGCTGACGCCCCAGTCGCGCAGGCGGTAATTGACCCGGCGCTGGCCCTGCGCCTTGCGTTCAAAACGCTCAGCCAGTGCCTCGAACGCGCCCTGGAAATCCAGGCCGTCGAACTCGGCCGAATTGACCAGCTCGGTTTCGCGGCTCTTGTCGCCGTACCAGTCCTGCCAGCGCGTGTCGTCGTAGTTGCGTTCGTCGTCGTTCTTCGGCGACTTCAGCGCGATGACCTGCTTCTTGGCCAGGTTGTACTTTGTGGCGAACTCGAAATCACGCTGATCGTGACCCGGAACCGCCATCACCGCGCCGGTGCCGTAGCCCATCAACACAAAGTTGGCGACCCAGATCGGCACCTGCTCGCCACTGACCGGGTGGATGGCGCGCAGGCCGGTGTCCATGCCGCGCTTTTCCTGGGTTTCCAGTTCAGCCTCGGAAACACCACCCTGCTTCAGCTCGGCCAGCAATGCGGCCAGCTGCGGGTTGTTCTTGGCGGCGTGCACGGCCAGCGGGTGTTCGCCGGCAATGGACACGAAACTCACGCCCATCACGGTGTCCGGGCGGGTGGTGAACACGCGCAGCGGATCCAGTGCAGCGCCGTCCAGATCGCGCACGTCGAACTGGATTTCCAGTCCTTCGGAGCGGCCGATCCAGTTGCGCTGCATGGTCTTGACCGAATCCGGCCAGCCCGGCAGTTCGTCCAGGCCGTCCAGCAGTTCCTGGGCGTAATCGGTGATGCGCAGGAACCACTGCGGGATCTCGCGCTTCTCGACCAGGGCGCCAGAACGCCAACCGCGGCCATCGATGACCTGCTCATTGGCCAGCACGGTGTTGTCGACCGGGTCCCAGTTCACCACCGAGTTGCGGCGGTAAGCCAGGCCCTTGCGCATCAGCCGGGTGAACATGCGCTGCTCGTGCACGTAGTACTCGGGTGTGCAGGTGGCGAACTCGCGCGACCAGTCGATCGCATAGCCCATGGCCTTGAACTGGCCACGCATGTGGGCAATGTTGGCGTAGGTCCACTTGGCCGGCGCGGTCTTGTTCTTGATCGCGGCATTTTCGGCCGGCAGGCCGAACGCATCCCAGCCCATCGGCTGCAGCACGTTGAAACCCGTCATGCGCTTGTAGCGGCTGATGACGTCGCCAATGGTGTAGTTGCGCACATGGCCCATGTGCAGCGCACCGGACGGGTACGGAAGCATCGACAAGCAGTAGTACTTCGGCTTGTCCGAGGTTTCGTTCACCTCGAATGCTTTCTCGGCCTCCCAGAATTTCTGGGCGGCGGCTTCAACCTGCTGGGGATCGTAGATATTCGGTTCGACGCTGGACATGTCAACGCTGGGCAACGGCAAAGCGGCAAAGGGTACCGCAGTGCATCATTGCACTCCAATCAGCACGCCTACCTGCATCACCCCAGGGCCGCAGGTCATTGAAATATAGAGGTTTTAAAAAAACAGGTTTTACCTGGAACTGCTGCCGACGCGTTACTTGCGCGTGCCCTGCCCCGGCAATCCCAGGTTTGCGGCCTCTACCGCTCAGCTCCGTGCCGGCGCCAGCCGCGCTGCCGCCAACAACCACAGCAGCCAGCCCAGGAACGCCAGCCGCTGCGCCATCGCCACCGGCATCGCGATTTCGAACAAGAACGCACTGCAGACCATCCACAGCGCACAGACAATGGTCAGTGTCGACAGCGTGCGCCAGCCGGCGGCCTTGCCCGCAGCAAAACGCAAGGCAATGGCTGCAGCAGTGAACGCCAGCAACCACAGCAACCAGGCACTGGCGTGGAACTGGCTGGCGCGGTTCTCGATATCGTCCACGTCCAGCGGAAACAGGCCCATCGCGGCAAAGGCGATTGCGCCCAGCAGCAGCATCTGCCCGCCAACCCGCAACGGACGCGGCGCGCTGGCCGGCATGCGCAGGATCAGGTCCAGCATCACAATCGCCGCCAGCACGCCTGGCACTACAAAGCCGAGCAGACTGAAGGCGGTGCCGCCGGGAATGCCGCGCGCGCCCAGCAGCGACACCGGATGCAGCATCTGGTCATAGCCCTGCAGCTGCGCGCCAAAGCCGGCTACCGCCGCAATGAAGACCACTACCGCCAGCGGCCCAGCCCAGGCCATTACCTTGTTCCACTTCAACACAGCACACCTTGCCAGGCTCTGGCCGGGGCACAGCTGCCACGGCTACCGGCCGCCATTGTGAGGGCAGCAGGCGACATTCGCATCGCCTGCCGCGCTCATAGCGCCCTCAACCGCCCATCCCGGCAATCTCCACGCGGCGGTTCGGCGCCAGACAATCCAGCAGCGCCTGCCCGCTAACCTGCTCGCACTGCACCAGTGCCGCGCTGTTGCCCCGCCCTTCGGCATGCAGTGAGGTTGCTGGAATGCCCTGCTCGACCAGGTAGCTGCGCACGCTCTGTGCGCGGCGTTTGGACAGCTCCAGGTTGTAAGCATCGCTCCCGATGCGATCGGTGTAGCCGATTATGGTGAGCGAAGCCTGCGCACTGCGATCCTTAAGCTGCTGCAGGAGTTCATCCAGACGTGCGCGACCGGCTGCCGACAGGTTGGCGCTATCGAAAGCGAACAAGGCATCTGCCGAAATCCGCAGCGGCGCAACCACCTCCGGCGGCGGAGGCGGTGGTGGTGCGGGTGGTGCGGGAGCCGGCTCCAGCAACGCGGCGCAGCTTGCTGGTTGCCACGCCTGGCCGCTGGCAACGCCGTCCGCGTCAAACCGGACCTGGAACTGGCATCGAATCGGCTCGGCCCCTACCGAACGCCGAAAATTGAAGACGTAGTTCCACTCCCGCACCCCCCACAAACCTTCATTGAACTGCGGCGTACCCAGCAGCGCCTGGATCTGACGCTTGTTCATGCCCGGCGCGTACTGCCGCAGGTTGTCCAGATTCACGTAGGTGCCCCCGGCCGGATAGGCACGCGCCGGGTCCGGAAATTCTTCGCGCACCTGGCCCTTGCCACAGGCGGTGAGGGTTGCCAGCAAGGCCAGTACGGTCCATTTCGTGTTCATAGCGTCCTCGATGCATAACCATGGTTGTCCAGCTGCAGCCTGCCGCTGCCCGTGATCACCACTGGAAGCCCGCCCCCACGGTCACCCCGCCATCGCCTCGGGTATTGGCCGAGCCGCTGAGCTTGTAGATCCAGCGGCCGCCGTCGGTAACACCGGACACGCCCACCGCCATGCTCGACTCACCGTGGAAGGTGCTGGCTGCCATCGAGGCCATGCGTCGGCCTGCTTCGGTTGGCTGCGGCAGGCCGGCCATGGCCATCGCCGAGGCGACACCAGCCGAAGCACGGTCGTCGATCCGCTTCATGTCACGCCCCACATCGTTGAAGCGCTGATCGGTGTAGTTCTTCGACCAATCCATGACATCCCCCATGCCCTTGTTGAGCTGCGCCACATTGACCGCGTCGGTCGGTGCCACGCCGGTACCCACGTTGTGGATGACGGTGCTGGTGCCTGGGCGGCCCATCGTCACGCTGCTGTAGTTGGTGCTGCCATCGGTGTTCTGGTCATAGCGCACCGTGCCCTGCTGCGAGGCCTGCAGCTGGCGCAGGTTCACCGCGTCGGTGGCCTCGCTGCCGTCGCCGACGTTGCTGATCTGGCGCTCGGCACCGGCTGCACCAACCGACACGGTGTTGGCACGGTTAGCCACCGAGCCTGCTCCAAGGGCAACGCTGCCGGCTGCCGATGCATTGGCGCCATCACCGATGGCCACCGCCTGGTTGCCACTGGCAGTTGCCTGCGGGCCCGCGGCCACGCTGTCCTGGCCGGTGGCCGAGGCTGCAGGCTTGGTCGAATTGACCGCGAAGTAGGCATTGCCGGCACCGCCGTTCTGGATGTTGTCGATGCGGTTGTTGACGTTGACGATGGAGCTATCCATTGCTGCAAAGGCGTCGGTGACATTGCCGAATGTCTGCTGGGTAGCAGCGCCGCCGCTGTTGATCGAGGTGATGTTGAAACTGGCTGCGCTCCACTGCCCGGTACTGTTGTCGTATTGCAGGGTGCCGCCGATGGTCGAGGCCAGCGCGTCGTTGGTGGTGGCCAGTTGGCCACCGTTGATTGCATCGAGGCTGCCACTGGCAACACTGCCATTGGCGACATTGCCCAAGGCGACCGCTGCGCCGCTGCCATCGCCGGTCAGGCGAACTTCGTTGGTCGGGTTGCCGGCGCCATCTGCGACATACTTCACCGCCAGTGGATCACTGCCACCGGGGACGCTGCGCGGCAGCAGGTTGGACAGATTCAACAGCGAATCGCTGATGGAACTGAACGCACCGCCGATGTTTGCGTACTGCTGCAGCGAAGCCACGCCCAGCACGCCGATGCTGTTGATCTGGTAGTTCGGGGCGCCCAGTACGCCACCAGTGAAGGTCGCGCCGCCCCCCAGATACGTCGCCATCGAGCCACCCAGCCCAAACAGCTGGCCACCATTGATCGCCTCCATGCTGCCTGCCGCCACAGCGCCGGCCGCAACATTGGCCAGCACCGTGCCACTTGCGGCCTGACCACCACCGAGTGTGACCTTGCTGTAGTCGACGACGCCATTGGCGTCCTCGTCATAGACCACTGCGGCCAGCCCCAGATCATCGATCTGATCCAGTGCACCGCGCAGCTGCTTGAGGTTCACCGCGTCGGTGTCCAGGCTGCCGGCGGCGACATGGGTGATCTGGCGTTCGCGACCGGCCGAGCCCACCGCCACTTCGCCGATCGAGGTCTGCGCGGCAGTCAGGCCGAACGCGGCGTAGCTGTCCTGGCCACCGCGCGCGGCATCGGACTTGTAGCCCAGCGCAACGCTGTTGGCCTTGTTCGAGGTTGCCCCGGCGCCGAGCAGGGTCTGCGCATTGGCGGTGCCCTTGGCGCTGTCGCCAACCACCACCGAGTGGCCTTGGCGTGCGTCGTAATCGGCGGTGGGAACGCCGGTCTTGCCGCCGGTGGCGTCGACGAATACCTGGTCGGCGGTCTGTGCGGCCAACCGATGCTCGGCATTGCTGCCGATCACCACTTCCTTGGACCCATTGGCAAAGGCACCATCGCCGATCAACACCTGATAATCCTGCGCCGCGGGTACCGCCCAGCATTTGAGCTGGGCCAGACCCAGCAGATCCACACAGTCCGAAGCCCAGGCCGGCGCGCCATCGGGCAGCACCAGACCCAGCAGGCCGCCCGGGTCACCGTTGTTGATGTTGGTGATGTAGCTGTCGGAGGTGACACCACCGATCAAGGTCAGGTGCGAGTTGCCGCCGGTGGCCAGGCCGCCCAGACCATCCAGCAATTCACCGACCGGGCTGAGATTCACCACCGGTATGGTGTTCAGCAGCTCCAGCGACGAATAGGTCTGCATCACATTGGTGCTGTTGACCTTCAGGCTGCCACTCTGGATATAGGGATTGCCCCCGAGCAGCGAGGTCAGCGGAGAATCCACCAGCTGGTTCACCGAGCCCACCAGTCCGCCGTTGCCGACGATCAAACCCGACGGGCCGGGCGCCACTGGCGGCGCCGCACTGGGTATGACCGGGTTGCCGGTCAGGCCACCCACCACGTTCGACAAGCCGCCGGTCACACCACCAATCACCCCACTCAGCGTACCGGTCAGCCCACTCACACCGGAACCGGACCCGGTAACGCCACCGAGCGTATTGCCGGTAGCGCCAAGCAACGTCGATGCAGTGGTATCTACCGTACCCAGCAGGTTCTGCACGGTGCCGGCGACGTCACCATTGGCAAGCGCACCGGTGGTGTCCTTCAGCCCGCCGGTCAGCGCGCCCACCGTGCCGGTGACGCCGCTACCCAAGGTGCTCGATCCGGTCACGCCGCCCACTACTGCACCCAGCAGACCACCAACGCCATCCAGCACCGGCGCTACACCGTTGACCACGCCATTGACCAATCCCCCCAGGCCCGTGCCCTTGGCAACCCCGCCAGTCAATTCCTCGACCGCACCCAGCGCCCCCGTCAGGGTTCCGCGCACAGGGTTGCCGCCTTCCTGGTTGCCCGGCAACAACAGCCCCGTCACACCCGCGACACCGCCGCCCACTTGCCCAGTCAGCGATGTCACCGTCGTGCCGGCATGCGAGGTAAGCGTCTGTACTGCAGCCACAGGTTGCCCACTGAGCACTTCACCGGTCAGCTCTTTCACCGCACCCGCCGTTGAAACCAGCGTGCCGTGCAATGGACTGCCGCCCTGCTGGCTGCCCGGCAACAACGCGCCGGTCAGATCAGCGACACCGCCACCCACGTGCTGGGTCAGCGATGCCACCGTCGTGCCGGCATGCGAGGTAAGCGTCTGTACTGCGGTTACAGGTTGCCCACTGAGCACTTCACCGGTCAGCTCTTTCACCGCACCCACCGTTGAAACCAGCGTGCCGTGCAATGGACTGCCGCCCTGCTGGCTGCCCGGCAACAGCGCGCCGGTCAGATCAGCGACACCGCCACCCACGTGCTGGGTCAGCGATGCCACGGTCGTGCCGGCATGCGAGGTAAGCGTCTGCACCGCGGCCAGCGGCTTGCCGGTCACTACTTCACCGGTCAGCTCCTTGACCGCACCTGCCGTTGAAACCAGCGTGCCGTGCAAGGGGCTGCCGCCTTCTTCCTTGCCCGGCAGCAGCACGGCGGCAATACCTTGCAGGCCTGCGCCGGTGCCGGTGAGCGGACCCACCGTCGCGGTGACCGTTGCATTGGCCGAGGCCGCCAACGGCTTTACCGCCAATGCGGCATCGGCAACCACGGCCAACGCCGCTGCCGGTGCGCCCGCCGAACCGTGCGGGCGCAGCTGCGGCAATACTGCGCGCACACCAAGCTGGGCTTGCACTGGGGCGCGCGGCGCAGCAGTCTGCGGTTTGAGCGACACGGCCGCCGCCGCATTTACCTGCAGTACCGCTGGCAGCGTTACCGACGCATTGAGCGACACACCTGCATTCGCAGCAGGCAGATGGGTGGCAACAATCTGCTGCGCATCGGTGTTGCTGTATTTGGCGACCAGGTCCTGCAGGTCGGCCAGCTTGGCGTCGGTCGCCGCCGCTGGCCCGGCCATGGCCAGCGCAATGGCGCTACCCAGGCCAGCAAGACGCCATGAAACCACCGGTGACAGCTTCTCCGGACCCGAGCGTTTGCCTTGAGCGCTGGCCAATTCCGACCCCACCACGAATGCATTCAGGGTGCGGTTCCATACCAGCCGATAGATGCGGTTCATTTGGGGCCTCCAGCTCAACCCCACCAGGCGTGGAGGGGTTCTCTCTGTGAGTCCAGTACAGCGCTGCAGGGCGCCGCCACTTACCCGCATCCGGCACAGCAATACGTTGATTTGGCAAACCGTTGCCCGTTAACGGCACGCCGATGCACGTAATCGGCAAGCAGCAACCGGCGCTTGATGCCCATCACACTCCGTGGTGATCAGGCCGGGCTGTAGGTGCCGCGCATCAAGGTTTCGCTCGGCAGCTCGCCAAACACCTTGCGATAGTTGTCGGCAAAACGCGATAGATCCCACAGGCCGCAACTCAGCGCGATCGACTTGACCGACTTGCGCCCGGCATCGGCGCTGGACAGGCTGCGGCAGGCTTCGCACAGGCGCAGCATCGACAGATAGCGCACGGGCGAAATACCCACCAGTTCCTCGAAGGCATAGCGCAGCGCGCGCTCGCTCACACCTGCCGCATCGCATAGCTCATGCATATAGATATGCCGGCGCAGGTTGGCATACATCATGTCTTCGGCGCGGCGGAAAATAAGGTATCTGGCGCGGCGGCTGCGATTGCAGCCTGCACGCTCGGGCGGGCCGTTGGTGACAACCTCTTTGACGTGGGCATCAAGCATCGCGTCGATTTCTTCGGCGCCCACTTCGCCCTGTTGGATGCGCTCCTGCAAACCCTGGTAATACTCCTGCAGGGGCACATGCGGGCGTGCGCTCAGCAGTGGCACCGCCGCCTCCTCGCCCAGCCCGCCCAAGCGCTGTGCTGCGGCGCGTTCCTGGAAGCGCTTCACCGGCACCAGTACGAAGGTGACGCGGCTGCCCGCACCCAAGGCGAACTCGGTAACACCCTCGGGCATCACCGAAACGATATTGCCCGACTGCAGCGGTACGCCATGGCACCAGCTGCTTTGCGGGTCCACTGATTGCAGCCAGCCCAGCAGGCACCAGTCCAGCGGCAGCACAAAGCGACCGCGCGTGCGCGCACCGATCTCGAACGTGCACAACAGCGCCTGGTCATGAACGAAGGAAGAAATCGATGCCGAGGGCGGCTGGTCATCAAGCAGCACGAGCTCAACGTGGCACACGCGCAGCGTGCCGCTCAGCGACGCAAGATCAAATGACCTCAAACCATTTCCGCCGACAACCGCATCCATGTGAAAGCCTTTGCGCATCCTGGACAAGCACGCGCTTCAGAAGCCTGACCATCCGCTGCAGGTCATCTACCCAACCTGCAATCCCCTGCCGCACAGCCTGAAACCCGTATTACAGATACGCACTCACAGGAACAACGAGCGACTTCCCTCGCAATAGATACTGACAAAGAAAACAAGTCTTCACGCCGGGTTCGCCACGGCGGATTAGCCAAGTCCATCACATATACGAAAAACAATTGAATCTTGCCGAATATGCGCATGCGTCCAGCAGGGCGATTGCAATGATGTTTCCGGGCATGCGCTGCGTGCCGACAGGGGACAACGGAAGCAAGGGTAGGAAACTGCTGGTACGCCCAGCAGCCTGAGCAACCGTCGGCACACTCTTGCCGGTGTCATGCGTATCCCAATGACCTCAATCGGGCAGCAATGCCCAGCACCCGGCTACCGTCGGTGCAACACCGACACCGGGTCATCAGGGAGAACATCATGAACGCACAGCTGCGCAGGTTTTTCCGCGAAGAAGATGGTGTCACCGCACTTGAGTACGGGTTGCTGGCCGCAGTCGTGGCCGGCTTGATCATTTTCTTCGCACGCGATGGCCTGAAGACGATCTTCCAGACCGTACTGGACAAGCTCACCGCCCTGGTAGGCGGCAGCGGCGGTACCGCGCCGACCAGCTGAGCCCAGGCCGCCGCCATGACCGCCATCCATCTGACTGCGCTGCTGCTTGGTGTACAGGTTGCCATCAGCGACCTGTTCGCCAGGCGCGTGTCCAACCGGGTGCTGCTGGCCGTGTTGGCCTGCGTGCTGGCAATGCAGCTGCTGCAACTCGCCGGCTCGCCATCGCTGGGCAACTGCCTGCTCGGTGGCGTATTGGGGCTGGCGGCCTTGCTGCCGTTCTATGCCATCGGCTGGATGGGCGCCGGTGATGTGAAGCTGTTTTCGGTCATCGGTTTTCTGCTGGGCGGCAGTGCGTTGTTGCCGATCTGGTTGATTGCCAGCCTGGCCGCCGGTGCGCATGCGCTGATCGTCATCGCATGGGCACCCGCCACACGCTGCGCGCCGCTGCCATTGCAGCGGATGGTGCAGTCACTGCAGGGCTCAAACCGGGTGATGGATTGGCAGATGGATCTGCGTTCGGCACGTCGCGGGCGCCGCGGCATCCCGTATGCGGCGTACATGGGCATGGCGATGATCGGCACCATCGTGCAGGGAGCAGCGTATGTCTAGGCAATCACGGGCAGGCAGGCGACGCGCACGCGGCGTGGTCACCATCGAGTTCGCACTGATGATGTTGTTCGGCGTGCTGCCGCTGCTGTTGATCACCTTCACCGGGGTGATGATCTTCGCCGCCCAGCAATCACTGGCCCTGGCGGCAGGTGAAGGCGCACGCGCATCGTTGCGCTACGGCAGTACCGCCGAGCGACGCAGCAATGCCTGCGAAGCTGCCGCACGCTCGATGCAATGGCTGTTGAACTATTCCAAGACAGCGTCTGGCTGCAGCAGCGCCGCTGCCGCACCCATCGCCGTCTCTCAACCTTATGCCTGCGCTGCCGATAGCTCGGTCAAGTGCATCAAGGTCACCACGTCCTATGACCATGACGCCCACCCCTTCATGCCGGGCACCGGCACCTTGATGGGTTGGAGCATGGGTAAATCACTGAGCAGTACCGCTGTTGTTCAACTGGATCTGGGCGACCGCTGACCAGGGACTCCAAGGGGAAGGAGCTTCACGATGCCAAAGGCAATACGCATAGCTGCAATCCTGCTACTGGTCCTGGCGGCGCTGTTGATGGTGCTGGCCTTTGGACTTGGCCGCAAAGCCGCGCCAACGCCCGAAGGCATGGCCAACAAGCCTGCGGCAACCAGTGTGCCCAAGCGCATGCTGGTCGTGGCCAACAAGGATCTTCCGGCCGGCCACCCCATCAGCGCTGCCGATCTGTCCATCGCTGAAATGGCGCTGCCGCCGGCCAACGGCTATACCACCATCGCCGAGGTGGACGGGCGCACGCCGGCAGTCAACATCGCCGCCGGCGCGATGATCACCACCGAACAGCTGCTGCAGGGCATCGCCATTGGCATCAAACCCGGCGAACGCGCCGTTGCCGTGCCGGTCGACGAGCTGGCCGGGGTCAGCAACCGGGTCAGCCCTGGCGACTATGTCGATGTTTTCATGAGCCTGCAGAACCCCGCCGCCAGCGGCAGTGGGCAGGCCAATCCGCAAGCCCGTCTTCTGCTTTCGCGCCTGCAGGTGCTGGGTTACGGCAACGCCGACATCGGCCAGGCGAACCCTGCCAGCGCCGAACAGGACAACACCGTGGGGAGCACCGCACCCGAACCGGGTAGTCGGGCCGAAACCATTGCCGCCCGCGACAACCGTGGCTCCACCACGTCCAACGGCGACGGCGCGCAGGCGCGCAGCGCGATCCTGGCGGTGCCGGTGCAGGACGCCGGCCGGCTGCTGCTGGCCGCGCACAGCGGCAAGCTGTTCCTGGCCCTGCGCAACCCCGGCGACACCGGCCTGGCGGACGAAGCCCTCTTCGCCACGCCGGCTCCGGTGCTGGCCGTGCGCAGCAATATGGAAGGCGCGGCCGAAGCCGCCGCGCGCCCGGAAAACCGTGCCTATGCCGGCATTGATCTGAATGCACTGGCCGGCGGCAACACCACCCGTGCGCCAGCCGCTGCCAGCAACAGCGCCGAGCCACAGCGGCGGCGCGCCACACGCCCCGCACCCCGCCAGGGCATCGAAATCATCCGCGGTACGACCCCATCCAACCGTCTGTCTTCGCCATGACCGGGGGCTTTCTCTTGCACCAGCGCTCTTCCAACACCGTATCTGCTGCATTGCTCGGTTTGACGCTGCTCGGCCTGGGCGGTTTTGCGCCGCCGCTTGCGCCGGCCGCACAGGCACAGACCCTGGGCAATACCGTTGTGCTCGAACTCAATGAGCAGCACCCGTGGAATCTGCCGGCAGGGGTTGAGCGCATCGCCATCGCCGATCCCTCCATCGCCGACATCACCCGCATCGGGCGCAACAGCGAAGCGCTGCTGGTCGGCAAATCCGCGGGCAGCACCACGTTGCTGCTGTGGCTGCAGAAGCAGGCCGCACCAACGCGCATCCGTGTTGAAGTGCGCAACGCCGTGCAAGGTGGCCTGCTTGACGGCAGCGGCAGCCAGCTCACCGTGCAAGGTGGCCAGGCGCTGTTGTCAGGCAGTGCCGCCTCGTTGCTGGAACACGAGGCCAGCCGCAAGGCGGCGGCCTCGGCCATTGGCGACAAGGGCATGATCAGCGATGCAGCCACCATTGCCAACGGCGGCGTGGTGCAGGTCGAAGTCAAAGTGGTGGAGTTCAACCGCAGCGTGCTGCGCCAGGTCGGCATCAGCTTCAAGAACATCAACGGCGGCTTCAGCTACGGCATCACCTCGCCCAGCGGCAGCAGCGACAGTGGCGGCGCCTTGTCGTCGGCGTTCAAGCTGGTGGCAAGCTCACTGCCCGGCGCCTGGAGCGCCAATATCGACCTGCTGCAGGCCAATGGCATGGCCCGCGTCTTGGCCGAACCCACCCTGGTGGCGCTGTCCGGGCAGAGTGCCAGCTTCCTGGCCGGCGGCGAGTTGCCCATCCTCGAACCGCAAGGCCTTGGCACCACCACGGTCAGCTTCAAACCGTTCGGCATCGGCCTGACCGTCACCCCCACCGTGCTGTCGGCCGATCGCATCGCCTTGAAGGTGGCCCCGGAAGCCAGCGACCTGGACTACAGCCGCGGCATCACCCTGGACGGCACCCAGATCCCGGCCATCTCCACCCGTCGTGCCGACACCACCGTTGAGCTCGGCGACGGCGAGAGTTTCGTCATCGGCGGGCTGGTCAGCAGCCAGCTGTCTTCCAACGTCAACAAGATCCCTCTACTGGGAGACATTCCGATACTTGGCTCGTTTTTCCGCAACCTCAGTTACAAGCGCGAGGACAAGGAACTGGTCATCGTGGTGACGCCACGGCTGGTCAAGCCCTTGGCGCGCGGCACCGAGATACCCCTGCCCGGGCAACGCGAAGCGCAACCCAAACTGCCGGTTTGGGGTGCATGGCTGCTGCACCCGGCCAGTCCCGATCAACTCCCCGGCTTTTCTCGCTGAAGCGCCGCCATGCCCCCGGTGATGCCGTTGCCCCAGACCCAAAGCCATCCAGAACTGAACCTGCTGCTGTACGCGCCGGATAACCGCCATATGGCGCGTCTGGGCGCGGCACTGGCCGGGCAGGCCAACCTGCGCTGGGTAGACAGCCGCGAAATCCATCCACGGCAATTGCTGGAGGGCGCCAACGGCCCGGCATTCGTGCTGCTCGATTACTGCGGCGGCAATGCCGCCTACTCCACCGATGTCGCCCGCCAGCTGCATGCGCTGCCGGGCTGCCCGGCGCTGATCGGGCTGGGCACCACCGGTCCGGAACAGGCCGCACATCTACTGGCCGCCATGCGCGCCGGCGTCTGTGATTTCATCGATGTCGACAACAGTCCGGCACAGATGCTGGAAGTGTTTGAACGGGTAGCTGCGGTTCCCGCCCCGGCGCGGGCCAGCAGCGTCGTACCGGAAGTCCGCGCCGATGGCCGGCTGATCGTATTGCTCGGCGTCCGGCCCGGTGTCGGCACCAGCACCTTGGCCACCCATCTGGGCGTGAGCCTGGCCGAGCAGAACCCAACCTCTCCCGATGTCGCCGGCCTGCAGGGCTGGTTGCTGCTGATCGACCTGGGCCAACCCGCTGCCGATGCCGCGTTGTACCTGGGCATGGAAAGCCACTTCGGCTATGAAGAAGCACTGCGCAATGTCGAACGCATGGATCGCACCTTTGCCGGCACCGCCTTTGCCCATCACCCCAGCGGCCTGGCATTGCTTGGCATCAGCAGCGGCACCTTGCTTAAGAAGCACGAGCCGATCGCCCTGCTCGACCGCCTGCGCAGCGTATTCCCGTTGAGCCTGTGCGATGTCGGCGGGCTGCCGCTGCAACTGCTGCCCAATACCCTGCTCAAGAGCGCATCGGAAGTGTGGCTGGTGACCGACCAGGCGATAGGTTCGCTGGTGTCGCTGGACCAGACCATGCGCGAGCTCGAAAGCCGTGGCCTGCGCGATGAGCGCCTGCAGCTGATCGTCAACCGCTTCGACCCCAATGGCGGCCTTGCCGACACCCAGATCGCCCAGCGTTTCAATCTTCCGCTGCTTGCCACCCTGCCCGACCGCGCGCGGGTGCTGCGTTCCAACGCCGGGCTCGGCCGCCTGCTTACCGACGCGGCACCGCGTGATGCGTATCTGAAAGCACTGCTGCCATTGCAGCAGCGGCTGGACCGCCGTCGTGCAGCTGCACCTTCGTCCACCGCACCGGCCTCACCGCTGGCACGCCTCGCCACTTTGCTGGGTAGATAACCATGGAAGACAAAGTCACTCCCCTGTCCCCGCGTCTGGCCGTGGCAGCACTGTCTCCCGAACCGGCGCCCAGTGTTCCGTTCGAACAGACCGAGCAGTTCCAGAGCGTGCTCTCCGCCGCCCACGAATACCTGCTCAACCATGTCGAAGACCAGCGCGTGGACATCGATTCCTGGGCGCCGGAAACCATCGGCAAGTACGTGCAATCGCAGACTGCGGCCTTCGTCAAGGAGTGGAAGATCCCGGTCAATGCGCAGGAAATGGAAGCCGTCGCCAGCGCGCTGCAGAAGGAACTCACCGGCTTTGGCCCACTGGACGACCTGCTGCGCGATCCGGAGATCGAAGACATCCTGATCAACGGCTACAAGGACGTGCATGTCTCGGCCGGCGGCATGCTGCGCCGCTCGACCCAACGCTTCAGCGACGACCGCCACCTGCTGCGCATCCTGCGCCGCATCATCGCCCCGCTCGGCCGGCGCCTGGACGACTCCAACCCGATGGTCGATGCGCGCCTGCCCAATGGCGGCCGCCTCAACGCCATCATCTCGCCACTGGCTGTGGATGGGCCGATGGTGTCGATACGCAAGTTCCGCAAGGACCCGTTCACCCCGGACGAACTGCTCGGCCGTGGCGCCTTCGACAAGCCGATGTATGCGCTGCTCAATGCGATGGTGCGCGGGCGCTGCAACATCCTTATTTCCGGCGGCACCAGCTCGGGCAAGACTTCGCTGTTGAATGCGCTGGCGACCTTCATCCCGCACAACGAGCGCGTCATCACCGTTGAGGACACCGCCGAGCTGGCGCTCAATCATCCGCATGTGGTGCGCCTTGAATCGCGCATGGGCGGCTTCGATGGCAGCGGCGCGGTCAGCATCCGCGACCTGGTCCGCAACAGCCTGCGCATGCGCCCGGATCGCATCGTGGTCGGCGAGGTACGCGGCGCGGAAGTACTGGAAATGCTGCAGGCGATGAACACCGGCCACGACGGTTCGATGGCCACCGTGCACGCCAACAACGCGCGTGACTGCCTGTACCGGCTGGAGATGCTGGCCGGTTTTGCAGGTTTCCAGGGCAGCGAGGACAGCCTGCGCCGGCAGATTGCCAGCGCCATCGACTTCATCGTGCAGATCTCGCGGCTGGGCAGCGGGCGCCGGGTGATCACCTCCATCACCGAGATCACCGGCGTCAGCGACAACGTCATCACCAGCCAGGAACTGTTCAAGCACGAGGCCTGGGTGGACCCGGACAGCCGTGAGCGCGACCGCTGGATAGGCCTGGGCTTCCACCCGCATTGCTACAAGCTAGAACCGTTCCGGCAGGAACTGCGCGAGGCCAACATGGGGAGCTTCCCCTCATGATGCTGCCGCTGCTGCTCGGGAGCCTTGCCGTGCTGCTGGTGGCAGTAGCCATGGGCCTGTGGTGGGGTCTGGCCACCCGCGTGCAGCAGCGCGCTGCCGCCAGCCACGCCGACACCCGGCTGTCACGCCCCGATCCGCAGCGCGCGGCCGAAGAAGCCCGCAACCAGCGGCCGCCAAGCCAGCGCTGGGCCGAGCTATTGCGCCGCGCTGGACTGAAGGACTCGCCGCGCACCCTGGTGCTGATCGCCCTGCCTGGCATCGCCGCCACCATCGGCGCCGGCCTGCGTCTTGGCAGCGCCTGGTTTGGCGCGTTCGTGCTGCTGCTCTATCTGCTGGGCGTGGCGCTGTGGCTATACCGTCGCATCGACAAGATCCAGCAGCGGCTGGTCGCGCAGATGCCGGATTTCCTCGAGAACATGGTGCGCATGGCCGGCATCGGCAACAGCTTGTCGATGGCTTTCCAGAGCGCCACCCAGAATGTCGATCCGCCGCTGCGGCCCATTCTCGACAACGCCTTGACTTATACCCGCGCGGGCATGGATCTGGACCGCGCCCTGCAGCATGCCGCCCAGGCCTACCGGCTGCGCCCACTGGAAATGCTGGCGGTCATCCTGGGCACCAGCATCCGCATCGGCGGCCGCAGCGACCAGATCCTGCAACGCATGAGCGACTTCATGCGTGACCTTGAAGAAGTGCAGCGCGAGCTGCAGGCCACCACCTCCGAAACCCGCATGTCGGCCTGGGTGCTGGCGCTGCTGCCGGTCGGCGCGGCCTTGTCGATGGCGCTGATGAGCCCGGATTTCTTCCAGCCCATGTTCCACGACCCGCTCGGCAAGAAGATCCTGCTGATCGCGGTGCTGCTGGAACTGTGTGGCGGCTTCCTGCTGTACCGGCTGGCCAAATCGCTATGAACACACGCACGGTCTCCCCCGCCTGGAGCGCAGCATGAACCTGCTGTACACCCTCGCCATGTTGCTGGTCGTGCTGGCCCTGGTGCTGGCCGCCGGCGGCCTGCTGTATCGCGGCCGGCGCAGTCAGCAAGCCGGCGCAGCGCTGCAGAACGCTCTGGAAAGCGCCCAGCATCTTGAACAGGACAACGCCCCCAAAGCGGTCTGGTGGCGCCGCCGGCTGGCCGACCTGGCCGCCATCGGCCAGCACTTCGATGGCAGCCGCGTGCAGAAAGCCCTGCTGGCCCCGGAGGACAGGCTGCTGCTGGAACAGGTGGGCTGGAGCCAGCAAAGTGGCACCGCCGCATTCCTGGCCATGCGCCTGTTGCTGGCCGTGCTGCTGCCGTTGCTGGCGGTGTTGCTGATGCGCCCGCACGGCAGCGACATCCTGATCATCGTGCTGGTCGGCTTCGCTCTGGGCATCCTGCTGCCCAAACTGCTGCTGCGCAGCTGGGCGGCACGCCTGCGCCGCAAGGTGGATGACGAGCTGCCGTTGCTGATCGACCTGCTGCGATTGCTGCAGGGTGTTGGTTTCAGCATCGACCAGAGCCTGCAGATGGTCGGCGAAAAACTGCATATCGCCATTCCGGTACTGGGCAAGGAACTGCAGCTGGCCAACGCCGGCTATACCCGCGGACGCAGCCGTGCACAGTCGCTGCGACGGCTGTCCGAGTCCTTCGGCAACGACGACCTGCGCAGCCTGATGCAGATGGTGCTGCAGGTGCACCAGCATGGCGGCGCGGTACAGGAGCCGCTCAAACAATTCGGCATGCGCCTGCGCGAACAGCGGCGCATGAAGATGAAAGAGAAGGTCGGCAAGCTCTCGGTGAAGATGACCGTGGTGATGATGATCACCTTGCTGCCGGCCTTGATGTTGGTACTGGCCGGGCCGGCGATCATTTCGCTGGCCGCCGCGATCAAGGGGATGTAATGAACACGAAGACCGCGCTGCTGAGCATGATGACGGTTGCGCTTCTGGCCGGCTGTGCCAGCAATCGCAACGCTTACCGGCAACCGCAGATTGAACCGTCGCTGGTGGAAGCCGCGCAGGATGATCGCGGCATGTACCTGGGCCTGCTCAAGCAGATGCAGGCGCAGGGTGCCCACTACGCCTCGCTGGCGCACATCGACGCATTCCGGCAGCGTTTCGGCGACAGCCCGGAGCTGCGCATCCTGCAGGCCAATGCCCTGCGCGAAACCGGCGACAGCAGCACTGCCAGCGCGATCTACCGGGGTCTGACCAAGGGCCCGCAGGCGGCACCGGCCTGGCATGGGCTGGGGCTGGTCGCAGCGGCCACCGGCGATCTGGATGGAGCGCGAGTGGCCTTGGACAATGCGGTACGCGCCGACCCGCTCAACGTCGCCTATCTGGGCGATCTGGGTTTTGCCCTGCTGCAGGCTGGGCAGATAGAACAGGCGCGTGCGCCGCTGGCCAAGGCCGCCGAACTGGGGCCGGACAATATCCGCGCCATTTCCAATCTGGCCTTGTGGGCGCTGCTGTCCGGGCAACCGGCAACCGCCGAAAGCATGATCCAGCGCGCCAATCTGCCAGCGCCGACCCGCGCGGAAATCTACCGGCTCTCGCAGACGCTGCGGCAAGCGGTGGCGGCGTCCAACGCTGCAGCCGCGCCATTGGCCAACAGCACCACGCTGGCCGCACAGCAACGCGCCGATGCCGCCCACGCCTCACGTCCTCCCGGTTCGATGCTGGACCGTTTCAGTCCTTCCACGTCCACCGCGCAGGAGGCAACACCATGATCCGATCCGCAGCCCTTGCCGCTGCCGTGCTGATTGCCGCGCTCAGCACGACACCCGCAGCAGCGCAGCACGCGCCGCTGATCGAACGCATGTCCGATGGCACCGCGCCCACTGCAAATACCAGCGACAACAACGCCAGCGCTGCGGCGGTCACGGCAGCAAGCACCGCCGTTGTCGACCTGCCCCGTTCGCAGATCGGCGACACCACCCGCGACCTGCTGCGCATGCAGGCCGATGGCAGCCGTGCAGGCACCGCCTTGCCGATGCTCGGCGAGGCCGCCAGCCGCAGTTACCAGCGCTACCTCAACAGTTTTGACCATCCCATTCCCGAGTATTTCGAAGCCGCGCTCCCCAATTCCAAGCAAGGCGGCGGCAGCCGCTGAGGCCTACCATGCACAGCCCGCGCCCGTCTTCGTCCCGCCTGTCACGCGCGCTCCGCGATCTCCCGCACAGCGCGCATCAACGTGGCGGCGCGGGGCTGCCAATGCTGCTGTTGCTGCTCGGGCTGGTAGTGATATTGGGCCTGATAGAAGTGGGCTATCTGTACTGGAGCAAGCGTGACGTACAGAAAACCGCCGACCTGGCCGCAATGGCCGGCGCACAACGGTTGGAGCAGTGCACCACCGATTACAAGGACAATCTGGCAGCACGCAGCAATGCCTTGGTCGACAATCAATTTGGCGGTCAATTGGCGATCAGCTGCGGCTACTGGGGCGCCGAGCTGGCGCCGGGCGCGCGCTTTGTCGGGGTTGCCAGCAGCCGTCCCTTGAACGCGGTGCAGGTCACTGCCTCGCGGCAATCGGTGCCGTTCCTGGGCCAGCTCACTTCCCTGCCCCGCATCAGCGCAACCGCTGTTGCCCGCCGCATGCCACCGCAGGCCGCCTTCAGCGTAGGTTCGCGTCTGCTCAACACCAACAGCAATGCGCCGCTGCAGGGGATTCTGCGCCTGGTCGGGGTCGATCTGACCCAGACCCAGATCGCCAGTTACCAGGGCCTGGCCAACGTCAAGATCACCCCGCGCGGCCTGCTGCAGGCCTTGGGCATCCCGGTCGCCACCGACATCAACGTCGGTGACTTCAACAATCTGCTGGCCGCCAAACAGGTGTCGGTTGGCAAGCTGCTGGAAGTGATGGCCTCGCTGGCCAGCCAGCAAGGCGTCGCCGGTGTTGATCTGCGCCTGCTGCAGCAGAAACTGCTCGGCGCCGGCATCAGCGATGTACTTGTGCAACTGGGTTCTAATGGAAGCAGCAGCGGCCTGTTCGCCAAGGTGGCAGGCGGCAGCGAAGCAGCCAGCGGCGCCCTGGATGTGGATCTGAATGCATTGGATCTGCTCGGCACCAGCATTTCCATCGCCAACTCCAAACATGCCGTTGAAGTCCCGCAACTGGATCTGCTCGGCCTGCTCAAGGCCAAGGCCAGCATTGTCGAACCGGCCTCGATCGCCATCGGCCCGGTGGGCAGCACCGCCTACAACAGCCAGGTACGGCTGTTCCTGGATATCGACTCGCAACGGATTCCCGCACTCGGCGCGGTGCTGAACTGGTTGGGCACGCGTATCAAACTGCCGACCTATATCGATGTGATCGATGGCTACGGGCAACTCACCGCGATCGACTGCAGCAGCCAGCCGGCTACTGCCACCGTCGACGTCACCAGCGCCATCGCCAACGTCTGCATCGGCAAGGCCACCACGCCATGGAATTCGACCCGCGAGCTGTGCCGCACCGGGCTCGCTGACGAATCACTGGTCAGCCTGCTCGGCCGCGACGTACTCACCAAGAAAATAATCCTCGAAGCGCTGTCACAACGCGACCAGCTGATCCTCAGCGAAGGACAGACCGGCACGGTCAAACCCAACGATCTGAAAGTCGGCAAGCTGGTATCAGACCTGGTCGATGTGCTGCTCGGTACGGTGCAGTCCCTGTTCACCCCGCAGGGCAACAGCGGCACCGCAGCCAAGGACCTGGCCGTGCAATACCTGGAAGCCACCCAGAAGAACGGCCTGTACCAGCCTGCCGCCGTGGTCCAGGCGCTGCAGAATGGCAATGCCGCCGCCAACCTGCCGCCGCTGGGCAGCTGGGTCACCGAAATACCCACCTGCGAAAGCTGGGTTCTGGGCTGCACGCCGAAAAAAGTGCAGGGCGAGGTCTGGCAGGGCTTTCTCTACGAAACCACGCTCAGCAAGCCCAACCTGATCGGCGGCCTGCTCGACGTGCTCGGGCTGACTTCCTGCCAGGGTTTGATTGCCGGGCTGGGCTTCAATGATTGCGTAAGCAATTCGCTGGCCAAATACCTGCAGACCAAACCCGGCGGGCTCAGCGGCAACGGCAGCTACAACCCGGTCACCGGCAGTGGCAGCTGCAGCAGCGTGCTGTGCCTGCTGCTCAAGCCGGTGGTGGACAACCTGCTGCGGCCCTTGCTTGATGGCGTCGGCAAGTTGTTGTCGAACCTGCTGTCCGACGTGCTGGGGCTGCAGCTGGGCCGCACCGACGTGCATATGCAGTCGATCCAATGCGGCCGCAGCCAACTGGTCGAATGAGCGCCCTCCCAAACAAGGGAAACGCCCACACCACCGGCCTTTTCGCCGCCAAATCGCGTGCTATGCTCGGGTCCGAAACCGGCGCATTCATTAAATGCGACGACCATCGCAGTTCGGGGGAATTACGAGGACTTATGAGAAGGATCGAGATGCTTCCGAGCCGGCTTGGCTGCGCGCTGTTGCTTGTTGTCGGCCTGCTCACGGCCCCCGCTGCAATGGCCGGGCGCTGGCAGCGCGGTGAGGCCGAGGTACCGGCCGCCCCCGCCAACAGCGAAGACAGCGCCGTGGGCAATACCGTGGCCGAACTGCAACGGCTGATGGGCAGCAACGCCCTCACCGAACTGCGCACCACCTACAACGGCAACTACGGCGCCAGCCTGCTGTTCCACGCCGATTCCCTGAATTACTACGTGGCCCTGTTCCATGAGAAGGAATTCTGGCGGGTGATCCGTACCGAGTCGGTGGACAACGCCGAGAGCCTCTACCTCACCTTCGCCGACCAGACCAAGCAGTTGGCCCAGGTCTACCTGGACACCGTGCGCCTGCAGGCCGGCAAGGCCTATAGCGAGAAGCTGGTCGCCATGAACGAACGCCGCCTGCGCGGGCTGCAGCAGGAAGTAGAGCAGCAGCGCCAGCAGTCGCTGCAGGTCAGCAATGCCCTGCAGGAGCGCAAGCAGCAGGCGGTAGCGCTGAGCACGGACCTGCGCGCCACCAACTCCCAGCTGGAAGCCTTGAACCAGCAGATCAAGGCCTTGCAGGCGCAGCAGATCAACCCCGAGCTGAGCCTGCCGGCCGCGCCCAGCGTGGCCCCGGCCGCCGTGACGGTGCCGCTGGCACCGGCACAGGAACCCGCCAGCCACCCCTGAGCCTGCCGCGACGGCTCAGCGCTGAAGCAACCAGAACGCCGCTTCTCTCCGCAGAAGCGGCGTTTTTCATGCGTAGGCGTAGTGCCGAGCCATGCTCGGCAGGGGCGTGCCCAGCAATCCGATCGCACGATGGGCAGAAGCTAGCCAGGCAACATCTAACGGCCTAAAAAACCACCCCTCCCCAACCCTCCCCTTGGCCTGCGGCCAAAGGGAGGGGGCAGAAGCGTAGTGCCGAGCCATGCTCGGCAGGGGCGTGCCCAGCAATCCGATCGCGCACACGATGGGCAGCTGCTAGCCAGGCAACATCTACCGGCCTAAAAACCACCCCTCCCCAACCCTCCCCTTGGCCTACGGCCAAAGGGAGGGAGCAGAAGCGTAGTGCCGAGCCATGCTCGGCAGGGGCGTTACCCGTAGCCCCGAAGCCCCGAAGCCCCCAAAGCCCCCGTAGCCCCCAACGCCAGGCCTCCATCATCAACAATCTCGCAAAGCCAGCCAGCACAGGCCTCCCGCGCCGAAAACGCCGCTCCAGTACCTCTGGCGGTTGAGAATCTGCCCCAACGTCGCCATAAAGGGGGTTCCTGTCAGCAACGTAGTCAGCCATGAGCGATCTTCCCCACGTTTTCGAGGCCACCACCGAAACCTTCGAAGCCGAGGTCCTGCAGAAATCCTCGCAGACCCCTGTTCTGGTGGATTTCTGGGCAACCTGGTGCGGGCCGTGCAAGAGCCTGGGGCCGCTCCTGGAAAAACTCGCCGGTGAATACAACGGCGCCTTCGAGCTGGCCAAGGTCGACGTGGACAAGGAGCAGCAGATTGCTGCCGCCTTCCAGATCCGCTCGGTGCCGACCGTCTTTCTGATCAAGGACGGGCAGATCGTTGATGGCTTCCCCGGCGCTATGCCGGAGGGCCAGCTGCGCGAATTTCTCACCCAACACGGCGTGGTGCCGGCCGAGGCCGCTGCTGTCGAGGAAGAAGTCCAGGCGCTGCCATTGGATCCGCAGGCCGAAGTAGCCGCACTGCGTGAGGCCATCAGCGCCGAACCCGACAAGGACGAACTCAAGCTCGACCTTGCCCTGGCCCTGCTCAAGATCGGTGCCACCGGTGAAGCCGGGCCGCTGCTGGACAACCTGCCCGCCAACCTCGCCACCGACGACCGCGCCATCCGCGCACGCGCGCGCCTGGACTTTGCCGCAGCCTTGCAGGACGCACCGGCGGCCGATGTGCTGGCCGCGCGCGTGCAGGCGGACGGCAATGATCTGGAAGCCCGTTACCTGCTGGGCATCCAGCATCTGCTGGCCGGCGAAGATGAAGCCGCGCTGGAGCAGTTCATTGAAATGCTGCGGATCGATCGCGGCTTCCGTGACAGCCTGCCGAAGAAAGCGCTGATCGATGCCTTCCGCGTGATCGAGGACGAAGACCTGGTAGGTCGCTACCGCCGCAAGATGTCCTCGCTGCTGTTCTGAGTTGTTTCCAGACAGCTCAATTTGTGTGTCAATCGCACGGAAATGGACGACTCATACAAGGATGATCCCGCCGTGGTGCCTGCCACGGCCAGGGGATAGGATGCGTATGAGATTGCAGCCTGCACGATGTGAGCGTAACGGACACGCGCTTTCGGAATCAAAGTCGCCGTGAGAAATACCAACGTTCGCCCCTCGTTGTTGCAACTGCTGCTGGCTGCCTTTCTGCTCTGCTGGGCGACGGTCGCCAGCGCGCAGGACTGGACTTACCGCGCCCGCCCCGGCGATACCCTGTGGGACCTGGGCGCGCGTTACCTGAAGGCCGATGTGCCGTGGCAACGGCTGCAGGCACACAATCAGATAGATGACCCGTATCGGCTTGCGCCCGGCCAGAACCTGCGCTTCCCGATCAGCTGGTTGCGCGTGCAGCCAGCGCCAGCAAGGGTGTTGGCAATGCGCGGCCACGCCGAGGCAAGCGACCCGGTCAATGGCACCCGCCCGCTGCAGGCCGGCATGCTGCTGACCATCGGCAGCCGTGTGCAGACCGGCGACGATGCCAGTGTCACGCTGGGGTTTGCCGATGACTCACGCCTGCAACTGCGCGAGAACTCCCAGCTGCAGCTGGATCAGCTCAGCAGCTATGGCGCCACCGGCATGGTCGACACCCGCATCCGCCTGCAACGCGGGCGCAGCAGCAGCCAGGTGACACCAGCGCGCGGGCCAGCATCGCGTTACATCATCACCGCCCCCACCGCGACCAGCAGCGTGCGCGGCACCTTGTTCCGGGTCAACGCCGGTGACGAGAACAGCCCGGCAAGCACCGAAGTCGTCGAGGGTCATGTGCAGGTCGGCAATCAAGGTGGCCAGCGGGTGATCGATGCTGGCCATGCCACCTTGGTGCGTGCGACTGGCACCGCCCCTACTCAACAACAAAAACTATCGGCGCCGCCCGCGTTGCTGGAGTCACAGCTGCGCCTGCAACCGCTGCCCTTGCTGGCCGCATGGCAGCCGGTAGATGGCGCTACACGTTACCGGGTGGAAATCGTGTTGGCAGCCGCACCCGACGTGCAGTTGTTTGCCCGCGAGGTCAGCGCGCCACAGATCCAGATCGACACCCTGCCGCCGGGCCAGCTGCGCCTGCTGGTACGCGCAGTCGACGCCGATGGCGTCGAAGGCCTGGATGCCGAACGTGATTTTTCCGTCCCAGAAGGCCTGCCTGCACCGCTGACGCTTGCGCCGACACACGGCCAGACCCTGCATCAGCTGCAGCCACGTTTTGAATGGGCCAAGGTTGCCGATGCCACCGGCACGGTCCTGCAGGTCGCCGACAACCCCGCGTTCGTGCAGCCGTTGATCGAACAGACCAGCCGCAGCCAGCAATTGCGCATCAGCCACCCGCTGGCGGCGGGTGGGTATTTCTGGCGCGTGGCTTCGCTTGATGCGCAGGGCGCGCCCGGCCGCTATGGCCAGGCCTTGCCACTGCAGCTCAGTGATGCACCGCTGGCGACGCCACTGCAGTCGGACACGGTGCACAAAGGCCAACTCACCTTGCGTTGGCCGGCCGACGGCGACGCCGGCCATTACCGGGTGCAGATTGCACGCGATGCGGATTTCTCGCGCCTGCTGCTGGATCGGCAGACCGATGCCCCCGAAGTCTCACTCAAGCGCCCATGGCGCGGCGGCAACCTGCACGTCCGCGTACAGAGCATCGCCGATGACGGCTATGCCGGCATGTTCTCGACGCCGCAACAGATCCAACTGTCGTGCCGGCTTTGTTATGGCCTCGGCGCTGGCGCCTTGTTGCTGCTCGCCCTGTGAGACCGCTGCGGCCACGCTGGCACTTCCGCCTGCTGTTCGTGCTCAGCTGCAGCCTGCTGGCGGCCTGGGCCAGCCATGGGCGCGTGTTCTGGCAGCAGGACGTCGCCAGCTACGACCTGCTGACCGGCGAGTGGGAGTACCCACCCGATCCGCGCCTTGCGATCATCGCCATTGACGATCGCAGCCTGCAGCAGCTGGGCCAATGGCCATGGCCGCGCAGCACCCATGCGCAACTGCTCGACCGCTTGCATCACGCCGGGGCAGAGCGCGTCGCGCTGGACCTGATGCTGCCGGAGGCCGACCGCAACGATGCCGGCCAGGACGCGGCATTGGCGGCGGCCATCAGCCGCAACGGACGCGTGGTGCTGCCGGTACTGGCCGCGCCGCCCAGCGACGAGGCCGTGCCGGAAGAACTGCTGCCGGTGCCTGCCATTACCAAGGCCTCGGCAAGTCTGGCGCATACCGATATCGAGATCGACGCCGACGGCGTGGCCCGTGGCATCTACCTGAAGGCCGGTATCGGCTCGCCGCATTGGCTGGCCCTGGGAGCGGCCCTGGCTGGCGTGCAGGAGCCGCTGCCCGGCCTGACCAACCCCGCCGCCAGCACCCGCTCCCCCTACCAGTGGCATCGCGACAACTACGTGCGGCTGCGCTACGCAGGGCCACCCGGCAGCTTTCCACAGCTGTCCTATGTGGATGTGCTGGAAGGCCGGGTACCGGCAAGTCTGCTGAAGGGGCGGCTGCTGATCGTCGGCATGACAGCCAATGGCATCGCCCCACGCCTGCTGACGCCCACCTCCCACGACAGCTGGATGAGCGGCAGCGAGTACCAGGCCAATGTCGCCTCGATGCTGCTGGCCGGCAATGCCATCACCACCCTGCCGGCCGCCGCACAGATCGCGATCAGCGCGTTGCTGGTGGCGTTTGCCGCATTCGCCATCACCTCCCGCTTCCGTTGGCGCTGGCTGCTGGGCGTGCTGGCCATACCGGTTCCGCTGCTGCTGAGCCTGGGCCTGCTGCACGGTGCCAACCTTTGGTTCGAACCGGTCTCGGCGACGATGGGCTTTGCCGCCATGATGGGGGTCTGGACGCTTTGGCAGATGCGTTATTGGCGCCGGCAAGCCAACCGCGACACGCTCACCGGGCTGGCCAACCGCATGCGCTTCGAGGAAACCCTGCGTCGGGAGAACGATGCGGCACGCCGCAGCGGACGCCCGCTCACCCTGCTGCTGATCGACGTGGATCACTTCAAGGCCTGCAATGACACCTATGGGCACCAGGTAGGCGACCGCCTGTTGCGTCACCTGGGCCGCACCATCGAGGAAGTAGCGCGGCGCCCGCGTGATCTGGCCGCGCGCTTTGGTGGCGATGAGTTCGCGCTGATCCTGCCCGACACGCCGCCGGCCGGGGCCGAGCAACTGGTGCAATCCCTGATCAGCCAGATCCGGCAGCTCAGCATTCCGGTGGACAAGGCCCATCACAGCAAGATCAAAACCTCCGTCACCATCGGCCTGTGCACGGTGTTGCCGGGCCTGGATGACGGCCCGGCGCGGTTGTTCGAAGCGGCCGATAGCGCCCTCTACCAGGCCAAACAAGCCGGCCGTGACGGCTACCGGATCGCCCCGCCCTGGCCCAACTAGCCTTTCCATACGCCTGCGGATGTTAGACTCCAACTCCCCCGTGCATCCGCCTTCACGATGAAAGCCAGCCTGTTCCGCCGCGGCATCAACCTGTGGCCGCCATTCCTGTTTGCCGGCATCCATGTCACCGACATCAGCGCCGACTACCGCTACGTGCGGGTCGAGCTGCGCCAGCGGCCGTGGAACGTCAACTACGTGCGCACCCACTTTGGCGGCAGCCTGTTTGCGATGACCGATCCGTTCTGGATGCTGTGCCTGCTGCAGAACATGGGCAGCCGCTACTTCGTCTGGGACAAGGCCGGCGCCATCGAGTTCCTCAAGCCCGGCCGTGGCGTGGTGTGGACCGAGTTCCGGCTGGACGAGGCCACCCTGGATGAAGTGCGGGCGGCCACTGCCGGCGGCGGCAAATACCTGCACTGGTTCGAGAACGAAGTGCTCGACGCCAAGGGTGAGGTGGTGGCGCGGGTGCGCAAGCAGGTCTACGTGCGGCTCAAGCCGGATGCCCGCAAGGCCGACTGAGTCACTGCGGCAACACAGATTTCTCTGAACGCAGCTGTTCCGGGCGTTGGCCGCACGTATGCGGCTGACAGCCGACCGCTACAATTGCGCGATGTCACCCGAAGCCGTCTCCCCCGCCCCCCGTCCCTCCCTGAAACGTCTTTTCCTTACCGGCCTGCTGACCCTGCTGCCGATCTGGTTGACCTGGGTGGTCGTCAAGTTCGTGTTCGTCCTGCTCTCGGGCATCAGCAGCCCGCTGGTGGTTCCGCTGTCCGAGCGGATTGCCGCCTCGTTTCCGGATTACCTGGGCTGGGTCGAGGCCGTATGGATGCAGGACACCATTGCCCTGCTTGCCACCTTGCTGGTGATCCTGCTGGTCGGCATCCTCAGCCGCAAGGTCATCGGCCAACAGCTGCTGCGCTGGTTCGGCGCGGTCATCCGCCGCATCCCGCTGGCCAGCATCATCTACGACAGCGCCAAGAAGCTGCTGGACATCCTGCAGACCAAGCCCGGCAGCACCCAGCGCGTGGTACTGATCGACTTCCCGCACCGTGACATGAAGTCCATCGGCCTTGTCACCCGGGTCATCACCGAGCAGGGCACCGGCCGCGAGCTGGCCGCCGTGTATGTGCCCACCACTCCCAATCCGACCTCGGGTTACCTGGAAATCGTGCCAGTGGAACTGCTCACGCCCACCGATTGGACCGTGGACCAGGCGATGAGCTTCATCATTTCCGGCGGTGCGGTAGCCCCGGACAGCGTGCCGTTCACCCGCGCCGGCGACCGCTGAGCCCTGCTCATGCCCTGCAGGCATTGCCGCAGGGCATGGGACACAACCCAAGCTGTATAAGCTGCGCGTGTTCATCCACGCCACGGCTGGTCGTCACCGCCGATATCGGGCAAGCTCCCGGGTCGATGTATTTGCGGAACACCTGATGTCTTCCAGCCCGTTGCGCCTGCTTGCGCTCGCCATTGCCTCGATCATGATGCTGCCCGTTGCAGCGCCTGCCGAGGCCGCCAAGAAGAAAACCCAGCGCCAAGCCGCGCCGCAGAGCCGCGCAGCCGGCGCCCGCAGCACGCCGCGTGCGGCGCCACGCGCAGCCCCTCGCAGGCCCGCAGCGGTGCCGCTGCCGATCAAGCAGGACAACGCCGCCAAGCTCAACCGCATCTATGACGAGTATTGGGATGCCTCGATGCGGCTGAACCCGCTGCAGGCCACCTTCCAGGGCGACCCGCGCTACAACGACCAGCTGCCCAACTTCCTGTCCGCGGCCTCGCGCCAGCAATCACACGATTTCATGGTCGAATGGCTGGGCAAGGTCGAAGCCGTCGGCGCCACCGGCCTGCAGGGCCAGGACCTGCTCAGCTACGAGATCTTCGTGCGCGATGCGCATGTCTCGCTGGCCGGCGAGCAGTACCCGACCTGGATGCTGCCGATCAACCAGTACTACAACCTGTCCAGCATCATCGCCGTGCTCGGCTCCGGCGCCGGTGCGCAGCCCTTCCGTACGGTCAAGGACTATGAAAACTGGTCCAGGCGCTCGCTCGGCATCCCGCCGTTGTTCGATCAGGCCATCGCCAACATGCGCGAAGGCAAGGCCGCCGGCGTGGTGCAGCCGCGCGCACTGATGGAAAAAGTACTGCCGCAGCTTGATGCAGTGATCAAACCCAGCGCCGAGGAAAGCCTGTTCTGGGGCCCCATCCGCAACATGCCGGCGGATTTTTCCGCCGAGGACAAGGCCAGGCTCACTGCCGAGTACAAGCGCATGATCGAGAACCGGATCATGCCGGCCTACCGCTCGCTGCGCGGTTTCATCGCCACCGAATACATGGCCGCCGCACGCAGCACCGACGGCATGGCCGCGCTGCCCAATGGCCGCGCCTGGTATGCGCACAACGTTGCCAGCACCACCTCACCGGCACGCTCGCCGGCAGAAATCCACGCCTTGGGCGAGCAGGAGGTGAAAGACCTGCAGGCCCGCATCGATACGGTGATGAAGCAGGCCAGGATCCGTGGTTCGCAGCAGAAAGCCTTCAACGCGATGCGCAATGACCGCCAGTTCGTGTTCCGCGACGCCAATGCCCTGCTGGCCAGTTACGCCGATGCAGGCCGCCGGGTGAACGCTGCGGTACCGGCATTGTTCAACGAGCGGCCCAAGGCCCGCCTGGAAATCAAGGCCGTCGAGGCCGAGCGCGCCGCCACCTCCAGCGCCGCCAGCTACCAGCCCGGCAGCGCCGATGGCCAGCAACCGGGCGTTCTCTACGTCAATACCAGTGACCTGCCCTCGCGCAAGCGCTGGGCGGTGACCATGCAATACCTGCATGAGGCCATTCCCGGCCATCATTACCAGCTTGGCGCGCAGCAGGAGCTGACCGCGCTGCCGCGCTTCCGTCGCCTCGGCGGTGATGTCGCCTATGTCGAAGGCTGGGGCCTGTACGCCGAATCACTGGGCCAGGAACTGGGCCTGTACAGCGACCCGTACGATCAGCTCGGTTACCTGCAGACCACCTTGCTGCGCACCGTGCGGCTGGTGGCCGACACCGGCCTCAACGGCGCTGGCTGGAGCCGCCAGCAGGCCACCGATTACATGGTCAAGAACGCCGACATCCCGGCTGCCGATGCCGCCTCGGAAGTCGAGCGCTTCATGGCCTTGCCGGGCCAGGCGTTGGCGTACCGTGTCGGTGAGATCAAGATCCGGCTGCTGCGCGAAAAGGCCAAGGCCGAACTCGGCGAACGCTTCGATCCGCGCGAATTCCATCATGAGATCCTCAAGGATGGCTCCATGCCGCTGGACATCCTGGAAGCCAAGATCGACCGTTGGATCGCCAGCAAGAAAGCCTGATCACCAACCTTGGAGCCACCATGCCTCGCTGGAAACCCCGACTCGCCCTGCTATGCCTGTTCGCGTGCTCCAGTCTGGTGTGTTCCAGCTTGGCCGCCGCGGCGCCACTGGCCCCGCCCGATCCCGGCATCGACGCATTGATGCAGCGTTATGACGGCCAGGTCCCCGGCGCCTCGGTGCTGGTATTGAAGGACGGCCAGCCCGCATTCCGCCGCAGCTATGGGCTGGCGGTGCTGGAAGACGGCACCGCGGTCACCCCGGCCAGCAATTTCCGCCTGGCGTCGGTGAGCAAGCAGTTCACCGCCGCCGCCATCCTGCTGCTCGCCGAGGACGGCAAGCTGGGTATCGACGACCCGCTGAAGAAATGGCTGCCCAGCCTGCCAGCCGTGGCCGACACGATGACCCTGCGCCAGCTGCTCAGCCATACCAGTGGCCTGATCGATTACGAAGATCTGATGGACCCGGCCGACAGCCGCCAGGTGCATGACATCGACGTGCTGCATCTGCTGGAGAAGCAGGACCGCAGCTACTTCGCGCCGGGCAGCGATTACCGTTACAGCAATGGTGGTTATGCCTTGCTCGCACTGATCGTCGGCAAGGCGTCGGGCACCGACTTTGCCAGCTTCCTGCGGCAGCGCATCTTCCTGCCGCTGGGCATGAGCAATAGCTACGCCCACCAGGATGGCGTGGATGAAGTACCCAACCGCGCGTATGGCTACAGCCAGATCGATGGCCGTTGGCAGCGCACCGATCAAAGCACCACCAGCGCGGTACTCGGCGATGGCGGCATCTATTCCTCGATTGATGACCTGGCCAAGTGGGATGCGGCGCTGTATGACGAGCGCCTGTTGAAGGCCAGCTCGCTGCAGCTTGCCTTCAACCCGGCAACCCCGACCAAGGAGCCCGACGTACCGTTCTATGGCTTTGGTTGGCGCATCAACGGCGATGCGCTGTGGCACAGCGGCGAGAGCATCGGCTTCCGCAATGTGATCGTGCGTTACCCCAAACAGAAGCTGACGGTCATCGTGCTGAGCAACCGCAACGAACCCGAGCCGTACGCGCTGGCCATCGATATCGCCCGACGCTGGCGGGATGCCGCGCGATGAACCTGCTGGGTGGCATCCACCATGTGGCGGTGATCGCATCGGACTATGCGCGGTCACGCGATTTCTATGTACGCATTCTTGGGCTTGAGGTGATTGCAGAGAACCACCGCAGCGCGCGTGATTCATGGAAGCTGGACCTGCGCTTGGCCGATGGCAGCCAGCTGGAATTGTTTTCCTTTCCCAACCCGCCGCCACGCCCCAGCCGGCCGGAAGCCCGTGGCCTGCGCCATCTGGCCTTCCGGGTGGCGCAGCTGGACGATGTGGTCGCGCACCTGCAGCGCGAAGGCGTGGTCTGCGAGCCGATCCGCGTGGACGAATTCACCGGCCGCCGCTTCACCTTCTTCGCCGACCCCGACGACCTGCCGCTGGAGCTCTACGAAGCGCCCGCACCGTAACGTAGTGCCGAGCCATGCTCGGCAGAAGCGTTCCTGGCAATACCTCAGCGCCAAGAGCTGCTGCAGCGGCGTAAGCCACGAAGCCACACATTCAACAGCGCAAAGCCAACCCCTCCCCAACCCTCCCCTTTGCTGCGCAAAAAGGAGGGGGCAAAGGCCATTGCCTTGCCTTTGTGGGAGCGACGTAAGCCGCGAAGCCACACATCCAACAGCGCAAAGCCAACCCCTCCCCAGCCCTCCCCTTTGCTGCGCAAAAGGGAGGGGGCAAAGGCCATTGCCTTGCCCTTGTGGGAGCGGCGTAAGCCGCGAAGCTGACGAACCTGTCGATGTTGGCGATGTTGGCGATGTTGGCGATGTTGGCGAAAAGGGTTTCGCGCAATCTGCTGGTGCGGGAGCTTCGCGGCTTACGCCGCTCCTACAACTTAGCCCGTCTCCCCAACTGAGCCCGCCGGTCACATTCCGGCCCTGCCGCAGTCCCTGGACCTAGTGACTTCCGGCGCATTGCCGAAAGCACGGCCGAAGCACACTGTTGCGGTCATTATCCAAGGAGAGGCCCTGTCACATGCTGCAGATCCGTGGTTTGTCGAAAACCTACGCCAATGGCGTACATGCACTGAAAAACGTCGATCTCGACATTCCCCGCGGCATGTTCGGCCTGCTTGGCCCCAATGGCGCCGGCAAGTCCTCCCTGATGCGTACCCTGGCCACCCTGCAGGAAGCCGATGCGGGCAGCGCCACCCTGACCACCGCCGATGGCGCCACTATCGACATCCTGCGCGACAAGGACGCGCTGCGGCGCAAACTCGGCTACCTGCCGCAGGATTTCGGCGTCTATCCGAAGGTCAGCGCGCTCGACCTGCTCGATCATTTCGCCGTGCTCAAGGGCCTGACCGCGCGCAAGCAGCGCAAGGAAGTGGTCGAGGCCCTGCTGCAACAGGTCAATCTGTGGGATGCACGCAAGCGCAAGCTGGGCACCTATTCCGGCGGTATGCGCCAGCGCTTCGGCATTGCCCAAGCATTGCTGGGCAATCCGCAACTGGTCATCGTCGATGAGCCCACCGCCGGCCTGGACCCGGAGGAACGCAACCGCTTCCTCAATTTGCTGGCCGAAATCGGCGAGAACGTGGCGGTGATCCTGTCCACCCACATCGTCGAGGACGTGACCGACCTGTGCCCGACCATGGCCATCATGAACAAGGGTGAGGTGCTGCTGACCGGGCGCCCGGCTGACGCCATCAATGCCTTGCAGGCACAGGTATGGCGCAAGCAGGTGGCCAAGGCAGCCTTGCCGGGCTACGAAAGCCGCTTCACCGTGCTGTCGACCCGTCTGGTTGGCGGCAATCCGGTAATCCATGTATTTGCCGACAGCTGCCCGGAAGCCGGCTTCGAGCCGGTGGCACCTGGTCTTGAGGACGTCTACTTCCAGCGCCTGCGCCTGCAGGCGCAGGCCGCCTGACGGAGACGACCATGACCCTCGCCTTCCTGCGCTTCGAGCTGCGTGAGCAGCTGCGTTCTCCCCTGCTGTGGCTGCTTGCGGCTCTGTTCGCACTGTTGGCCTTTGGCGCCGCGTCCAGTGATGCGGTGCAGATCGGTGGCGGCATCGGCAATGTGCATCGCAATGCACCGTCGGTGATCACCACCCTCATGACCTCCTTCACCCTGATCGGTCTGCTGGTGGTCACCCTGTTCGTCAGCAATGCATTGCTGCGCGACTTCGAGCTGGGCACCGCCGAGCTGGTGTTCTCCAGCCCGATCAAACGCCGTGACTACCTGCTGGGCCGGCTCGGCGCTGCCTTGCTGGCCAGCCTGCTGATGTACGCGATCATCGCAGCGGGCTTGTTCATCGCCCAGTTCATGCCGTGGATCGATGCCGCCCGGCTCGGCCCGGTATCGCTGCGGCCCTACCTGTGGGCGTTCGCGTTCATGGTGGTGCCGAACGTGCTGTTCACCACCGCCTTGCTGTCGCTGCTGGCGGTGACCACCCGCAACATCCTGTGGGTGTACATCGGCGTCATCGTGTTCTTTGTGCTGTATGGCGTCAGCCGCGTCCTGTTGGCCGATATCGACAATATGCGGATCGCCTCGCTGCTCGATCCGCTCGGCATGCGTGCGATGAGCCAAGCCATGCGCTATTGGTCGGCCGAAGAACGCAACACCGGCCTGCCCGCCTTCAGCGGCTATCTGCTGGAAAACCGCGTGCTGTGGCTGGCGGTGACTGGCGCGCTGTTCGCCGCGACCTTTGCCTTGTTCCGCACCGAGCGCAGTGGCACCGGCCGCAGACGTGGCAAGAAGATCACCAGCACTGCCACCACCGACGGCAAGCGCAGCACCGTGGTTGCACCCAAAGTCACGCCCAGCTTCAACGCCGCCACCGGTTGGCGGCAGCTGCTGCGTCAGGTCGGATTCGATGCCGTAGGCGTGTTCCGCAGCGCACCGTTCCTGGTGTTGCTGGTGCTGGGCATGGCCAATTTCATCCCAACTGCCCTGCACCGCCGCACCATGTACGGCACGCCCAGCTGGCCTGTGACCTCGCAGATGCTGGAAGCCCTGCAGGGCAGCTTCAGCTTCCTACTGATCATCATCGTGCTGTTCTACGCCGGCGAACTGGTCTGGCGTGAGCGCAGCGCGCGCATCGCCGGCATCAGCGATGCCATGCCAGTGCCGAACTGGGTGCCGTTGCTGGGCAAGTTCCTCACCCTGGTGGCCGTCGTATTTGCCTTCCAGGCCGTGGGTGGATTGACCGCTATCGCCATCCAGCTGAGCAAGGGTTACACCCAGATCGAGCCACTGCTGTACCTGAAGACGCTGGCACTGGATTCGGTGGTCTACATCCTGATGGGCGGCATGGCCCTGGTGCTGCAGGTGCTGAGCAACAACAAGTTCATGGGTTATGCCCTGTTGATCCTGTTGCTCATCGGGCAATCGGTGCTGGGCATGCTGGACTACACCCAGAACCTGTACAACTTCGGCAGCTGGCCGATCGCCCCGTACTCGGATATGAACGGCTACGGCCATTTCCTGACCGGGCAGTTGGCCTTCCAGGGCTACTGGGCGCTGTTCCTGCTGGCCTTGTTGTTGCTGTGCGCGGCTTTGTGGGTACGCGGTGTGGATTCGGGATGGCGGCAGCGCCTGCGCCTGGCCAAACAGCGCCTGCGCGGTCCGCTGGGTGCAGGCCTGGCAGCCGCCACGCTCGCCTTCATCGCCTGCGGCGGTTGGTTGTACTGGAGTACCAACATCCGCAACGAGTTTGTCTCGCCGGACCAGATGCTGGACCGCCAGGCCCGCTATGAGCGTGAGTACCGCAAGTACAAGGACCTGCCGCAGCCTCGTATTGTCGCCATCGACAACATGGTCGACCTGCATCCGGAGACGCAGTCGGTACGCATTGATGGCGTCTACCGCGTGCGCAATACGCATGCGGCCGCCATCCCCGACATCCACGTCGCGATGGGCGATGACAGCACGCTTGCCAGCATCGAGCTGGGCGGCGCAAAGCTGACCACCCACGACGAGGAGCTGGGCTACCGCATCTACCATCTGGATACGCCGATGGCGCCGGGCGAGGAACGTGATATCCGCTTCACCGTGGACATCCATCCCAACGGCATCACCGCCGACCAGGCGCAGACCCAGATCGTCGACAACGGCAGCTTCTTCAACAGCCGCGTGCTCCCGGCCTTCGGCTACGACACCGGTGCCGAGATAAGCGACCGCAACGAACGCCGCAAGCGCGACCTGGGCAAACCGACGCGCATGCCGAAGCTGGAGGATGAAGCCGCACGTGCCAATACCTACATCTCCAACGATTCGGATTGGCTGGATTTCCGCAGCACCATCTGCACCGCGCCGGACCAGATCGCCTTGGCACCGGGCTACCTGCAGAAGGAGTTCGAACGCGATGGCCGCCGCTGCTTCAGCTACGCCATGGACCGGCCGATGCTGAACTTCTACGCCTACCTGTCGGCACGCTGGCAGGTGAAGGAGGCCACGTACAAGGACATCCCGATCGAGATCTATTACGACGCCAAGCATCGTTACAACGTGGACCGGATGATTGAGGCCGTACAGAAGTCACTCACATATTACGAGGCCAACTTCAGCCCCTATCAACACAAGCAGTTCCGCGTGATTGAGTTCCCCAGTTATGCCGGAAGCTTCGCTCAGGCATTTGCCAACACCATTCCCTACTCCGAATCGATCGGCTTCATTGCCGACCTGCGTGACAAGGACGATGTTGACTATGTGTTCTATGTCACCGCGCATGAAGCCGCTCATCAGTGGTGGGCACACCAGGTAATCAGTGCAAACGTCCAAGGGGCGACGATGCTTACCGAATCGCTGTCGCAATACTCGGCGTTGATGGTCATGGAGAAGGAATATGGCCGCGGTCAAATGCGTCAATTCCTGAAGACCGAGCTGGATCGCTACTTGGCCGAACGCGGTGGCGAAGACGTCGAGGAGCAGCCGCTCTATCGCAACGAGAACCAGCAGTACATCCACTATCGAAAGGCTTCGCTGGTGTTCTACCGCCTACGCGAGGAAATGGGCGAGGAAGCCCTGAACCGCGCACTGGCCCGCTTCATCCAGGCCAAGGCCTTCCAGCAGCCGCCCTACACCACCTCGGCCGAGCTGCTGCAGTTCATCCGTGCAGAAGCCAAACCCGAGCAGCAGGCCTTGATCACCGACCTGTTCGAGAAGATCAGCTTCTACGACAACCGCGTGGTCGAGGCCAACGCGAAGAAGCGCGCCGATGGCCGCTACGACGTGACCCTGCAGCTGCATGCGGACAAGCGTTACGCCGACGGCGTGGGTAAGGAAACGCCGGGCACGCTGGATGACTGGATTGAAGTAGGCGTGTTCGCCAAGGGCCCCTCCGGCAAGGAGCGCGATGAAAAGGTGCTGTACCTGCAGCGCCACCACATCACTGCAGCCAACCCCAGCATCACCGTCACCGTCGACCAGAAGCCCGACGAAGCCGGTTTCGACCCGTACAACAAGCTGATCGACCGTGTCTCGGCCGACAACCGCAAGCGGGTGACGCTGCAGTAAGCGAAGCAGGCCGCGCGTGGTACGCGCCCCGCTTTCGCTCAAAGCCCCTCTCCCGCCTGCGGGAGAGGGGTTGGGGTG